>CAMPVF010000001.1 GCA_946997485.1 uncultured Atopobium sp.
TTTTCTCATCGTCAGTTAAACCAAGACCACCGAGCTCATCATTGGCTTTTTTCTTTGCGGCGGTTGCGTTTGCAAGGTCGGCTGCTTGAGCATTCTTAACTACAGTGTTCACGGCAGCTTCATTGCCTGCTTGGTCAACCTGGCCAGTGTAAGTTGTCCTTTGGTTCGGCTCAAGAAACTTTAAGTCGTTAATGGTGTTCTTTGCAGTGTCTTTAACTTTATCAAGGTCGGCTTTCTTTGCAGCTTCAACAACTTTGTTTATGCCGTCTTGGTCAGATGCTTGGTCAACCTGACCGCAGTAGCCATCCTTATCGTTCTGATCAAGGTGCGTTAAGTTATTAATAGTTGACTTTGCTTTATCTTTGGCGGCATTTTTTGCAACTACGCCATTGATCTTACTAATAGCTTCGTCCTTTATGGCGTTAACAGCATCTTCAGTTTCTCCAGTTTTTACGGCTTTGATCTTTTTTATTGCTTCATCTGCAAATTGGCCTACCTCTTTTTGAGCAGCTTCAACTTCGTCTTTTGTAGACGTGCCTTGATTAGTCATAAGGTCTTGCTTCTTTTGCGTAGCGGCGTCAGTAACAGCTTGTACCGCTTGCGTTTTAGCACCGGTGAGCTTTGCATCCTTAAGAAGGTTGTCTACATCAGTTTCACTCTGTGCACCTTTAATTTTGTCTTCGAACTTCCGTTTATCTTCATCAGACAAACCATAGTCCTTAAGCAGGTTATTTGCCTCACTCTTTTTGTTTGCTAGTTGAGCTTGAGCTACTCCGTCGAGATCATTCATAGCCTTGCTCAGACCATCCCTGGCACCGTCAAGTTTTTCCAGCGTAGGCAGCGGAACATCATTTTTATCGTATAGTGTTGTTGCTTCACTAAGTTGCGTTTCAAATGGTTCCTTGGTACCTTTTGATGCCTGAGTGTATTTAACATCTGCATTAGTCTTCAGCTCATTGGCTGATCTAATCACTTTTCCAAGTAGCTGTTTACTAAGGGTAATAAGAACATTGTTTATACCATCGGTGTCATCTGCATTATTGATTGCAATTCTGTATGGATTATCCTGCCCATCATTTGGTATGCCATAATCTGTAAGTTTGGCTAGTGCTTCAGCTTTCTTTTTATCAAAGACCTTTTCCTCGCCGTCGAGATTATCCATAGCGGTGTCGAGCGCGGAATTGACACTTGCAAGGTCGGCTGCAGATTTCTTAGAATTAATATCAAATGCCCTTGCATCATCCAATGCTTTATCAAACGCATCCTTTTTGTCAGATGACGCATATTTGTATGCATCTTTGTTTTGCAGCCCTGTGGCAACTCCAATCTTCGCTTCAAGCTCAGCTCTGGCAGTTGCAGCATCAGCTGATGCAAGATCTGCAGTCTGTGCATCTTTTATAGCCTGGTCTATATCTTTGATAGTTGTTGCATTTTTTACACGGAGCAGATATGGCTTCTTCGCAAGTCTTTTAAGATGTGTTAGCGCCTTAATGGTTTTTGTGGCGTCCTGTTTAGCGGCATCGAGCGTTGTGGTGATGTCTGTCACGGGCACCACTTGCGTTTTTATACCGGGGACGCTTATTACAATGTTCGTACCTTTTTGTACAACTTTTGCACGGTCTACCAGCCCTTTTATCTTGTTTATACTCTTAATGTCGCTTTTTAGTGCTTCTATAAATGCGGGCTTATAGAGTGTGCGAATGGCTTGTAGTTCGTTGTCGTTTAATGAACTTTGGTTTGCAACGGGAACTTTTTCTTTGGGCGTTGGAATCGTAACATCTTTTACAAATTTTGCTATTGTATGCAAAGGAAGCTCGTAGCTGAATCGTTCTATACCATAATGTACTGTAGAATAATAATATTGTCCCGAATCCTCAGATGAATTATAATCAAATACAACAGCTTTTTGTACCAGATACTTAGGTTTGTTATCTACGTCGTAAAGTCGATCAAACTCATCGTACAATCTATGTGGTAACAAACAGCCGTTAGCAGTGTTTTCGTAAGAAAATGACCAGTTTTTATCAGGAAGACTTAATACTTTAGTCCAATAATCAAAATAAGTCTTATAATAGTCATGATAGGAAGACGAATCACTAGAAGTATAAAAATGGCATTGTTCTGGTGCCGTAATTTCAGAGTTTACTGCGCATACGAAACCGCTATTAGACACATACCTACCGATATTTTTATTACCAGACATCTTTTCGAGCAGTGATGCTGTTACATCTTGTAAAAATACATCAGTATCATTAGTCGGTTTTGATGTGATGCTTTCTTTAAACCCGGCCATATCAGAACATGTTGTATAGGTATTCAGATTGCCTGTTACCTTAGTGTAGAGTTCATAAAATTTATCAGGATCAGTTAATGCAGCTTCAATAGTGCTATACGTGTCCTTTACTGGTATTTCTTTTTTATTTGTATTAGCACTTAACAGTGTCTTTAATTGCAAGAGATAATCACTTTTAAATTCAGAGGAATCTGCGCCGCTAAAATCATCATTTTTGTTGTAAGAATTGGACGAAGATAGGGTTTTCCAACAATCACCATCACAATACCACTTATAAGTATCAGTACTTATATACGAAATGGTTTTCCAGTCTGCCGCAGTAGTCAACCCATCTATGTATTTATCGGGAAAATGATATTCATCAGAATCGCTAGTTGTAGCAAAAGCAACTTGAGAGAAATTAGGAGAAATAGCGGCAGCGGCAGGTATGCTACCGAGTGCGATAAGGGCGGCACAGGTAGCTCTAAGAGCTACGCCCCCCCCCGCTGCGTTTTATGTAAGTCATTTAGGGAAAACATATGTGCTCCTCTTATCTGTGCAAACAAGTCCATGTGCATTGCATTGTATATTTACACAAAATATACATCTAGCTCAAAAACTTTGCAACACAAATTTCAGGTTACAAAAAATTGTTTGGGGCAATAAAAATCGGCAGACAGAAGACTGCCGATACAGTAGCTATGGTAATCGCATGTGCTCAAACATGCGCTCAAACCACACGTAGCTAGCGGGACAACTTGCTATTCATTTCGTTTACTTGACGCTTGTAAATCATGTATTGCACCAGCCACACAACAACAAAAATCACAACAAAAATGCCCACGTACACCAGCACGCCTACTACGTTGCGCGGCATCCAATGCGCAATGTACGAAATTGGGAAAAGCAAAACGCAGCCAATCACCAGATAGACGGCTGTTTTCCTGGCAAGACTCCACGAATCAATGTCCCACACAACTGATGCCATCGCATAGCCCATGCCAAGAATGCCGCCCAGCAGCGCTTGTAGCATAACCGCGTTGAGCTCGCCACCCGCAAAAGCAATGAGGGGTTCGTTTACCGCGTAATACCGGCCATCGCCCACACCGAGCGATACCAATATGGTAATAACGTAGCCGATGGTAACACCCAAAGGGAAACCAAGAAGTCCGAGAGAAATAAGTTGTTGTTTCAATGTTTTCGTATTCATAATTGCCGCCTTTCAAAATGAACATGCCTGCTACATGCCTTACGCGCTATGCGTGCGCTCACAACGTGCATATGCACATCCACAAAGTGCACACAGTACGTACACAAACCGTGCACATTGCGTAGCGAATCTGCATTACAAAGCACAGCGCAACGCGCCAGCACCACAACGTGCGCCGTTACTTGCCACTGCCCTTCAAACCTAAGAGCTGTTTAATCTTTCCAACAAATCGCCGTGAAACGTACGTTTCGGTGCCGTTACTCAGCTTTACGTGAATCGTGCCCGCAAAGCTTAAATCAAAACTTGTAACCTTCGCTAAATTAATGATGTCGGAGTTTGAAATACGCACAAAACTCTTTGTTTTAAGCCGCTCTTCCACTTCATAAAGCCGCAGGTGAAGATTGTAAAATCCGTGCAGCGTTTCGGCTATAACCTTCCCCGATTGAGCAAACACACGCACGATGTCCTTTGGATTGAGCACCACACACGCGTCATCATTAAACCCGGCAATTAGCTGCGCAGGTTCATCTTTAAGCTTGTCCATGAGCAGCTTTATCTCGTCGGTAACCTTGTTGGTCATAATAACAAGCGTGGGCTCTTCGTAGGCGTCGTCGAGCTTAATTTCAATACGCACACGTCCTCCTTTCGTGCATGCTATGTTGGTTGTTTCTTAGTCTTGCGCTTGACTGTTGATTGTATTGTTACACGTACATAGGCGCATTTCCACCGATTTGCAATAGGTGGTAGGATACGTGCAATAGGTGGTAATTTTTATAGTGAGAGCATGCATGCCGGCGCTTTGCTACCTATCATTTGAAGGCTATAGTGCTTGGTATCGCGTGTGACCTGACGAGAACCTTCGGTTTGAACTATTCGGAAATTCCGAATAGTTGTGGCCTCTTCCAATTCACTGTCCGCGTATATTTTTTTAATATGTTCATTTATCGTCGGTAAACCAACATCATACAATGTGGCAATCATCTTCTGTGTCAACCATATATTTTCATCCTCATAGCGCAAAAAGGCCGAACCACTTACCCAACTTCTTTTGCATTGGCGCGGCCTCTATCGACTCATCTATGAATTGCCCATCGCCATAATAGCAATTTTTCTTTATGCCGAAGAGCCCACGCTTTTTGGCAGGAACTTACACCTTCACCTTGTGTTTCATACGCGTTATTTCATTACCTTCTCCAGCAGGGACTTGTAGCTGTCGACCACGTCGTATACCACATTCCCATCGGAGATGGCTTTGAAGTGTTCTCTTGCACAGTGAATCTTAGACTCCTCGATCAGACGCAGCTGCATCGAACTCATAGATCCTTTCGTCTCCGCCACGAAATATATATGTTTGACAGTGCCCTCGTAGAAGGCAATCGCCCAGTCCGGATTGTAGTGCCCGACCGGAGTGGAGATATAGAAACCGTCCGGCAGTTTCACGTAAACCGCGACATCAGTATTAGTATCCAGATCCGTCGCAAAGTCACGTTCGTTGGTAGAGTCGTAGACGATATGGTCATACAGATGCTTGTTGGCCTTCATCGCGTTGACTCCGAGCTTGCCTTTGATGGTCGGATCGGTGAAAACATCCATGCCGTAATGCTCATCCAGCACGTCGTAGGTAATATGCTCGATGATTGCTGTGGCCTTTTCATCGTTGATCAGCGCAGCAGCCTTGACGATGAATTCCTCCGGATTGTCCTTAAACTGGTTAAACACGAACGGTTTAACTCCCTGAAGGATTGCGATAACCGCTTTACGGGTAAGACCGGTTTCATCCACCAGCTTTCCGATAAGGTCATATTTTACATTTGAGTTTGCCGTTATGGTCACGCCATAGCTGGCGGACTCTTCCTTTACGAAGGCACCACCAGAGACCAGCTCCTCCTTCGATTTGATGGTATCCATTGCTCCAGTTTCAACCTGGAAGTAAATCTTTGAAACACGCAGGTTGGTATCGAGGGAAGCAATAGACTTCCTGATAAGCTCATCGGTATCAAAGTCAACGACATAAACAGACTTGGAATTGATTCTCGACCACAGAGCTTTAAACTCCGGCATCGCCAACTTGTCCTCATCCACCTGAAGCTCGACATTATTGCTGCGGGCATTCTCAGGCTGCATGCTGCGAGCATCATAGATGGAATCAACAATCTCAATCACCGAAGCAGCAGAGTCAGCGACTTCTTCTGCAACCTTGATTTCTCCATTTGCTTTATCCTCGTAATATTTATCAGTCAGGACGCCCTTGCGGTCGATATAGCCGTTGAAGATCATATCGTAGTAAATTTCAGAAGCCTTAACCTGATCGATAACCTGCTCGTTATCCTTATCGTCCTTGATAACCTTGCCAACAAACAGGTCAACTGTAACTGCACGCGGTCTATCAGCGACAGCGTCTGCCATTTCAGTTTGCAGCCCTTTAGCAAAGGAATCGTAGCTCTCACTAGCGATAACGGTAAGAACATTCACGTTGTGAACGTCGTTTCCGAGCGCATTGGTATCCATACGCTCACCGTCCTGATTAACGCAGAGCCGCAGGCCACGACCTACTTCCTGACGCTTACGAACATCACTTGAGGACTGCTTCAGCGTGCAGATCTGGAATACATTGGGATTATCCCACCCTTCGCGCAATGCAGAGTGTGAGAAGATAAAACGTACCGGTGACTTCTTCGGATCACGATCAAGAAGCAATTCCTTGTTTTTCATAATCAACTCATAGGCGCTCACGTCATCCGAAGTTGTCTCTTTACGAACAACCTTGGAGTTTATCATCTTGCCCTTTCGATCAACGGAGAAATATCCCGCGTGCGTCTTGGAAGCCTTTATGCTCTGTAGGTATTTGATGTATTCATCCTCGCCTATACAATGCTGCATATTACTGATGATGTCTTCGTACTCCTCTTCAAACATTCTGGCGTACTTTCCGTTCACCGGCTGGCCTGCAGCATCGTACTCTCTATAATTTGCAACCTCATCGATAAAGAACAAAGACAACACTTTTATGCCCTTATAGAAGAGCTGACGCTCTCTCTGGATATGTGACAGGATTGTCTCTCTGATCTGAATGCGACGGAGCTGGTCTTCATCGACCGCGCCAATCACGTCACCGGCATAAATCTTGATGCCGTTCAGGAATTCCACTGAATCGTCCCGGCCATCGATCTGCTTGACCACAAAGCCATTTTTGTATTCTTCCAGCCCACCGGAATAGTCGTAGAGATTATCTCCGATTTTCACGATGCGACTCTTTTTCTTTGGAGTGCCGCTAGCAATCTTGACCTCAAACTGCAGCGTAGCAGTAGGATCACCCTTGGAAAGATTCAGGCCTTCCAGATAGAGATAGCTGTCCGTGGCCGTGCTTCCGGTCTCGGTAATGCCTTTAACAGCGATCTTCTTAACCAAACGCTTGTTATATGCATCCATAGCGTCCAGACGATAAATCATGTTGTAAATGCTATCTGACTTATGCGTAGCGGAATAACGCAGCGTCAGCAGCGGCTGGAATTCCTTCAGGCGCTCCTTCGTCTGCTTACCTTCCACAGACTGCGGCTCATCGATTATCAGGATCGGATTCGTTTTTGCAATGATGTCAATCGGCCTGCGGGAACGGAACTCGTCCAGCTTCATATAAATACGCCTTGCGTCTTTGCCCCTGGCATTAAACGCCTGCGAATTGATGATCATAACATTGATAGAGCTGTCGGAAGCAAAGCGGTCAATCTCCGTCAACTGCGCAGAATTGTAAATAAAGAAGCGGATCTTCTTACCGTACTCCTCCGCGAAGTGCTCCTGCGTCATCTGTAAGGACTTATACACACCCTCGCGGATAGCGATACTCGGAACAACAATAATGAACTTGCTCCAGCCATAGGCACGGTTCAGTTCATACATTGTCTTGATGTAGGTATAGGTTTTGCCGACACCAGTCTCCATTTCAATGGTCAGATTGAAACCGTCACTGCGTCCTTCCAGCTTTGAAGACGGCTGGATCTGATTTGTCCGCTGAATTTTCTGTATATGCTCCAGAATCAGATAATCGGAAAGCTCCGGCACAATCTTCTGATTGCTCCATCCAGTAAAGTCCACGTCGTCGGTCAACGACCGCTGAATATATCCAGAGCCGCGATCCATCATGTAGGTGGGTGTCAAATAAGGCTGACCTGCAAAAACATCCACGACCGCCTTGGCAGCATCAGCTTGGAATTTTTGATGCTTGTATCGAATTCTCATGCGGATGCTACCTCCTTAAATAACTTTTACTTTTGTGTCTGGAGCCAGCATCTTGAAAATCTCGCCTACGTTGATCTTGGCTGGACTTCCGTTGAAGCTACTATCGCGGAATACTGCACGCAGTGGCTGTCTCTTTGCGATTGTTTTTACCACGTCATCCGGGATATTTTCATCAAAGCAGGCTATCAGATCGCCGTCATTATAGGTATGCACGGTGCACCCTTCAATCTGTTCAGATGTGTATGGCATTGACAGCGGTAAGCCCCATTCAAGAAGGCAACCGAATAACAGGTCAAGGTCAGAGCGATCTGACTTTACATTGGATTCCAGCATAGAAAGTAAGTTTTGACTGTATTCAGCAGGACTGTAGTAAACATCATTCATGTTACTGTCATCGAGCTTGAACACACGAAATCCAATGTCAAGATTTTCAATTCCTTCTTTATCCTTATTTTCTTCTACTATCTTCCTTCCTGCACGACGAATACGCTCTTTTCCTATTTCACAGATATTTTTATATCCTGCCTTATATGCTTCTGATTTCTCATCAGTTTCTTCAGGAAGTTGCACCATAATGAACTTACGGTGTCCATTATCCTCTGAGTTCATCTGCATTACTGCATGAGCTGTTGTTGCACTACCAGAAAAGAAATCTAAAACGATTTCATTTTCTCCCATAACAGTTCCTAATATTTTCTTCATTAGAATAATGGGTTTTGGATAAGAAAACTCTATATTTTCCGCGAAAAGATTTTCAAAATCTTTTCTGCCTATAGTCGTTCCACCATAATTTAAAATTGAAAGTAAATATGTGGTTCTTCTCTCATCTGTTGGAATAATCAAACGAGGTTGTTTATGACCGTCTGAGCCCCAATATATCAAATTTTCATCAATTAGCCTTTTGATTTCATTCTTATTCCATTTCCATTGTTTAGTAAAATGTTCGCCAAACGGATTCCTTATTGTAAAATAATTCGGATGATTTTTATTCTCTTTTTCTGCATTAACGGCTAAATTAGCAGTTTGAAATTCACCTTCCCTCCCTTTAATTGCTTCATGTATTTTATGATACTGAGTATGTTTTTTATTTTTACAAGCACACACAATATATTCATGAATTCTTCTTGTTGTAGAGACTTGCTTTAATGTTCCTGAAGAACCTTCTGCTTCTTTATTCCAAATTAAAACTTCAATATTATTATCGCCAAAAATTTCCCTAGCAATTTTTTGTAAATTTTCAATTTCATTATCATCAATAGAAATAAAGATGACCCCATCATCTGAAAGTAAATTTCTTGCAAGCATTAGTCTTGAGTACATCATGCTGCACCAATCAGAATGGAATCTGCCATTAGTATCAGTGTTCTTAAACAGGCGGTTTCCATCATCGCCAGTCACACCGAGTTCCATTTCATAATCAGAGACACCAACTGAAAAATTGTCCCTATAAATAAAATCACTCCCGGTATTGTACGGCGGATCAATATAGATCATCTTAACCTTGCCGAGGTAGCTCTCCTGCAAAAGCTTGAGCACATCAAGATTATCGCCTTCGATATAGAGATTCTCCGTAGTATCCCAATTTACACTTTCTTCCTTACACGGACGCAGTGTCTTTCGGATAGGCTTATTAGCCTCGACGATTGACGCCTTCTTGCCAACCCAGATAAATTCATAAGCTTCATCGCCCTCGATAACATCGCCAGACAGCATCTGGCGGAGCAGATCAAAATTGATGGCTTTCTTCAGATCGCCGTTTTCGCCCACTGTCTCCGTAATGCAGTTCGGAAACAGAGCCGCAATTTTGTCTATATTCTGAGCGGTCATATCAATCGACTCCATCCTCATTTTTTCCATATTAATCTTCTCCTTCCCCTGCTGAACCTTCTGTATCATCTATGGTATCTTGAAGTGGTGGGGTTATAGATTTTACCGCTTCTGACAATAATCTCGATTGTTCCTGCATTTCCAAAATTCCAAGATTACTATTCAGAATATTAGAGATTTGAGCAGCTTGTTTTTGCGCCTCTATGATAGCCGAATTTCGATATATCTCAGAAAGCATTCTTGCTTGTTCTTGAGCGGCTTTTAATCCAGGTGTATCGGAGAGCATTCGTGATGTTTCCTGTGCCTGTTCAGATATACGTTTAATTCCAGGCATAGCTCGCTTTGCAGCTTCTTGGATCCTATTTATATATGCCGGAGATAATTTGTAGGAATCCATCAATGTAGTTTGTAAAGCACCTAATCCCTCAATATGTGGTACCTGTGCCTTTAATGCATCTGACAATGTATGATTGTAAGATGGCTTTTTTGTAGCAATGGATTCTTTTATCGTAACATCATCCAGGGCGGTTTCCATTTCTTTTATTATCTTTCTCAAAAGTTTCCTTGAATTCTCGTATTCATTCCAATTGATGTTATGGGCATGCATTACATTATTCCTGATAAAACGTACTTCCTGAAAATTTTTTCTTAGGGTTGGAACAATATAATCTCCCATCAACGAATCCCAAACCGTCTTTTCATCAACTGAAGAAATCAGCTTCAGAATATCGTCCTTTGAGAAAATGTCTCGATTAGCACCTTTGATGCTATCCTTAATGCTGCTTACGAATGCATCATCAATAAATAGCATCGTAAATATCTGACCAATTGTTTTCTTCTCAAGTACTTTTATATTTTTAGCCGATTCATCATCATTGTTTATCGCGCTAAAGATATACAGAAGTTTTCTGAGCGTACGCTCAAAACTACTAAGCAGAGGGTATAATTTATTTGTAAAGTATGCAGAGCACTCACTTCTCAGCAGTGTGACTGCAAAATGATCCCGCACATACTCGTCTATATCTGATAAATCCCGTGCTGCCTGTTCATTACTTCCATTCACAGAAATCTGAGCATACCAGCATTTCCCTTTCTCAACCTGATAAAGATTTATAGAAGCCTTCTCTGGTTTGTAGTCAGAGATATCTTTCTTGATATTTTCATCCTGTAGAAGATACTCTTGGATCATGCGATTTTCTCCGATTCATTCTTCAGTTTCTTCAACTCTCCGTTCAGCTGAATCTGTTTGTTCAGCTGTTTTTTCTTCCGAACCTTCGCCTACAAAGATGATATCTGCTTCTGCAGCTGTTGCCGCCGTTCATCTTTCCCAACGGATTCCTTACTGTCCGTCTGAAGGGCATCTCCTGCAATCTGCCGAACAAAGTCATCATACACCTTATCGATATTCAACCCGTCTATCTTCAGCGGCAGCTCCGGCTCTTCCAACCAATTAGTATAATAATGAGTGCCGACCTTAAAAGCATTAGCTCCGAAGCCAGTCTCCTCCTTGTATGCTGTCCATACCTTATGCTTCCCTTCATATTACAGCAGGAACAAGGATGTAACATGTGAAATTTTCCATCTCCTTTTGGGAGTGGACACATCAGAAAAAAGTAGGCTGCCGATCCTATTCTGTACTATTGTGCAGAAAGCAAAATCAATTTTTGGAGCTCCTAATCCGTCAGGCGAAGCTGCCGCCGAAACCGAAGCCCGGTATCGACATGGCAGTGTTCAAAGAGATAAAAGAGCTTCTGCATCGGCTCAGAAAGTGTGTATCGGAAATCATGCATATACAGGACACCGAACTGCTGGAGCTAAGAGCACAGCTTGCAGGAACCACAGGCATTTTCGCTGCATCCCGAATATTCGTTGCATAGAGCGAATATTCGCTATAAATTCGCTATTCGCGATTGTCATAGTGAATTTTGTGAGTATAATATAATAGGGATTATTGCAGGGGGGGGTACTTCGATGAATTTTGAAACCGAGAATATTGAATTTAAGTCTCAGTTTACTGAGGAAATCTATAAAGAAGTGATAGCCTTTGCCAATACTGACGGAGGCGTTGTATATGTTGGAATAGATAACGATGGAAATGCTGTCGGATTGACCGATGTTGATAAAGAATATACCCGTATTACGAACGGTATCCGCGATGCAATCATGCCGGATCTTACCATGTTCGTGCGCTTTACAGTGCAAGATAACAAGGTGGTACGGATTACTGTAAGTGAAGGTACGAATAAGCCTTACTATCTAAAAGGAAAAGGGCTGAAACCGAGCGGCGTTTATGTGCGTCAAGGTACCTCCAGTGTTTCCGCCTCCCTTGAGCAAATCCGTCAGATGATCAAGGAGAGCGACGGTGATACTTTCGAGGAAAACCGTTCGCTTGAGCAAGAATTAACCTTTGAAGCAGCTCAAAGAGCATTCAATCTTTATGGGGTGGAATTCAACTCGAGGAAATATCGGTCTCTTGGTATTACGCAAAAGAAAAACGGCATGTATACAAACCTTGCCTTACTTCTCTCTGACCAATGTGCACATACAATAAAAATTGCTGTATTCAGTGACGATGCCTGTACGGTGTTCCGAGATAGCAAAGAGTTTGCAGGGTCGGTTTTCAAACAATTTGAAGACGCTGTAAACTATCTGGCACTTTGTAATAAGACGAGCTCCGTAATCAAAGGTGTGGTACGGACAGATAAGCAAGATTACCCCGAAGAAGCAATCCGCGAAGCATTGTTGAATGCGATTGTCCACCGCGATTACAGTTTTAGTGGCAGTATCATAATCAATGTTACCGACCATAAAATGGAGTTCATTTCTCTTGGAGGACTTCTTCCTGGCCTTTCTCCTGACGATATTCGTTCTGGTATTTCTCAGCCGAGAAACAAAAATCTCGCTGAAGTGTTCCATCGTTTGCGTCTGATTGAAAGTTACGGCACTGGTATTCGCAGAATATTCAATCTATATGCCGCTTGCTCGGAGCAGCCGAAAATTGAAGTGACCTATAATACGTTCAAAATTGTCTTGCCGAATATGAATGCTGTTCCTGTGGCAGAGTCTGAGAACATATCGGCAGTAACCACGCAGATGCAGAAAGTGCTGGATTATATCAAAGCAAATGGGCAGATCACCGAAAAAGGAATCAGCGAGCTTCTGGGACTGAAAAAGACCCGCACCTTTACTGTTGCAAAACAGATGCGGGATCTCGGACTTATAAAAGTAGTCGGCAGAGGTGATAGCAAAAAATATCTGCTAACATAGCCGTTCATTCACCGATGTTATGAGCGTCCTGTTTCACTGGATGTTTGAAACCGGACGGCAGTGTGTAAGTCCGTCCTCAGCAGCGATATTGCAGAATAAAAAGCTCCTCATCACCGACAACTATCAGTAGTGAGGAGCCTTGGTCTGTCGTGAACATATCTGCTAATAATTATTTCTTTGCATCCGCATAGCGTTCTTTGCCCCACCAATTAGGCATCAGCTCTTTTAGTGTGACCGTTTTTCTATGTACAAAATCATCCATGATTTCCATATTCTCATTATCTTCATCCAACTGATAGAAAAACTCCCTGCACGCTCCACAGGGCATACCGCTTCCTTCACCATAAGGCGCTTTGTCGCGGAACGCGATCAGACGCTTCACCTTTGTCTGTCCGCTATTTGCATACATATTGATAGCCGCCACACGCTCCGCACATAAATTCAGCACGCCGCTGCAGCTTTCAATACAAAAACCTGTATAGATTTCTCCATTTTCCGCCTCCAACGCGCAAACTACGTGGTGCGCGTAAACGAACGGAGACACTTCCTCTGGGTGATAATACTCTTTTGCCTTTTCATATAGCGTATCCCAAATATCCATATATCCTATTCCTCCAAAAGGTTCTAACACCTAAACCGAACACTCAACCCCAATGACACCTAATCCACAGCTTCAACCCTCTGACATCTAAACCGGCAACTCCACTCTCACATTTTTCCGACCGTGCCGCCACAGATACGTTACCGCGGAGCGTTTGCCGCTAGCACCTGCTCAAAGCTGCCGAAACCCGATAAGTACCTGAAATCAATGGCTTTTGAGCTTATTTCCCTTCGACCCTAGCCATCAAGCAAACGCACTCAACATGAAAACTCTGCGGGAACACATCAACCGGCACAATTGATACCGGTGTATATACCCCTGCCGCACAAAAGCGCTGGATGTCGCGGGAAAGCGTAATGGGATCGCACGATACATATGCAATGGCGCGCGCTTTTTGTGCATTGAGTTTGGCGATAACCTCAGGCGCTAACCCCGCGCGTGGCGGGTCTACCACAATCACGTCGGCATCAGTATGAGGAAACTCACGAAACGAGTCGCCGCACACTGCGATAATGTTGGTATACGATTCGCGCTCAATACAACGTTTCAAATCGTTAATAGACGTACCTTGCGCTTCTACCCCAACAACGCTCATGCAGGCATCTGCCAGCGGCAACGTAAATGTACCAGCGCCGCAATACAAGTCGAACGCCTTTTCAGTTGGTTTTACACAAAGCGCATCAAGCACGCACGAAATGAGCGTTTCGGCAGCACGCGTATGCACCTGAAAGAACGACGGCGCAGAAATGCGCATGGTGCGACCTGCAAGCTGTTCGCGCCATGAACCTTCACCCGAAAGACGCTCAACACCAACAACTTTACGCACCCGACGCTGGCCTTTAGTAAGCACGCGCACCACCGACGTTGCCTCGGGAATGGCGCTATTAAGCATGTTAGCAACGTAACTGCGCGGAAACGAACAAGCTTTTGTCCAAAGCGCCACCTCAAGCGAGCGCGTACGCACCGAAGCGCGAATACCCACGCGCTCAAGGCCAATGTCTTGCGAGCGCGCCACAAATTGAAGCGCACCTTGCGCGGCCTTTGCTGCCTTGGTAATCATATCGTTACCAAGCGGACACTGCGACACGGGTACAAACCGATTTGTTTGCACGTCAAACATGCCAATACACAACGTGCCGTTATCGGTATACGTAGAAAGTTCAATTTTATTGCGATAGCCCCACTGCTTTTTAGCGGGAATAATAGGCTTAAGAAGTGTTTGAATGGTTTCCTGCGAAAGGTGCGCAACACGCGAAAGTGCATCAGACACGATGGATTGCTTTGCCGAAAGTTGTGCTTCGTACATAAGGTGCGACCAGGGAGCCCCGCCCGCAAGCACATTATCGCTAAACGCAGGCTCGCATCGCAGCTCAGAGGGTTCAATAAGCGACACAAGACGCGCTTGCGCAAAATGTTTTGAAAGCGACGTAATCTCAATGGTACACACATCGCCCCACATACCGCCCTCAACAAACACACACAAACCGCTTGGCAAATGAGCAATACCTGCTGAGCCATAGCTCATGCGCTCAATGGTTACCGTGTGCTTGCTGCCTTGTGTGCAGACGTCTGCAGAAGATGCAGCTTGTGTTGAATGTGTCACAAAAACCCCGCTTTACTTGTGTTGGTTGTGCTGGTACGTGCTGGTTGTAATGGCAGCTCCGCGCGCAATACAGGTACACTATCATGTAGTATACGGCATGATAATGCAGAAAATAAAGAAGGCTTTATGGTAGATAATTTTTGTGAAGCAGTTGCACAATTTACTCCGCAACTCACCGCAGATACACAAGCGCTTGCCGACACACTTACCTTAGCGCTTGCAGCGCGTATGCAGCACATAAACCCAAAACGCTATGCTCACTGCCTGAGTGTGGCAAAAACGGCGGCATACATGGCAGCTGTGTATGCACATCCACAAAATGCGCAGGTTAATGACCCTTCGCTGAGCGTTGATAATGCATATATCGCAGGATTATTGCACGATTGGGATAAAATTCTATCGCCACAAGAGCAAATTGCCAAAGCGCGCAGGTATGGCATTACGCTTGAAGGTACAGACGATCAAACCTACCAGCTGCTCCATGGCATGACAGCTGCGCGCGAGCTTAAAGAGCGCTACCCTATGCTTTCAGATGAAATTCTCCACGCAATTTACTATCACACCGTTGCATGCGAAGCGATGAACGCCCTGGATATGGTGGTATTTGTTGCAGATGGTATAGAACCAAACCGCACAATCGTACCCGCAATTGAACACACGCGCGCGATGGTTGGTGTGGATAGTATGCGCGATGTATTTATTAATGCATTTACCTCGGGCATTATCTATGTACTCGAAACAAAACGCTACGTATATCCCCCGTCGATTGCACTGTACAACTCGTTTGTACAGCACGCGTAATTTGAATTTGAACTTGCAGATGTTGATCGTGGGAATTGAATCTGAACTTGAACTTGTCCACGTTTAACAGGTATGTTTAACAGGTAAAAAGTTCAAATAGAGTTCAAAAAAGTTCAAAGTCTTACGAACGCGCGCGCGTGCACATGGCACGTATAAGTTCAAGAAGAGCGGTATCGCTTGCCTGCGACGATTTAAGCTGAGCATCAAGTGCAACACCAGCAAGCAACAGCTCCTCAAGCTCACCTTGTGCAAAGAGCCGCGCCCAGCCGCTATAACGTTTTTGCTGCCATGCCTGAATGTGCAGCGCAGACAAAATATGTCCCGCATCACCCCGCGCTGTGCACGCCCGCGCGCACATAAGCGCACGAATACGCTGCACCATAAGACGCGCAAGCTGAATAGGTGAACTTGTGCTTTTAAGCTGCGCATATGCTGCAAGCGCCTGGGCTTTATTGCGCGCGCTGAGCGCATCTAAAAACTTCCACGGCGTAACTTCGGCGGTGCTATCAACAAGCGCACACACGTCTTCGCGGGTAACACGAAGCAATGCCGGCGCGCCAGCGCCAGCAGCAGCGGTTGCATCCACGGTGGAGCGTGACGCCTGCTGCGCATACATATGCGCCGCAATCATTTCAATTTGGCAGGTAAGCATGCGCGGCTGCGCACCTACACGTCCTATAAGCTCTGCTATTGCGTTTGCATCAAACTGCAGGTTTTTGCTACGCGCTACGCGCTCAACAAATACTGGTACCTCTTCTTTTTGAGCTGCCGCACACGGAATAATGGCTTTTTGCCCTACGTGTGCTACTGCCTTATAAAGCGCGGTATTTTTTGCCATTTTTGTTGCCGAAAGAAACAACACACAATGCGTATTGGGGTTTTGTACATACGAAACAAGCTGACTTAGCTTATCACGAGCAAGCGCGTCAACGTTAAACAACACAACTATGCGCACATCATCGCCCATTGGCATAGCCATGCAACAAGAAAGAACCTCCGAGATGTCGCCTAGCTGCTGCGCGTCGTACTCGTTATAGTTAAAAAACGCATACGCATCAAGCAAATAGGTGCGAAGCCGCGCTGCAGCGCGTTTAATTTTTACATCGTCGCTGCCAACAGCAAGGTATACATTCATAAGATTAGCAAGGTGTGCGCGTGCTTGTTCCACGATGGCCAACTTTCTACAACGTAGCGTATCGTTTAATAACGATACCACACAACACCACCGAGCACGCACATGCAACTAAACTCCAAAGGTAGCTGCACGCAATAGATGCGCCCGGAACCTGCGCAAACGCGCCTAAAGCACTACAGGTTAACAAGGCAGGCACGTCGATAAAAACCGCGCACACGCTGCGTATAAGCGCTCCTCCAATCATGCCGAACGCTACGGTTACGGCTGCAATGCACACAGCTGCAACCATAAAATAGTGCATGATGAAAGGTACCAGCAGTACATTTATCACAATGCCAATAACAGACACGCTGCGAAACGCAAGAATGGTATATGCAAGGCAGCTAAGCTGCGCTGCAAGTGTAGTAGCAATTGTAGTACCAACCGTGTTGGATAATAATGCGGCGTGCGTGTGATGTTTAGAACGCCGCGCATGATTGCTGCGCAGAACTCTCCAGCAACGCTCAAGAATCGATCGGATATGCGCAGGCAAACACCCGTCATCGATGTAATATTCCAGTGCAGAAACAACACCTCTTTGCGTGCTGACACAAAACTCCTGCAAACACGCAGCAAAGGGGCGTGCAAAGAGTGCAATCCCATGTACGCAGAGCATGGATAAGATAAAAGCGGGCTGAACAACGCAGCTGTTATCCGCCACAATCATAACGATGCCAACGCAGCTAAGTGAAGAGAGGGTATGTTTTTTGCGATGAAGCACGCTGCACACACACTGCACGCACACAAGCATGCAAGCGCGCACAACCGAAATGGATGCACCGCTCAGTACGCAAAACACAAGGCACACGCACAAACAAAGGAGCTGCTGCGCGGCGTGAGGCACAGCAATGCGTTTAAGAAGCGAAGTTATAATAACGCTCAGCATAGCAAGATGAGCGCCCGAAACACTAATAACGTGCGCGATGCCGCAGGTAACAAAGAGTTCATTGAGATGGTTAGCATACAGCGGCGCGCGATAGCCAAGAACACCTGCCGCAGCAAGCGCACGTAAGGACAAGACAGACATATCGCTCTTTGCAGACACAACCTCGCGCGACAATGCACCCGCATCGGTTTTTCCCAATGCTGCAGTGTGGGGCGCCGCTGCGCGGATAGGTGAAGGAAGCTGCAGCAACGCCTCAATGCACGCATACCGCAAGGCAGAAAGCGCGCCCACAACAGAGCGCGGCCAGCGGCGAACATGCACCTTGCCTGGCGTAAGTTTAAGCGTTGTACCACGTGCAATAGAAGATAGCTGCGCGGGCGTACACGGAACAGGCGCAAGTGTTGCATCGAGCGTAAGCTCCTCACCTTGAACATATTCTTGCGAAAAGGAAACATGGGCAAAAAGCGCAGGTGTTGGTATAAATTCGCCGTCGGTACAATACGCGGCAGTAGATTCTTTGGCTTGAAGCGTCTTACACCTGCTGTCTGCATGGGCGGCGCGGGTGGCACCATGTGGAGATTGATAACCAAGAATTCGCACGCGCGATACGTACGAACCAAAACGCTTATATGCATCGGATACCACCTGCACACGCATGGGCGCATGATGCACCGTTTCGCAAAGCTGCGCTGTATTACGTGCTGTAGTGTAGAGTGAAAAAAGTGTAAGTACACATGCTGCGCTTATACCAACAACACACCATATAAAACAGGCTGCAATACGCCTATAGAGCTGCGCGTGCGTATGCCACACGCACGCATGTGCCGCCCTCGCCGCGCATGCTGAAATGCAAAGCGCACACACCAGGCACACAAGCACCATGCGCCCGTCCCATGTGCACACCAATGCGCTGCACGCGCGTCGAATTGGCCCAGTTGCGCATGCAGCGCTTAAAGCTCGCTGCACAAACGCAAACGATTGACGCATATATGCACAGCTTAGATGCAGCGCAGCATAGCAGATACACACACCCGGAATATAAGTGCGCATATTCGCTGGATAGAGCGTAGAACGCTGCACGCGAGCACCAGGATATGGTGCAGGTGTGTCTTGCATATCACGCACGCGTGCGCGTGTGTACGCCCCCATAGCTTCACCTCGTTTCCCCGTTACAGCACATCACGCTGCACCACCATACGCAGTTACACCACCATATGCAGCTACAGTACAATGTGCGGCCTTATTTTTTCGAACTTCTTTTTACCAATGCCCTTAACGCGCATAAGATCCTCAAGGCGCTTAAATTTTCCGTGCTGAGCGCGGTCGGCAACAATATGTTGCGCGGTGCTCGGCCCAATGCCGGGAATTGTTTCCAAATTAGCTGCGGACGCCTTATTAATTGATATTTTTCCAGCTCGCGGGCTCGTATGCGCGTTTTGTGTATCACCTTTTGCAGCTTTACCACCCGCGCGCCCGCGCGAAGATGAAGCGCCGCCGCGCACACGCCCCGACCCAGCGGACGGGGCAGCGCCATCATCTCCAGCACGAGCATTGTCCGTAGCGTCATCAGTGTTCGGCGCTCCCCGTGCAGGAATAGTAACTTTTTCGCCATCTTGCATAAGCTCCGCTACGTTTACGCAGGTCATGTCTGCATCGCTCGTAGTGCCACCCGCAGCAGCAATGGCGTCGTTAATGCGATGCGCTGTGGCAGACAGCGTGTATAAGCCAGGTTTTTTAACGCAGCCATCAACATGCACCACAACTGCACCTTCTGCCTCGCCACCTCGTGCATCGGCAGCATCACCTGCAGCTGCAGCAGAGCCTGCTGCGGTGCCAGCATCGCCACCAGTACGTTCGCTCGTATTCTTTTTTGACGCGCCGGCAGCGGCAGGTGCACCTTGAGCGGTACTGTCAAACGCGCCTGCTGTTGCAGGAAGCTGCAGTGCAGGCTCAGCATAGCCAACAAGTATCACAGCAGCAACAACAAGCGCGGCAATGCCACACCCAAGCACATACGGATTTTTTTGAGAAAACCACGTCACCAGGCGTGCACCAAATCCAATGCCGCGGCGAGAGGGCGCGCGTGCTGATGCAGGTGCATCCAAAAGGGCACCGGTACGTGCAGATACGCGCGCAGGCACGCGTGGACGTGTGCGCTGCGATATAGGTACTGTGTTATCGGGTAATTGAGCCATGAGTTGTCCCTTCGATACGCGCTATGCATATCGTACGGTACTACCACTCAAAAAACGCGTGCGGAGTGCGTTATTGGTGCTATGCGGCAGATACATCATGCACGTAGCTTGCATGCAATGTGAAGATAGCATGAAGCGCACAAATAACCGCGCATGTGCGCAGCTAGAAGCCACTATAAAAAAAGAGCACGCCACCATAAAACTTGGCGTACTCATTTTCTCCATATGATGATTGATGTAAGGCAAATGCCGCACACACGATGTTCACGATTGGACACAGCACTACCGGCATACCCAGCGCACAGCCAGCGTATACCCAGCGCTCGCCCGCCCGCTACGCTGTAAGCGTTGCGTGAAAGTCTTTTTTCTCCTTGGGCGCACGATAACTTATGCACTGAGAAAAGTCAACGTATTCAATAGCATCTACCAGCGAATCTATCATGGCGTTATGGTCAAACGAATCCCAGGCAGCGTGCACCATCGAAGGCTTTGCGTGTGTTTCGGGATTTTTAGGCATAAACAGCGTGCAGCAATCGGGCGTAGGCTGGCTGCTTACATCAAAGGTGCCAATACGCTGCGCTTGTGCAATAATTTCCTGCTTATCAGAACCAATAAGCGGACGAAATACCGGTAGCGTAACCATTTCGTTTACAACGGCAATATTATCAAGCGTTTGCGACGCCACCTGACCAAGCGACTCACCCGTTACCAGGGCTTTTGCTCCTTCAATATGAGCAATACGCTCAGCTACGGCAAACATAATGCGACGATAGCAAATAATGCGCAACGACTGCGGAACAACAAGCGAAATTTCGCGCTGAACCTCGCCCATAGGACACACGTACAAACGACCAACACAGCCGTAGGGCTCAAGCGCACGAATAATATCCTGCGTAAGGTATTCGCTGGTATCGGCAACCATAGGGCGCCCAGAAAAGTGAATGGGCACACAAATGGCGCCACGCCTCCCCACTTGCCAGCACGCAACGGGCGAATCAAAACCGCTCGAGAGCATAACCATAACTTTGCCAGCCGTACCAACTGGCAAGCCACCTATGCCTACCTGCGTAATTGCAGCGTCTTCATCAACATCGAAGCTATCACGCGCGCCAAAACCCGCCACATGGTAGCTACGCTCAAGCGACGCGTACACATACACCACGTTGTTAACCACGGTAACGTGCACGGTAACATCGGGCGCCTTCATCTGTACGCGCTTGTGCGGAAACGCTTCGCACAAGGCATCGCCAATAAGCGTATTAAGCTCAAGCGTGTGATATGCAATGGTTGAGGACGATTTATGAGCATGCACCTTAAAGGAAGAAAATTCACCCACACGAGAAAGCACCGAAACCGCAAGAAAACGCATGTCATCAAGGGTAGGTGCACACTCGTACGCAAGTGAAACGCGCGCTACGCCTGGCACACACGCTGCTTTGCGTGCAAGCTCAAGTGAAGCAGAACCCTCATGTACGCGCACCAAAATATGCCCTGAAATGCGCTTTGGCTGCTCAATATGAAAAGGCTTAAGCGCATGATGAAGGTTATCGCTCAACTGCGCTTCAAATTTTTTGCGGTTTTTACCCTTAAGCCCAATTTCGTGATAATGGAGCAAACACACGCGTGTATATGATGAAAGTTGTTGCATAGTATCCTCAAACCTTATAGTCGTCCGCGTATGCACCATGCCTATATCGTGCACATATACGCCGCGAAAACTCATGAAGAGAAAAAACGCGCAACAGGGCATGCTACCCTTGCGCGCGCTAACAATCAAAGCACAATTACACAATTACACTGTACATCAAAACACCTAAACCGTCACAAGACGCAGCACGAGCAATGAATGCACGCGGTGTAATGCGTGTAACCAGCTTATAAATTGTGCTCAACAACTGCGTTGGAATTACGCAGTTCTTCGTCAAACTCATCTTTTTGATAGGTAAGACTACCATCGTTAATTTCTTTCATGGCAGCAGATACCAAATCCCTACCCGAGATGTCGGTAGTAATGGTGTCGATGTCGTTAACCGACGTAACGCGCAGGTGCTGCGAGCGAATCATGCTCTTAAGATCGCACGCGCGCTTGGAAGCCATCGTGCACAGCAAAAACGGGTTTTGCTGCGTTTTGCTTAACAAACTGTCAATTTCGGGCTTAGTAATACTTGTTGCAGTATCAGATGCCATACTAGTTACGCTCCCTTGTTTCGCACATTTGAATAATTGATTGCAGTTTAGCAACTGCCTTATCGAGATTGTCGTTAACAATCGTAAAAGAATACCGAGGTGCAAGCTGCATTTCTTGAGCGGCATTATGCAAACGCAAGGCAAGCGACCGTTCGTCTTCGCTGCCTCGATGTACCAGGCGCTCTTTAAGCA
Source organism: uncultured Atopobium sp. (assembly GCA_946997485.1). GTDB lineage: Bacteria > Actinomycetota > Coriobacteriia > Coriobacteriales > Atopobiaceae > Fannyhessea. The sequence goes on from CAMPVF010000001.1 coordinate 22,452, forward strand.
CTTGTAGTGATGGTGGCATAATAAAAATAAGAACGGCATCCGGATAAATTGCTTTTACGTTGAAAGCACCTTGCGGGTCGATTTCGAAGATAACAGAACGACCCGTGTTAATGTGCCGCTCTACTTCGCTTTTAAGAGTGCCATAGCAATGTCCGTGCACGTGTGCCCATTCAAGAAATGCATCTTGTACTACTTTATCGCTAAAAGCTTTGTCGGATAAAAAGTAATACGACTCGCCATTTACTTCTCCGTCACGTGGCTTTCGCGTAGTAGCCGAAACCGTCAAGGCAAGATTTGGCATAAGCTCGCGTATACGAGCAACAATAGTGCCCTTTCCTGCGCCTGACGGTCCTGAAATTACAAATAAACGAGGTGTAGTTTCCACGGTTATTTAGAAAGAACTTCGATGAGCTGCTCACGTTGACGAGCGCCAAGACCCTTAACGCGACGAGTAGCAGAAATGCCGAGCTCATCCATAATCTTTGAAGCCTTTGCTTTACCATAACCAGGAAGCGACTCGATAAGAGCAGAAACCTTCATACGAGTTGCAACTGCGTCGTCCGACTCAAGAACAGAGCTTAAAGTTACTTCGCCCTTTTTAATTTTTTCACGAAGCTCAGCGCGCGCATGACGAGCTGCTGCTGCCTTCTCCAGAGCTGCCTTACGCTGCTCATCAGTAAGCTGAGGTAATGCCATCGTTCCTCCAAACATGTAGTGTTAGGTTAATGCCACATAACTAACAAAACTTTCATTACGTTGTGCAACCTTTTACGTGCACTCATATAGTTTGCTGATAACAAGCTAAATTTGCAAGCACTTTTTTGAAAAATCGCACGTCGATAGCGATATTACCACATTTCGCCACTGGTATACCCTGGTTTTTGTGCATTTTTGTAAAAAAAGTGTTACGAATCGCAAACCAGTTGAGTACCATACGCGCCAGGGTACATCGCTTACCCGCTGCACGTACGCGCCGCAAACGCTGTACGTACGCGGTAAGACACCGTGCATACGCAACGGTACACGCGTAGACGCGCACGTGACAGCATGCAGCTACGAGCAGCGCTCCCAATCGGCCGCAATCGCGTCAAAGGCTGCACACATGTCGGGCGCTTGCAAAATGGGGCGACCAACAACAATATGCGTTGCGTGATGGCTCTTTGCAAACGACGGCGTAGCAACACGCTGCTGGTCGTTTGTTTCGCCATTAGCAAGACGAATACCCGGCACCACAAACAAACCCTTGTGACAAAACAGCTCAGAAAGACGTTCAACTTCCCATGCCGAGCACACCATACCGTTAATACCAGCCTTTTTGGCAACGCGCGCGAGCGTTTCAACTTCATCAGCCACGGGCGCGTGAATGCCAATATCGTTTAAGGCTTGCTCGTTCATTGACGTAAGCACCGAAATGGCAATAATGTTTGCGGCAGCTGCGCCGGCTTCGCGTGCCTCGTGAGCTGCAGTTATAGCGGCGTTCATCATCTCATAGCCGCCAAGCGCGTGTATCGAAATAATATCGGCACCCGTTGCAATGGCGCTTTGACACGCGCCGTGCACCTGGTGTGGAATATCGTGCAGTTTAAGGTCGAGAAACACGTTGTAGCCCATGCTTTTAAGCTCGGCCACAATCGCTGGACCTTCCTTGTAATACAAGGTCATCCCAACTTTAAGCCAACGGGCGCGCCCTTTAAGCGTGCGAGCAACATGAAGTGCTTCTTCCTTTGAACAATCGAGTGCAACAATAATGGCGTCGCGGGCATCGCGGGCATCACAGCTGCCGCTTGTTACCTGCGCTTCTTGTGTATCTGTTAGCATCGTACCGCTCCTATTATTTCTGACATAGTTGATACGCCTTGACGTTGTGCCCACTGTTTAAACTCATGCAAAATACGGTGAGCGCTGGATGGGTCGTACAAATTGGCAAGACCAACCGACACCGCCGTAGCTCCTGCAAGCATAAACTCGGCAACATCTTCGCCGCAGGTAACGCCCCCAACACCGCAAATAGGAATGTCAACGGCATTGTGCGCTTCCCACACCATACGCACCGCAATAGGATGAATAGCAGGGCCACTCATGCCGCCTGTTGGTCTGGAAATTTTGCTTTTGTAGGTATGCGTGTTAATAGCCATACCCGGAATAGAATTGATAAGCGTAAGCGCATCGGCACCTTCCGACTCGCACGCTTTTGCAATCTCAGCAATGCGCTGAGCACCCATTTTAATGAGCAAGGGACGTGTGGTGCACGGACGAAGCGCGCGCACAATTTCCGCTGCTCCTTGCGGTGTTGCACCCATGGCAACGCCACCGCACGCAATGTTTGGACAGCTGATATTAATTTCAAACCCGCTGGCAAACGGCGCGTGCTCTTCAAAATACAAAAGAGCCGCCTTATACTCATCAATGGCATGGCCAGCAACCTGGCAAATTACCTTGCAGCCGCGCTGAGAAAGCGATGTTAAATAGGCGCCGTATTGTTCAAGCAAGCCCGCAACACCCGGATTTTGCAAACCAACCGAGTTGATAACGCCGCTTGTAACTTCGCACATACGCGGCGCCGGATTTCCCGGCCACGCCTCGATAGCTGCACCTTTTGTGGTAATAGCGCCAAGCTCCGCCACGTTGTAAAACGCTTCGAAGGGCTCAGCTGCCGCAAACGTACCCGAAGCAGTGTTAACGGGGTTTGCCATGTGAATACCGCCGAGATTAACCGAAAAATCGATTGCACTCGTGTCGCACGTGTCGCACGTGTCGCCCTCATTACCCGCGGCGCACGTGTCGCTCATAGATGGATGCAGATGCACCTCTTCGCCCACAACAGTGCGCATAATTTCATCGTGTAGTTCATCGGTATGACAACAATGCGCTACCATGCTACCTCCTTTGCGTCAAATACCGGACCTGCCGTGCAGCAGCCTTTATAGCCGCCTTGTGCCATGGCAACATTACAGGTGTTGCACACACCAAAACCGCAGGTCATCATACGTTCAAGTGACGCTTGACATGCAATGTTATATTCTGCAGCAAGTGCAGCTACACCCTTCATCATGGGCGCAGGACCGCAGGTAAAAAGCGTTCCATAGCTGCGCTCATCAAGCAGGCGCTTGGCTACGCTTGTGGTAAATCCCTTAACGCCGCAGCTTCCGTCGTCGGTTGAAATAAAGAGCTCGCGCGCACCTGCGGCAGATACCTGCGAAGCTCCCCACAACTTGTCTTTTGTTTGCGCGCCGAGAATAACGTCGCACACAATGCCGTGCTCGTGCAGAAGCGAAGCCGCTGCAATAATGGGAGGCGCGCCAACACCGCCTGCAATAAGCAGCGCAGGCTTTGTGCTTTGAGGCACCTGCCAGCCGTGACCGCACGGACCCAATACGTTGAGTTTTGTTTTTACCGGCAGCTGCGATAGACGCTTGGTTGCAGAACCTACAACAGCATAGGTTATGTAAATCATGCCTGCATGGGCATCTACCTGTGAATACGAAAGTGGCACGCGCACAAGCTGCGTCTCTGAGCCCGGCACCGCCAACTCCAAAAATTGTCCCGGCCTAATTGTTTGTGCCAGCGTGCCCGCAAGCAAAACAACTTCATAAATATTGGTGGCTACCTGCATGTTTGAAACAATGTAACAATCATAGAGCCCGATATGTGTTTGTTGCACGCGTAGTCCTCTCCTTGTACTATCGCAACGCTTCTGTGGTAAAACGCCCTCTCACAAGCGATCGGCTCGCGTTATGCACGCCTTGTGCGCACGCGCGCTCATGAGAGGACCATGAACCTATAACCTTAGCAAACACAACCCTCGTGCATCACGCGCACGCCGTCGACAAACACATCTTGCGCACATCCCGTGAGCTTCTCGCCCAACCATGCCGAGTTGCATGCCTTGCTTTCAAAGTACTCAGGCGTAATGCTTACCTGCGCCGATGGGTCGATAAGCGTAAGATTTGCGGCATAGCCCGGCTCAATTTTTACCGCGTCAAGGCGAAGCAAGCGGCGCGGAGCTATAGCCATAACCTCAACAAGACGCTGCCAGCTTAAGTGGTTGGTATGAATCATATGCGTAAGCATAAGCGGCAATGACGTTTCAAGGCCGATAATGCCATTTAAGGCAATTTCCCACTCACAATCTTTTTCATGCTGAGCGTGAGGTGCATGATCGGTTGCAACGGCATCGATAGTGCCATCGATAAGACCTTGCTGCAGTGCAAGCATGTCGTCGTGTGTGCGCAGAGGCGGGTTCATTTTATAGTTTGTGTTGTATGCATCGGTAATGTCGTCCTCGCACAAAAACAGGTGGTGCGGAGTAACTTCGCAGCTCACCGGCAAGCCTTCGCGCTTTGCTGCACGAACCATATCCAGGCTTTTTGCGGTTGAAATGTGAGCAATGTGAAGCGGGCAGCCCGTAAGGCGGCACAGCTCAATATCGCGGTACACTTCAAGCTCTTCGGCAAGGGCAGGAATGCCAAACATGCCCAGCTTGCTTGAGGGGCGACCCTCGTTAATAACACCGTGACCTGCAAGGCTTTCATCTTCACAGTGAGCGATAACGAGCTTATCAAACTGCGACACATACCCCATGGCAACGCGCATCATGCCCGCTTTTTGCACACCGTGGCCGTCGTCCGAAAATGCAGCGGCACCTTCGAGCACCATGTCGCCAATTTCGGCGAGGTTTTCGCCCTCTTCACCACGGGTAAGTGCGCCAATAGGACGAACGTGGCAGAGTTTTGCCGCACGGGCGCGGTCGATTTGGTAGCGAATGCCGGTACCCGTATCGGTAACAGGGTCGGTGTTAGGCATGGTAGCTACATCGGTAAAACCACCGTGCACCGCAGCGCGGCAGCCCGATTCGATGGTTTCTTTGTACTCATAACCCGGGTCGCGGAAATGAACGTGCATGTCAACTAAACCAACAGTAAGGACGCGCCCTTTTGCATCGATAACCTCAACGTTTGCTTCAGCGTCGCCTTCGACAATAAAGTCTTTTTCACTAATGCTTTTTTCGACCTTGGCAATAAAACCGTTGTCGATAAGTACATCACATACGTCGTCTAAATTAATTTGTGGGTCGATAACACGCGCGCCTTTAACGAGATACTTCATTGTTTTGTCCTCCCAAAAGTAGATACATTTCTGCCATACGAGTAAGTACACCTGCATGTACCTGGTCTAGGATGCGTGCACGCGCGCAATCGGCAACGTCGGCATTAATCTCCATACCGCGGTTCATAGGACCGGGGTGGCAAATGATGGCGTTTTCTTTCATGCGATGAACACGCTGCATGTCAAGACCCCAAAGGCGGTTATACTCACGACGTGATGGAATACTTGCACCTTCCATGCGCTCGAGCTGAACACGAAGCATATACACAACGTCAACTGCATCGACAACATCGTCAAAATTGGACGTTTGATCGCAGCCAAACCACGTTGGATCGCTTACCTGGAACGTTGGAGGACCAACGAGCGTTACTTTTGCGCCCATTGTTTTTAAGGCAGGAACAAGCGAGCCAACTACGCGGCTGTGCGAAAGGTCGCCGACAATTGCCACGTGAAGGCCGTTAAGATGGCCAAAGTGTTTGCGAATGGTGTACAGGTCGAGCATTGCTTGCGTGGGGTGCTGGTGCTTGCCATCACCTGCGTTAATAACAATAGCGTCGGTGTTTTCGATAATTTTTTGCGGCGTGCCAGCAAGGCGTGCGCGGCACACAAACATGTCAACATTCATTGCCGAAATAGTTTGAATGGTATCGGCAAGCGATTCGCCCTTAACAACAGACGACGTAGAGCCGCCCATGCTAAGCGAGTCGGCACTTAGGCGCTTTTCTGCCAGCTCAAATGAGCTTTTCGTGCGAGTTGAAGGCTCAAGGAACAAATTTACAATGGTGCGTCCACGCAGCGCGGGAACTTTTTTAATTTCGCGGTTGGTTACTTCTTCAAACGATGCCGCCGTATCAAGAATGCTCGTGATGTCTTGTGCGGTGAGGCTGTTTGTATCAATAAGGTGTTTTACTGATAACATACCTGCTCCTGATTCATATAAAAACCCTGGTTAATGGTGGTGTTACTGTATTGGTACCGTGGCTGTAGAGCTTTGGCAAAGCAAACACACATGCGTATTACGAACGCGACCAAATTTCAACAGCGTCGCTATTGTCAAATTCGCTCACCAATACACGCACGTCTTCTTCGCGCGACGACGGAATATTTTTGCCTACGTAATCAGCACGAATGGGAAGCTCGCGGTGACCTCTGTCAACCATAACGGCAAGCTGTACCGACTGCGGACGACCAAAATCCATAAGGGCGTTAAGTGCAGAACGCACGGTACGTCCCGTAAACAACACGTCGTCTACCAGCACAATGTGGGCTTTATCAAGTGAAAATGGAATATTTGTTGCGTGCAACACGGGTGAAATAGAGCGGTCGATATCATCGCGATAAAAACTAATATCAAGCTCGCCTACCTGAGGTTTTTCGCCTTCGATTTTTTCGATTTCGTTAGCAAGACGATGAGCAAGCGTAACACCGCGGCGAATAACGCCTACCAGGCACACGCGCTCCCCTTCGTTGTGCTCAACAATTTCGTGTGCAATTCGCACCAGTGCTCGCTGCATTGCTTGTGCATCCATAAGAGATGCTTTGAGTTTGGCTTGCATAGCTCTCCTTTCGAACCATGTTGCCGAATAATATCGGCACATGAAAAAAGCCTCACCCACAAGCAGCGGATGAGACTTAAAACAGGCTATGTAAGAGCAAATATACCGTTTGCCGCTTATGCGCGCAGAAGCAGTATATAAGCGCTCCTTGCCGGTATCTCGTACCGCGCTTAAAGGTCGAGTTAATAATACACGCGCCTGCAGCTGACACGGAGCACGACCCGTAGGTTCACAATATATTCACACGAAGGTATGTACGGCTCATATAGCACCATATACAACACATATACGCAGGTAGATAAGGCATACAGTTACGTATTGCTAGGAAGTTACACCCCGGCAGGAAGTTCACCTATATAGGGCTCTTTTACCAGGGTAACAATTGAAGACGATACTGAATTTACAAGCAGCTCGGCAACCATGCTCGCACGTGTGGGCTCAAGCTGACGCGCATCAGGTGCAGCTGCAGCAAACGTGGCTTCTATCTCAACACCTGCTGAAAACGTGGTGTCGATGATTACTCCCCCGTTGTGTGTAATAACGTGCACCGTTTTATCAAAATGAGCATAGCTAACAGACACTACGAGTGTTTGCAGCCAGCCAAACGAAACGAGCGCACGCGCCTGTGTTAACGCACGCACAGCTTGCAACGTTGCATCGCTATACGCCCGCACAAGCCCGCCTTTGCCAAGCAGCGTGCCACCAAAATACCGCACAACACACACGCACACATCGCACATATGATGAGCAGAAAGCACAGTATGCATAGGAAGCGCAGCAGTTGATGAAGGCTCACCATCATCGGAAAGGTGCATCTCGCCTGTGGACAAAAGCCACACCGAGCATACGTGACGAGCATCAGGGTGAGCAGCGCGCACCTGTGCTATAGCCTCTTCTGCCTGGTGTTTTGTTGTTGCACGCGCAGCATACGCAATAAACACACTTTTTTTAACAACAACACGCGCAAGCTCATCGAGCATAGCGTGCGAAGAAGCAATACTTATGGATGTATGTGAAGCTGAATTATTCATAACGCACCAAACGTGCAAAAAAATGGTGGGCGTTACAAGATTTGAACTTGTGACCTCTTCCGTGTCAGGGAAGCGCTCATCCCCCTGAGCTAAACGCCCACGTACAAACAGGGGTATCGCGGCAGTGCCGCTTACAAAACCGAATAATTATTGTAACCCAAAAAAAGCGTACACGCAAGACTGAACACGATGTACACAAGCCACCTTTAAGGTCGAGGACGTTGAGGGGTGGATGCATGTGGCTCGTCTATGATAATGCGCGGACTCTTACGAGTGTGTAGCTGCGAATTTACCCGCGTGCTTGCATGCGGGCGTGAGGGACGTGCAGGTGCGTTTGGATTAAGCACCACCTTACGAACATAGTCGCTCGAAATAGCTGCATGCTTTACACCGGGTGTGCTTTTAATAACAACGCGTCCGCCAGACCCAACATGCACGCGCACACCAGCGGCATGCGTGCGCGCGGGTCCATCAATAATGCGCCTGCTTATGCGCATCCACGCTGCGCGCACGCGGTGATAGCGCGCATACACGGTAATACCACTATGCGAACGCATGCCAAGCAGCGGAATGGAGCACAAGATAGGCAAGAAATATTCAACCAAACGCCAAATAACATAACCGGCAGGTGTAGACACACCAAACATGGGCGAAAACAAAAACGCAAAGCCACCTTCGGCACCAAAGGTTCCACCAGGAAGAGGAATTGCGCTGGTAAGAAGCTCAAGCATGGAGCCACAAGCCAAACAGGTTAACAAGTCGGCGGGCAAATCGAACGCGCGCAACACAAACCACGGAAGCGCATACAAACAGCCCAGCTGAAAGAGGGTAACAACAAGGGTGATGAGCATCTCGGGCACATTTTTTGCTGCGTTTTTAAAGCCTTCGGAAAACTCCAAGATGTGCAAGTCGAGGGCTTCCGTCCACGATTCGCAGCGCTTGGTAAGCACGGGAATGTGCGCAAGCAGCCGCAGAATACCGCGACCCAATTTGGAAATAACTTGTGGCCAAAAACACACGGCAAGCAGGAAAAATACCTCAAGTATTTTAAAGCCAAACAGCAGCGATGCAACAAAAAATACATCGCCGTAGGTTTCGATAAAATAAGTGCCACGAAACAGAAGCATGAGCGCCGCAAAAATGCCCTCGCCCGCTTCGTAAATAATAAAGCGCGTGTATTGAAGCGCGCCTGCCGCGCCAACCGAAAGACCAGCACGTATAAGGCGGTAAATTTGGGAAGGCGGCCCTCCGGCACCGTTAGGAGTAAGGTTATAAAAGAAGATACCCGAAGCTTCAACGCTCATGAGATCGCGAATGCCCACCTTACAGGTGGGGTCGGCTACAACAGCCAGCGCATACGCCGAAACACCAAGAACGTAGTAGAGCCCATAGCACACAAGCGCAAGGCACACCCATGAGGTGTCGACGCCCGCAAGTGCGGTAACAAATTCATCGAGCTGACCAGAAAGCACGAGGTACAAGCCATATGCAACGCCAACGGCCAGTACAAACAGAACCGATTTGCGTGCGACCGTCATGCTCTGGGCTTCTGCCTGCGCTTGCTGTTCGCTTACGCTTACGTTTGCCGAAACGCTAACGGCAACTTTACTGCGGTTTGTGCGAGAAGACAGCGGACGTTGCAGTTTGGGCTGTTGTTTGGGCTGCGGTTTTGGTTGCGCGACTGCAGCTTTTACCTGCGGTTTTGGCTGCGTCCCTGCGGCTGCAGCCTGCGGCTTTGCCTGGTGTGCCATGATGTACCTCCTTTCTGGGTTACCTACAGGTTTGGTTTCCTCCTGGTTTGGTTACCTTCCACATGCATACAGATGTGCATGCAAACAAGCAGATTAATTTTACTCTATTACGCGCGTGCTCATGAAAGATGCAGCAATTTTACGCGAGCCTTTTTACGCGAGTCTTACGCGTAGTGTTTTGCGATAAACCCGCCACCGCACACGCGCCGACCGTCATACAACACAGCGCTCTGACCTGGCGCAATACGCATTATTGGCTCGTCAAACTCCAAGGTGGGCTGCTCGGCGGTAGAGTGTTCTGTGGTATAGCTCACCGTGCACGGCACCAAAGCGCCCGTATGACGCAGACGAACGCAATACCGCGCACCTGGGCTGGGCGCAGCTCCAAGCCAGTGAGTGCGCTCAAGCGTAAGCGAGGTGCAGCGCAGCTCCTCACACGCAATGTTGCTGCTTACGTACACAATATTGCGCGCGGTATCGGTGCGCACCACGTAGCGCGCAGGACCTCCACCTAAGTTAAGGCCGCGCCGTTGACCAATCGTGTACAAAAACGCACCGTCGTGCTGCCCAAGCACGGTGCCCGTTTCCCACTCAACAATATCGCCTGCTTTTTGCGAAAGCGTATCAAGCAAAAATGTGCGTATACCAACCTCGCCCACAAAACAAATGCCGTCTGAGTCGGGCTTTTTGTCAACGCCTAAGCCAAATTCACGGCACAGCTCACGTACCTGCTTTTTGGTGGGAATATCACCAATAGGAAAAATGGTTTTTGCGATGCGCGAAGCGGGCACGCGCCACAAAAAGTAGGTTTGGTCTTTGTGCTCGTCGGCAGCACGAATAAGGGGCGATACGGGAAATATTGCATCGGTATTGGCACTGTCCGCGCTGCTGGCTGCGTCACCATTAGCAACATCAGCGGTAGCACCTGCAAGCGCACCAGCATCTACCTGCGCATAATGCCCCGTGGCAATAAAATCAGCGCCGTGAGCAAAGGCCTTCTCGGCAAAGGTACCAAACTTAATAGTTTGATTGCACATAACATCGGGGTTTGGCGTATAGCCGCGCGCGTAGGCATCGATAAGATAGTCAACAACTGTAGACTTATACTCCTGCTCGCAATCCCACACGTCGAGCGTGAGCCCCAACGTAACACATACGCGCTCAGCATCAGCCAAATCGTCTGCCCACCGACAGGTAAAACCGGGTAAATCGCGCGACCAATTGCGCATGTACACGGCATGCACGGTATACCCCCACTCTTTAAGCAGGGCAGCTGAGCAGGCTGAATCAACGCCGCCGCTCATACCAAGGTACACGGTTGCGCCTTTTGGTGCATATGTTGGCATGGAGATGTTCACCAGGGACTCCTTTGGGTTATTACAAACTTGGGTTACTACACACTGCGTAAAGCTCATTACCAGCCGCATGCATCCGCGCGGGCCTGCATGTCGCGCGCAGTTACATGCATACGCTGCATTTCTTCTTGAATTGCTTCGTCTACACACGAAATAGCATAGGTGAGCTCGTCTTTTGTAGTTGGTCTACCAAGTGTAAAACGAAGCGAACCTGTTGCAACGTATTCGGGCATGCCAAGCGCCGAAAGCACGTGCGAAACGCGCATACTACTTGCAGCACACGCCGAGCCAGTTGCAACGTACACGCCTTTACGCTCAAGCAAAATAATAAGACGGCGCGCCTCAATCCCCGGAAACGAAATGTGAAGCACGTGCGGCAAGCGGCGCTTACGTACGCGTGGACCCGAAACGCGTGCCCACGGATAGCGTGCACACAGCTCGCGCTGCAGATAGTCGCGCAACGCTTCGATGCGCTTTTCGCCACCATCGGCACGCCACGCACAGGCAAGTTCAAAAGCTTTTGCGCAGGCAATGGTACCTGCAACATTCTCGGTACCGCTGCGTATGTTGTGCTCTTGTCCCCCGCCATAAAGCAGCGGCTGCAAGCGCACACGATCGGACGTGTATAACACGCCCACTTGTTTGGGACCATAAATTTTTGCGGCCGATAAGGTCATAGCGTCTACACCAAGTGACGAAACATTAAGCGAAATAGCGTCGGCTGCTTGCGAAGCATCGGTGTGAAACACGAGCGGTGTTTGGTTGCCCGCGGCAAGACGACGAGCTCGCTCGGCCTGAACTACCTGCGCTAATGCACGAATAGGTTGAAGGGTACCAATCTCTCCATTAGCAGCCTCGATGCACACAAGCTCGGTGTGCGGGCTAAGCGCCTGCGCCAGCGCTTCGGGAGTAATTATTCCTTCGCGTGTGGGCTGCACAAGCACATGCGGATGGCGCGTTACACACGCAAGCACACTTTCGTGTTCAAGCGGCGACGACACAATTTCGCCCTGTGTACTTGCACAAATAATATTGTTGGCTTCGGTTGCTCCGGCCACCATAATGAGGTTGTCGCGTTTTGCGCCAATTGCATGCGCAATGGCATCTTTTGCCGCGTTTACATCGGCACGCACCTGACGTGCAGCGCTATACGCAGCAGAAGGATTATAAAAGAGCGAAGTTAGATATGGCTTTTGAGCTTCGTATACGCGCGGATCCATAGGCGTTGCCGCCGCATAATCTAAGTAAACTTGCATGCGAAAGTAACCTTCTTTTCTGTAAGCAGCCATACACTCACCCATACCTGCGTAAACGTAGCGCGAAAAGCGCCGCGCATTGCAGTGAGTATGTGCGAGGAGTATGTATAGCATACCAAACCGGCGCGGGCAACAAACGTGTGCACCATGCAGCTACAAAATTAAAGCAACAAACGGTGTAGGGACGCCGGGGCGCATTGGCTTTAGCGTGCTGCAGCCTGCGTATTAAAGCTGTACAACCACTACCAAAAAAGCATGACCGCTCAAAACGAACAGTCATGCTTATAGAAAACGCTCTTATGCGCTGCTAACGGTGTGCACGGGCACTTGACGCGCGGTACGCATGGTGCGCACGGTACCCGTGCACATAACCGCAGACACACTTACTTGCGTGCAGCTAAAAGACGCTCAAGCTGTGCTACCTCTTCGGGCGAAATAAGATCGCCGCGGCTGCGCTGCTTTTTTGCTGCAGGCGCGTGTGCAGCACGTTGCTCATCGGTATCATGCGAGCGCGCAGCACGTTCGCGCACGCGAGACGCTGCAGCATCGTTACGCTGCGCAGGTGCAGACGTACTCGTAGAAGGAACGCTGGCAGAAGGCGCGCTCGTTGAAGATGTAGGCTGCTGTACCTTTTTCTGCGCTGGTAGTTTGCCATTAAGGAACGGAACAGTCATGCCGTAGAAGGAAGCCGAACCATCATTATCAACAGTAAGGTTATGCATTGATGGCGTAACACCTAATGCAAGCCATGCATCATCAAAAGTTTTTTCATCAATGCCAAGACGGTCAATTATAGCTTTCTTAATATCATCAGGCTCTTGGGTACGATCCCCGCTTGTAGAATAATCTTCTACAGGAACCTTGCTATAAAGGCTCTTAAACGTGCTTGTCATAACGCGCTGGTATGTGTTGTCGTCAAACTTAACCCAATAGAACACTTCACCATACTCTTTATCCTTAATAGCCGATACCGCAGTGTGTTCTTTTTGGAAATCTAACCCCTTGCCGTTATACGTTGCCTGATAGTCGTCGCTTTGCGCTTGCACCTCGGGGTGTTCCATGTAGTATTTCAGTGTTGCCACAATATCGCGCGCCGTAATGTTCATCTTGTCATATGTTGCTTGTTGCCACTTTACCGCGCGAATAATATCTTCAATGCTGTGTTTATGAATGTGCGGATTTCCTGCCATATGCCACGCGTAAAACGTTTGTGCATCCTCATTAAACTTACGCATATATTTGAGATCTTCGTAAGGGAAAAACTCAGGCTTTACCTTGTTTTCGGCTTTAACGTCGGCATAGCTAAACATATCTTTCTCGGTTACGGTAACCGTGTCAGGAATCTTGGGCTCATATTCACCTTGAGGTATCTCAGGAAATAGGATTTTTGGATCGGTGTGCACTACGTACTCTTTACCCGTATTATCGTAGCAGTGCCAGTGATCTTCATGCTTCAGGATTTTTACAATGGTTTTACCTCTTATTGCGTCTAAACCCTTATGCACTTCAATGAGCCCACCGTGGGAGTCGTGGTGATGGTCACCTTCTCCTTCGTGACTGCTCTCATGGTCGTGGCTGCTGCTATCAGGGTATGATGGCAACGATGGATACGACGGGGTATCACTCGGCCACGTATGATCGTGGCTCGTACTTGATGAGCCGTGGTCGGGACCAGTATACTCACCCACCGAAGCATTAGGATACATAGACGGTGCATCGCCATAGTAAATAAACTCGCGACCATCGGCAGTGTAGCAGTGCCAGTGATCTTGATGGCGCAGCACACGCACAATACGCGGCTCTGCTTGTGTGTTAGATTGCTCCCCAGCATTTGGAACAAGGGGGTTACCCTGCAAAAATTGCGGGAATTGCGGAAGCGCCTGCCCTGGCTGCTGGGGCTGCGCGCCAGGCTGCTGCTGCGGCACCTGTGGCTGCGGCGTGCCATGATTGCCCACATAGGTACCTACCGCAACGCCAGGGAAATAAGGTGATGGATCGTCGTACGTAACATACTCAGTGCCATTAGCCGTGTAGCAATGGTAGTGATCGCCGTGCTTCAAAATTTTTGTAATGGGGATGCGCGAAATTTGATTGCCGTCTACCACTTGCACAATACCGCCCCGCTGCTGCTGTGCGCCTTGGGGCAGTTTAGCAGGCACGAATGTTCCCGCGTGCATGGTATGATGCGTGCCGACAGCGCCATGCGAGCCCGTATATACGCCCACCTGTGCGTGCGGATACATCGCGCGCGGATCTGAGTAGGTAATAAACTCATTGCCGTCGGCGGTGTACACGTGCCAGTGGTCGCCGTGCTTCAAGAGTTTAACTACCTGCGAGCCAACCTCTTTAAGCTGCTTTTTTGTGAGCACTTTGTGCACCGATTGCAGGTCTTTTGTGCTGTGCGCGTGCGTTGGGTCTTTGTAGGTAATAATTTCGCGTCCGTCTTTGGTAAATACGTGCCAGTGGTCGCCGTGCTTCACCACACGGTCGATTTCTGCCTCATCTACCTCGGGCGCATCGATAAGCACGTCGGTTGTATCGTCACTTGCAAATTTGGTTTGCTTTTGGGGAAGCTGCGCTGCGACAAGCGCTTGCTGCAAACGCTGAATTTGCTGCGTTTGCTGGCTTTGTGCAGAATTTACATACGCATTCATACCAACAGCACCTGCAGCGCCAACACCTGCCGATACCAGGGTAACACCTGCCATCACCGAGGCAGTAGCCTGACCGCCAGCTATCTTGGACAACAAACTTGGGATTAACGATTTCATAGCGCTCCTTTCAAGGGCGTACATAAACAAGGTAGGATGCACATGCACATAGCAGCTCCTATACGGCTCGCACAATGTGATAAGCCGCGTAAGACGTGCATGCAAGCTGCAGGACAAACACCACACACGTATAACGGGTGGTTTATGTGCACTATAACGTGCACTATAACGTTCGCTTTTTGCAAAGCAGCACCACAAGCAGGGTTGCTGTGGCGATAATAACCGTGATTGAGCCAGGCATGAGGTTAAACATAAACGACAAGCAAAGGCCGCTATACACAAACACAAGTGACAATACAATCGACACCAGCAGCGTAGACTTGTAGGTTTTGCAGCACTGCATAGCGCAAATAGAAGGAATAACCAAAAGAGAACTCACGATAAGCGAACCTATTGTTTTTGCTGCAATTGACACGGCGATAGCAACAAGCAAGGCAAAACACACGTTAAGAACGCGCTGGTTAATACCCATAAGCTCGGCAGATTGCGGGTCGAACACGCTTAAATACAGCCGGTTATACATCCAGGCATACGCGGCAATAATAAGACAGCTTGCAATACCAACAATGATGAGCTCGGTTGTATCGATAGTAATAATCGAGCCAAACAAATACGAACCAATCGTACGCGAAGAGCCGTTAAGACTTGTAAAAATACCGGCTAAACCAATGGACGCGGCAAGCACCACCACCGTTGAAATTTCCTGGTAGCTGGCGAGTTTTGAGATGATAGCCTCAACCGAAAGCGCTGCAATAACACAAGCGGCAATAGAACCCAAGATGGGGTTAAAGCCAAAGCAAAGCCCGATGGCAACGCCGGCAAGCGACGCGTGGGCAAGCGTATCGCCCATCATCGAAAGGCGTTTGAGCGTTACTGGTAAACCAATAAGCGGCAACACCACCGCGAGCGCAAAGCCTACGATAAACGCACGCTGCATAAAGTCGTAACTGAGCATGTCGAAAAGACTCATGCGCACTCATCTGCCTTCCATGTATCGCTTACCAGGCTCTGAATAGCGCCGTCTTTAAGTTCAACCACGCGATCGACCATGCCGTGCAGCTCGTGTACGTGGTGCGTAATGATAACCACGCTGGTACCGCCACGCGCAAGTTGCGCCAAAAGGCCATAGAGTTCGTGAGAAAACTTGGCGTCGATGCCGCTTGTTGGCTCATCAAGCAAAATGAGCTGCGCCTGCTTTAACAGGGCAAGCAGCACACCCACACGCTGCAGCTGACCTCCCGAAAGCTCGCGCAAACGCTTATCGATGTGGGAATTAAGCTGTACCAGCGACAACAGGTCGTCTACCTGCTTTGTGCAATGCAAATAGCGACAGTGCACTTCGATGAGCTCGCGAATTGTGGTTGGAAACGCACGATACGCAAGCACCGAATTTTGCGACACGTAAGCAACCTTTCGCAAAAAACTGCGACTGTGCGCAGCCTTGCCATACACCACAGGTTCACCAAAGAGCGTGATACGCCCTGCTTGCGGCTTTAAGCTGCCCAAAATGAGCTTCATGAGGGTAGACTTGCCCACACCGTTGTCGCCTATGATGGCTAAAAACTCCCCTGCGCGCACATGTAAGTTCGCGTGCGAAAAAATGGGTTTATCGGCGTACGAAAAGCTCAAATTTTCGATGCGGCACACGTCAGCGCTGGTAGTGGCATCAGCGCTGGCTGTGCTGGGCGTGCTGGTAGCAGCGTCAGTGCTGGTAGTGGCATCGGCGCTGCAGGCGTTAGCAGCGGTTACAGCGTGCTCACTCATTTAAACGACTCCATCAAACTTTCGAGGTTCTTTTCCATAAGGGCAAGGTAGCCCATTTGAATCTCGTCGTCAGTAAGACTTTCCATCGTGTAGAGCGTGCCTGTTTTGGCGCCAGTTGAGCGCGCGAGCGTTTCGGCAACCTTGGGTGTTGCTTTTCCTTCAAAAAAGATTGTCGTAATCTTGTGTTGCTTTACAAAGTCGGCAATTTTTGCGAGTTGCTCGGCCGTTGGCTCATCTTCGGGCGAAATACCCGTTACGGCAATTTGTTTTAAGCCGTAGTCTTTGGCAAGGTAATTAAATGCCGCGTGCGAAGCGATAAAGTAGCGACGGTCTTTTGGCACCGACGAGAGCGTTTCAGCAAACTTGGCATCGAGGTCCTTAAAGCGTTGAACTGCAGCTTCGTAATTTTTTTGATAGTCATCGGCGTGTTCGGGGTCGATTTGCGACACTTTTTTGCAAATAGTATCAAGCTCGGTTATGGCATTGCGGATGCTCAGCCATGTGTGCGGGTTTACACCATCAAGTTCGTGTTCATGGTTGTGTGCGTGTTTGCGCGCCGCCTTGAGCTCTTTTAGCTGCTCATCATTGCCTGCACTATCGCCTTCGGGCTCTTCTGGCTCTTCATCGTGCTCAGTTTTAAGCAGTGTAAGCCCTTGCGACAGATCGAGGAACTTTGAATCGTCACCAATACTGTGCTTAAGGTCGTCAATAAACGACTCCATACCAGCGCCGTTATACATAAACAAATCGGCGTTCCTCATAGCCGCCATATCTTGCGCCTTAAGCTCAAAATCGTGCGGCTCCTGGTTGCCTTTAATGATGGTTTCAACCGTCATATGGTCGCCTACAATTTGACGGGCAAGGTCGGCAACAGGGAAAAATGTTGCATAAATTGTTTTCTTTGCGCCTGCTTGCGCGGCCGAGGAACCAGGATGCGCACTACAACCTGCAAGTACGCACGCACCCGTAAGTACGCAGGCTATAAGTGCGCGAAAAATCCAGTGCGTGTTATGTTTTAGTGATTGCATTGCTGCATGCAAGCTAAGCCTGCGTGCATTAAGGCAAGATTGTGCCTTGCGTACGTTCGAGTTCGTTTTCATACGTGCCTTCCCTACATT
The DNA here is from genome assembly GCA_946997485.1 of uncultured Atopobium sp. GTDB lineage: Bacteria > Actinomycetota > Coriobacteriia > Coriobacteriales > Atopobiaceae > Fannyhessea. Next base: position 40,160 of record CAMPVF010000001.1, read on the forward strand.
ACGCATATCGCAGTACTCGTGGATGACGCTGCCTGGCGCTAGCCTGATGTACATGGACAATCCGACGCAGGTGCGCAATGCTATACGAGCGATATGCTCTTTCTCTTAAAAAACCAATTCGCATTGCTAATGATTTGGAATTGATTTTCAATTTATAAAAACTATACCACGTCTTGAAACGTATGCAAGAACAAATCTGAAATTGATTTCATTTTCAAAAAATGATACTAAAAAGCCGGAGAACTCGTAGTGCAGGATAACGTGTAATAAGCTATGGCACACGTACTATACGTGCGCATATGCACACAGCTGCGCGCTAACAACGCGCCTTAGCTTGCACAAAAAGCGCGCTCGCCAAACGATGAGCGCGCAGAATGTAGCAACTGGTATGCAGGTTTATAAAACGGTTATGCAAGTTTATACATCAGGTGTGCAAGACAGCGTGCATCAGCAAACGCATACGCACGCGCACTCTCCTACTCACGTACGTACACAGCTACGCGCTTTTTTGTGCGCGGTCGCGTACATCCCACAAGTAGCGCTTGTATTTTACAATTGAGTGCCAATAGGTGCACGCCGCCCAAAAGTTGTGAGCCAAACTATCACTTCGGTTAAACAAGGGCGAATGCTCATGGTGCGAGGTAAACCCGCTGCGTACGCGTTTTAGCAGCTCGCTATCACGAAGGGAGCGTGCAACCACATACCACGGCACGCAGGTGTACAAAAATGGCTGTGTAAGCGTGCGCTCGGGCAGCGACTGCTCAAGACGTGCCAATATGTGCTCATCGTTTGTATGTGCGCGCACGTAGGGCTTAAGATAAAACTCATAAAGCTGCGGCTCAACAAAATTATGACCGGCAAGACTCACATAATACGTATTGCGACCAGGACGTGTGTTAATTTCAAAAAAACGATACGAACCATCACGCGGGTCGTATTTTACGTCGAAATTGGCATAGCCAACATAGCCCACACGCTGCAAAAATTGCTTAGCGTTGCTGATAACATCCTCCACCCGATGCTGAACCATACAAACGGGATTACCAATAGCTACAGGATCGTGATCCTGCAGGGCAACGCGCGCCATGCAGCTTAACGTGCATACGCTATGTTCGTCGGCAAAAAGCGTAACGCTGCAAAGCCCGTCATCATCGCCCGGTATAAAGTCTTGCACTAAAAGCTCGTTGGTATACGTTGACGCAGCAAGCCGCGTTACGATAGTTTGAAGCTCCTGGGGCGTTTGCACTTCGAAGATTTTTTTCTTGCCTTCAAACTCAGCATAGTGATATTCAGCAGAGTTAGCCGGCTTTGCAATTACAGGAAAATGAAGCTCATCAAAAGGAATGTGCGGCGCAGGATCGGCGCAGCTAATACGCCATGTATGTGGATACGGAATGCCAAGCTCCTCGCAAATCGCATAAAAACGGCTTTTTTGCGTAATATCATTCAATAAGTCGAAGGGAATGTAGGGCACGACAAAATAGGGTGCAAGCTCGTCTTTGTGTTGAGAAAGTATGCGGGCATACCAATCGCCCGAACCCACAACAAAACCTTTCTTGCCGCGCGCAACAAGCTCTTTTCCAAGCGAAAGCAGCGTTGGAATAAGCACCTCTTCACGATCGACATGTTCAACTACGCGATAATCGCACAATTTGCTAGACGAGGTAAGTTTAATGTTTGCGCAGGACAATACAATAGATTTGAGTTTCCATCCACGCCAAAACTCGCGCACGTAGGAATACCCAAGGATGTCACCGCTTACAACAACAGGCTGAAGCTTTGCCATAGCTTCGCGATAGAGGCTTTCGGGGATGGGCGAAGTGGTATGGCTGGCAGGTGCAGGCGCAGGCGTAGCTGTATCCACGAGTGGAGCTTGCGTATTGATTGCGCGGCCAGGATTGGATGATGGTTGGTGTTCCACGTAAGGCCCCTTTACAAAAAAAGCCGGAGCTTCGAAGCATCCGGCTGGAATTTCAATGGCTCCCCGAGTAGGATTCGAACCTACGACACGCTGATTAACAGTCAGCTGCGCTACCGCTGCGCCATCGGGGAAAATGTAGCTTGCTTAACAGTAAAAACTACTCTTCGTAAGCACGAGAATTTATAATAGCAAACTGACAAAAAAGTGCAAGCATGAATTTAATGTTTTGGATGTGCTTCCACCAAGGCTACAAACTTATCGATGTAGCCTTGCAAAAATTCGCGCGTAGATTCGTTGGCAATCGTGCCGTCTTCATTAAGAAGCGAGGGCGATTTACCAAGGAACACCTCGGGCTGACCCATAATTGGCATATCAAAGTATGACAGCGCCAAGCGCAGGTTTTTCTGCGCGCTGTAGCCACCCATGGCACCAACAGAATGGCTCATAAGTGCACAGGGTGTGCCCTTCCAAGCAACATTACCAGCAGGTTTTGAACACACGTCTACAGCATTTTTAAGGCAGGCAGGAATGGTGCGGTTGTTTTCGGGAGTAACAAACAACACGCCATCGCTGTTTGCAATTGTGTTGCGAAACGCCGTGTAGCTTTCGGGAAGCGGCTTTTCGGTGTTTGCGGGGTCGTCGTAATCGGCGTCGTAAAGCGGTAAATCACGAATTTCAACAATCGTTACATCGTAATCGCTCGGGAACATCTGCAGTACGTTTTGCGCGATTTTGCGCGCGTAGGAGCCACTGCGAAGACTACCAACAAGTACACTTATGTGTTTCATGTTTCCTCCTGTTGTACGCTATTACTAGCCGTATACCCCAAAGAACACCGTGCTATACCTTGCGCGCGTCTGCAATTTCGTGCCGTGCGCCGTGCGGCGCGCCGCGTCAGTCGCCTACGTAGTCTTTTAGACGTGCAGAACGCGAAGGATGACGCAGCTTAGCTAGGGTTTTGCTCTCAATCTGACGAATGCGCTCACGCGTAACACCAAACTCACGCCCCACTTCTTCGAGTGTGCGCGGGTGCCCATCTTCAAGACCAAAACGAAACTTAATCACCTTACGCTCACGATCGGCAAGACTATCGAGCACCTGGTTAAGCTGCTCGCGAAGCATCGAATCGCTTGCTGCATCGGGAGGAGCAACAGCGGTTGAGTCTTCAATAAAGTCGCCCAGCGAAGAATCTTCCTCTTCACCGATAGGCGTTTCGAGCGACACCGGCTCCTGACTAATCTTTTGAATTTCACGGATTTTATCGGGCGACATATTCATTTCTTTGCCGATTTCCTCGGGCGAAGGATCGCGACCGAGCTCCTGCAACAGCTGACGCTGGATGCGCACCAGTTTGTTGATGGTTTCAACCATGTGAACCGGAATACGAATCGTGCGCGCCTGGTCGGCAATAGCACGGGTAATTGCCTGACGTATCCACCAGGTGGCATAGGTTGAAAACTTAAAGCCCTTTGTGTAGTCAAATTTTTCGACCGCGCGAATAAGACCAAGGTTGCCTTCCTGAATAAGATCCAAAAACAGCATGCCACGACCAACGTAGCGCTTAGCAATTGACACCGTAAGACGCAAGTTTGCCGAGGTAAGAGCCTGTTTTGCATCGAGACCAACCTGCTCTTCACGCATCAAGCGACGCATCTCACTGCGGGAAAGTTCAATCTCCCCTTTTTCGGCTTTTTCGAGCTGCTCGGTTGCTTTATTACCTGCTTCGATTTTCATAGCAAGATGAACTTCGTCGTCGGCAGTAAGCAAATCGACCTTACCAATTTCTTTCAGATACATACGCACCGGATCGCCGGTAAGCATTACCGTTGAAGAATCGATGCGACGAGCACGACTTCTGCGTGAACGTTTGGACGATTTGCGCTTTGCTGCCGCACGAAGCTCCTCGTTGGCAACGCGCGCTTCTTCGCGTGCAGCTGCAAGCTCGGGGTTGTCCTCGTCGTCGACGTCCTTAAATTCGTCATCTAATACATCGTCGATGTCTACATCTTCGTCGTCGAGTGAAACGCCGCGCTCACGCAGCGCCTCAAACACCATGTTGATGTCATCGTCTGAGGTAATGTCGCGTGCAAGGCATTCTACCTGCACGGTGTTCATATCAATGGAATTAGTGTCGTCTGTTAATTTAGATACAACCGTATCTACAATAGATTGCAATTCCTCTGAGAGTTGGATGTCTTGATCTGCTTTTTTTGCCGCCACAGAAATCCTTTCATCACATGTACACTTGCAAATATACTAGGTTACATTGATATACCCAATATTTCAAATTATACGTCATTTGACAATGACTTCTTCAGATTATTTACATTCTTTTGCAAGGCAGTTGCCTGTTTTAACAGGGTTTGACTTTCGTCAAACGACAGTGTTTGGCTGTTGCGTTTTAAGTACGATTTTATTTCTTGCATGCGCATGGTTGACGACACAATTTGAATAGACGTAAGCAAAAACGAAATAGCGTCGTCTTGCGAAAGCGTCGTGGTACTGGGAATTCGCCCCGATGCCAAGATATACGCAGCCGAGGGCAACTGCGCACAAATAGTGTCGATAAGCTGCGGAATGTCCATGTGTGAGGCATGCTGACAAATAAGCTGAGCAATGCGTTTGTGATCGTCGTCTATCCACGGAATTGCCGCGAGCGGCTGAGCATAACGCGCATATGCTCCAGGCGTACGCACGAGCAAACACAGCAGCTCCTCTTCGGCTTTGTACTGGCGCTTAGCGTCGCTGCTCAAAAGCTGCATGTGCGCAGCTTGTGATGCAGATGCTACCTGGGCTGCTGCCTGCCCGCTAGCTGGTTGCGCTGCGTGTTGGAATGGTGCAGTCTGCGGCGCTGCTGCCGGTGCTGCTGCGGCTGCCGGCGCAGGCGCTACTGCCGGTGCAGGCGCAGGTGTCAGTTCATCAGAAAACGATGCATGAGTCATCGGCTGCGTTTTCATAATTTGCTCTTTTACGCGCGTTACATCAAGCGCCAGCATGTCGGCAAGCTGCGTTGCAAAATCGTCAATAAGCAGCGAATGCTTAACCGCACTCAAAATGCGCGCAGCACTCTTAAGCGCCTCAATGCGCTGCCCAGGTACACGCATATCAAAGCGCGCAAGCGTATGACGCAGCACAAAATTCATAAGCGGCTCGGCATGCGAAAGGTATGACGCAAGTTCCTCTTGTGGATGGCTCGTTAAAAACTCGCAGGGATCTTGATTGTTGGGCAGCACTACACACATCAGTGCCAAACTCGTTTGATCGATAAATTGAATAGCGCGCTCAGCAGCCTTCTGACCTGCGGCATCACCGTCAAACATACAAATAATACGCGTGCGCGCAAAACGCTCAATAAGGCGTATGTGATTAAGCGTAAGTGCCGTGCCAAGCGCTGCCACCGTGTTGGTAAACCCGTGGGTGTGCATGGCTATAACGTCGGTATACCCCTCGCACACAATAACTTCGCCCGTTTGAATAATGCCGTCTTTTGCCTTGTCAATGGCGTAGAGATGCTTGCCTTTATGAAACAGCGGCGTTTCTTTTGTGTTGAGGTATTTTGGTTTGCCGTCGTTGATAACACGGCCACCAAAGCCAATGCATTTGCCCTGCTCATCGTGGATGGCAAACATAACGCGGTTAAAAAAACGGCTGCGAAGCCCATACGCGCCTGCATGAGCAACGTCACACGCAAGCAGCTCTTTTCGCGAAAAACCGCTGCGTGTAAGCTCTGCAATAAGGTTGTCGTCGCCTTTGGCATAGCCAATAGACCACGCCTTGCAAATGTCGCTTGTAAGACCACGATTATGAAGATAGCTGCGCGCGGCCGACGCTTCCTCTTGAGGACAGGTAAATAGCGTGCGCATAAAATGCTGCTCAGCTGCAGCTAAACAAGCAAACAAGCGATTGCGCCGAATGCCGTCGCGCGCATGTGGCGTATGCGAAAGCTCAATGCCATACTTATCGGCCAAATACTGCATTGCACCTGCAAAGTTGAGGTTTTCTGCACGCATAACATAGGCAAACATGTCGCCACCAGCGCCGCAGCCAAAACATTTCCACAATCCCGTTTGCGGGTTAATGTGAAACGACGCACTTTTTTCGTGATGAAACGGACAACAACCCCAAAGGTCGCTGCCTTTACGCGTAAGCTGCACGTGCTCGCCTACAAGCTGCTCAAAATTAACTGCTTGTCGAATTTTTTCTCTATCGTCGTCTACCACGTGCGCTCACCTGCCTTTACCCTACCTTGCGCGCGCCACCGAGAAGCGTTTGAATGGCTACTATATTTGCCTTAACGCAGCGGGAAAGCTCGTCTGTAGATGAGAAGTGCTGCTCGCCACGGATGTATGCAATAACCATAACAGATACAACCCTCCCATACAAATTGCCATCAAAATCAATGAGGTGTGCCTCAAGAAAACCGCGATGCGCCACGTTTGACGCGTGAAGCGCGCAATATGCCTGAGACGAAAACGATTCGGGCAAACCCATATTAATGGCCGCCGGATACAGCACACCATCTGCCAAAACAAATCCAGCATACACGCCCGCAGCAGGTACGCATACATCGGGGCGCGTAAGGATATTTGCGGTGGCAAAGCCCATAGAAGCGCCCTTGCCTCTGCCGTGCATAACAGTGCCTTCAAGGCAATATGGCCGCGTGAGCGCACGCGCCGCGCATAGCACGTGACCTTTTGCTATGAGCTTGCGTATGTAGGTTGACGAAATGGTAGTTACCGGTAAACCTATAGTTGAGGGTTTGGGTATGGGTGAGGTTGAGGCTTCAGGTGCAGATGCGGGTGTATCTATAGCTAACGTATTAGTTGAGGGTTTGAACACCGCGCACAAATCGGACTCATCGGCACCAGCAGCACCTGCCACACCAGTGTTTACCAGCTCAAACGGATGTACATCCATGCCAATCGTTTTTCCATACTCAGAAAGCGCAGCAATAGTGCCCGTGCCCTTATAGCCAAGTCGAAAATTACTGCCCACATGAAGCTCGCGAGGAAACGCGAACTTCGTTTGAACAACGCTAAAAAAATCCTTATACGAAAGGCGCGCAAAATCGCAGGTAAACGGTATTACGATAATGAAGTTAACCTGTGTGCGTGCCACATACTCAAGGCGCTGTGCAAGGCTCATAAGATGCGTGTGTTCAGGCGCAGCTGCAGTGACCCCAGTAGGCTCCGGCGGCGTTGTCGCTGCAACGTCTGGAGCTGGCGCACCATCTGCTGTGCACGTATTGGAACGAAGCACATCTGCAGGATCGGGGTTAAACGTAATAACACAGGATGGCAGCCTGCGAGCCTGAGCTGCCCGTTTTGTTTCGCGAATAAGTGCCTGATGTCCTTTATGAAAACCGTCGTACACGCCAATAGACACAACGGCTTGCATGCCAGGCTCCCACACACACCCTTCTCGCACGTACACCGCAACGCCATCAGCATCCAGGCGCTCATACGCAGAAAGCGCACCTGCACCCGTTGCAACGCTGGTTTCGGGCGGGTTGCTTGCAAGAAACGCCGCAACACAGGCGGGTGCCTCACAGCTAGGAAGCGTGTGCATGGTAGGTTGAGTAGGTTGAGTAGGTTGAGTGTGGTGAATATCCGCTGCGTGCTGGCACATTACACACCAGCTCCATCTATTCCTTGCAATACGTTAACTGCGCAAGTTAACATGCCATCGTTATAGCGATACACGCCATATAAGGTTGAATGTTGAACGCAGCCTACATAGTGCGCGTCATCTGCAGCCTGCGTGTTTGGAGCAGCTGCATCTGCCGTACGGTCGTCGATACACGCTGCAAATCCACAGGAGCGCGCAGCAAAGGGTATGCCGCGCTCCATTGCCGCATGCTCACAATCAGTAACGTTGTAACGCGCAAGCGACGCCGCTACCAGCGGATTTACCATATGTGCAGCTAAAAACTCCTGCACAGAATCCTTCGATTGGGGCGCATCGCCAGTACATGTAGCTTCTGCGTGGGCGCATGCCTCTAGCTCAGGGAGCGTCAGTGCACACGACGTGTCAATAGCGCCCGAAGATGTACGCTCAAGAAACGAAAGATGCGCGGCGCTTTTGGCACATCTGCCAATGTCGCGCGCCAAACTGCGAATGTACGTACCCTTCGACACGCAAAATTTCACGCGCCACATCGGCTGCGCAGGGCCATCAGTTGTGGTTGGGCTATCAGTTGTGGTAATACGCACAAGCTCTGCACTATACACGTGCACAGGGCGTGCTTCAAGCTCAAGCGCAACGCCATTACGTGCAGCGTTGTAGCTACGCACACCATTTTTTGAAATAGCTGAATAGATGGGCGGCACCTGCTGAATATCACCCAAAAACTGCGCCAATATGCGTTGTGCATAGACAGGGTTTGTAAGCTGAGCGTGTGGAGCCGCGCTTTTGGTGGGTGTACCTTCGGCATCATCGGTTGTGGTTTCGCAGCCAAAACAAATATCGGCAACGTAGGTTTTTTGGCGCGCAGTTACGTAGGGCAACAGGCGTGTTGCAACGCCAACACCGCACACAAGCAGCCCTTGCGCCAGCGGATCGAGCGTACCTGCATGACCAATGCGTCGTTCGCCAAGCGCACGTCGCAGCGCATTTATGCAATCGTGACTACTCATACCAGCGGGTTTATACACCGCAAGCAGGCAATTATAGCGAGAAGGCAATCGTTTCATGTAGTACCGTTCGTGTTGAGTGATGATCTGAAAGATATGCTTAGCGTTAGGTTAAGCGTTAGGTTGAGCGTTAGGTTAAGCGTTAGCTTGGTTTGCGTGGATGGTACCATCCCGCAAGATAAGAGGCGCTCTATTCGTCGCTCACCGTAAGCGCACGCCGCAAATGGGGTAATACCTGGGCAAACGCCTCGTCTACCGAACCTGTTACCGTAAAACCGGCGGCAGCAGCGTGGCCTCCCCCGCCAAACACCGCAGCAACACGGGCAACGTTGCGATTTGTTTTGGACCGCAAATTGCCGCGTACGGTGCCATCTGCAATTTCTTTAAGAAACAGAATAATTTCGGCACCAGCCACACTACGCACTGCGTCTACCAGGCCTTCTGACTCTTCAAGCGTAGCGCCGCAACGATCAAAATCGCTTACCGTGGCATAACTGTAGGCAATTTTGCCGTGTTCAAATGTGGCAATACGGCTCATAACCAGCGCTTTTAAGTGCAAATACGAAAGCGTTGCATTTTGATAGATGTTAAGCGAAACCTCAGTGGGCGACGCTCCCAAATGCACCAAATCGCTTGCCACACGAAACGCCTGCGGGTTGGCATTTTGATACTGAAAACGACCAGAGTCGGTCATAAGCGCACAAAAGAGCAGCTGAGCGCAGGTGGCGGGAATGTGCACGCCCAAATATTGCGCGAAAGCGTAAATAACAACGCCCGCAGCGGCTGCACGTGGTTCAATAACATAGGTATCACAAAAAGGCGTATCACATGGATGATGGTCGAGTATGGCAGCATGGTGCGCGCGCTCAAGCACGGCAGCCGCGTTGTTTAAGCGGTGAGCATACGAAAGATCAACCGCAATAAACAAATCGGGTGTCTCGGCATAATCGGCAGCATGGACCATGGACGAAATACCTGGTAAAAAGGTGTAAATCCTACCGGGACTCACCGAGTCGGCAAGCAAATTGACAACACGCTTTTCGGGCCATTTGGTTTTGATAACTTCGCCCAAACCCAAATTGCTACCAAGCGCATCGCCGTCGGGGTTAGTGTGTCCGCAAATAGCAATAGTGTGCGCCTGACTAACTGCAGCAGCTATGCGCGCAAACGCCTCACGATGCGCATCGATTAAATCCTGTGTTGCACATGGAGTACTACATGCTGATTCGTTCATGGGAAAATACATCCTTATCTAACGGAACGCATCGTGCACGTATGCACGATGCGCAGTGTAGGTTGTACGGTTTGCGTGGGCATCAACGCGCGTCGTCGCCCTGGGTGGCGGTTGACTCAGCGGCAGCATCGTCAACAATGCCAGCTTCACCGGCAACGCCAGCCTCAACCTCAGCGGCCTCAGCGCCAGCAACGCCAGCCTCAGCCACGTCGTCTTCGCGAGCGCGCATCGAAGGCGGGACATTCGTTAACGCACGTGAAATTGCCTGCGCTTCGTCGATAGTAGTATCAATACGAAACACCAGTTCAGGGGTGGTGCGCCAGGTGAGCGCCCGACCAAGCAGACGACGCAGACGACCCTTTGCACGCTCAAATGCGCGCATAACGTCGTCATACTGAGCGCTGTCGCAGCTTACATACACAATCATAAGCGACTTATCAACCGACACATACACATCGGTAATAGCAATCATTTCGAGCGCCGGGTCGCTAATGTTATTCGTTAAAATGCTTGCAAGCTTTTCGCGTGCAATGTGATTGGTCCTTCGAGAAAACTGATTTTGCTTCATTGTTGCTGCTTCCTTACCTATTCGGTACGTGCAACTTCATCAATGCGGTACGACTCAATGGTATCACCCACATGAATGTCTTGGAAGTTGTCAAGACCAACACCGCATTCAAAACCAGCTTTTACGCTCTTAACGTCGTCTTTATAGCGACGCAGCGAGGCAATGGCGCCTTCGTACACAACAATACCATCGCGCACCAAACGACACTTGTCGGTGTGTGCAATTTCACCCTCTTGAACCATACACCCTGCAGCAATACCAACTTTTGGCACCTTAAATGTGCTGCGTACTTCAAGCGTTGCGGTTTGCACTTCTTGTTCGGTTGGCTTAAGCATACCAATACGAGCAGCGTCGATGTCTTCGATAGCCTTGTAAATAATGCTATAGGTACGAATTTCAACGCCCTGACGTGCAGCAGCAACCTTTGCCTTTGCTTCGGGACGCACGCCAAAACCAACGATAACGGCGTTCGATGCGTCGGCAAGGACAACGTCGGTTTCTGAAATGGCACCAACGGCAGAGTGAATGGTGTTAATGCGCACTTCCGACTGATCCATTTTATCGAGAGCATCCTGCAAAGCCTCAATGGAGCCTTGAACGTCGGCCTTAATAATAAGGTTGAGCTCTTTAACATCGGAGTCGGCCATGGTATCAAAGAGGTTTTCAAGCGTTACGTGACGTACGCGGTTTTGTTCCTCAATACGTGCCTTGAGCTGGCGCGATTCGGCAAGCGCACGTGCCTCGCGCTCATCTTGGAACACGCGGAACTCATCGCCCGCCATAGGCACCGACTGCAAACCAAGTACCTCAACAGGATCGGAAGGAAGCGCCTGCGTTACGGCATGGCCGCGCGGGTCGGTCATAGCGCGGATTTTACCAAACGCAAGACCAGCAACAATGGCGTCACCAACATGGAGCGTACCACGATTTACCAAAAGCGTTGCAACTGAGCCGCGACCGCGGTCGAGCTTTGCTTCGAGCACATGTCCCGATGCAAACGTATTTGGATTTGCTTTAAGCTCAAGCACATCGGCCTCAAGCAGTACCGATTCGAGCAATGTGTCGATACCCAGGTGTTTCTTGGCCGAAATATCAACAAACATGGTATCGCCACCCCACTCTTCGGGGATAACACCATGCTCGGTAAGCTCTTGGCGCACGCGATTAGGATCGGCGCCGGGTTTATCAATTTTGTTTACTGCAACAATAATGGGCACGTCAGCTGCTTTTGCGTGGTTGATAGACTCAATTGTTTGAGGCATAACGCCGTCGTCGGCAGCAACGATAAGGATAACGATGTCGGTGACTTTTGCACCACGGGCGCGCATGGCGGTAAACGTGGCGTGACCAGGGGTATCGATAAACGTAATGGTGCGGCCGTTAATGTGTACCTGCGAAGCACCAATTGCCTGCGTAATACCACCCGCTTCACCTGCGGCAACGCCGGTGTGACGAATGGCGTCAAGAAGCGACGTTTTACCGTGGTCAACGTGACCCATAACCGTAACAACAGGTGAGCGCGGCTGCAAGTCTTTTGGATCGTCGTAAAACGTAAAGGAATTTTCTTCTTCCTTTGTCATAATCTTAATTTCGCGATTAAGGTCGTCGGCAACAAGCTCAATAAGGTCGTCGGACATCGACTCGGTAAGCGTAAGCGGGTTGCCAAGCAAGAATAGGCGCTTGATAATGTCGTTTGCGGGCACGCCCAAAAGCTCTGCAAGCTTAGATACGCTGCAGCCCTGCGGCACTTTAACCGTGTCGAGCTGCGAGAGGTCTTGGTCGTTTGCAAGCGCTTCTTGAATGCGCTGCTGCTCAGCGGCCTCTTTTTGCTGAATTTTACGGTGCTCTTTGCGCTTTTTGCGGCGTCCAACCGAGCTGCGGTTTGCTTCTTCAACAGCTTCACGCGCTTCTTCGAGCACGTGAGAGCGGCTATAACGGGATGCGTCGCGCCCAATTTCGTCTTGGTCGAGCTCATTGCGGCGACGGCTGCGGCTTTTACGCGCGCCATACGACTCTTCGGAAGAAAAGTCGTCGCGCTGCGATGAGCGCTGGTTGCGGCGGTGTTTGTTACCCTCGTTTGAGCTGTCGTTGTATGCTGTGCTATCTGCAGCAAACGATCCGCGCGCGGAGCCAAACTGCTTTTTACCCTTGGAAGCTGGGCTTTCAGCATGTGCGCTCGCGCCTGCTTGTTTGCTGCTCGCGCCGCGCGACTGCGCAGCATCTTGCGCGCCGGCTGCCGCATGCTGGTTTTGCTTAGCTGTCTTATCTGCCTTATCCTGAGCAAACTTTTGACCCGCATGCGCCGCGTGCTGGCCTTGCGCTTTTTTCGCTTTTGCTTCGGCTTTGCGCGCTTGCTTTTCTTCTTCCTCTTTTTTGCGCTGCTCAAGCACTTCTGTTTGTGCAGCTATTTGATCGAGTAAGCTTGAGAAATTCGGAATCGAACGCGGTGCTGTGTCTTTTGGACGTGCACGTTTCTCGGCTTCTGCCGCCGCACGTTCCTTTTCCTTGCGCTGCTCTTCTTTTACGCGCGCCGCTTCTGCAGCTTTGCGCTTTTGCTCCTCAAGCGCACGCTCTTGCTCACGGCGCTTTTCAATTTCGAGACGCTCTTGTTCGGCTTGTGCAACTGCAGCCTTCTCTTGCTCCTCTTGCGCCTTTTTCTCTTCGAGCTTATTAGCTTCAATTTGTGCAGCGCGAGCCTCTAAAATTGGCTTTAGACTCTTTTTAATCAGCGGAATATACGCATCTTCCAAGGTAGACGACGCACTTTTTGCAGGAATCTTAAGCGTAGCTAAGTGGTCGAGCATTTCTTTCGATGACATGCCATATTCTTTGGCGAGGTTATGTACGCGGGTTTTTGCCATGTATGCGACCTTTCTAACACACACGAAACGGATGGTAACAAGGGTGAATTCTCGAGCTTATGTGCTCGCATGCCGGCTAGATAAGCGAAATAGGCTCATCGGATGCAGCGCTATATTCCTTATCTTCGTGCTCATGCAAGCCACAGAAGCGACTGTTTGGACGAGCCATATTGCGGCATTGTCCTTGTTCGCCTTCAAACTCACAACGATGCTCCGATTCAATTGTTTCGGGAACCTGCTTCATTGTGTCTAGTTCGTGCAGTATATCGGCTGCAAGGGATTCGTTTTTAATGTCAATGTGCATGCCCGTAAGCGACGCAGCAAGGCGCGCGTTTTGGCCGCCCTTACCAATCGCCAACGACAGCTGATCATCAGGCACGATAACAGTGGCATGGTTGTGCTCTTCATCAACCAATACACGCGTAACAGTTGCGGGCGAAAGTGCGCTGGCTACATTTTGGGCTGGATCGTCGTACCATTGCACTACGTCCACGCGCTCGCCACGCAGCTCGCTTACCACCGTGCGCACACGTGCGCCCTTAGGGCCAACGCAGGCGCCAACGGGGTCGAGATGCGGATCTTGCGAGCTTACCGCGATTTTTGAACGCACGCCTGCATCACGGGCAACCGAGCGAATGGTTACCACGCCATCATAAATTTCGGGAACTTCAAGCTCAAATAGACGGCTGATAAGCTCACGGCGCGCACGTGAAACAACAATTGAAGGACGCTGACGCTCGCCGCGCACAGGCGCCGACGTGCTACTTGGGTTGCGCACATCCACGATAAGCGCATGTAAGCGCTGGTTGTGCACGTAATACTCGTGAGGCGGACGCTCATTGCGCTCCTCAGGATAGCGGTGTGGGTCGAAGTATGGCAACTCAGCCTCAACACCGTCGCGAATTTTAATAATTGCAAAATCGGACGTTGTTTGCAGCACGGTACCCGTAATAAGGTCGCCAATTCGGTTAGAAAACTCCTCGTAAATTTGCTGACGCTGCGAGTTGCGAATAATTTCGGCAAGCTCCTGCTTTACATGCTGAACAACAAGACGACTCGCCTCTTTTGGCGTAACGTCGCGCTCTTCAAAGTCTTCGTACTCGCCCGTTTGCTCGTCGGGCTCGCCTTTTGGCACAAGCTCATACACATACACCTTACCGGTTGCGCGGTCGATGGTAACACGCGCGCCGTACTCAAGGTGCAGGATGTCTGCGTAGTTTTTTGCAAGCGTTTGCTCAAGACGGTCGATGATGTACAGTTCGTCCAAGTGCGTTTTCTTGCAGATGTCAATAAGTGCTTCTACCATATTTGATGCCATTATCATTCCCCTTCGTGAACGGTTGTGGTTGCGTTGATGCGTACGGTGGTGTGCCTAAAACTCAGGCTTAATGGTGCACGAAACAATGGTGTCTCGTGGGAATTGCATGCTTTCGCCATCAACAACAACGGTTACAACGTCGTTGTCATCAATGCCGCAAAGCTCGCCAGAAAAACGCTTCCTACCTTCGGTATTGTTAGTTTGAAGCTGCACCGTTTCGTGAGCAAAGCGCTCAAAATCGTGATGCTTGCGAAGCGGGCGCGCAAGACCGGGCGACGAAACCTCAAGCGTGTAGGAACCTTCGATGGGATCCATCTCGTCTAGCGTGGCGTTTATCCACTCGTGCTGCTGCGCTACCTCATCTAAGCTGATGGTAGGCAACGATTCGTCGGCGTTATCGATACGCAAACGAATAATTGGTGCACGAGAAGAGCCTGCAATTTCTACATCGACAATATCAATGCCGTGTGCAGGTGCTGCCTGTTCTAATGCAGATAGAAGCGCCGTACGTAAGGCTTCTGGTGTCATCGCTCGCCCTCTTTTCCTTGGTGGAGTGGCACGATTGTACGAGTTTGCCGGTTGCATGTGCGGTGTGCCGCGTGCATGTGCGGTTGCGTTTGCAGTTGCGTTTGCAAGCGTGCGGGCATGCGTCGTGCATCGTGTCGTTACATATTAAAAGGAAGCGGGGCAATTGCTCACCCCACTTCCTTTCAAAAAGTCGAATATTACAGGAGATATAGTACCATACTGCAGGAATTTATACAATATATGCACAATTACATGTGCACAATACAAGCAACTCGAAGGTACATTATGCACATACCGCATGAATAAAGTTTCCAATGGTAATCAGGCGCACGCAGTTTTGATGCCGAGTGCGTTTTAATGGATTTTTGAAACCGGCTCACTGCTTACAAAAAAGTTGAGCGATATTAGAAAAGTGCCCTATTATATGGATGTTACTTTTGCTCGGTTGCATCCATTGGTAGGTAGTAGATTTTACCATCTTTAGATATGAGCTGGACGTCTTCGTCATACAAGTCAGAAGCGATGCCCGAAGACTCAATCAACTTGGTTGAAGCCTGGGTAGTTATCATGCTCGCTGTTTTTTCATCAATCGCTTTAAAATTAAAGTCATGATTGAATAATCCTGGTATAAAATGAATCGCACCATCGAGACCAGCTCTTTTACGCCTAGCTTCATCAGTATCAATACCCAACCGTTTTACAGATGTTAAATGCCACTCGGTCAAAGACGCTTGAGTATCTTGAACGTGCTTTGTATAAATTGGTAATAGCGCTACGCACTGTTCTTTTGAGACATTCCCCAGATGAAGTGCATATTTCAAGTCGGATAATCTATAAAGAACATTAAGTAACGCTTGCTGGTAGGTATACCAACTGTGTGCTTCTTTTAATGCTTTTTCATAAGCGTTATAATCCAGGTCACTTTTCTGTGAACAACTCTTCAAGGTTAAGTTTACCTGCCCAAGCAATTGTGTACATTCTTCTTCTAGGTTATTCAACTGATTAATCTTCGACTGTCTCAACTCATCATTCTCAAGTATCTCTGCTTGAAAATCGGCAATTTTCACAATATGAGCAATGAGTGAAAATACGCGACTTTCAAACTCGTTGTTTTGGAAATCAGATATTTTTGAAATGTCAGTACTAAGCTTGTTTAAACTTATATGTATTTGTGACATGTAATACTGCCCGACAACTAACGATGCAAGTTGCATAGCTGGCGCGATGGCATTCGCTAAAGCTATTCCTCCTTGAGAATGACATGGCACCAAATTTGCGTGGCCCTGAATTTTATTAGCATCACGATAAAATCCACGAACCGCACCGCTCATAACTCGAGAATTGGTAAGTTTAGCACCAGCTGGAATTATGGCGCGATACAGAACTTCGCCTTTTGCGTCTGAGCCGTGAAGCGCATTGTAATCTGATAGACCGGCTTGCGCCAACGCAGGAATAAGATTCGATATACGTGTCAGAACATTGTTATCGGTTATTTCTACCAACTTACTCTTATCCGTAAACGCTTCTACAGGAAGTGTTTCTACCTGAATAACAAGGTCATTGGGCTTTTCGTTTGATTGAGATAGTTTAGCAGTGTGCTGCGTAATTACCATGCCATTGTTACCATCAGATGGAGGTTCATCTACTGGAACACTTATTTTCTGTCTTCTATAAATGAACAAGAGAATGATGGCTATCACTGCTGCGACACATATTTCAAGGGCAAAATTATCCATTTGCGAAGCTCTTTCTTCCGCTAGCCAATTAATACGCATGAAAGACTTTTGTACAACAAGCCTTGGCAACACTGACGTATATCTTACAGTAACGTTCATCCTATCGGCATGACAACATATTGCTAGGATGTTGCATTACAATTTTAAAGTGTAATATAAACGCAAAAGTTTAGTAACGTCCGCTCGCCCAGCCGCATCCCCTCCACAAAAACGCGCCGTTTTGCGGGTTGTGCAAGACGGCGCACTCATTGCTCTTCTGACTTCTTTGCTTTCAGCAGTAAATTCAGGTTGTATGCAAATAGCAGGCGCCTGGGGGCTGTTTTGATGTAAAGTTACGCGTTTATAGACATGCGTATTTGAATGAAAAACGTGTGTTGCTGGGAGCTGTTCTATTTTGAAGTTTCGCGTTGAAAAGACACACGGTTGCAATGCATAAACGCGGATAGCGGAGAGCTTTGTTGTAGCGAAGTTTCGCGTTAGCGCACTTCGCTTACAACAAAGCGCCTATCCGCGTTACGACTGTGAAAGTCATTTGCCTGCTTTGCACCTCCATACGCGCACTTCGAAATTGAGTAGCGTCAGCGCACGTTACACGCCTGAGTACACGCGCATACGCGCACTCCACATCAAAACCGCATGCGCGTGCTTTACATCAACAAAGTTTTTGTAGGTTATTTACTGGTTACAGCGTCCTTACGTGTGGGACGCTCGCGCAAGCTCCTGCAATCGACAAAGACGATGGTACATTGCCGATTTTGACGCACGCGGCACAACATACTCGCCCAGCTCGGCAAGCGACACATCGGGATGCTGCAGCCGCGCCGTACAAAATTGCTCAAGCGCACCCGTAAGCTCAGCCGGCGTATACATCGCCTGCACACGCTTAATAACCTCAATTTGCTCAAGCGCTGAAGCAGAACTGCGTGCCTGATTGGCAAGCTCGGCATTTACACGCCTGTTAACATCGTTTTTTACGTGCTTAAACTTGCGCACGCCCTCAAACGCACGCGCAATAGTGTGCACGCCCAAAAAATTCAAAAACCGCACCATGCTATCAAAGCTTTTAATGTAAAGCGCAATGGTTGTTTTGCGCTGATTGAGCTTAAACGTAATACCAACCTTGTCAGCAAGTTGTACAATACCCTGCGCAAACGCAAGCGACGTGGCAGCAATTTCGAGATGCGATGTTGTGCGCGGATCGGCTATAAACCCGCCCGCCATAAAACAGCCACGCAAAAACGCCTGCTTACAGCAGGTATGCGTAAGCAGTGCCCACGGCACGTCGCGGTGGAGCGTGCCAGTAGCGGTAAGAATTTGCAGCTGCGACAAATAGCTATCCATGCGCGGCTGCGTAGGAATTTGAATCATGTAGTTGCGCGTTTTGTGCAGGTTGGAATGGCGCACCGTAAGGTACGTTTCCATATTAAACAGCTTATGGCTCAGGTTAATAACCAATCGTGCAATAACGCCCGTTTCGGTTGAGATAATAAGCGACGGCACAAGGGTTCGAGCACCACCCATCCCGCGCGTGGCGCTATCGCCCGCTCGATCGACCGCACGATCGCCCGCGCCCGCAGCGTCTGCGGCACCACCTGCGGCAATGCCGCCTGGCTCGCCTACACCAGCAACCTGACGCGAAGCCACCTGCTCCAACGACAAACTCCCGCAAATGCGAATAATGCCTGATAACAGGGCATATTCACAGGAAGGACAGCCCGGCGTAATACGTGATAGTTCATCTTTAACCGACGCGGTAAATGACATGCGAGCACCTTTACTGGTTAGTGCTGCTCATCGGTGTGCGTGCGAGCATTGCCCGCAAGATGCAAATCGCGATGAGAAACAACAACGTTGTACTGTTTGGTGCTTAGGTATTCTGCGGTTTTCTCGGCAATCGCAACACTTCTGTGCTGACCTCCCGTGCAGCCAATACCAATGGAAAGCTGGGTTTTACCTTCGGCAATATACCCCGGCATAACCACGTCGAGCAAATTAAACCACGCCACCATAAAGCGTTTGGTAACTTCGTTATGAAGCACAAAGTTGGCAACCTGCGGATCTTTGCCCGTAAGCGTGCGCATAACCGGGTCGTAAAACGGATTGGGCAAAAAGCGCACGTCGATAACCACGTCGGCCTCGATAGGCGCACCGTACTTAAACCCAAACGAAAACACGTTAACGCCGAGCAGCTGAATTTCTGATTTGTCGCTGTAGTGCGTGCGAATGAGCGTGCGCAGCGCCTGCGTGCGCAAATGCGACGTGTCGATAATAAGGTCGGCACGGCTGCGAACACCCTCAAGCTGCTTTCGCTCACGAGCGAGCGCGTGCGTAATGTGCTCACCGGCATGCGCAAGCGGATGGCGGCGGCGCGTTTCGGAATAGCGGCGAATTAAAATGTCGTCCGCACAATCCAAAAACAGCACCTGCACGCTAAACGATGCAACTTTAAGCTGGTCTAATGCGTCGAGAAGCTCATCAAACAACCCCTGGCTGCGCAAATCGCAGGTAACCGCAAGATGCCGACTTGCACCCGTATTTATGCCTACTACCTGCGCCAAGCTCAAAATGAGGCGCGGCGGCAAATTGTCGATGCAATAGTAGCCCATATCCTCAAACACGTGAAGCGCCTGCGTGCGCCCGCTACCCGACATGCCCGTAATAACAACAACGTCGGGAATGTGCAGGGTGAGTGTACTGGCAGCGGCGTTTGGTTCGCGTGATGCGCCTTGTGTGCCTGAAACGCCTTGCGCGCTCGGATTACTCGGATTACTCGCATTACGTGCAGCTCCATGAGATGGGTGTGACATTCGCTATCCTACCTTGGCTTTCCTACCTTAGCTTTTCTACCTTAGCTATCCTACCTTAGCTTTCCTACTGTTGCATAGCAGCAACAAACCACTTCGTAAGGCTCGTTGGGTGCGTAATACCGGTGCCAACCACAACCGACCACGCGCCTGCCTGATTGGCCGCGGCAGCGTCGGCGGGCGTGTGCACGTGTCCCTCGCAAATAATGGGTACATCGGGAAATTCACGTGTTGCCTGCTCAAGAAGGGCAATATCGGGGCCTTCGTCCATGGTGGTGTTAATTGCCGCTTTGTTGTGCGACAGCGTAGTGGAAATAAAATCAAAGCCAAGCGCAACGGCACGACGGATGTCGTCGATGGTCATACAATCGGCCATAAGCAAGCATTCACACTGCTTGCGTGCCTCGTGCAATGTTTGTTCTAGCGTGCGACCATCGGGACGCGGGCGGCTGGTGGCATCAAACGCCACAACATCGGCACCTGCATGTGCGCATGCAATAATATGCCGCAGCGTAGGCGTAATATACACGCCGTCGTGACCCTCTTTCCACAAACCAAACACCGGCACGTCAACGCGACCTTTAATGGCGGCAATATCAGCCAAGCCCTGACACCTAATAGCGCACGCGCCGCCTTCCTCGCATGCCTGCGCCATCTGCGCCATAGTTTCGGGGTGACGCAAAGGCTCGCCGGGGTAGGCTTGCACGCTCACGATAAGCTTGTGGTGAATTGCTTCTTTAATAGCTGATAGGTCTGCTACACGCATAGGTACCTTCTTTTTTCGTGAGTTACAACGGTGCCCAACAAGGGCATCTCCATCGTAGCGCAAAAACGGCAGCAGCGTATAACGCGGGCGATAAAACACATCGCCACACGTGCAAATTCTGCAGAGCGCACACATCCTTCCCGCGTGCCACACGCACCCGCACACGGGCGCACTACCTGCGCCGCACGCGCGCACGCCGCACGTGCCATCTACCAGGTTTGCAGCGTTTGCCACACCGCACGGGCAACATCCTTGGGTATACCCGCTACCTGCTCAATATCGGCAACTGTTGCGCTACGCAGGCGTTTCATGGAGCCAAAGTGCGCAAGGAGCTGTTTTTTACGCTTGGGACCTACGCCTTCAACTTCGTCCAAAATAGATTTACTCATGGCTTTATCACGCAAATAACGGTGAAAGGTAATGGCAAAGCGGTGCGACTCGTCGCGAATGTACTTAATGAGATACAGCGACGCCGAGCCCGAAGGAAGCACGATGGGCGTGGTGTCCCACGGCACAAACACTTCCTCGTCCGACTTTGCAAGGCCGCACACATTAAGCGAAATACCCAAGGCTTTAAGCTGCTTTAATGCGGCTGTAAGCTGCGGTTTTCCGCCGTCGAGCACAAGCAGCTGCGGCGCGGGGCCAAAGGCGTTACTGGCAAGATTTTTTGCGGAATACCGCCGCCCCAACACTTCGCTCATCGACACAAAGTCGTTGGCCTCATCAAGCTTTGTGCGTATTTTAAAGTGACGATACAGGTGCTTTGCCGGCTTGCCGTTAATAAACACCACCATCGACGCTACGGTAAAATAGCCGTGCAGCGTGGATATATCAAAACACTCAATACGCTGCGGAATTGCGGGAAGCGCCAAAGCACTTTCAAGCTCAAGCAGCGCGGTATTTGTTCTATCGTCGCTATACCCCGTGCGCACCATATAGCGCACAAGCGCGTGCTGCGCGTTACGCATCGCCGTTTCGAGAAGTTTTTTCTTTTCGCCGCGCTGCGGCACATGTACGCTGCAGGCATGACCCGCACGGCACGAGAGCCACTGAGTAAGCGCACATTCATCATCGAGCGCGCACGAGAGCTGTATTTCGGCAGGTATATCATCTGTTTTTTCGTAGTAGCGCTTAATAAAACTTTCTTGCAGCTCAACTTCGGGCACGTCCATGCCACTATTTAATATAAAATCGTTAGCTCGGATAACGCTTCCTTCGCGCACGATAAATACGCATACCGCCGATATCGTTTCTTGTCGATAAAACCCAATAACATCTACCGACGTTTTAGACGAAAGCACAACCTGCTGAGAATCTTGCAGCGAAGAAAGCACATCAAGACGACGTTTAATGCGCGCTGCCTGCTCAAAGGCCAAATCGGCGGCAGCATCGCGCATCTGCTGGGTAAGAGTTTCGTATATGGATGTGCGCTTACCGCGCAAAAAGTCGCGCACAAGGGCAACGTGCTGCGCATATTCTTCCCTGCTTATGGCGCCCACGCATACGCCCGGCGCTTTTCCCACGTGATAATCAAAACAGCTTTTTTCCGAGGTTGCGAGCGTGAGCTGTGCTACCTGCACGTCCTCGGGGTGCTGTGCAAAATGCTTCGTCATCTTCCGCCACACGGGGCAGGTTGTAGCACAAATAGGTGCCGCTTTGCGCAAAATTTCTATCGTTTCGCGCGCGGCATGCGAATCGGTGTAAGGGCCAAAATACAAGCTCGTTTTGTCGTGCTGCTCACGGGTGTACTTAATGGCAGGAAAAGGTGAGCCCATGGTAAGCGCAATGTAGGGATAACTTTTATCATCCTTAAAATCAACGTTATAGTAGGGTTTGTAATAGCCAATGAGGTTACGCTCAAGCACGAGCGCTTCATGCTCGGTTTCTACCACAATGTAATCGAAACGTGCCACCTCAAGCATCATACGCGGAATTTTAAGACGATCGTCGCTCAGCTGCACATATTGCGTCATACGCGCACGCAAATTTTTGGCTTTGCCCACGTAAATAACGGTGTCGTGAACGTTTTTCCACAGGTAGCAGCCGGGCTCTTCGGGCACGTGCGCCACTTGTTCGGCAAGCGACACGCCCTCGGCAGGCGCGCTGTGAATAGCGCGTTTTACGTAGTATTTAAGGGAGTTGGTATACACAACGGGTGTGTGCGCACGGGGTGCGTCATGTAAAGAAGACGTAGGCAGAGCATCCATGCGCGCAGGCAGATGTGAGGATTGATTTTTGCTCTGTTCGTGATACATGCTATCATCTACCATACATAGAGTGGCGTACATTATCGCGCGCGTGCGCTGGTATAACTATACCCCACTTGGTAGCATTTAATTAAAACGCAAGGCCTGCGCGGTGAATCGAGGATACACGTGCATATAGAACACATACAAGTAGACGTTCTTGTTATTGGCGCGGGGCTCGCTGGCACGCAAGCAGCATATTGCGCAGCAAAGCAGGGTCTTCGAGTTGCAATTAGCACACGCACTCATATGTTTTCGGGCCTGAGTTTTTCTAACCACACCTGGGGTATGCGGCTTATCTCACCCCAAAATGAAGCCGATGCAGACGATCTTATTGAGGTTGTGCGCGACGTAGGCCAAGCGTGCGCGCAAGATGAGCTCTCGTCGTTTTTTATTCGTCACATACCGCACGCCATAACACAGCTAAAAAACCAAGGTGTTAAGCTCGTCGAGCCAAAAGACGCAACCATGGCGCACATGCTTCCCTGCTTTGACAGGCACAAACGCACGTGGTATGGCATTCATCACAAGTATTATGTGCATGCGCTACGCCGGCGTATGCAAGAGCTCGACATATTGGAGCTTGCGCACACACAGCTTATCGACGTGCTCGAAGCAAATCAAAAAACGGTGGCCGAAGATGTATGGGATAGACGCTTTCGCACGAGCTGCACAACAGATACACCGCCTACGTGCGCCGATGCCGCTGATATACGTAAGCAACAGGCGCCGTACGATGTACATCCTGCTCAAACTGCGCAAACTGCGCAAACAAACAGCAGCGCAAACGCGCGTATTATTACAGGAGCTGTCCTCTACGACTTGCAAAAACGCCAATTTATTGCCGTTGAAACGCCCGCGGTGGTGCTTGCGTGCGGTGGTATTGGCGGTATTTATCGCGATAGCTATGCTCCGCACGCCGGTTATGGCACAAGCCACGCAATTGGTCTTGCTCACGAACTCTACCTTACGAATATTGAGTTTATGCAGCTTATGCCTACGTTTGTGCATAACAATAACGCGTGCATGGTAAACGAAAAAACCTACGAGTGGGCGCGTGTGTACAATGCCGAAAAAGTGGCACTTGGCGAATGCGATACGCAAAAGTGGCATGAACGCCTGCTGCAACGTGCAACCTATGGCCCGTTTACGTCGCGCTTAGCCGGAAAAACTATCGATTTGGCGCTTGCGGGCATTGTAACCGATACTCATACGCCCGCAAAAATACCTGGTAGCACACGTCGCGGGCGTAGTACAAAACCAACCGCATACGTAAAGTATGACAAGCTGCCAGCGCAGCTTCCCGAGTTTGCCAAAACAACCTTTGCTGCTATGCAGCAGCATCACCTCGATATAAAAGAGCTGCTCCCTGTTGTACATGTGGCACACGCTTCAAATGGCGGCATTGCTATTGACACCTGCGCACATGCGCAAACAACAACTGCGCCGCTACAGGGGCTATTTGCTGCGGGCGAAAGTACGGGCGGCATGTATGGCGCCGATAGGATAGGCGGGCTCTCAAGTGCAAATTGTTTGGTATTTGGGCAAATAGCAGGCACGCGCGCGGCACTCTATGCAAAGCAACATCTGCACGATGCACACATAGAAGGACAAACACCTTTCGAAACAAGCATTACCAATACGGCGCCCGCTCATGCAAAGCACTATCGCTACCAGCACACCATGGTAATAAACCATGCACGCTTAGCGCTTGCCAGTGCAGCAAATGCGCAGGATATCGCTCAAACATTGCGTGAGATAATGACCAATAACGCCCTATTGTATAAAAATTCAACCACGATGATACGCGCGCTAAACGAACTGGCACGCCTACACGCGCTATTGGTAGATTCGAAACAAGCAAGCGACGACATGGATGCCGTTGTAGCAACCATAACCACCCAGCAGCAGCTTGTGATAGCAAAATGTGTGCTTACCTGCATGCTTGCACGCACGGAAAGCAGAGGTGCGTTTTGGCGCGAAGATTTTCAAAAACGTGTAGCGAGCCTTGCGTTTCCAAGTTATAGCTGGCTTGAATAGGTGGAGTCGTTATGAATCGTTTACGAAAAATCGGCTGTTTACCAGCGCAAACAACCGATTTCATACACACTTTTGTCCTATAGCTCGCAAACAACCGATTTTATAAACACCTTTGTCCTATAACCCGAATTTTATGATGCTCTTTCAATTATAATCCTTACGGATATCTGCAAACACGGCACTTGCATCTTTTGTTCTTCCCGCTTCGATATCCGCATATCCTTTCTCAAGTTCTACATTCAGTTCTGCCTTTGATAAAGCAGACATATCTATAAGACGAGAAGATGGAAGCTTCACATCAAACGGAAGTCCTCTCTGAAGAATAATCTGTTTATAAAACATATTAATAGCATTTGATGCGGGAATACCAAGTGCAGATAAAACGCTTTCCGCCTTTTCTTTTACATCTGGTTCAATACGTGCATAAAGATTTGCTGATTTTGCTGCCATATAAAGCACCACCTTTTAAATATCTTTCTAACTCTATTATACTCATTTGTACGCACAAGAGAAATACATTTGACCCTAGTGTCAATTCTAGTCTATGGTTATGTTCCCACTTAACCTTATTTTCTCTCAAATAATAAGATTTATTCCAAGCTCCCGATACGTTTTAGCGATAGCCTATGAATAAGCTTTCATTTTCTACACTTTTTTAATTTTTGGACGCAACTTTTAACATCAAAAGGGCGCGCTCCACACGCCTTGTACGCAGCAAAAAACGCGCGTTCTTCTCGAAAAACGCTACCTTACCTGAGCGCGAGCACGTGCCAAGAACATGCGCAACTCGGGCACGCGCAACACAAACGCGCCGCCAAAACACACCACCAACGCCGCAATACCACTCAAACAAATATAAGCAAATAGCTGCGCTAAACTAAGCGCAACGCCCGCGTCAAAAAAGAGCGCGTGCATGTGCAGAGCAAAAAGAACGCAATATGCGGCACAAACGCCAAGCGCGCCAAACACTATGCCGCGAAGGCAGCTTGCCACAATGTGAAGTATGCCGATGTGCGAAAAGCGCAGGTGAAGCATGATAAAACAGGCAATATCAACAAACGAAAAAATAACAACGCTCGACGCAGCAGGCACGCTCAAACCCCAAAGCGGCGTTGCCCACAAACACACTAAAATTTGCAAGATGCTACCAACAACAACAAAGGCGGCAAACTGCATCATAACGCGCAACGACGAGCACACTTTTTGCAGGTACATGGCCACGGCATAGGACGGCAGCGCAGCGCTTAAGAAAAATAGATACCACGATGTTTGAATGATATTATCGTGCGTAAACTTGCCTGCCGCCATAAAACGCACGAGCGGAATGGCAAAGAGCATAAGCAGCATCATGCACGGAATCATAAAGAACAGTACGCGGCAGGTGCCCTCAACAATGCGCGTTTTGTAGCGCTCGATGTTGCGTGCAGCGATGTCGTGCGAAAGCTCGGTAAAAAGCGCTGTTGTAATGGGAACAGCGATGATTGCATATGGCAGCGTAAACCATAAGCGCGCGTAAAATGCAACGGAAGCGCCATCAGCAGAAACGGAAAGCGCCGAGCTCGTTTGCACCGAAACGGTGGCAAATGCACACGCCATAACAACAAGCGAGCCTACACCAATACCAAGCGTTTCTTTAAGCGCGGGATCTTTGAAATTAATGTACAAACGAAGATGAATGCCGTGCCGTGCAAGCGAAGGCATTTGCATAACAACCTGAATGAGCACGCCTAACGGATTGCCAAGCGCCAGGCACAAAAGCGCAAGATCGCTGTGCGTAGATGCAAGTGCGCTATACAGGAAAAACGACGTAATGGTAACAACGTTATTAAAAATGGGAGCTGCGCTACTCCAAAAATAGTCGCGCTCGGCATTAAGCACGCCCGAAAAGATGGAGCTCAGCGCATAGAGTACAACTTCGATAGCAAAGAAGCGGAAGAAATACACGCACAAATCGACATTAAATTCGGCGTGCGCAGAAAACGACTGGGTATACACCACCTGATAGGCAAACAAAAAGCCAATAACGCACACCAAACCCATAAGAAGCAGCACAATGCTTACCAAATTTGACGCATAGTCGCTGGCTGCGCGGGTGCCTAACTTCTTTTTTACCGAAAGATACACCGGCAAAAACGCCGTCACGAGCATACCGCCCACTACCAGTTCGTAGAGCTGGTTGGGCAGGTTGTTTGCAACAGAATAGCAGCTTGCAAGCACAGTAACGCCAAGCGCGTACGCTTGCGCCCAGGTGCGCACAAAGCCCGTAATGCGGCTAATCATAACAAGCACGCTCATAAGCAGGGTGTTTTTGCCAAGCTGACGTTCATTTGCCGCGGCATCGGATGTGGGCGATGTAGGTGCATTCGTGCTGGTAGATGGCGTAGGAGCGGGAGGGTTAGCTGCAGCATGGCGCGGGTGCAACGCGTGCGCGCGGCGATGCGTGCCCGCTGCATGCGCAGGTGTGTGTGCAGGTGCATTCACAGGCGCAGGTGTGTGCGCAGGTGTGTTCTTCTCGCCCATAGCGAAGGCGCTACGGGCGGTATGTACGCTATGCTCTGTTAGGTTAGAAGCCAACTTGCGTTTTGCCTTTCTGTTGTGTACACGCAGGTTATATGTACGTATCATACCAAGGCTGGCGGCGCAGGTGCAAAAATACGCGAGAGCTACACGGGCGCCTACACGTGAATAATGTCGATAACCTGCGCAGATGTTGCGTCAATAAGCCCCTGCGGCGCCAGCTTAAGCGTAAGACCTCTCCTACCTCCCGAAATATACATCTCAGAAAAAAGCAGGCAGCTCTCGTCGATAAATACAGGGTAGGCTTTTTTCATGCCAATGGGCGAACAACCCCCACGCACATAGCCGCACGCCTGCTCCAGCTGCGCGGGTGGCAGCATGCTGAGGGATTTTTCGTGCGCAGCGGCGCTCACTTTTTTAAGGTCGAGCTCACACGATGAGGGTATGCAGCACACAAAACAATCGCCATGAGTATTGTGCAACACCAAGGTTTTAAAGCAGCAATCGGGGTTAAGACCCAGCACATCGGCCACACGCACTCCTATGCCTACGTGCAAATTTTCGTGGTCAACGTCGTATTCAAATGCCTCAAACGCAATCTGCTGCTGAGCCAATATGCGCTCAGCGTTCGTTTTGTGCGTATGTGCTGTATGTTTCATGGTGAACCTTTGGTTGAAGTGAATATCGTAAACAGGTTTGCGCAGCATGTCAGCCTCCGCTGCGTGCCAGCTGCAGCGCGTGGGCTGCAACGCGTCAGCCTCCGCAGGGTGAAGCAGTATCAAAGCGTCATTGTTTTACACTATCGTGCGCAAGGTAGCGCGCAAGGTAGCGACCCGTGTAGCTTTTGGGCTCACGGCACACTGCTTCGGGCGTGCCTTCTGCCACAATATATCCGCCCTTATCGCCACCTTCAGGACCAAGATCGATAATGCGATCGGCAACCTTAATAACGTCGAGGTTGTGCTCAATAACAATAACCGTGTTACCGGCATCTACCAGCGCCTGAAGCACGCAAATAAGCATGCGAACATCCTCAAAATGAAGACCGCAGGTAGGCTCATCTAAAATGTAAATCGTTTTGCCTGTTTGCACACGGTGCAGCTCCTTGGCAAGTTTTATGCGCTGGGCTTCGCCGCCTGAAAGCGTGGTTGAACTTTGCCCCAAATGAATGTAGCCTAAGCCCACTTGCGAGAGCATATCAAGCTTGCGCTTAATTTTTGGAATAGCAGCAAAAAACTCCAGCGCTTCAAACACAGTCATATCAAGCACATCGGCAATGGTTTTACCCTTATACGTAACGGCAAGCGTTTCATTGTTGTAGCGTTTGCCCTGGCAGGCCTCGCACGGCACAAACACATCGGGCAAAAAGTTCATCTCAATTTTGAGCTGACCGTCGCCCTTGCACACTTCACAGCGACCGCCCGGCACGTTAAACGAAAAACGCCCCTTGCCATACCCGCGTGCTTTCGATTCGGGTAGCGAGCTAAACAAGTCGCGCAAATCGTCCCAAAGGCCAATGTACGTGGCCGGATTTGAGCGAGGCGTTCTACCAATGGGGCTTTGATCGATATCAATTACCTTGTCAACAAGCATGTGCTCGTCTTCATCCTCGAGCCCAAGAATCTCAATATACGGACCGTGCGGATAGTTTGTGTGATACACCTCATTTGCCAATGCTTTTGAAAGCGTATCTTCAATAAGCGACGATTTACCCGAGCCAGACACGCCTGTAACCACGGTAAACAAACCATAATCAATGGTGAGATCAACGTCTTTTAGATTGTGCGCAGTAGCTCCTATAAGCGTAAATGAGCCTTTTTTTGGCTTGCGGCGAGCTGCAGGAACTGGAATCATCGCATCGCCGCGCAGGTACGCACCCGTAAGCGACTTTTTTGATGCAGCAATGTCTTTGGGCGTGCCCGCGCACACCACGCGTCCACCCAAACTACCAGCACCGGGACCCATATCAACCACCCAGTCGGCAGCACGGATGGTGTCTTCGTCGTGTTCAACCACAATAACGGTGTTGCCCATATCGCGCAGGCGCTTGAGCGTTTCGATGAGACGGTCGTTATCACGCTGATGAAGCCCAATTGATGGCTCGTCCAAAATATAGAGCACACCAACAAGGCCCGAGCCAATTTGCGTTGCCAAGCGAATGCGCTGCGCTTCGCCACCGGAAAGCGTGTGTGCACTACGCGAAAGCGTAAGGTAATCGAGCCCTACATGCACCATAAACTCAAGACGCGCAGAAATTTCCTTGCAAATGGGTTTCGCGATAAGAGCGTCGTGGTCGCTAAAGTGCAGGTTATCAAGGTAGTTTTTTGCTTGCGCGCACGACATGTCACAAAATTCGATAATGTTTTTATCGCCCACGGTAACAGCCAAGTATGCAGGTTTAAGCCGGGCACCCTTGCATGTAGGACACACGTCGCGACGCAGCATTTTTGCAAAGTGTGCACGCATAGTTTCGGACGTAGTTTCGTTAAGTTTTTCGAGGATAATGGCTCGCAAGCCCTTAAAGGTTGCCTGCCATTGGGTATTGCGGCCGTCGAGCGTGCGGTAGCTTACATCGATTTTAGTGGCGCCAAGGCCGTCAATAAGCGCTTCTCGCGTTTTGGGCGATAGCTTATACCAGGGAGTACGCGTACTTTCGCCCATATACTTCACAACCGCACGCACAATTTGCTGGTAGTAATTGGAGCGCCCCACTACCCCGCCAAGCACGCCCTGGTTAATTGAAAGATTGGGATTGCTAATAAGCTGGGAAGCGTCGAGCGTTTGTTTTGAGCCAATACCCTCGCAATCGGGGCAGGCACCAAAGGGCGAATTAAACGAAAAATCACGCGGCTCAAGCTCGCAAATGGAATGGCCGTGAAGCGGACATGCAAGTGCCAGCGCATACGTAAGCTCACATGCTTCCGCGGCAGACGCATCCGGTAGCACGTACACGCTTAGCGCACCTTGGGCAAGCTTCGATGCCTGTTCACAGGCTTCAACCACACGCGAGCGCGCCTGGGTTTTTATTACAATTCTATCAACGACAACATCAATCGAATGCTTTTGTTGTTTTTTAAGCGTAATGTCATCTTCGAGCATGTGCATGTCGCCGTCGATGCGCACGCGGCTAAAGCCCTGCTCGCGAAGGCCACACAGCAGCTTTGCAAACTCACCTTTTTTACCGCGCACAACAGGTGCCAGCACGTATGCGCGCCTACCTTCCGCGTTGCGTATAATGTCGTCTGCCACCTGATCGCAGGTTTGCTGCTTTATTTCTACCCCACACTCCGGGCAATGTGCCACGCCCACGCGTGCATACAGCAAGCGCAAATAATCATAAATTTCGGTAACGGTGCCCACCGTGGATCGCGGGTTGTGACTTGTTGATTTTTGATCGATGCATATAGCGGGCGAAAGACCACTAATGCTTTCAACAGCAGGTTTATGCATGCGTCCCAAAAACATGCGCGCATAGCTCGACAGCGATTCCACGTAGCGGCGCTGCCCTTCGGCGTAAATCGTGTCAAACGCCAGGCTCGACTTGCCCGAACCGGAAAGGCCCGTGATAACAGTAAACGAATTGCGCGGTATGGTGAGCGACACATGCTGTAAGTTGTGCTCGCTTGCACCTTGTATGCAAATATCCTGCTGATTCACCATTATCCCTTCTTAGTGCGGCGTTATGCGGCGTTACGCGGCGTTACGCGGCGTGTTATTGCGCCGCGTTATTGCGACGTGTTATTGCGGCGTGTTTTTGCGCCGTGTGTTCCATGATGCCCAAAACGCAAGCTCAGACCAATCAGCAGTAGCAGAAAGCGTAGTTCCTACAAATATGGCAACGCAGCACACCAGCTCAAGCGTGTCGGGCATCACCTGAGTATAGAGCGCCGAAAAAATGAGCGCCCACGCACAGTACGAAATGTTAAACGCCATCGCTCGCGCGGCACCAATGGCAACAATTGCCTTGTAATACCACATGTACGAAGCCATGCCCGCAACGGCTGCAGCTACTACATACCAGGTTGCACCAGCTGTTGCCATAGATGCAACCGCAGGATAGCAGCCAATAATAGGAATAACTACAGCGCCATACACAACCGCCGACGTTACTTCGCGCAAAAAGAGTGCGCTTGTTGTATCGAGCTCTTCTGTTTCGCGCAAGCCCCATGCCAAAAATACCGCCTCAGAGCCCCAACCAAACACGCACAAAAGTGCAGCTGCAACACCTAAAATAATATTGCCTTCAACACTTGCAGAGCTTGTATGGAGCCCAATGACAATAACGCCTGCAAGTGCCACACACAGCGCAACAACGCGCTGCCAGGTTATGTGCTCACGAAGCAACACTACCGCAAAAAAGCTACCCACGGCAGGATAAAACGCCGAGATAATTGCCGTGTGTGCGCTACCAATGGTGTTAATGGCGGCAATGTAGCCGCTCATGCCAAGTGGGCCTCCCAAAAGCGCGCCCAACATTACCACAATGGCGCCGCGCGTGCGCAGACGAGCCGCACACGACGCCAGCGACCCGTTTTTAATCATGAGACACAACAGCAACAGCGCGCAACACACATCGTGAATAAACGCGCAGGTTAAAGCCGCATTTGAGTTGTCACTAAACGGCGGCAACAAAAACGCAAGACCTAAAATAAAGGTATCAAGACCCCACAATATACCGCTGAACAGCCCGTATTTCATCGCGCATCCTTTTCATACCAGGCAAGCAGCCAGTCGACATACTGCGTTGCATACCGATAATAAATGTAGAGCCACTCTGCCACGTGCTCGCCTTCGGCCTCTTTTTCGAGCGACCACACATACCAGCACCAACCCGCAAGCACCACGTACGACCAAAAATGACGACGCTCGCTATCGGTTGCAGTGCGGCCAAAATAGTAGTCGATGCAGCGGTTTGCCGTGTCGTCGTCAAGCGAGCAGCACACGCAAAACGTACCAAAGTCGTTTGCAACGTCGGACATGCCCGCGTACTCCCAATCGATAAGATTGATGGTGCCGTTATCTTCAATAAGGAAATTAAGCATGAAAAAGTCGTTGTGCGAAATGCACACGGGATAGCCGTCTTTATCGGCAAAAGCTTTGAGGCGCGTTACCTTGTCTTTAAGCTCGTTATACCCAGGAATATCAATAGCACCATGCTCACGCAGAAGCGACTCGTAGCGCAAACCCTCGTGATAAAAATCAAAGTGACGCGCCAGCGTAGCACCCGATTCGTGCAGCGTGCGGCACATGGTCATAGCGCGACGCAAATGCTCTTCATTTGACGTATCAAGCGTGTGTGCACGCGGAATAAAGCGCGAAATTTTCCAGCCTTTTGCCTCGTCCTCGTAAATAAACGTGGTATCGAGCCCCAAATCGCGCGCCTTAATGAGCGCCTGTTTTTCGCTTTTACGGTCGATCATCTTATCGGTGCCAGCGCCGGGGTGACGGTACACATACTCCTTGCCGTCTACCTCAAAATGGCACGAGAGGTTAGTAAGCCCCTGCTTAAGGGGGTAAAAGCCCGTAATGTCTTCTTTATTGCAATGCAAAACGGCGCAAATGTTGTCAAACACTTCCGAATCAACGTTTGCAATAAAATCGGGGTCAAAGCTGCGCAAGTCGTCGAGCGAATCAAACTCCAAAATGTCGGATGCTGGATAGCGACGTGCATACATCGGCAGTTCTTTTATGTGTTCAAGATAAATGGTTTCCCACAGCTTAGAGGCGCACTCGGGCTTTGGAAATTCCTCCGTTAAAATACGGGCAAACGTTTTTGAAAAGCTGCGGCTAAAGTACACGTGACCCAGCATAATATCACCATTGGCGCCGCCAATATCCACCTTGGTAATAAGGCCTTTTGCACCTGTAGTAACAAACCACTCATCGGTTTTGCCTTCGTGATGCTGCACCGCGTAGTACGAGTCGTACACGTAGCGCTCAAATGGGTTGTGCACAAAGTAGTTGTCCGACGAGCAAATGTACGTGTTGTCCAAACGGTCGCGCACATACCATAAGGTTGAATTATTGTTTTTTGTGGCGTAGTCGGGGTTAATAACAATGTCCACGCCATATTTTACCGAAAGATAAAAGAAGTACTCTTTTTTGTAGCCAACAACAACGCAAATGTTGTGAATACCCACTTCGAGCAGCTGTTTTATCTGACGCTCAATGAGCACTTCGCCTTTTACGCGCAAGGTGCCTTTAGGGCGCTCATAGGAAATGGGCGCAAAGCGCGAGGAGAGCCCCGCCGCCATAATAATGGCATTTGTTACTTTATAGGGTTCAAGTGCAGCAATGCCCGCATCGGTTATACGACCTTGCGCAACATAACCCTTTGTGTGCGCATCCTTGAGCGCACGATTTACCGATCCAAGTGAGAGATTGGTTTTTTCGCACAGCTCACGCTGCGTATACGATTTGCTTGCATTACCAATCGCGCGAAGAACCAAAAAAAGTGTGTACGAAAGTTTCATACTCATCCTTTGTTACTCGTGGGTATCCAGCGTATACAGCAGCACTGACGTGTGAGTATCTGCATGGATATCCTGCGGATAGCTTGCGTGTTCATTAAACGATTATAGTAAAGTTATTTTGAACGTTCAATAATTATTTTTTGGTGAATATTTTGAACACGTGATGCACATATTCAAAGTGAATGGTGTTAATGTGTGTTAATTTGCGTTAATTTGAACGGTTGGCTGGACACCCCATAAAGCGCAGCTGCAGCAACTTATGCGAGGTTACGCTTTGATGCATCTACCAGGTAGTACACACACGCGAGCAAAAAGCACGCAGCACACAAGCCCATTGCAATGTCGTAGAGCACAGCAGCTCCCATAAGACCAAATCGTTCAACAAGAGCTGACGCACCATAACATGCAACGCAGCTTATACCATAGGCGCCATAGATTACGCGCTGGTGACGCATGGTAACAATGGCGTAATACAAAATAATACCAAGGGCGTTAAACAGCCCGCCCACAAGCAATACCTGCAGCTCAAGAGCATATGCCGCCAAATCGATGCCCGATAGTGCCGAAAGCACCTGAATACCAATAAGGCCCGCGGCAATCATGGTAACCACAGTAGCCACGCACACCGCAGCAAAGCCTTTTACAATGATGCTGATAAACGCTCGTATATTGTGGTTGTTAAACGATGCAGACATTTCGGTTAACAGCGGCTTAAACACAAAGCCGCTCAGCAAATTGATAACAAGCGACGG
Organism: uncultured Atopobium sp.; assembly: GCA_946997485.1. Classification (GTDB taxonomy): domain Bacteria; phylum Actinomycetota; class Coriobacteriia; order Coriobacteriales; family Atopobiaceae; genus Fannyhessea. The sequence goes on from CAMPVF010000001.1 coordinate 74,556, forward strand.
CATAAACAAATAGGAATACAGCGCTTGCATCTGCGGCGTAAGATAGGCGTCGATGGCATATTTTGGTGCATTGGTAATGTACACGAGCATAAACGACCCGCAAAAAAGCGGCAGGCACGCGCACAGCAAATGCGCGATGGGGCGCACACGAAACGACGGCACCAGTGCAACAAAGCGGCGCGCGGGGATGATATTGCACACAAAGCAGGTAAGGGCACCTACAATAAGTGCAACAACGCAGCTTACCTGCAAATCGCGGGAAAGCCAGGCGGCAAGCGTAAAGCCCAGCATCATTGCGCATATGCGGAAGAAAAATGCCTTTCCTGCAATATCAAGACGTCCTTTTTGCTGAAACATGCCGTGAAACACGTCTTCAAATGCATCAAAAATACGAAGCAGCGCAACAAGTATGACCACACAGGCCGCGGCGGTAAGGCCTTTTTTAATAAGTGTGTAGACCACAATCGCAAGAACCATAATAGTGCAGGTAACAATGCGCGCACCGTAATACACCGCAAAGCTAAAACGCTCGTTTGCATCGGTTGCCTGGTATGAGCGAATTTCAAAATGACCAAGCACCTGAAACTGCTGAGCCAGCGCAAACGCGAGCGAAAACAGGCCAGCGGCCTCAACACCAATAAGACGCGTGCACGCAAGCAGCATACACACGCTCGAAAACGCATTGGCAAGCGAACCAAGCGTGTTCCACAGGTAATTCTTTTTGAGCTGGGCGGTATCGGTTGTAGCGCTCACGCATATCCTTTCGGCAGGTAACGGGGGTGTTTTGTGGTGTGGTAGCTGTTGGTAGCTGTTGCTTTTTGTGGGTTACTAGCTACGTACGTAGTTACCTTAACGGTTGCTTTAGTGACTAGCAGCTGGTTTTGTGGTTGAACTCTCAGCCATGTCATCAGCCTTACCACCGGCCACGTCATCAGCCGTATAAGGGCCAAAATCAAGCTTTGACGGGTGATGATTTTTTCTATCGTCCAAAGGTGGAAGCTGCATATAATCGCCAAACCCGCGCCGCAACATGGTGTCATATTCCTTGGGCAAATTCACCGTAATCGATTCGAAGGGCGCGCGATGCGCAGGATAGGCTTCTTTGCGCGTGCATGCCCAGGCCATTGGATCTCTATCCATAAAATCGCAATAGATGTCGGTATTCTCGTGAGCGCCGCTCGTTGCCGCTTTTTCCCACTGCGTATGAATCCACAAGGGTGAAACACAACAAAGTTTCATCACACCATAGGCAATGTAACACAGTGCACGTGCAAGCTGCTTGTAGGGCGCCGCAAGCGACAGATGCGGACGCGGCGTGGCACGCAAGAAAGCAAGGCGCGCCCAAAACCAGCACGCACGCTTTTGGGCACGATAGGCACGCGGGTTGGTGCGGGGTTTATCAAGCGCAAAAAGACCAATACCAATGGGATACTGAAACGGACACGCATCAAACTCATCGGGCACACACAAGGTGTTACGCAGCGAAAAATTTGCATTGCACGCAGGGAAAAAGGGTTCATTGCGGCCACTTATAAGCTCATACTCGCTGCTCATCACAGCCGGCGCCTCGGCCATAAAACGCTCGTAGTCTTCGCGAAACAGCGCAATATCAACGTCGTCATCCCAAGGAATAAAACCCTTGTGACGCACGGTACCGATAGCGGTGCCGCCATATACAAAATAAGGAATATTGAGCTTTTGACAAATTGCATCAAATTCACCAAGAATGCGCGTAGAAACAAGCTGCAGATGGCGCAGCTCAGCGGCGTTTTCATATTGTTTGTATGCCATATCAACCAACTTTTCGAACAACAAGTAACAGAGCGTTGTGATACCATGTGCAACGCGCTAGAACGAAAGACGCAAGAACTTTATACTAGTATAGGTAATTGCCACGCGCACGTGCAATATACTTTGCTCACGACAAAAACAAGGATGGAACCCGTGTATACATCGCAAGACCACACGTTTGTAATTTGTGCTTACAAAGACAGCCCCTACCTGCAGGCATGTATGGAGTCGCTTGCTGGGCAAACGCAGCGCTCGCGCATTATCCTGGTTACGTCGACGCCATCGCGCGCTATAGAAGCAGCATGTGAGCGTTTTGGCATTCCTATGCACATAAACACCACCGCGCATCACGGTATTGCGGGCGACTGGAACTTTGGTGTTGCGTGCGCACACAGCGCGCTTGTTACCATTGCGCATCAAGACGACGTGTATAAACCACGCTACACTGCCGACATGCTGCAGGCACTCAACCGTGCCAAGGCGCATGAGCCCCTCCTCTACTTTACAAATTATGCAGAATTACGTAACGGTGTCGAACAAGCGCAAAACAGGCTGCTTGCCATAAAACGCTGCATGCTTACGCCGTTTTTGAGCCCGCTGCTGTCACGTATGCGATGGGTGCGCAAACTGGTGCTTGGCTCGGGCAACCCCATCTGCTGCCCCTCAGTTACGCTTATACAATCTACCTGCAAAAAGCTTGGCAGAAAAGAATTTTTTGATGCAGAATTTGGGAGCAATCTCGACTGGCAAACCTGGCTTTTAATTGCAAAACTTCCCGGCATGTTTGTGTACAACCCCACTATCGAAATGTGTCATCGCATTCATGAAGGCTCGGAAACGTCGCGACTCATCGAAAATCAAACGCGCGATGCCGAAGATTTAGCAATGCTGAGTTCATTTTGGCCGCGACCGATAGCGCGCATGCTGCATGTGCTCTACAAACACGGACAAGACAGCAACCGCTCGTAGCTCGTAGCTCATTGCAGCAAACCACCTGCTCGCAGCTGTGCATACATAGCTGCGAGCACATACACAGCTGCGAGTGCATCAGTATTACCAGTTGCCAAACTCAAGACGCGCGGGATAATGGTTTTTACGCTGTTCAACTGGCGGCATCTGCATATAATCGCCATAAAATGCCGTAAGATGCTCGTGAATATTCGCAGGGAAATTTACCATCATGCCTTCAAACTCAAGCTGCTTTAAGGGATACACTTCGTCGTGCGTCCACACAAGGTTGTAAGGCGTGGTGTCGTTCATATACGCAATGCGATTGGTGGGAGTATCCATATACATACGCCGCGCGCGGGTTTCGTTTTCAACACAGCGCTCAAGCGAAATGGGGATAAGCTGCACAAGCGCGCCTGCTGCATACGTTGCTGCACGTACGAGAACGCCCTTAAAGCCGTGATACACAATGGTGGGACGCGGTATGAGCTTAAGCAAGCGCAAATGCGACCAAAACCAGGCGCGACGTGCTTGTTTTCTAAATTCTGCTTCGTTATCGCTAATAGGATCGAGCTCGTAAATATCAAGAAAAATGCCAAGCGAAAGCGGCAAGTCTTTCAGCGCTTCTTCGCAAAACTGCGTGCCTTTTATCATAATGCGCGAGGTAGGAAGCGGATACATAGGATTTTTGTGCGCGTTAATAACCTCATATTTATCGGCGTATTCCTGCTCAAACACAGAAAGCAGCGTGTCGTAATCGCGCGCCGGCAAACACACGTCGATGTCATCGTCCCAGGGAATAAAACCCTTGTGACGAAAGGCGCCAATACCCGTGCCACCGTACGCAAAATAGGTAAGTTTATGGGTAACACACACCTGGATAAAATCTTTTAGTATCATAAGCTCCAAACGTTGCACGTGGTGGAGCGTTTCGTCGTCGTATTCGGTCATGCAGCACCTTTCAAACATGTATCAAAGTTGCATAGAAAATGTGTCTGAATTATTGTAAACTAAGCGTATGAATTACGTATAAAACTAACGAATGTGTCACATTTTTAGATACGGCAGCAGTAGTGTTATGCAGCAATTTGGGAGGATTTATGCCACGTGCATCCATAGTTATACCATGCTACAACGCAGAGGCATATATTTCTCAAACGATAGACTCAGCATGTGCGCAAACCGTGTCCGACATCGAAATTATTGTGGTAGACGACGGCTCAACCGATAGTACACCGCGTATTCTTGCCCAAAAAGCCGAAGCCGACAGCCGTATTCACGTGTACAAACAAAACAATGCCGGTGAAGGCCCTGCGCGCGAAGCTGGACGCGTCCGCGCATGTGGCACGTGGCTATACTTTTTAGATGCCGACGACATTATGGAGCCTACACTCATTGAAGATGCGATGGCGCAGGGCGAACGTACGCGCGCCGACATCGTTATTTTTAAGACGCGCGAGCTCGACAATCAAACCGGTGAGCTGCGTAGTTTTCCCTGGTCGTTTGTTACCGATTGGCTCGAAGTGCCGGCAGGCACTCAAGGCTTTCAGGGAAAAAGCGGTATTGACCGCATTGTTATCGGCGATATGTCGGGCGTGTTTTGTCCACGCGAACATCCGCTGCGCATTTTTAATTCGTTTCAAAATTGGGTGCATAACAAGCTGTTTCGCAAAAGCTTTGTTGATGGTCGCAAGCTGCAATTTCAGCCTATTCATCGCACGGCCGATTTGCTGTTTGTGTGCCGCGCGCTAGCCGAAGCCGATCGTATTGCGCTTGTTGATAAAGAACTTCATCGCTACCGTGTAAACAATGCTCTCTCGGCTCTCAACAGCAGCGATGCGTGGCCGCTCGACTTTTATGAAGCATTTTTAGCCTTGCGTAAAAGCCTGGAAGAGCACGGTCTGTGGCTTTTGTATCACGACTCGTTTATCAATTGGGTGCAAGAAGGCGTTGCAATGAATTTGCAGCGTGCGCGCTCGTTTGATGCGTTTATGAAAATTGTGCACTGCATGCGCGATGAACGTGGGCTTATCAAACTCGATTTTCTTACGGCAACAAAAACTGGTGCAATAAATCCCGATAGATGGGAGCGCTGCTGCGCGATACTAAACGCGCCGATAGAAGAGCTGCTCTACATGTACTTTGCGCTTGAGCGCAGGCAGGCAGAACTATATGCCACGCAGGCATCGGCGCTACGACGTGAGTGCAAAAAGCTTGCAAACAGTAGAGAGCAGCGCGTGGGCGAAGCCATGATTCCGCTTATCGATAAGCCCCTAACGCGCACGATTATTAACACGTTTCATTTGGGAAAACGGGTAGGCATGCGCCATACCGAGCAGGAATAGCACCGGCTCATACCAGCATAAACAGGCACGCACACCCGCTACCATTGCAGCTGAAAATAATTACTGAACCCGTTAAGCTGAGCGTTCACAAACTCATCGGCCTGTGCAAAAAACGCGGGATGCTTTGCCAGCATGTATGCTTTTTCTTGCATATAGCGCGCGTGCTGCACGGGGTCGGTAACTTCACGCGAGCGCGACGAAAACTCACGATGATACAGCTCAACAAAGGGGTTATACACCACCCAATAGCCCGCACGGCGCGCACGCAGGCACATGTCACCATCGTTAAACCCAACCGCAAGCGACTCATCGTAGCCGCCAAGCTCGTCAAACACACGGCGACGCATCGCATGAAGCGCGCCCGTTACCATCGAATATTCGCGCGGCATATCAAGCGAATGCAAATAGCCAGGATTATCCGCGGGCAAGTTTTGGTTGATGTGCGAAAAGTCACCATGTGGATTTGCTATCATGCCTGCATGTTGAATAAGCCCGTCTTTATACAGCAGCTTTGCGCCCACAATACCCACCTGCGGCCTCTCCAGCATGCCTACAAGCTCTTCGAGCCACATAGGCGCAATAACCTCGGTATCGTTATTAAGAATTACCAGGTATTGGCCGCGCGCCTTGCTCACACCATAATTTACGATGGCTGAATAATTAAACGCATGATTGTGCGTGGTATAGGTAACCACCCGCGCACACGGCGTGTCACGCAAAAGCTCCTGGTAATACGCAAACGTTTCAGGCTGAACACTGTTGTTTTCAACCAGCACAAGTTCGTATGAGCACGGCGGTGTTTTTTGCAGAATAGACGTTACGCATGCTTTGAGCAGCTGCACATGATCGCAGGTAGGAATAACAATGCTTATCTGCGGCGGCTGCGTGCTTGCCTGCGTGTACGCAGGCGTTTGCTCACCATCATAACGCACGCGATAGCAGCACAAATCAGAGGTGTGCTCCGCGCGCGCACGCACGCCCATACAGGTAAGATGATGCTGCAGCACGTAAAGACCCCAATCGTCCATCATGTGAAAGGCTTCTTTGCGCGCCGCTTCATCCTCGAAGCGCTCGCAGGGCACATGATGATACAAAATCTTTGAAATGTGTATGCATGCATTTGTATATTCAAGCGCACGAAGCGCCAAATCGTAGAGCTCTACCCCATATAAGCAGCGCATATGCGTAGGCGTTTTATGAATATGACGATAATACTCGCGATCATACGAATCGCGTTTCATGGTTGCAACATCACATGGCGCGCGAAGCTCATCCAAAATCGCCGCGCGCAAAACAAGTGAATGCCCAAAATAGTTGGTGCCTTCAAGCCCAATCATGCTTGCTGCATAACTTACGTGCGGCTTTGTGCAGCCTTGCACGCTGAGTTCATCTTCATCAACATGAACAACATCACAGGGCGTACCTTTTGCTATGTGCTGTGCTACCGTTTGCGCAATATGCCACAAGGCGTCGGGCGTGGGAGCTGCACCCTCACTCATAATGTATACGTACGGCTTTTCTATAAAGGAGCATGCATACGCAAGATACGAGCTGTGCTGCGCATAATGGTCGCCAGACGTATCGAGAATATCATCTGTTAGTTGTGCTGTGCTGGCAGCATGCGCGCCAGAATCTGACAATGATTCCCCAGCTACAGCTTGGTTTTGCTGCGATTGCTCCACCTTCATACGCACATACCTAATGCGCGCATCGGTCTTAGTATAACTATGAAGCCAGCGTGCAATATCTGTTTGTTGATTGGGAGTGCGCATGTGTGTGCAATCGAGCACGATAAGCTGCCATGCCGGAAAACTCTGACGTATCATCGCGTTAATACTGCGCGCAAGCAGTGTAATCGATGTTGAAAAAACGGGCAGTACCACCGAAATACCCATGTGTGCAAGCGCATCATCAAACGATGTCTGCGCAGGTTGTGCAGGCTGGTCAGTATGCGTGGTGCTCTCTTCGCGCTGTTCCATACACGCGCACGCCTCTTCGTACCTGCGTGTTTGCATAGCGCACTGCTCAGACGTAGCTGCATGCTCATCAAACCAGCGCTCATAGTGAGGATCGTGAGCACAATCGCGACTAAAACGCTCGGCCTCAGCAATGCGCGCGGCCGCAGCAGCAGGAAAAATGGTATAAAAGGCTTCGTAGGTAGATGCAGACGCTTTTTGCAACGCGCGGGCTCGATCTGCACCGTTGCAGCTCAACGATGCCACATGCTTAAAGTTGAGGCGCGCGCACACAACGGCATGCGTGCACGCGTGCGGCAATGCAATCGAAAACACCGCACGACGAACGCATACAGCGCTGTCATCCGGAACAGCTGCTGTTTGCTCTTCTAGCGTAATTACACGTGCATGTATGGGTTCACCTGTACTGCTCAGCACACAGCAGCTTATAGGAAAATATTCAAACGCAGGCGAACTGTCGCAGGTAAACCGCGCTTCAAATCGCCATATACGCATCGACACATCGGGAGAGTCGCTTGTTTGCGCAGCAGCATTCCAAATACCAATAAGATTAAGCTGATGGTGCGCATATGCAGCACTGTGAACGGTGCGACGTAGCAGAGCGGCCGCTTGAGGATGACGGATCGTAAGTAAGCGCGACATGTAACGCGACGTATGAGGACCAAAAACAAACGACCACGTATCATGACTCAGACCATGCGACGCACGCGTTATACTGAGCTCAACCACGCAATCAACGCTCAACAGCGGAATAATAACAACCCACCACGACCCCGTTGCAGCGTCATCAATGCACGCACGAACGCCATAGAGCTCGTCTAAACACACAAGACGCGCAGGACACGGCATATTCGTATCTTTGGTATGTGCATGCACTTTAAGCAATGCGGGCTTTTCGCACAGCTGAATGCAGGCAAACCCTGCGTTTTCGCCGCGGCAAACCATTTTTAATTGCGCGAGTTTCATGCAGTCCCCTTACTGTTGTTAAAGATTAAGCAGCACGCGCACGACATGCGGCTCTGCGGGCACAAGTCGTGTGCAGCGCCTTTTTGAGCGCTTTTTGAGCACCTTATCCGCGTGTGCGTTGTACATACGCGGCAAACGATTCATGATGGGTATCTTTATCAGACAAAATAACCTGCGAGGGCGAAAACCTATCGCAGTCACAAGGCGCAGGCCAGCTAATAGCAAGATCGGGATCGTTCCACATAAGGCCACCTTCATCGCCTGGATGATATACATCGTCGCACTTATAGCAAAATTCTGCCTCATCTGAGAGTACAAAAAATCCGTGAGCAAAGCCGCGCGGTATAAAGAATTGTCGATGATTTTCGGCCGATAATTCAACGCCTTCCCATGCACCAAAGGTCTCTGAACCTGCGCGCAAGTCTACCGCAACATCAAACACACAGCCACGCACAACACGAACGAGTTTTGCCTGAGGGTGTTCAATCTGAAAATGCAGGCCACGAAGCACGCCTTTTGTGGAGCTCGATTGGTTATCCTGCACAAACGTAGTAGAAATACCACCCGCAGCAAAATCGGATGCTTTGTACGTTTCCATAAAGTACCCGCGCGCGTCACCATACTGTTTGGTGTCAACAATAATAACGTCGCGAATAGATGTAGGTGTAAAAATAAAATTGCCCGATTGAATAGCTTGAGATGCTTCTGTACGTTGTGTCATACCTTAACTCCTTTAGCGCGCGCTCCTTTAGCGCACAAATATGCGCCAACGAATTGTGCAATACCTGCAACGGTTTATTTCATTGTAGCGCACGAATATACGCCTACGATATGTTCATACAATGCTACGCAAATGCACACAGCGCGACACACCGTTCGCCCGAAGGCGCATCTACCAGTGCAATCTTCCTTGCCACCATGCTACACGAAAGAACACGTGCGCGCCCCAATGATATGCAGATTTGCTCAAAAATAGAGGTATACGTGCTCAAAGTACGCAATGGTGCGGTATACTTGCACAGATATACCAACTTTATGGAGAACTATGTCTGCAATATTAGCAATTGTGCCTGCATACAACGAGCAGCAGTGCATACAACAAACAATCGATGAGCTGCGCCGCGTGTGCCCCGGCGTAGACTACCTTATTGTAAACGACGGCTCGCGCGACGAAACCGCAGCTATATGCCGTAGGCGCCATTTTAACTACATAAATGTGCCTATTAACTGCGGCCTTGCTTCGGGTGTTCAAGCTGGCATGAAATATGCAGAGCGCAATGGCTATTCTGCAGTTGTGCAATTTGATGCCGATGGTCAGCACAAACCCGAGTACATCGTGCCCATGTACGAGCACATGCAAAAAACAGGTGCCGACGTTGTTATTGGTTCGCGTTTTGTTGACGGCACAAAACCAACGGGTGCACGTGGAGCGGGCGGCAAACTTATATCGGCGCTTATTATGCTGTGCGCTCATACAAAAATCTACGACCCTACAAGTGGTATGCGCATGTTTAATGCCAAGCTCATTAGCGAATACGCCCACGGCTTCGATTTAGCGCCCGAGCCGGATGCCCTTGCCTATTTTGCGCGCAAAGGTGCACGCATCGAAGAAATTCCTGTTACCATGCGCGAGCGGCAAGGCGGCAAAAGCTATTTTGACCTTACACACATTATTTCGTACATGAGCCGCACGTGCATGTCGATTGTTTTGTTCCAGTGGTTTCGCTAACCAACGCGCGTGCACGCAATTTGTACAGATAGGACAAACATGGGAACCATTTTACGCATACTCCTCATTGTTGGCGCGGTGCTTTTGGTAGCACACGTGCTCACCAACATAAAAAAGTCGCGTATCCAAATCGAAGACTCACTTTTTTGGGTGAGTTTTGTTGGACTCATCATTATCATCGCCGTGTTCCCCACCATTATGACGTGGGCGGCGGGGCTGTTTGGCTTTGTGTCTACCAGCAACTTTGTATTCCTCGTGGTGGTTGGTATTCTTCTTCTTAAGGTGTTTACCTCGTCGGTAGAAATATCGCGGCTTAAGTTTCGCGTAAATCAGCTGGCACAAGAAGTGGCACTTACCAATAAACGTAATTTCGATCGTCAACAGCTTGAACAAAATGCACCTGCACCAGCAGCAAGGCAAACCGCAGCAACAGACAGCAGCGCGCAGGCTGGCACGCCGCACGAACACGCGAATGAGGGTGCTCAAGCTCCCCAGAGCACCATGCAGTAGGTGACATATGCCCTGGTTAACCTTCCTTGTTGCCTATGGATTGGGCGTTTTACTTCTTACCATTCCTGGCTATATTCTTGCGCGTGCGCTTAACATCAGCCGTCTGTGGAGCATATGTGTTTCGCCCCTGTTTAGTTGTGGGTCGCTATGGTTTGTAGGCGAGCTGCTATTTCGGCTTCACATATATGCCACGGCGTATACCTTGGTTGCAAGCGCGGTCATTCTTGCAATTGTCTCGCTCGTTTTTGGACGTGCTGTTCTAGGCAAGCTGCCCGCCTGCAAGCAATTCTGCACACACAAAGGCGCGCTTGAAACTATCGTATTTCCGCACATATCACCCTGGCACATTATTGCCTATGTAAGCTGCGGCATTATTGCAACCTACCTGCTGTTTGTAAGCTGTCTTTCTCACCCGGATAACATTAATCTTGCATGGGATATGACGCAGCATTTAAACGCCACGCGCACTATGATGTACGAGGGAATGTTTTCGTCGTTCCACATAAACGCGTATGCCCCCTACGAAACACAGTTTGCGCCCTGGGACATATCAAAACCAAGTTTTTACCCTGCAACGTGGAATATTTTGTGCGCGTGCATAGCTGAAATTGTACATATCGACCTTTCAACAGCGGCAAATGCGCTGAACAGCGCCGTGTGCAGTATAGCCGCGCCGCTTGGCATGCTGGGCATTATTTCGTGCGTCACGCAGCAAAAGCCATATACCAATAAAACCAGTTATATTCGCCGCGGGGCACAATGGGCAGGTTGTATCATTTCATGCGTGATTATTATTTTTCCGTGGAGTATGTTGGTGTGGGGTCCTATTTTCCCGTATCTACTAGGGCTTAGTCTCACACCACTTTTTTGCAGTATTTGGATGAGCGGCGTTATGTCGTGGACACAAAGGTCCACGCGCGTGCAATTTGTCCTGCTTATGGTGTTTGCCACTATTCCCCTCTTATTTATTCATCCCTCAGTACTCTTTACCTGCGCATTGTTTATGGCACCGTGGTGTGCACAGCAAATCTACACCAGCAACAAACCACTGCGTATTTCGCGCACAAAGGTGCTCAACAGCCACCACGTGGCATATCTATTTTGTGCATGTTGCATTATAGCATGGTGCATCCTTTATTTGATAATTGCAAAAAAAGGCATGCTCGCAGGCTTTTATTGGGAAAAGTATACCGACTTGCCATCTGCGTTGCGAAGCGTACTCGGCATGTCTTTTGCAGCGGAACATCATGATATAATGATTCAAACTCCACAACCAGCATTAACTATACTTGTAGGTATCGGTTTTTGGGTAGCGTTACGTAAGTTACGCGCATCATGGCTTGTATGTACTTGGATATGGCATGCACTTATATGTATGTATGCCACTACCTTTGACCTTCCTGGAAAAGTATTTTTAGCGGGTTTTTGGTATACCGATCCACAACGGCTCGCGGCAAACACTGGTGTTCTTACCATTATTCTTGCGTGTATGGGCGCAGGTTGGCTTATAAGCGCGTGCATGAAAATACTCACATACAAACGAATAAGCAAGGATAACGAGATTGTGCCTCAAGGCACGTTACGTGGCATGTTTATAAGCTCCACTATAGCTGTATGCGTTATTATCGTATGTGCCATCGTTACAGTACGCTTCGATTCACCACTCTATAACGAAGCAGCTCCGCAGGTATTTCGCTCAGATGTCACAAATATATATACGAAGAATGATATTCTTACACCAGAAGAACGTGCATTTTTAGAGCGTGTACAAGGGATTCTTAAGAAACGCGGCTGGGCGCCAATTATTAACAACCCCTATGATGGGTCGGTTGCCGCATATGGCATGTATGGCTTGCCCTGCATGTACCGCCACCCTAACACATTTAATCTTACCGAGTATCAATCTACTAGCGTACTCCGTGAGCAGCTTGTAAACTATCGCCTGTCGCCCACCGTTCAAAAGGCGCTCAAGCAAACGGGCGCGCGCTATGTGCTCCACCTTGCCGGTGTTGGTCAAGTGCTGTATCCACGTAACTATCACACATGGCTGTTTTCGGGCATTGACAATGTGAACGACACCACGCCCGGCTTTACCATTCTTGCGGCCGAAGGCGAAATGCGCCTCTATGAAATTGATGATGTAGCTGCCCAAACGCTCTAACCTGTAAATCACGCGCGCAGGCAACGCGCAGGCAGGCAACGCCTAGTAACAGGCAATGCGCAGGCGGACAGCGCGTATGCTAGCGACCCTCGTACATGTCTTTGTAGTACTGCTGATACGAACCGGAGCACACGTTTTCTACCCATTGCTGATGCTCAAGATACCAGGTGATCGTTGCGCGAATACCATCCTCATACGGCGTTTCGGGCTCCCAGCCAAGTTCACGCTTAATTTTGGCAGGCTCAATACCATAGCGGCGATCGTGGCCTTTTCGGTCGGTAACATAGCGAATAAGATCTTCGTTTATAGCAGCATCGCCCGTAATATCATGGAGCTGCTGAATAATGGTTTTTACAATGTAGATGTTTGAGCGCTCGTTGTGGCCGCCCACGTTGTAAGCTTCGCCCAAACGGCCGTTTTTTGACACCATATCGATTGCTTTGCAGTGATCGTCCACATACAACCAGTCGCGCACGTTTAAGCCGTCGCCGTATACGGGCAGCTCTTTGTGGTGAAGTGCGTTGTGAATCATAAGCGGAATAAGCTTTTCGGGGAACTGATATGGCCCGTAGTTATTTGAGCAGCGCGTTACCACGCTCGGGAATTTGTAGGTTGTATAATACGCACGCGCAAACAAATCGGCAGACGCCTTTGACGCAGAATAGGGGCTATGACCTGCAAGAGGTGTATCCTCATAAAAGTAATCGGTTTCTTCTGGACAAGCAGGGCTTCCATTGGGATTCATTGGGTGATTAAGGCTGAGTGCACCATACACTTCATCGGTAGAAACATGCAAAAAGCGATGATTACCATAGCTACCATCGGGCTTCTCCCACGCGGCGCGACAACAGTTGAGCATGGTAACGGTGCCCAACACATTGGTGTCAACGAAGAGTGTTGGATTTTCGATTGAGCGATCAACGTGCGACTCTGCCGCAAAGTTAATTACAATATCGGGGTTATAGCGCTGCAAAATTGCCGTAATTGCGGCAGCATCACGAATGTCGGCGTGCTCAAAGTGGTAGCGGGCATCGTTTTCAACGCTCGTAAGATTTTCGAGATTACCTGCATAGGTAAGGGCATCAACATTTACAATCGCGCAATCGCTATGGTGCGAAAGCATGTACAAAATAAAGTTGGAGCCAATAAACCCTGCTCCGCCGGTAACTAAATAGGTAGTCATACTCCATCCTTTACAGTAATGTGCTCACGTGAGATTCACGCTGCACTACGTTGCTTGCAGTGCGTACTTTTGCGCAAAGCAGCCACGGCTTGCGCAAAAGGCGGCAAGCGGCGCGTTATGCGCGTTTCTCATACAACGCAAGATTAGTGGCATAGCTGTGCAACGCTTCACGCCAGCTTCGCATAGGCGGAATGCCCGCGCGGCGCATGTTTGCATTATCTAAGCTCGAATAATGCGGACGCGATGCGCTTTGGGGGTGTTGCTCTTTATATGTAGCAGACGAAATGCGAGCAATGCGGCACGGCTTTGCAAACTCGTCCATAATTGCCTGCGCAAAATCAGCCCACGAGCAGGTGCCCTCGCAGGTGCAGTGATACACGCCATACGGCGCGTCCGCTGCAATGCGAACGATAGCAAGCGCAAGGTCTTCTGCCGAAGTAGGATTGCCAAACTGATCGTCTACCACGGAAATGCTCTCGTGCGTTTGTGCAAGCGACAGCATTGTTTTAACAAAATTTTTGCCCGTATACCCATACAGCCACGCAGTGCGCACAATAAACGAAGCGGGACACGTTACACGCACAAGGGCTTCACCTGCAAGTTTAGACTGGCCATACCCGCTTATGGGGCATACCATGTCGTCTTCAACGCGGGGGCGCGGCTTTGTGCCCGCAAACACGTAGTCGGTTGATACGTGCACAAACGCTGCATGCTGCTTGGTGCACGCATGCGCAAGGTTGTAAGGACCTTGTGCATTGGCAGCAAACGCCGCCAGTCGATTCGCATCGCAGCCATCAACGTTTGTCATAGCTGCACAGTTAATCACAAGGTCGTAGGGCTCATGAGAAGAAAACCACTCCTCTACGGCTTGCTGGGACGAAATATCACAATCGTCCATATCAATGTAATCTACCTGCGCCGCCTTATATGGCGCGGGCAGCTCTCCTGCCTCAGATGAGCCGTGCGAAAAGAGATGCTCAAGTGCATGTCCAAGTTGACCATGTGAACCAGTTACTAAAATGTGCATACTTCATTCTTTCATACGTAACACTGCGAAGAGCGATGGAGGCATTGCTGAACCTGGGAGCAATGTGGGCACAACCATAACTAACTGCCCTGGTTTGTGCCTCAAGACGCCCTGCTGCTGCCCTATTCGATACCCGCACAGCTTGGAACAATTTTGCCTTCGGCAACAATGGTAAGGTGCTCGCCATACGCACTTTTACCGTAGCGTGCGGCACTTTCGAGCAGTTGCTCGCGCTGTATCCAGCCATTCTCAAATGCAATTTCCTCAGGAACGGAAACAGGCAAATCCTGGGCTTTTTCTACCGTGCGCACAAACTGTGACGCTTCGAAAAGCGACTCCATGGTGCCGGTATCGAGCCACGCAAATCCGCGGCCAAGCGTAACCACGTTAAGACTGCCGTCTTCAAGGTACATGCGATTAACGTCGGTAATTTCATACTCACCGCGTGCCGAGGGCGTAACACGAGACGCAAAATCGCACACCCGGTTGTCGTAGAAATACAGACCGGTAACGGCATAGTTGCTTTTTGGCTCAGCCGGTTTTTCTTCGATAGAAATAGCATTGTAGTGCTCGTCGAACTCAACAACACCAAAACGCTCGGGATCGTCTACGCGATAGCCAAACACGGTAGCGCGCCCCTCTTGTGTTGCACGCGCTGCGGCACGTAAACGCTGCGAGAGACCATTGCCATAAAAGATATTGTCGCCCAACACAAGTGCGCACGAATCGTTGCCTACAAAGTTTTTGCCAATAACAAACGCCTGCGCAAGGCCGTTGGGTTTGGGCTGCTC
Organism: uncultured Atopobium sp.; assembly: GCA_946997485.1. GTDB lineage: Bacteria > Actinomycetota > Coriobacteriia > Coriobacteriales > Atopobiaceae > Fannyhessea. The sequence continues at coordinate 89,983 of CAMPVF010000001.1, forward strand.
AGCATAGGACAAACGCACGCCAAACTGACTGCCGTCGCCAAGCAAGCGCTTAAAATTGGGAAGATCGGCGGGCGTTGAAATAACAAGAATGTCGCGGATTTGGGCAAGCATAAGGGTGCTAAGCGGGTAATAAACCATGGGTTTATCATAAATTGGCAGCAGCTGCTTGCTGGTAACCAACGTAAGAGGATACAAACGTGTGCCCGACCCTCCAGCCAATATAATGCCTTTCACGTACTACTCCTTTCGCACGTTTCCACGAGTGTTGGTTTTATTATAAAGTGCGAATGTGCGCGCATGCGCTAAAACCTGCGCATAGCATCTAAACCACAATAAATATTGTTGTAGCCAAAGTTTTCGCTATACCACGGGTCGCTTTTGCGCAGCACATAGCTCCAGCGCGTCCAAAATGTGCCAAAATCGAACATAAGCCGCTCAAGGCGGGCAGGATTATCTGCATGACCACGCGAAACAGATTCATGGTGATACAGCTGCGTGTCGCTGCGCTGCACAATGGTATACCCATGCGCACGAACGCGCAGGCACACATCGGTATCGTTAAAGTTTACCGGCAAGCTCTCATCAAACGTGCCACACTCAGCATACACTCGCCGCGGCATCATCATGCACGCACCTGTCACGGCGTGCTGTTCATGGTTGTACACATTCATGTGCGCATAGCCCTCATACGCAGCGTCTATACCCGAATACACATGCTGCGGGCTCCACAGGTTACTTCCCAAAACAACGCCCGCATGCTGAATGGTGTTGTTGGCAAAGAGCAGCTTAGCGCCCGCTATACCCACACGCTCATATGCAAAGGTTGAAAGAAGCCGCTCTATCCAGTTTGGGGTAATAACCTCGGTATCGTTGTTTAAAAACAGCAGGTACTCCCCTTTGGCTGCTGCGGCGCCTGCATTTACGACGCGCGAAAAATTAAACACGCCGCCCGTCTTGCACACGCACACACGCAGGTTGTTGTGAGCCGCTTGGAGCGTTTTATAATACGCAAAAGTAGCATCGTTCGTGCTGTTGTTTTCTACCAAAATAACTTCAACGTAAGGCCAGGTAGTTTTGGCATAAATTGAGGTAATGCAGCGTGAAAGAACATCCACAGCATCTTTGGTAGGAATAATTATCGACACCAGCGGCTGCCTATGCCACGTGTAGTGCTCAGTGCGCATGCCATCGGATGATACCGAACAGATAATGGTACACAAAGGCACCTTTTGCTCTGCGCGCGGCGAATGAGAGACGTGCAGACGCTGCGACTGCAGAGCCGACACTAGCATTGCATATGCGCTTAGCTGCGATGATACAGGATGACACAGTGCTGGATGCGGCGCTTGCGCATGGTAAAGCACGCGGCGAATATGCTGCGGAATAGCCATCGCATGCGGTGTAAACGCTGCAGTTGTGTTGGCAATAAGAAGCGCGGCAGCATGCACGAGAACTGAAGAGTGTGTGCGCACGGTTTGCTGCAACACATCGCTAACATGCTGTAACACCTCGCCCGTTTGCTGCAACACATCGAGCGAAACTGCAAGTCCGTGCGATACATAGGGTGTAAACGCAAGCAGCGTGCTATCCCAATCGGGCTTAAAATATGGATGATGTACGCCCGTAAGCTGCCCATATGCCGAAAACGTGGCTGCATCCTCATCGCAATATACTGCCTGCAGGCCTGGATGTTTACTGATAGCTGTTGCATACCAATACAGCGCATCTACGCTGAGTACATCGCCCGCAAAAAGCTGTAAGCAGTAGCTGTGACGAGCATCCACACTGACTGAATGGTTTGCTTGCATAGACGCAATAGTACCCAAAAGTGCCTCATAGCGGTTTTGCGCTGCGCTATCAAACGCATGCACGCAAAGCGCGCCCGAAAGCCAGCTTTCATGTGCAATGTATGCACACGCCTGCGAAAGCGCTGCATAGAGCTGCGGCGCGCACACAACCACAACCGTTGCCGTATGTAGCGTTTGCGCTTCGATAGATAAGAGTGTGCGCTGAACAGCAGCAACAACACTATCCAGATTTGCATTCGGCTTCGCATCTGTATTCGCATCCGTATCCGCGTGCGCAAACGACGCGAGTGCATCATTGGATGAACATGCAGCATCTTTAACATCGCCTAAGAATGCATCCGCCCACACAACACAAGTAAGCGCTGTGGCACTGGAAAGATACTGCGTGTGCATGCGCGCGCGGAGGCGTTCATACGACGCGCGCTGGCAAAGGGTGTCGTGCTTCGTACAGGCATGCTGCATAAACCATTGAGGATACCGCTTATCATCTGCAGCACTTTGCGTGCGCGCTGCACTGGCGGCGCGCACATCGGCTACATAAAAATCTTCAAACGTAACAAACGACGACTGCTCACAAGAAAGCGGCGCTGCATGAATGCCTGCAAGCTGCGCGTATGGCGTGTTGGTATATGCCCACACGCAATATGCCCGTGCAGGTGCAGGTGCAGCAAAGCTTACAATCATCGTGCGCGTAGCAGCACGGTGATTTGAACCAACAAGCTGCGTGCCATCGCTTAGCACGCGATACTCTGTTGTAATAAGTTCGCCTGCTTCGTTATATAATGCCAGCATACAAGGGGTATTCATATCGATTCGCGCGGGTGGCAGAGTGGGTTTTGCATGCGCTGTAGCAGGCGCTGCTGGCGGCGCTGCCGGTTGCGCTCTTGGCGCAAGTTTTTCGTCGGCACCAAGGCACGGAAGTTCCACATAGAGCAGCAGCTCTTCGGTAGTTTTTTCTGCTATATTCCGCGGGCGAATTTCGAGCAGGTCAATACGGGCACCTGGCCGCATCCCACGCGCATCGATATTACGAATAGCTTCTGCGCGTGCATTGTGCACAAGCGTGTTTAGCTGACCTATCCGCTTCACAAACTCCGCACGCAACGTTTTTTGCACGCGACACACAAGCTCAGGCGGATTAGTTGGGTGTGCTTTGGAAGTTTCTAAGGCTTCTACCACAAGCGTTTGCGTAGAAGTAAATACCGAAAGTACGCACACGGCACGTTTTACGTACACACGGCGATGAGCTGCAGAAGCGCTGGCTTGCATGGGCGCGCACACATCGCGCGTTGTGGTACTATCGATGCACTCACACGGCAAAAATACCGAAGGCGCACTGGTAGATGTGGTAGATGTGGCGGCAGCAACAGACGCGCCCATTGCGTATGCACGAATCGAAATGCGAGAAGAAAGCTCGGTAAGCGCACGCGTTTTAGCAAGCGCTGCACGCTCACGGTCGTCTACAGATGCATCGCAGCATGCCGTAAGAGGAGCCTCAAGACACACTTCCATAAATATTTTTCCGCGACCGCGCGTAATATGTCCAATATGCAAGCGAAATGCGTGCTGGTTAGTATTCATATTAATGCCCTAGCCTATAAGATCCATCGCCATCCAACAATACCGAATAGTACGGATGAGGCGGCACGAATAATGAAGGATGCACCGCTCGAAACGCAGAATCTATCGTACGCGCGGTTTCTAAATCGCGACCCGTATCGTTAAAAATATCACGTGGCTTAGCCGAAACAACAAAAGGAACGTCACAGGCTTCAACAACGCAAAAACCGCAGCTACGTGCCAATGCCGAAAGCTCACAGGGAAGCGCGCGCGGCTGCAAATCGCAGGTAAGCAACGCGATGGCCGATTTTTCCGTAGCATGTAAAGCTATACTTTGTGCATGGTCGCTTGCACACACAAGAAGCTGCGAGTTTACAACATCAACCTCATGCGCAATGGCTTCATAGCCGCGAATATGCTGGTTATCAGCGCTATACCACGCGTCAATAGTATGCATGCCCTCGGCGTTGATATACAACGCGCCGCCAATTTTGGTGCCGTCGCGCAGCACATCTTTGGTGCCTACAACACCGCAGCTTGGGTGTGCAGCGTGCGCAAGTAAACGCGCAAGCATGTCGTGTGTAACATCGCAGATAGACGCTGTGGCAAGTGCCACAAAACCAGGTGCATCCATACGAAGCACGTATGCCACTGCCTCTAACAGTGATGTAAACGTGTGTGGTGCACTATCGTGCACATCGCTATCATGCGCTTCGTCATCAGTTTTGTCGAAGGTAACGCGCCACACCACAGCGGCATCGTCCTCCGCGCCCGCATCATCGCGCGCGTCATTACACACAACGGCGCCCTTGCAAGGCTCAATCCAAATGCACTCATACTCATAGCCCAAACACGCAGCTACCTCACGTGAGCGCTGGGGGTCTTGAGCCGCCGTGCCAATGCACACATAGCGCACATACGGCCGGTACGTGGGTAAAAGTCGCATGGAAAAACGCCGCTGCGTTTCGGTAGGATACAGCAGCTCATACAAAAGGCCTTCCCTATCAAAATGACGCTCAAGAAGTGCTGCCGATTTTTCGGTAAGCGCCGCTTTTTGGTTGTCGCTTGCAGCGGTTGATTGAGCGCTCATGCGCCAGTGATACAAAATTTTTGGTACGTGATGAATGCTCAGCCCAAGCTCAAGCGCAGCAAGCACGCAAGCCCAGTCTTGCACACCATCAATATCCAGGTTAGAAGCAAAATACGTATCCATAATCGACCGGTAGCTTGCAGGCGTAAGCATAAGCATGTGGCACACGTAGTTGTACGAAAGCGCCAGCTGCGGGCTCCAATCGGGCTTGCAAAACGCAAAACAATAATGGCCGTCTTCATTAATTTTGTCTTCATCGCAATACAGCATATCGGGACGAGTATCAAGGCGAGACGCGCTGCCGCCGCCCGCAGGTTGAAGCGCATCAACATACCAAAACAGACACGCGGGATCGAGCGTATCGTCGTGATCGACAAACGCAAGGTAATCGCCATGTGCATGAGCTGCTGCCTCATAACTGTTACGGGCAATACCGGCATTACGCTGCAGTTTTACAACAATAAAACGGCTATCAAGCGCGGATATACACTCAAGCGTTTGTACAAGTTCGGTTTGATTGGGCGACGCAATAGCACAGATAACTTCAAACCGTGTATAACTTTGCGCGCGAAGGCTATCTACCAGCTCATATACATATGAAATGGGCGTGTTAAAAAACGGAATGATAATAGAAATAAGCGGCTTATACGAAAACCCTGCCTCCGCGCGCGCTTGCGTAGCGCATTCAAACAACGACGAGCCGCGGTGAAACAGCCACGATTCGTATGCACCATCAAGCTCGCAAGGCAGCGTTTGGCGCACATATGCATCATCGAGCGCAGCAAGCTCAGATGCACTAATAGTGTGCTGCACATTGTGCATGGGCTCATCTTTGCAGGTAAAGCACATAATGGCATCGCCACACGTGCGCGGTATGCGGCAACTAAACACCATAGTGCGGCATAGGAGCTCAGCATACAGCGGATGCGGATGAACTTCGTCGCAAAGCAGCTGCGTGCAGGTATTGTTTACCTGCAGGCTCACAGCTGCATCAAGGTTATTATCGTTATCGCAGGTATAAGAAAATGCAACCTGCACAATACGTGCAGGTGCATTAGTAACTACGATAGAACGCACATGCTTGCAAGATGCAAGCTCCAAAATCATATGTGCTCTCCTTACTTAAATGTGTGCAAGTAGCAGCAGTTGACGGCAGATACAGCGCATGCCGCATGAGGCCTAGCGCATGCCGCATGACATCTTACATGGTATAGTGCAGCAGGTGCCAGGCACACGGCACAACGCTTTCTTTTTAGCTTCCTACTTAGAGGACGCATACCATGCAATACCTTCATCTTTCCACCCAATCGAAACAAGATAGTCGCGCTCTTGCGTATTGAGCGTAAAGTGATGCGTTGCAAACGTTGCGTAGGGGTTAAACAAGCGGTACACAGGTACGCCTGTTGAATCGGCAGAATAAAACGGCATGTATTGTACTTGCCAGCCGTTCGAAACCATCGTATCGGCTTCTTCTTTGCTTACAGTAAACATGTGATCGCCAGAATAGGGATTTACCATACGATATACCGGTTGGCTCGACTGGTTGGGCGCAACCCACGCCTTGCCTTCGTTTTTCCAGCCGCGTACAAGGTAATATTCCTTATCGGAATTGCTTGTAATAAAGAGATGCTCACCTGTTTTGGGATTGTACACACGGTGCACTTCACCTGCAGGAATAGTAAGCTGCGAAAGATAATGCGCTTTTTCGGCATTATAACGGTTGATGTATCCTTGCCAATAGCGATCCGATTTTGGCAACAGTTCCTTGCAGTTGTTAACCACCGAATCGCACAAACGTGTAATGATGTCAACATCACTCATAGAGCCATTAATACCAGCTTTTTCGATAAAGCGGCTTACGCCCCATACATGACCTTGCTTGAGCTGATCTACACCGCCGCCGGTACCAAAGAGGTTTGCCATGCCCCACACCAGGCTTTTAAGCTGGTTAGAACGTGCGGTAAGGTCGATGCCATAATACAGCATGATGCGCTTAATACCCGTTTTGCTTGCGTAGTATGCTTTGTAAATGTAGTCGTTTTGCAAGGCCGAGAAGGTTGCAGGATCGGCTGCATATGCCTGGTGCCATGCCCAGTTAAGGTCGCGACCAAACTCCGTAAACTTTGCATAGTGCGGATGGTCTGTGGCGTTGTTGTCCCATACCGGATACGACTTAAAGTCCCAGTTGTATTTTTCACCCACAGCTGCCAGCATGTAAAACTTGGCGGGATCGTAGTTTGACACCATCATAAAGAAGTTTGCGAGGCCATAGTTGCGATCGATTTGGAAGGCGCCCAGAGCATTGTAGCCATCGCCCGCGCCAAATCCGTGATCGTAATTGCCACTGCTTTCCTTAAAGGTAAAGTACAGCATTTCTTTTGGAAGATCGCGTGGCGCAAGCGCAAATGGCGCATCGTAGCGCCTACCAGCATGACTGCAGAACCACGAAAAATTGGGCACGTAATCAAATTGCGCACCGGCGCTGCCAAATGGCACGGGTTGAGCAGGGGTAGGTGCGGGCTCTTCTGCTTTTACAAAGCGGCGAGCGTTTGGTTGTGCAGACGCACCAGGCGTAAGCGCACTCTTAGCATCCTCTGCATATTTGCGCTCAACAAGGGCACAAATGTATGCAGAATCGTCAGAAATTTTTGATTGGAACGTAGGGTCGAGCTGAGATTGTACTTCCATTTTGTTAGAAGGTGTATTTGTAGCATGTTCTTGTTGTGCCCATGCAGGTTGAGAAGCCAGCGCGATTCCAACAAGAGAAACACATGCAATACGAGCAAGACAATGAGGCGTCGATAGTAATGCGTTATTCATGTAGCATTCCTTTCGTATGACACATACACATATGGGAATATTTTACACTAAGAAATACCGCACGGTAAAATATCTGATGAACCTACAAAAGGAGATGCGGTGAGCGTAACAATAGATAAAGAAGCTATTAGACGTTCGGTAAACGAACGGCTTCGACACAACCAGGCTGGGCAGGCGCCGCTTCATTTTACGGCAAACAGTCAAAGCAGCATACGCCATGTTGTGGGTGTTGTATCGGGCAAAGGTGGTGTTGGCAAATCGCTCGTATGCGGCGCAGCAGCAATTGAGCTTGCGCGTGCGGGCTATAAGGTGGGTATTCTCGACGCCGATATTACCGGTCCTTCCATTCCAAAAATGTTTGGATTTGCAGGTAAACACGCCTATGGTAAAGACGACAAAATTATTCCGCTTATGTCGCAGCTTGGTATAAAAATTATCAGCACCAATCTTGTTATTGAGAAAGAAACCGATCCCGTGTTGTGGCGTGGACCTATGCTCATGGGCGCCATCAAGCAATTTTTTGAAGACACGCTGTGGGGAGAGATTGACTATTTGCTGGTAGACATGCCTCCCGGCACCGGCGACGTTGCCCTTACCGTGTTTCAATCTCTGCCAATTACCGGTGTTATTGTAGTTTCGAGTCCGCAAGATTTGGTGCAAATGGTAGTTGGTAAAGCGCTTACCATGGCTCAAATGATGGACGTTCCCACCTTGGGGCTTGTAGAAAACATGAGCTACATTACCTGCCCCGATTGTAATGTACACATCTATCCCTTTGGCGAAAGCCGCCTTACCGAAACGGCCGAGCACTACGACATCCCCGCGCTTGATAGGCTGCCAATTATGCAGCATCTGGCGCAGGCATGCGACGAAGGCACTCTTGAAACGCAACTTCCGGAAACGTTTGCGCCGCAAACTCTGCAGGCGCTGCAAGCGCTGGATGACAGTACGGATGCTGCAGGTGCTGGTGCTGCGGCAATTGCGGCGGCACGTGCAACCGCGGGTGCAGATACCACAAACAGCAATCACACCACACAGCCAAGCGAGTAGCCCATGAACTCACGCAAACGAAAGCTCCAGCAGCGCACACACCAAAAAGAAAATCACAACACACAGCCATGCACATTGCCAGCGCAGGTTGATGTGTGCGTGATAGGTGGCGGCGCAAGCGGCATATGTGCAGCTATTTGCGCTGCGCACGCGGGAGCTTCGGTATGCGTTATCGAAAAAGAATCGGTATGCGGTAAAAGCATACTTAAAACAGGAAACGGTGCGTGCAATTTTTGCACCACACAGCTAAACTGCAGCGCATACAACGCACCGCAGTTTGTACGCGATGCGTTTGCAGGCTTATGTGCCGTGCTGCCAGATGACGTGCAGCTAGCTGATGTGTGGTCCTGGCAAAGCCCGGCTGGCGCAACCACAGCAGCTGCAAATTCGCCTGCTGCAAGCACGGCTGGCACAAATTCGCCTGACAACACTCCAAGCACGCGCGTCTTGGCGCACATCTTGCACTTTTTTGCGCGCGCAGGACTTGTGTGGAATGTAAAAGAAACGCGGATGTATCCCCTCTCAAACAAAGCGTCTACCATACAAGATGTACTGCTTGCGCGCTTGGATGCAACGCGTGTGCATGTGTGCTGCGCGCGCGAAGTAGTGGCGCTTGAAGCATTGGATGAGCCTGGCGCAGCGAGCACAGCTGACGCACGTGACGGGGCTGACACAGCTGACTCCGCTGCTGATGCCACTGCAGGCTATCGCTGGCGTGTTACCACGATTGCGGCCCCCGCAGCAACAACAGCTCACACACGTGCCGCAGACGCGCAGCTCGATGCACCACAGCCTTCAGTTGTGCGTGCAAAAGCAGTTGTTATTGCAACAGGCGGCGCACATGCGCTGAGCTTTGTACCACGCGAGCTTACGTGCGCTCCTTTTGTGGGCAAACTATGCCCGCTTACCTGCGAAAAAACCCCATTTTTTGCGCTTGATGGTATGCGCTTCAAGGCAACTATTTCGCTTATGCGTGGCGGCACGCAGGTGTTTTGCGAAGATGGCGAAATTCTTATCCGTAGCTGGGGATTATCGGGCATTGTGGTATTTAACGCTTCGCGGGTTGCGCGCGCGGGCGATGTGCTTATGTGCAACATTCTGCCGAGCTTTACACAAGACGCGCTTGCGCAACTTATCTATACGCGGCTTCAGCCTTTCGATGGAGCAGCGCTCAGCACATCAGATGCCCTACTACGAACAACAATTGAGCAGTGTTTGTTGGGGCTTCTCGACAAAAGCGCAGCGCGCGTGATAGCCGAGCGCTTTATGGATAACATGCACAACGCACAGCCACATCAAGCTGCAGCGGGCGCGCACACACGGCAAACGAGCGACGCACAAAAACGCACGTATGCACAGCTGCTTGCACAGTGTTTGCAAGAAATTACGCTTGTAGTAACAGGTACAACGCATACAAACACAGCTCAGGTGCATCAAGGTGGCATTGCGCTTTCCGAAATAGTACCGCGTACACTTGAAAGCACTACGTATCACGGCATGTTTGCCTGCGGAGAAGCGCTTGATATTGATGGCGCATGTGGCGGGTATAATTTGTCGTGGGCATGGGCATCGGGCATGCTTGCTGGCATACAAAGTGCACGATGCGCAGGTGCTATGGTGCATGCCACGCGTTAAAGCCATTGGCACGCGACGCATAAACCGCGCAATCAAACGCACCATACAAACGAGCGACACAAACGCACACCATGTGCACTTCTTATAACAAATGAGGATCCATGATTACACTTTCGTCTATACCATGCAGCTACAACCTGGCAAAACGTGTTCGCGCTTACGAAGATGATTTTTTGCGTGCGTATGCTGCAGCTACGCTGGCGTGCAATCCACGCGATATTGCAACGTTTACCATCGTTCGAAAATCGATTGACGCGCGGCACAAAAACGCACTTCAGCTGCGCTATCGTATAGCGCTTACGCTTACAGAAGGCAATGCATATGAAGAGCAGTGCGTAAAGAATTGGCAGGCACACAAAGCGCTCAGCGCACATGCAGACGCACGCGCAGGTGCACGCGCAGGTGCACGCGCGCACGAGCATGACATGCACTCCACAACGCACAACGCAAAGCGCCGCATGAAGAGAAACGCGCATAAAACCTCACGAACAGGGGCGCACCTAAACGCGGATGCAGCACGCATAGCAGCAACGCTTGCATGCACGCTGCCTGAAACGTTGCCCAATACGCTGCCCGGAGCCCATGTTGACACCAATCACACACGCGCACAAGAGCAGCTGGCACGCATGCTTAAAGCGCTTACGAGCGCGGATGCTTCGACCATTGAATGTACCTACACAGAGCACACTGCCACAGCGCCGTGCTTTCCTGCCCCGTTTGCTGGCGTACACATCCCGCAGGACACCCGCGGTGTTGTTGTAGTGGGCGCAGGATGCGCAGGATTGTTTTGTGCGCTTTGGCTTGCGCATTGTGGCCTCAAGCCGCTGTTACTTGAACGTGGCGGAGCTGCAGAAAAACGCAAAGAAGCAATCGAGAGTTTTATTGCAACAGGCGTGCTTAACCCCGAAATAAATATCCAGTTTGGCATTGGCGGCGCGGGCACTTATTCTGATGGCAAGCTCAACACCGGTACAAAAAGCCCCTATCACCGCCTTATTTTGCAAACGTTTGTAGAGGCGGGCGCGCCCAAGCACATTTTGTGGGACGCAAAGCCGCACATTGGAAGCGATATTCTCCCCCGCGTGGTTACACACATTGTGGCACAAATACGCGCGCTTGGCGGCGAGGTGCGCTTTATGACCAAGCTCGATAGGCTTGAATGCGCGCTCGGTCACGTGCGTGGTGTACACGTGGTTCAAACAGAAGATACTCTGCAAAAAGAAGAGTATATCCCCTGCTCACAGGTGGTGCTTGCCTGCGGACATTCTGCGCGCGACACCTACCGCATGCTTCATGCAACGGGCATTTATCTTGAGCAAAAAACCTTTGCTATTGGCTATCGTATTGAACATGCGCAGCGCATGATAAACGCGGTGCAGTATGGCGATGCGGCGCGAGCAGAGCTGCTGGGAAGCGCCGATTATAAAATTGCCGTGCATCTTTCGCAAAACAATAATGCGTTTAGTTTTTGCATGTGCCCCGGCGGCTACGTTGTTGCTGCTACAAGCGAAGTTAACCACGTGGTAACTAATGGCATGAGCCTTTCGGCGCGCGCAGGAACAAACGCGTGTGCAGGCTGGCTTTCAAACGTATGTCCCGAAAACCTCGCAAGTAACGACGTTCTTGCTGGCATGCATCTGCAAGATGCCATCGAAAAACAAGCCTTTGAGCTGGGCTGTGGTGGCTATAAAGCGCCTGCGCAGCTCGTAGGCGACTTTTTACAAGGCTGCGCATCAAGCGGGCAAGGCAGCGTAACTCCCACCTATCCTCTTGGTGTTACCTGGACCAATGTGGCGCGTTGCATGCCGGATTATATTGTTGCCAATTTGCGAGAAGGGCTTCTTCGTGCCGACGCTAAATTTAAGGGCTTTGCCAGCGCCGATGCCGTACTTACCGGCGTTGAAACGCGGTCGAGTGCGCCCGTGCGCATTGTGCGTGATGCTGCCAGCCTACAGTCGCTTAGCACGCAAGGACTCTACCCTTGTGGTGAAGGCGCCGGTTATGCGGGTGGTATTATGAGCGCAGCTACCGATGGTATTCGGGTTGCTCAAAAAATTAGTGATGCATACAAGCAGTAATAATGGCACGCAGCCGCGCAAGCTCCGCACGCTTTCCTGGTGCGCCTAAAAACGCAAGGCCATTAATAACAGGAATATGCGGATGCATAGAGGATTTTACCAGCGACACGTAGACATCGGCACCCTCAAGTGCGTCTTGTAGCTGGGAAAGTTCAACTTCGCGAATTGTTGCTGATAACTTTTCTTGTTTACACCATGCGCGCAAAAACTCGCCCACAACATGCGACGTTGCGACGCCGTTTCCACACGCGACAATAATTGTTGCAGCCATATGTCACCTCGCAAAATGCTCTCCGTATGAGAATGGTTAAAATTGGGCTCTATAGGTTGACGTGCACTATAGGTTGACGTGCGCTATAGGTTGACACACGTGTATAGTACCATGCATTATGGCACGAGTGCTTAATGCTTAAACAGTTCGATATAGTCGTTTGACCAGTGCTTCGTGCAAATAAAGGTTGCAAGACCAACAGAATCCTTTGCGCGAAACAGGCGCACAATTTCTTCGTGCTCCTTATTGGCATGCAACAGCGTTGCACGTGCTTTTTCAATATCAAGCGCCAAAAAATCGCGGCGCACAAAATAGCGTTGCTGCTGGTGAACCAGGCTAATAAGGCGCTCATTGCCGCAGCGGGCGATGTAATAGCCGTGAAAATTGTGTTGTAATTCGTAATATTGCGCAAGCAACCCACCCTCGATAGCAAGATTCATGGAATCGACCATAAACTGCATTTGCTGGTAGTCTTCCTGCGTAAGACGGTCGCATGCAAGCGACGCTGCCTGCGCATCAAGCGCCGCCATAACCTGCATAACACCAAGCGCAACCTCGGCGTCAAAACCGCGCACGTAAAAGCCGCGGCGCAGCCGGTTATCGAGGTAGCCGTCGTCGCACAGTTTAATAAGCGCCTCGCGCACGGGCGTACGCGACACGTTCATCGCTTCGCAAATACTCTGCTCGCTTACCCGCTCACCAGGCTTCACATTACCATCGTTAATAAGCGCAATAATGTAGTCGTATACATGTTCATTTAAAGGTTGATATGTGGTCATTTATGCTCCGGTTCATTACAGTTCAACATGATTGTAGAGCTCATTACATGACAAACAATGTAACGTGCCTTCGTGGTTTTTGTGTACGGTACCTCTGGCTGTATACGGCGTAATCGCTATGCACAACAAGTGGTAATAACAATACACATTTGCAACTTTTTTTGTACCCCAAGCAGGTGTGCGTTCGGCAATTTAACAAAATATACACGTTTTTTCAGCTTTGTGAACACAAACGCGTCACAGGGGTTGTCATGTGCAGGCAGTGCAGCTAGCGGGTGTGTGTTTAGTGCAGGCACATGCGAGTAGTGCAGCGCGCACATTACCGCTTACGTGCACGAAAACGCTGCTTTTTGCCAAACGCAGAGGATGTATGTGCCGCGCGCTTAAGGCGTGCTAATATTTCGTCTGCCGATACGCCATCTTTGAGCGATTCAAGCTCAACAATCTGATCGCGCACGCGTGCCGCACGTTCAAAATCCATTGCGGCCGAAGCTTCAAACATTTCATCGTTAAGCGAGCCAATCATTGCCGCAAGCTCGTCTTGCGAATATGTAGCAAAGGGCAGCTGCGCGCCCGAGGTAAGCGGCGTGGCTGCGCCGTCGGCTGATTGCTGCGCGATGTTGAACTGCGCGGCTGATTGCTGCGCATCCTGTTTACCTGCATCGCCGCCGGCTCCAGCCTGCCCGCGCATAGTTTCCTTGGGATTGGACGTGTGGTAATAGCGGTCTTGCACCGCTCCTTTTTCGGTATAAAATACGCCATCTTTGCGTGATTTTGAATCGAGCGTGTTATGCGCATCGGTAATAAACGCAGCTACATCGGTGAGCGACTTTTTAATCGTTTGCGGCACAATGTGGTGCTCCTCGTTATACGCAAGCTGCAACGTGCGACGGCGACGCGTTTCTTCGATAGCTTCGTGCATCGATTGCGTTATGCGGTCGGCATACATAATCACGGTGCCATGTGCGTTTCGCGCGGCGCGTCCCATCGTTTGGATAAGGTCGCGGCGACTGCGCAAAAACCCCTCTTTATCTGCATCAAGAATAGCCACAAGCGACACTTCGGGAATGTCGAGACCTTCGCGCAACAAGTTAATGCCTACAAGCACGTCGATGGTACCCTGGCGCAAATCGCGAATAATGTCGATTCTATCGAGCGTGGCGGTATCCGACGTCATATACGAAACACGAAAACCCCTGTCAAGAAAATGCTCAGTTAAATCGGCCGCCATATGTTTGGTAAGCGTGCACACAAGCACGCGCTCGCCTTTGGCAATGCGCGTAGTAATTTCGTCTGCCAAATCGTCTATCTGACCGCGCGAAGGACGTACGCTTACATCGGGATCGAGCAAGCCGGTTGGACGAATGACCTGCTCAACCACCTGTTTACTCACCGAAAGCTCGTAGTCGCCTGGCGTTGCCGATACATAGATAAACTGCGGGATGCGCGCTTCAAACTCGTCAAACCGAAGCGGCCTGTTGTCAAGCGCACACGGCAGGCGAAACCCGTGCTCAACCAGGGTAACTTTGCGCGAGCGATCGCCTTCGTACATGGCACGCAGCTGATGGAGCGCCACGTGCGACTCGTCAATAATGCACAGCATGTCACTTGGAAAATAGTCGATAAGCGTATAGGGCGGCTCACCAGGCTTTCTGCCATCGAGGTGCCGCGAGTAGTTTTCAATGCCCGAACAAAAACCCATCGTTTCGAGCATTTCAATATCGTACGACGTGCGCTGGCTGAGGCGCTGAGCCTCAACAAGCAAGTTGTGCGCTTTAAGCTCGGCAACACGCGCTTCGAGCTCCTCTTGAATGGTGCCAATAGCCGATGTAATTTTGGGACGCGCTGTTACGTAGTGAGATGCCGGCCAAATGGGTATGGCATCAAATTCACGCTCGATTGTGCCATTGAGGGCGTCTATCTCGGCAATTGTTTCTACTTCGTCGCCAAAAAATACAATACGAATAGGGCGCTCGGCATAGGGCGGAAATACGTCTACCGCATCGCCACGCACGCGAAACGTACCACGAATAAGGTCAACGTCGTTGCGCTCATATTGGATATCAATAAGCGAACGAATAAAGTCATCGCGCTCAAGCGGCTGCGTTTTATCAACGTTGGGCGCCAAACCCGCGTAATCCTGGGGACTACCAATACCGTAAATGCACGACACGCTAGCAACAACAATGCAATCGCGCCTCGAAAGCAAGCTCGACGTTGTTTGGTGACGCAACTTTTCAACCTCTTCGTTTATTGAGGAGTCTTTTTCGATGTAGGTATCGGTTTGTGGCACATAGGCTTCGGGCTGGTAGTAATCGTAATACGACACAAAATACACCACCGCGTTGTGGGGAAACAGCTCTTTCATTTCGCTTGCCACTTGCGCAGCGAGCGTTTTGTTTGGCTCGATAATAAGCGTTGGCTTTTGCGTGTGCTGAATTACGTTTGCCATGGTAAACGTTTTGCCCGACCCGGTAACGCCAAGAAGCGTTTGGTAGCGCTTGTTGTCCGCAACGCCACGGCTGAGCTTTTCGATTGCCGACACCTGATCACCACGGGGTGTATAGCTCGATTCAATGACAAACGGGTGCTGCGCTTTTGTTGCACCAAAGTGCACAAGCTCGCTTCCAAGATGTTCGTACGTTTGCATGAAATCTCCTAGGGTGCTTTGTGGGGGATGCGGCGATTGTGGTGGTGCGCGGCTACGCGGCGCTACATATGCGCAGCTACACGCAGGTAAACCTACCAGAGCTACTCGTGAATACCGTCGGGATACAGCTCTTTATACGCGTCGTACGCCTGATTAACACGAATAATATAATTTTTCGTTTCAACATACTCAACAACGTCTGCAAAAACACCACGATCCTGCTTCTTTTTCCAGGAGCCAACGGTTGTGGGCCCTGCGTTATATGCCGCGATAACCTCATCGCGCGAGCTAAATTGCGACTGCAAATACGCAAGGTACGCTGTGCCATACTCGATGTTCTCACGTGCCTGTTGCAAACGCGTCAGCGGATATTCGTGTGCGGAAACTTGCCCGCCATCAGCCAAAAACTGAGCCGTTGCGGGCATTATCTGCATAAGTCCAACCGCACCGGCCTTGGAATGTGCGCCTGCGTCCCAGTCCGACTCAGTATGAATAACTGCGCAAATAAGGTATGGATCTACATGATAGCGTTGAGCTGCACTTTGTATGAGCTCGGCATGGTGCACAGGATAGGCAAAGCGCTTGATTGCCGACGTAACCATAAGCGGCGCGGCAAGACTTATCGCACAGATAACTCCCAATATCGAAAAAAGCGAGATGCGATACCAGCTAAAAAAATGTGGACGTTGCATACCATTCCTAACGCAAACCAGCTCGTAGTGTAAGTGTTGTAGCGTACCTGCACGTAGCGGCGCACACGCGACTACAAGACTCGTAAGACAAGCCGCACAACTTACACAGCAATACGCGAATGATACCACATCAAGAGATGCTTGTGGAGAAGCGGGAGCGATGCCGCATTAAGAATGCACGTTGTAGCTGCGTGAATGCGCATAAATTCTGCCGCTTGCTGCGCGTACTGATGCGCCGATTGGTGCACTGTAACATGTGCATCAAATGCCGAAGAAGCGCGAATGCGACCGCGCGCCGCCCTCAGAGCAGTTGGTGCAACAATGCAGAGAATTTCGTGTGCGTACCTGCGCAGCGCTGGAACTTTTTCAAGAAGCGGCAGCTCAACCACAACGCAGCGCGTAAAGCTAGCATTTGTGCGAGTGGGTGTTGATGGCGCAGCAGGCACAATGCGAGCACCCGCGGCGAGCAGTTTTTTCTCAATATGTGCTTGAATAACGGGGATTTGCAGCTGCTCAAGCGTTGTTTGCGCCTGGGCGGAACTAAACGCACGCGTAGCTAGTTGGGTGCGGTTGATGCTACCGTCTTGCGCAAGAATGTCGCTGCCAAAATGCCTGCATAACGCTGCGATAAGAGCATCGTCGCGCGCACATGTTGCCCCCAAAAGCTCGTGCGAAATAGCGTCGGCACTAATGTACGTGGCGCCAAGCTGCTGTAAATAAGCGCACGCGCTGCTTTTGCCCGACGCGAGCGTGCCGGTAACAAACACCACGTAGGGCACTTGCTGCACGGATGATTTGATTGCTGCTTTGTGTGGGGCTGGATGCGGGGCTTGATGATGCTCTTGCTGCGGTGCGTGCTCCATAGTGGATGTCTACCAGCGCGTAGTAGCTATGAGCGCGTGGCAAATTTGTTGCCGCAAGCTGGGCATGTTACACGAATAGCGCCCTTGTTGCGCGGCACACGCATGTTTGCATGACACGCAGGACAACTAAGATAGCGGTGCTGCATAAACTCTTGAGCTGCCTTTATAGGGTTAGTAATAAACAGGCGATATGGTCCGAGCTTTGAAATAACTGCCCATGCTTCGTCGCGGCGCGCGCGAATGTTGTAAGAAGTAAGGCGGAATAGCACGTAAACCACAATGAACAGGACAATAAATTTTAGGAAGACAAAAAGACCAGGTAGAAGATGTGAAACAATAAACAACACAACAGCAATTTCCAACAGCAAAATACTCAGCTCGTCAAAGCCATTTCTCCCCTGGAGAAAGTCGCTAATTTGCTGGGTAAGGCTTGCGTTTTGCGGACGCTTTTGATTGGTATTCATACGTAACTCATACTTTCGGTAGGACACGGTATAAAACGGGCGGTGAACATGCACAGCCGTACGTATATTGTACATCATTGCTGCAAAGCAGGCGCACGCAGTTTTGATTGTGGAGTGCGCGTATGCAGGTACAAAGTGAGGAAATAACTCTCGCAGCTGTAACGCGGATAGGCGCTTTGTTGTAAGCGAAGTGCGCTAACGCGAAACTTCGCCACAACAAAGCTCTCCGCTATCCGCGTTTATGCATCGAGCGTGGCCTTCTCACCGCTCAAACGGGGAGTCTGAAGAGCACAAGGTGCACTGCCTGGCTACTGCCAGGCAGTGCGTTTTTGTGGATTTTTGAAACCGGCGCAGGGCTTACAAAAAAAAGTTGAGCGATATTAGAAAATTACCCCACTTTGACACGCGTTTTGAACCCAAAAATTGCCCTTTGAGGCACATGTGCCAGCTGAGCAAAAATGCTACAACGCTCCTACCTGCGTAAACGGAAAACACAGCTTTTTGCGGCGGACTCCAGCGTGGCAGAACGGCGCCGAAGCGCGTGTCAAAGTGGGGTAATTTTCTAATATGAGTGAAAAAATTTTGTAAACGAGCGACGCACCAGTCACATGCTTCCCACAAAAAGCACTGCCCCACACACAAGGTGCAAGGCAGTGCACATGATGCTTCAGCCAAAGCCGAGGTTACACCGCGTGCAAACACACGCACGTAAACCCTACATGCAGCTTACATAAGCGTTAAGAATGCCTGGTACAGCAACGCACCAGCAACGCCGCCTACGATAGGGCCAACAATAGGAATCCATGCATAACCCCAGTCGGAGTCGCCTTTGTTTGCGATAGGCAAAATGGCATGCATAATACGAGGACCAAGGTCTCGAGCAGGGTTAATAGCATAACCAGTTGTTGCACCAAGAGAAAAACCAACAACGATAACTACCAAACCAACAACAATGGGACCAAGACCATTAGCAAGGTTGTTTGGACCTAATGCCATAACGCAAATAACCAACACGGCGGTACCAAGCGCCTCGTCGAGCACGTTCGACCAGGTGTGCCTAATGGCAGGAGCAGTTGAGAAGCAACCCAAGATGGTGGGGGCATCTTTGGTTTCTTTCCAGTGTGGATAGTAGTGCAGCCACACTAAAATAGCACCGGCAGCTGCGCCAAGTGTTTGCGCAATAACAAAACCGGGTACTTGCTCAACAGGAAACATACCGGCGGCGGCAAGTGCAATAGTTACCGCAGGATTTAAGTGACCAGGACATACAAGACCTGCAATATACACGGCAACAGTTACTGCAACACCCCAGCCGAGGACTATTGCCGTCCAGCCGGTACCTTCCTCTTTTGTTTTGTGCAAGATATTACCTGCTACAACACCGTCACCAAGCAGCACCATAATCATAGTGCCAAAAAATTCACCAATAAGAGCGTTCATACGTGCCTCCTTTTAGTAATTACACCTAACCATCAATGTAATATCACGAGATTATTTAGTAATTTTGAGGGGTTCTAGCTCGCCTAATACTTCATCGAGCGGCGCATTCGCCTGAAGCAACACGGCTGCGGCAAACGTACCTTCAACAATAGGTACCGGCTGCATAAGCACCTTTTTTGTACACGTTTCGCATGCAAGCTCCAAGTTAAGCTTTGCACTTCCCAAGTCGTAAAATGCAAGCAGCGTATCGGCAGTGTTTTCTTCGATAGCACCTAGCACCACGTCAAACGTACTTCCAATGTCGCCATCAGCCGTGCCGCCGCAATAGGTAATGCTTACATCGTGAGCAACCTGGTCTACCAGCTTTTTTACGCCGCATGCAATCTCGGGTACGTGCGAAACAATAACAATGCCCACACTGCCAGTGTTTTGCGTATCTGTTGCGCTCATACTACACTCCTTGCTCGAGAAGGGCGCAAAAGAGCATGCCAGATGACGCCGCACCAGGATCGATATGACCACACGAGCGCTCGCCAGTGTACGAAGCGCGACCCTTTGTTGCACGCATAGGTGCAGTAGCGTCTACCAGCGCTTTAATGCTATCGCAGGTAAGCTCGCCGTTACGCAGCTGCTCAATCGCCGGACTCCAAAAATCAACCATAGTTTTTTCGCCCAGCTCAGCATGACCACGCTTTTGAATTTGCTCAAGCCCGCAATGTAACATGTCGGGCAGGCTATCGTTTGCATGCATGCTCATGCCCAAAAATGCCGAACCGTACAGAGGACCCGAAGCGCCACCAACGTGGCTAAGCAGTTGCATTGCACACAGTTTAAGAGCTTCAGCTGCAGTTTTAGGCGGCTTTTCCTCGAGCGCTTTGCGTACAAACTCCATGCCGCGTGCCATGTTTGCGCCGTGGTCGCCGTCGCCAATAGGCGTGTCAAGGTCGGTAAGATAGGTTTTGTTTTCTTGAATTTTTTTATCAAAGGCTAAAAGCCACTGTACAGCTACTTGTGTTTCCATGTCATCACTACCAAGCTGGAGTATTAACAGGAGCGTTAAGTGCCTTAACGTCGCTATCGGTTACCTGCATTAAAGTAAGCGACAAACCTGCCATGTCAATAGACGTCATGTAGTTGCCAAGCTTCTTAAATGCAACTTCAATGCCCTTTTCAGCCAAAAGCTCCTCAACGTCGTGAGCAAAAATGTATTGCTCCATAAGCGGCGTTGCGCCCATGCCATTAACAAGGAGGGCAACTTTTTTGTTGGCGTCCCAATCAAAGCTTTCATACAATTTTCCGAATAGCTCTTTTGCAAATGTTTTTGAAGGAGCCATCTTGTCGCGCTTGTAACCAGGTTCACCGTGAATACCAATACCAAACTCAATTTCGTCCTCAGCAAGAACAAAACCAGGCTTACCAGCTTCAGGCACGGTTGCGCCCGAAAGGGCCAAACCAATTGTGTGAATACGTGGAACGATGTCGTCGGCAAGGGCTTTGATTTCTTCAAGCGTGCAGCCACGACGTGCCGCGTCGCCCAAAATTTTATGCACAAAAATGGTTCCTGCAACACCACGGCGACCCTGTGTGTACAAACTGTCTTCAACAGCAATGTCGTCGTCCACAACAACGCTTGCTACCTTGATGTCTTCGGTTTCGGCAAGCTCTTGTGCCATCTCAAAGTTCATGATATCGCCGGAGTAGTTTTTGATAACCATAAACACGCCGGCACCCTCATCTGCCTGGCGAATTGCTTCCAAAATTTGGTCGGGCGTAGGAGACGTAAACACGGCACCGCACACAGCGCCAGAAAGCATACCCTCGCCTACAAATCCTGCGTGTGCAGGCTCATGACCAGAGCCACCACCCGAAATAATACCAACGTGACCTTGCTTTTCAGCGCGGCGCATAATAACGTCGAACCCTTCTGCACGGCGCAATACATCGCTGTGAATAAAGGTGAGGCCTTGCAACATCTCATCTACAACAGTAGTGGGATCGTTGATAATCTTTTTCATGGCTACCAACCTTTCTGTAAAAGTTTAATGCAAGATGCGCAGGTAAACATGGGTGCTGCAGGTACTTGTGCTGTGCTTGACCGCACGCGCAGCGAGCACCATGCTCATGCAACTTTGCTGCACGCACCGCCGTCTTTGCGTTTTGCATTCTCGTTACTGCTATTGTATGCAAGGAAATTTTTAGATTGTAGTGGACAACTTATACTCCTTGTCCATTGTCCTTATCTGTATTTTCCGTAATAATTTATTTACTGTTGATACACGTGGGAGGTGATAGAGTGCATGTCTGGTTCGATCATCACCAAAAAGAAAATTGCAAATGCGTTTAAAACAGAAATTGAGTGTCGCACGTTCGACTCAATCTCGGTGAGTCAGATAATGAAACGTGCACATGTACGCAGGCAAACCTTCTACGATTGCTTTATCGACAAATACGACCTGGTAGATTGGATATTTCAAAACGATCTTCACGAGCAAATTTCCGACCGGCTCGACTTTTTGAGCGGTCTCGATTTGCTGCAAGAGGTATTTTACTTTTTTGAAAAACATATGCATTATTATGCACAATTATTTAAGATTGTTGATCAAAATGACTTTTCAACCTACTTTTTGGACTACTGCGAGCAACTCATACGCAAAATTTTTGACGAAGAGCTGCATGGCGCGGGTATAAGCATTGCACCTGAGGTGCTAGCGCCGTACATAAGCTATCACAGCATCGCGCTTTCTAACGTGATTCGATACCATGTTATGCATGAAAATTTTAACCGTGAGATACTGTTTATGATGTGTAAGAATACAATAAACATTACCTTGCAAATTATTTCGCACGATACGCTATAGCGCTCGAGCGCAAAGTTCAAGCAGGCTCATGAGCAGGCTTATAGCCAGGATACAGAAGGGTACGGAACAGGAAGCATTATGATACAGATTATCAATCAGCCAGAAAACGTAGTTGAAGATACGCTTAGCGTTTTGCCTGCTATTTACCCCAAACTTAAGTACAAAAAGGAAACGGGCATTGTATATCGTACAAATTTGACGAAAGACTGCGTACCGCTGCTTTCGGGTGGTGGTTCGGGCCATGAGCCTGCGCACTTTGGATATGTTGGTCAGGGAATGCTTAGTTGCGCAGTTGAGGGCCCTATTTTTGTGCCGCCTTCGGCCGAATACGTGCTTGAGGGCATTAAAACGGTGTACAACGATAAAACGGGTTTGCTCGTTATCATTAAAAATTTTGAAGCGGACGTTACAAACTTTGGTAGCGCCATACGCCAGGCTCGTGAGCTGGGCATGAACGTTGAGTATGTTATTTCGCACGACGACATTTCAATTGAATCGAGTTCGTTTACGCGCCGGCAACGCGGCGTGGCAGGCACCGTGCTTATGCATAAAATTTTGGGTGCTGCCGCGCAGGCAAAAGTTGAACTCGACAACCTGGTGTACATGGGCAATCAAATTTCAGAATGCATTGCCACGCTGGGTGTGGCAAGCAGAGCAGCCACGCTACCAGGCAAAACGGAGCCAATGTTTGAGCTTGCCGACCACGATATCTCTTATGGCATTGGTATTCATGGCGAAGAGGGCTATCGCACCATTGGATTTGAATCGTCTGAAAAACTAGCCGTTGAGCTGGTAAACAAGCTCAATTTAAAGTTCCACTGGCATACGCACGACCCGTATATTGTGCTGGTAAACAATTTGGGTGGCTGCACACGCGAAGAGGAGCTTATTTTTACGCACGACATACTGCAGCTGCTTGAGCTTGAAGGGCTCAACATTATCGACGTAAAAACGGGAACATACATGACCAGCTTAAATATGGCGGGGCTTTCGGTTACCCTCTTTAAGCTGCAAGATCCCTCATGGCTTGCCTATTACCAGGCACCCACCGATGCGTTTGCGTGGTAAGCTTGCGCCCACGTGATAAAGCTGGGTTGGCGCAGGTAAGGCTGCATGTGCACCACCCGCAATAAGCACCTGTTTTATATACGAGCAATGGCTTTTATATACGAGCAACTGCCTGTTTGAGCGCTTGAACTTTTTCAAGTGAAACAGTATCGTACATACCCGTGTGCGCACCATCTGCATAATTGTATGTAACGGTTTTTCCAACAGTTGTTGGATCGACTTTCCAATCGCGACATGAACTATGGATTTGTGTAGCTCCCGTTGCAGTAATTATTTCAGCTGCGTTATCAGCGTGTATGCCTCCTCCAGCAAGAATTTCAATGGAATTATCTGCGCTGAATACAAGCTCTTTAAGCATGTCCTTGCCTTCAAGAGCCGTCTTTTTGCCGCCACTGGTAAGCACGCGGTCAATGCCCAAATTTATAAGCTGCTCAAGCGCACGCGCATCGGCGCTTGTGCAATCAAACGCACGGTGCATAATTGCTTCTTTGTGATACGCATGAACAAGCTCTACTAATTTTGCTGTATATTCTGCGTTAATAGAAAAATCTGGGTTGAGAAAACCAAACACAATACCATCTGCACCATGGTGGAGAAGATCGCGCGTTTCTTCATACATGCACTCAAATTCAACGTGACTGTAGCAAAAACCTGCACCGCGCGGACGAATCATTGCACACACAGGAAAATCAGTATCACGTTTAACGAGCGTAACGCATGCTGTTGATGGAGTAACACCTCCCATGTACAGCGCTGCTGTAAGCTCAATTCGGTCGGCATTACCCTTATACGCAACAAGTGCGTCTTCATAGCTTCCGCAGCATATCTCTACTGTACAGTGCATACCTAACTCCTTTATTGAAGTGCCATTTTACCTAATAAATAGAATACAGCTTATAGTCAAATCGACTGTTTTGTCAGCTTGTCACGCAGTATACCTGCATACATTTTTATATTCAATTTATCTATGCACTTAAGCATTTTCAAGCATCCGTAGCAAACCCATGCGCTTTTTAATAAGCTTGTCCATCGCGTATCCACTAGTGTGTTCTTTTATCGGAAGCTCCACGCCATCTGTTGAGGCAAGGATGTCATCATCGCTTATAAGAACATGGCGCGAACTGTTATACACAGCTTTCCATGCACCGCCATTCCTGTGACAGAAATTCATCATGTCAGACGCTGTCATGTATCCGTACATATCCCATATAGATTGAGCTGCCTTACGTGCATCATTATTAGACGGTAAATCAGTTGTTGTAATACCCATATTCTTATGTCTCTTAAGTACTTGATATATTGACGGAATAACAGCTCCATATTCCCATGCTTCAATCTTGTCATCAAAAAGCTTACAGCTGTTTCGTAAAGCATGAGCATATGCAAAATAAACAAGACTATTTATCTTCATATTGGTAAGATAGCTGCTATTCCCATACAGTTGTATAAAAGCGCTAGCCAATTCAACCGCCTTCATAGCATCCTCCTATAATCTTGATATTGTTAGAGCAAATAATAAATGAGTTAGAACTACTTCACAAGCAACTTACAAAAGTTATAGAAGCTATGTAGATGGTAAACATCAGCACGCCCAACAACACCACAACCATAATTTTTGTAGACGTCATAAACGTCAAATATTCATTACTCATAATTGATTACAAGAAAAAAGGTGGTGGGTCGTAAGGGGGTCGAACCCTTGACCTTGGGATTAAGAGTCCCCTGCTCTACCATCTGAGCTAACGACCCACGCAAGAAACACAATGGGGTGGGTAGAGGGGCTCGAACCCTCGACCTCCGGAGCCACGGTCCGGCGCTCTGCCAACTGAGCTACACCCACCATTTGTGCATGCAGTACGGTGTGCAATGAGGCGCAAACCAATCGCGTGCAACATGTGTGCTTGATAATAATGACGAACTTTTGGCAAAAATTCAAGCACCAATTCAAAAAAAGTTAGCAATCCACGATAAACTCCGTATCTTATGCCGTGTCAAATTGGTTAATACATGCAACTAATTTGAAGAAATGCGCGAGCTGCGCATATGTGATGATAGCTTGCAAGTTTAGTGCAAGTTAAGAACGAGCAGGTTACATATGGTGAATTCCTCAGCAAAGTTGTATGAAAACACGAGATTTTGGCTAGACGACGCGCGCGGCATTTCTTAATAATGAGCTCATATCAACAACAAACCCGTACAACCCCTAGAGCAAGGAGGGCGCAAATTATGAAGGTTTATTCACAACCATGCCTGCCACACGCACAGTAATTACTGCGTGGCATTGCACCACTTGCCTGCATACTAAGAAAGGAGTTTTCATGCATAGACAACCTCATACGCGCTGGCGCACCCGGCGGCGTTCGCGCACACATACGCCACTTTTGGCGTCTTTCTTTTTGAACGGATACGCATATGTGAAACGCTTTGTTGCGCACATTGCGAGCCATGATACCGTTATGCGCACATATTCACGGGCGGTTGCGGGGATTGTTGCCCTTGCGCTCACGCTGCAAGCGCTCAACCCTATGGTGTTTGCCCAGGGAAGCGAACTTACGATTCAGTATAAAGAGCCTACGTATATTCAATATGGTAATGGGTATTTTCGTCGTGTGAAACCCGATGAAAAACTCGAGGTAATAGAAACACGCACGCCAATATACTGGATTGATAATAACTATGCGTATTCGTTTTATTACCTGGATAGGATTGCCCCTGCAGGCTGCAAACTCTGGGCGCGCGATCCAATTGATTTGGCATGGGACAAGCAGAAAATGCGCGAAGGATTTCCGCGGGTACTCTACTATGGTTTTGGCGGCCCGGGGTTTGATAGAAGCATGTGGCCTAAATATGACTGGGACGAAAATCCGCTCACAGATGACCAGTTTTATGCTCTAACGCAGCTGCTGTTGCACAAAATATCAGGCGGAACCTCATCAACCGCAGTTATGTGGCGCGACCTTATGTCGTCGTGGTTTTATGAGCGCATATTGAATAAAGAAAAAGGCGTGTACGGCAAAATGCTGAAAGCGCCTATGCCCGACGACATTCATGGATATGGATTTCAGCCAACAGGCAAAAGAGATGAAATGTTTTTGAAAGATCCACACATGGCGTACATACCGGCACGCGGATTTATTCATCTTGATTTGCATACCCTTACCTACTGGCAACAGCAACAAAACGCAGGAAAATCGCTGAAGGGTATTACCTATCGCATTTATAGCGACCCGTCGTGTACCAAGCGTGCGTACGCGTTTGGTACAAAAACACCTATTGCTGATATGGTTTCTAACGAACAAGGCGTGCTTGAAAGCGGCAAGCTTAAAGGCAATACAACATACTATGTAAAACAACTCACAGCAAACGACAACGCTGATGCCGATAAAACTGTGTATGACATACGTGTTGGTTCGAGCGATAAAAAGGGTGTTGAGATTGTTGCCAACGAAGGCGCGCAAACACTGCACCCGCAAACCGGTGGCGGGAATGCTGGTAGTGGTGGTTCGCAAGGTGGCAAAAACAGCAGTGGTAACCAGGATGAAGCGCAACGCGGTACGCTGCAGCTTACCTTATCATCACACGCACCGCAGCTTTCGGCAAACAATGCAAATTATTCGTTTGAAACAGCAAAACATGCGATATACAGCGATAAGGATTGCAAGCAAAAAGTTGCAGATGTAACGTTTGATGCTGCGGGTAAAGCTCAGAACGTGCAGCTAAAAAAGGGCAGCTATTACATAAAAGAGCTCGAGCAAGCGCGCGGATATGCACGCGATACAAAGGTACATACGGTTGCAGTTGCAGCACAAAAAACAACAACGCTTGCACTAGAAAAGCATCCGCAATACTATACGGCAAGTACCATAGCTCAGCTTATCGATAAGGAACTAACAGGATTACCTGCAAAAACAAAACAGGGTGAGCAAGCAGAACCAACATCGCAAGGAAAAGCACGCTTTAAAGACGCACAGGTATGTGTTGAACTGTATGCAAACGAAAAAGATGCACGCAGCGGTAGTACTGCAGGTGGCGCTGCTGCGGTGGGTACGGCTGCAAAGCCACAACGACGCTGGATACTCTCAAGCAACACAAAAGGTGCTGTAGAACTCAAGCAGCAAACAAAAGTTGCGGGCGACGATTTTATACTCTCACCACAAAAAACTATACAACTGCCGCTTGGCTACCTTAAGCTAACGCAGGTTAAAGCAAGTTATGGGTATAACGCCACGAGTGAAACAAAATATATACCTCTTGCTGCACAAACAAGCATTGATGATAAGCTTGCGCTGCAGCCAGTAACATTTCCTTTGCAAGTTGTGCGCGGTGGGCTGGAATTTAGCTGCATTGACAAAATGTCTGGTACCACACAAGCGCAAGGTGACGCCAGCTTTAGCAATGTGCAATATAGCATTCGCTCAGATAATACGCACCCAGTTGTGGTGAATAACAAGATATACAATGAGCATGAATGTTGTTTAACGCTTGAAGCAAAACGCACCGTACGAAGTGACGGTAGCAGCGAATATGTTGTTGCAACGGCGAAGGATGCCCTGCCGTGCGGCGATTATGAAATTGAGCGCAATGTACGTGCAAATGGATACGTTAATACTACCTACAAGCGTAGCTTTACGATTGACGAGCATGGTAGCGTGCAAAAAATTAAAGAAGACGACCCTCGCGCACAACTTAGTGTTATTAAAGGCGGCTTGCAGGTAGCGCTTGTGGATGCTGAAACGCGTGCTGCAAATCCGCTGGGTGCAGCCGTGCTCAAGGATGCGGAGTTTACGATTTATAACAACTCGGCAAGCGCCATATATTTTAAAGATAAAAAATATGAACCTAACAGCCCAATTACAACTATTGTGACAAGCAAAGACGGCATTGCAAAAACAACGCAGGAGGCACTACCCTATGGCACATATACTGTGCGGTTAACGAAAGCGCCGCGCGGCTATACGCTCGATAAGCAGGCGCAAGACTGGAAGTTTAGCGTAAGCGTGCGCGAAAAAAAGATGTACGAAGCTGAAAAACCGCTGGAGCTTACAGCAATCCGCCGCGATATAGCTATTCCTGTGCGCGACGCGGTATCGCACAAACCACTTGCAGGAAAACTCTACAGCATTACGTCGAAAACAACAGGTGAGGTACACGTTGTTGCAACAAACTCACAAGGCGAAATTAATACCTCATCAGATACGTTTCCGCACGACAAGAAAACAAATGAACTCGACAGCGTGCTGAAGGATGGTGTGAAAAACAAAACGGCGTATACGTGCTGCGGCTGTTGGTTTAACGGAACGCGGGATGGCAAAACGCTGCCCAATAACGCGCAGGGTGCACTTCCCTATGACACCTATACGATTTGTGAGCTGTTGCCAAAAGACTATACAGGTGCAAACGGTTCGGGTAATACGACAGGCGCTGAGGGTACTGGGGGTACTGAAGGTACGGCTGGTTCCAAAAACCCCAAAAACAAGCCATTTAGCTGCGAAGTTACAATTGGTGATGAAGAGAATAAAAAACCGTATGACGAGTTAGGCGGTCATAATACGTTGCCTGACCCGGAGCCTGAGCATACGTCTGAACCTGGAACTACGCCTGGGGGTACGTCTGGGACTACACCTGGGACTACGTCTGAAGGCACGCCTGGGGGCAGTACTCCTGAGGGCAGCACGCCTACGCCGGGCGCAGAACAGCCTGGAAGTGAAGATCCGAAAAATAAGCAACCTGACACGGGCGGCTCTGGCAGCGACACTGGAGAAGGCACAGGTACCGGTGCTGGTACGGGCAGCGGTACTGAGGGTGGTACAAAACCAAATGGGAGCGGCTCTGAGAGCGGCACGAAACCAAATGGGAACAGCGAAGAAAGCACGGATCCAAAAAGCGGAAACGAAACAAAACCGAATGCGGGAGGTGCGGATAATACCACTACGCCAAATCATGAATCGGCAGGTGGCGCAGGCAAGACTGAGCTTTCAACAAAACCCGATGGTTCAAAGCCAGGTAGCACAAAACCGAATGGTTCAAAGCAGCATACCGACCAGAAAAAGCCCGATACAGGAAATACCACACCAGGAAAGAAGCACGCGCAGGAGCCGGGTACAACAAAGCCTCATACTACCAAGACAAACACGCAAGAAGATCCTACAAACGCAAACGATGTAGCTGGCACACAAGGACCAAACGCAAACGGACAAAATGCGCTAGGACCAAACGCAAACGGACAAAATGCGCTAGGACCAAACGCACAGGGCTCGCCTGCCGAACAGGACAAAAAAGATGTTTCACACGAAAGCACAGACGGTGATGCACGTGAAGACAGCAAGAACGCAGCCGATAGCAACGCAAACTCAAATGGCAGGAGCGATGCGAGCGACGTAAACGGCAAAAAACATAGCGGTGCGAGAGGCAAGCGCGGCCAAAAAGAAACGCCAGATGGCGACAGTGCAAGCGATGAAGAAACGCGCACGCAAGACGAATCTAACGAGCGCGACAATGAAGACAAGCAAGATAACTATGTACGTATGCCTCAAACATCTGACACGATAAGCGGAGCGATTGTAACCATACTCACCGGCGCGGCGGCGCTCTGTACGGGCGTGGGCGTGTTTATGAAACGCAAACGCACGCAAAGAACGCGCAGGTACCGTAGGTATCACGGCTAAGCGGTGCAGATAACACACGTGCTGAATGCAACCCATGATGAAAGCTCTTGTTAGTGCCATGAGCTCATATGCATTCAGCACGTAAGGATTTTACCTGTGTAGCTAACCTATATCACAAACGACGTTACGCGCCTAAATATGCGCTGCGTACGGCATCGCAGGAAAGGAGCTCAGCACCAGTACCGGTCATCGTGATAGAACCCGTTTCGAGAACGTAGGCTCTATCGGCAATAGACAGTGCTACTTGCGCGTTTTGTTCAACCAGAAGAATGGTAGTTCCCTGCTCGTGGAGCGACTTAATGATGCTAAAAATTTCTTGCACCATAACGGGAGCTAAACCCATAGATGGTTCGTCGAGCATAAGTAGCTTAGGAGCGCTCATCAACGCGCGCGCCATGGCGAGCATCTGCTGCTCACCACCACTCATGGTTCCCGCGCGTTGGTGTAGGCGTTCCGCAAGACGCGGAAAGTGCTCATACACATTTTTAAGGCGAGCTGCCGCCTTGGAATCGGGTTGCGAGTAGCCGCCCATACGAAGGTTTTCTTCTACTGTCATTTGGCTAAACACATGACGACCTTCGGGGCACTGCGCAAGACCCATACCTACAATGGTGTGCGGTTTTTTGCCAACGAGGGGCACATTATCAAACGTGATAGTACCGTCTTGCGGTTTTAATAAACCAGAAAGCGTTTGCAAACAGGTAGTTTTACCTGCACCGTTAGCACCAATAAGGCAAACGATTTCGCCCGCATTAATCTGAAAGGAGATGGAACGAACGGCTTGTATCATGCCATATGACACAGATAAATTTTCAACATTAAGCAACGCCATGAGTGTCCTGCTTTCCTAGATACGCCTCGATTACGTATGGGTCATGCTGAATGTCTTCGGGCGTGCCCTTAGCAATAACACGGCCATGATCGAGAACGCCGACCGATTCGCACACATTGCACACGAGTTTCATATCATGTTCGATAAGCAGAATGCCAATGTGGAATGTATCGCGAATAAGTTCAATGTGCTCTGCAAGCGCGGCAGTTTCGGATGGATTCATACCTGCAGCCGGCTCATCGAGCAAAAGCACCTTAGGTTTGGTGGCAAGTGCGCGCAAAATTTCTAGGTAGCGCTGCTGACCATACGCAAGGTTACCTGCCTCGAGCATTGCATATTGCTCCATATTAAACATTGAAAGGAGCTTGTGCGCACGCTCGTGGAACTCTGCCTCTTGCTTAAAGTGCGACGGCAAACGGAACATGTCACTTAATACATGCGTTTTCATTTGTGCATCAAAGCCAACAAGAATATTATCGACAACACTCATCTGCGAAAACAAACGAATATTTTGGAACGTACGCGCAACACCCATGCGGTTTACTTCGTAAATGGTTTTGCCTGCGGTATCGTAGCCGTCGATAAGCACGGTGCCGCGCGTTGGTGTGTACTCATGCGTAAGCAAATTGAAAACCGTGGTTTTACCTGCGCCATTAGGGCCAATAAGACCGGCGATTTCGGTGCGACCAACAGCAAGATTTACATCGTCTACTGCTTTAAGACCACCAAACTCAATGGTAAGATGCTGGGCTTGAAGCACGGGCATAGAACCTAAGTCGCGCTCGGGTACCATGTTGGGCGATGCAACAGGTACAAGAATTGGTCTGCGCTTAAACGAGAAACGACCGACACCCTTTGTGGGTGAGTTTTGACTTGATTGTTGCATTAGTCCTCCTCGCCTTGTTGAGCACCTACATGGGCTGCATCAGCTGCAACTGGCGCAGCGTCGGGCGCAGCGGCGGCAGCAACACTGGCAACAACGTCACCAGCACCACTGGCAGCAGCGGGTACAGATTTCGATTTAAACGCATTAACCGCACGTTCAATACAACGCGAAAGTGAAAAGTCGTACGAACCAAACAAACCGCGAGGACGGAACATCATGGCAAGAATAAGCACTACCGAATATACGATCATGCGCAAATCGGCAAAGGAACGCAACGCTTCGGGAAGAACGGTAAGACCAACAGCAGCAACAACACTACCAAGCTGGGAGCCCATACCACCAAGAACAACCATAACGAGAACTTCGACCGATTTCATAAATCCAAATTTGGCCGGAGCCATAACGCCAATGCAACCGGCGTAAAGCACACCCGCCATGCCAGCAAACGCAGCTGACAGCACAAACGCAAGCGTTTTGTGAAAGGTAAGGTTGATACCACATGCTTCAGCGGCAATTTCATTATCGCGAATAGCCAGAATAGCACGTCCCCACCGCGACTTCATAAGCGTGTGAATAACAAACAAGACAAGTGCAACAACAACTGCCGTGTTAATGAAGTTGGTGTACAAAAATATGCCGGTTAAGCCTTTAGCACCGCCGGTAAGCGGAATGTTGAACGTGCTATCAAAGTTAAGAATGAACACGCGAATGATTTCGGCAAAACCAAGGGTAACGATTGCAAGGTAATCGCCCTTAAGACGTAAGGCAGGAATACCAATGATAAGACCACATAACGCAGCGGCAAGACCACCCAATATAAGACCAACCACAACGAGCAAGATGGCAAGTGGCTGTCCAGTAACAAAAGCGCGCTGAGATAGGTGAAGCACCTGCGAAGTTTGCATAATAAAAATGGCGCCCACGTATCCGCCAATGGACATAAATCCGGCGTGACCAAGCGGCAGCTGACCTAAATAACCAACGGCAAGGTTAAGCGATACCGCCATAATAACGTAAATGCCAATTTGCTCAATAACAGACAATTGATAGCGGCTTACCATGTGCGACGAGATCATAAACTGACCTATCGCAACAACGATTACGCTTAGCACGAGGTTAATGAGAAAACCTTGCCTGTGGGTGAGCTTGAAGGCTGCGTGTGCGGATGCGGCTTGAGCTGCAGGAGCTGATGCTGCAGGTGCGGCTGTCGCGGGTGCTGCGGCGCCTGCGGATGCAGGAGCACCGTTAGCTGCCGCTTGCGTGCGATTGAAAAAACGTGCCATGTTACACCTTCTCTTTTGTTGTTGTGCCTAAAATTCCAGAAGGCTTAAAGACCAAAATGGCAATAAGCAGCAAAAATACAACAGCGTCTTTCCAAAGCGAAAGGCCAAGCGCTGAAACGATAACTTCTGCAAAGCCGACAACAAATCCGCCCAACACGGCGCCAGGAATGGAACCAATGCCACCCAAAACGGCTGCACAAAACGCTTTGGTACCAAGCATAACGCCCATCGTTGGATAGGCCTGGGTGTATGCCATGCAATACAACACCGAGCCTACGCCAGCAAGCAAACTACCCAAGGCAAACGTAAGCGAAATGATGGTATTTACGTTAACGCCCATGAGCTGCGCTGCCTGCATGTCTTCGGACACGGCACGCATAGCACAACCGAGCTTTGTTTTTTGCACGAGAAGCGTAAGCGCAACACAGCCAAGCGCGGTAAGCGCAATGGTAATAAGAGCAACAACAGACACGGGAAATCCGGCAATATCAATCGTATTGGTATCGATCATACGACCGAGTACCTTGGAGTCTGCACCAAAAATGAGTTGTACGGCATTTTCCAAAAAGTACGACACGCCAATAGCGGTAATAAGAAGCGAAAGTCGGGATGATGAACGGAGGGGCGCATATGCAATCTTATCGATAAGAATACCAAGGACCATGCATGCAAGCGGCGCAAGGACAACGGCAATATACACCGGAAGCCCAAGTTGTACCATAATAATCCAGCAGACATACGCACCTGCCATAATAATGTCGCCGTGCGCAAAGTTTAACAGCTGAATAATGCCGTAAACCATGGTATATCCAAGGGCGACAAGTGCATATATGCTTCCTTGCTGCAGACCATTAATAATCTGCATACCAATCATCATATGCATCACCTCTACAATCGAAACCAATCTTTACTGCAGTTGCATGGTACAGCGAGCATACAAAACACCTGCGCTGAGCAGCAACTATGTGTAACGCAGCCAAAGTTATAGATAGCAATATGCGTGTGCGCGAATAAACTCAAAAAGCCATCCACGCACATGCGCAGCTATTACTATGCAAAAGAACTACTATGCTTTAATTTCTTCAAAGATTTTTTGATGACCTTTATCAAAGGTAATAACAAGCGTAGATTTAACAGGATCGCCCGTGCCAGCAAAGGAGATAGCACCGGTAACGCCATCGACGCTGCCGCTTGCAATAGCATCGATAACTGCTTGTCTATAGTCGTCGGAACCGGCACTTACGCCGCCTTTTTCCTCAACCGTGTTAAGAGCCGAGCATAAAATAAGCGCTGCATCATAGCCAAGCGCGCAGAAGTTTGTAGGTGGTTTGCTATACTCAGCCGTGTAATCGGCAACAAATTTCTTAACGGCCTCATTGTCGTTTTCAACGATGAAGGCACAGTCGTAGAAACAGCCTTCGAGGTCTTCGTTTGAAGCATATTGTGTTGAGCCGTCAATCATATTTGCCCAACCGTCGGCGCCCAAAAATACGCCCTTGTAACCAAGCTGACGCGCCTGGGTGATGATTTTACCAGAGTCTTGATAATAGTTAGGACAGAAAATAGCTTTTGGCGAGGTTGCAAGAATGCTGGTGAGCTGGGCGTTAAAGTCAACGTCGCCCGCGGCGTACGCCTGGCTCGAAGTTACGGTAATACCGTTTTTCTTACACGACTCTTCAAAAATTTTGTCAATGCCTGCTTCGTAGTCGCCACCGGAGTTGTAAATGCAGCCAACTGTAGTATACCCTTGCTTTTTGGCAAACTCTGCCATAACAACGCCCTGGAATGCGTCGGTCATAGTTGCACGAAATGCATTTTTACCATAGGTTACAAAGCTGGGCACCGTGGCCGATGCGCTCACGAGCGGCATGTTGTCGCGGGCAGATACCTGCGCAACTGCAACAGATGGTGTTGATGTAACGTCGCCCAAAATACCAACAACGCCGGCATCGAGCATTTTTTCGTAGACATTTTTAGCCTCGGTTGCATCGCCTTTTTCGTCTTCAACCATAAGCTTAACTTGCTTGCCGTGTGCACCGCCGTTTGCGTTAAACTGCTTTACACACAACTCAATACCCGAACGAACAGCTAAACCATATTGTGCAACGTCGCCCGTAAATGGACCCATTACACCAACGAGCAACTCGTCTGATTTGCCTTGAGAGGCCGCATTATTATTGCAACCGCTAATAATGGACACGCCTCCCATCGTAGCTGCTAAAACCGCACTGCGCACCAATGAGCGTCTTGTGAGATTCTGTGTCATCGTAGCCTCCTTTATCGTGCGAAAACCAAAAAATGATGAGTGGTTTTCTTTGTAGGGTTGTTATGACACACATTCTAAAAGCCTTCTTTCAATTTTTTTTGGCGATGTGCGTTTCGTTATTATTTGTTAACAATTTATTCGAAAATACAAAATAAATTCTCCGATTTAATCGTT
Source organism: uncultured Atopobium sp. (assembly GCA_946997485.1). Taxonomy (GTDB): domain Bacteria; phylum Actinomycetota; class Coriobacteriia; order Coriobacteriales; family Atopobiaceae; genus Fannyhessea. Next base: position 125,215 of record CAMPVF010000001.1, read on the forward strand.
TTAGCGACGGTATATGAAGGATAATACCAATTTTTTTGTATACGCGTTTACGAATACTCATGTATCATGCATAGACTGCAGCACACGTGCAAATGTCTGAGGTTATAGTGATATGAATGGAATTTTGTTGAGGGTACTGCGTATAACTATAAAGCACGGCTCCGCACGTACGCCATATAAAAGCAAAGCATTGCTATGATTGTGCCAGCGAGTATACCTGCACTATCGATGGCAACATCCGTAAGCGCACCCCATCTTCCAGGGACAAACAACTGTATAACTTCATCTACATATGCAATGGCAATGCATACGCACGCACTACGTACCGCGCTGCGCATGATGGCGTGACGATGAAGCGTGGTTTTATTTGCATGCGTAAGCTGAAGGCGTGCCAGGCGTACACAGGCGCACATGCAGCACAAATTGCCAAGCATCATGTACTCAAGTACATGCGCAGATTTACGCACAATAAGTATCATTACGTGCATGTTTGTGATAGAAAGCAGCTGCCAAAAGCCACTAAGCGTGTGCACTACACTATCCGATTGGGCAGATGACTGCGTTGCATTGAGCGATGAGCAGCCCCAAATAAACAAACACCATAGCACACTTGCACACACTAAATAGATATACGCGCAGGTAAGCGAACGATAGGTTGAAGGTTCAGAATTGGGTTGAAGATTAATGACGGGTTCAGGTTCAGGTTCAGGTTCAGGTTCAACCACAAGTTCAAGATTAACGACAGATTCACGTTCAATATGCGGTTTATCGAGCTGAAGTTGCGGCGCAGCTATACGCATGCTATCGTGCACGCCTTATGCTTCTTGCACCAGGTTGCAGGCCTTACGCAGCACGTCAGCGGCCTTGCCTGAGTACTCATATGCATCAGCATCGTCGTTATAACGAGCTGCATGGCGCATATGCTTTGGACGCAAGAAAGATTGCGACGTGCCAATGGTTGTACGCGCATGGCGGCGCATACCGTCACCTTCAAGTTCATCATCAAAAAACGTCGAGGCAGAAGGCGCAGGCTGCGTGTGCAAAAAGTTTGCAACATCCAAGCTCGATGCATGCGACGCGTGAGCATCTTCTATAAGACCAACGCGAACCAAATCGGCATCGCGGCCAACAAGCGAAAGTGACGAATACGTATGAGCACTCTTAGAGCCATTGGGTTTGTATCCTCCTGCAAGCACCGTAAGGCTTGCATACGTGTTAGCAGGTGAGTACTGCGTATTCTTTACAGCGGCATCGTTTGCCGTGTTGTACGTGGCATCGGTTGCGACTTTGTGCGCAGCCTTTTGTGCTGCCTTTTGTGCAGCAAGTTGCGCGGCTTTTTGTGCAGCTTTTTGTGCAGCCAGCTTTTGTTCTTTCTTTGCCGCGGCAATCCGGGCTTCTTCTTGAACTTTATTCTTATGACGTGCTACTTCATCGCGAATAAGAAAGTCAACATACGAGCTTGCATCAACAATTTCGGGATGATTAGCCGAAATCTTAAACGGAATAAAGCCCGTTTTTGGTTCGATATGATCGGGATCGTCAAGCGTGTCAGTAGCACCAACAATGTCGGTAAATTCGCTGGTAGAAGGAGTAATTTGAGAAATCTCGGCAGCCTTAGCTGTTGTGTTAAGCTCCAAACTCATGGGTGCGTACACCGTTTCGTCAAGTGCAGCAGCAGGTGCGGATGCTGGCACCGGCGCAGAAGACGGTTCTGCAGGTACAACGAGACTAGGCTCAATCGTAGCACCATCAATGTCGTCGTACTGAGCAGATACAACAGGAACATGAGGAGCTGCTTTTGGATCTTCAATACGATTATTCATCGACGTAAGCGCTGCTTCCCACAAGTCGGCGTGGTCGAGCTCTTCAACGCTACGCTTTGCTGGATACTGACCAATATTCACATTGGCAACACGCGCAGCAATTGTTTCTGAACGTTTTACCGTATCGATACGCGCTTTTGAACTTGATAAAGGCAACGGTGCATCCGTAGATTGAACCTGCGTAGCTGCAGATTGAACTTCTCCATCCAAACCAGCCGAAGGTTGAACTTGCGCAGGTTGCGACAGTGTTGCTGCCGAAAAATCGAAATCGGGTATATCACGAAGCGAGCCAACTTTACGAACAGCATCGCCCATGCGGGTATTCCACCACTGGGTACCAACATCGCCTACCGAACCATCGGCACGCTCAATAACAGGCAAATCGTCAAATTTATTTGTCCCAAGACGCTCGGACAAAATTTTTGCAACGCCTTCAGCACGCAGCTGCAAGCGCTGCTTAAATGTTTGTTGACGCACATAATTTTGTGCAATGTCTTCGTAATCGTGTGTTATATGCGCGCGCGAAACCGCAGGTACTTGGTGGTCTGCAGCGGCGAACGCGGCAGGTGAACTGTTTGTGCGCACGCCAGCTTCTTGCGTAGATTCAGCAGCAAAGGCAGCGCTGTGCGGGTAAATATCCGGTACGCGTGAAGATAACTCAGACGAAACGGCAAACTGGGGCGTGTTGAGCATGCGCTCGGTGGCATTCATAGAACGTTTGTTGGTATCATACGTGGCACGAAGCTGCTCATATGCCATATGAGCAGTAGAATCGGCAGAGCTCGCAGATGCAGAAGAGCCCGTTTGCGTAGAAGTGTTTATAACGGGCAACACGTGAGTTTGAGCAGCTTGAATTGCCTCATCCATATGAGATTGCATACGCTGGCTATAGTGCAAAAACGCGATAAGCGAAATGCAGCCAGCAGCGGCAGCGCCAGCTAAACAGCCTAAAAGAAATGGAAGTGTTTGTGGATCGCTGAGAGGAGTAATGGAAACGGCGGTTTGCGCAGGTAGCGCATAGGCAGGGGCAGCATGCATAAGAGCACACGCACCCAAAAGCCCCGATACACGTGCTTTATAACTCGTAGTTCCCATCATGGTTAACCACCCTTATCCAGGGCAACAACGGTATAGCAGCGCACACAGCTAAAGGTGAGATTTCAAAGTAGCAGGCATGAACAATATGCCCCACTACATAAGACAAAACGGCGGTGTGTGAATAAGCTATAAATACCGTTTGCCCAACGCGAGCAACATTGATTAATCTATTTATATAGTACGTGATACCAGGTATTTTGCAAGTTATTTTTTGAAAGTGTAAAAAAGCTACGGATAGTATACGTGTATACACATCCGTAGCTGCAAACATTACGTGAACAGTGGTTATTTACTCAAAAAACCAGGCAATAGTGAACTTAGCTTGAACTTCCCCACTGCTTGCACACGCACGGTACATAACGCCCACTTACAATTTTGATGGACTATCAACATAATCGATAGCTTGTGCTCTGCGAGCAAAACGCACAAGAAAGTCTTTGTTGTCGCTCGTTTCTTGCAAGCCCTTTACCAGCGACGATGATGCACGCTCAGTAGAGTTCATATTGGCAAGCACACGACGCAGCGACCACACAAGCGGCTGAAGTTCCTTATCAATAAGAAGGTCTTCATTACGTGTACCCGAGCTAACGGGGTCGATAGCAGGGAAAATACGCCTATCAGCAAGATCGCGATCGAGTTTAAGCTCCATATTACCGGTACCTTTGAACTCTTCGAAGATAACTTCGTCCATTTTTGAACCGGTTTCGATAAGTGCTGACGCCAAAATAGTAAGTGAACCACCATGTTCAATATTACGGGCGGCACCCAGGAACTTTTTAGGCGGATACAACGCTGCTGAATCAACACCACCCGATAAAATACGGCCACTTGCAGGCTGTGCAATATTGTAAGCACGCGCAAGACGCGTAATAGAATCGAGAACCACAACAACGTCTTCACCCAGTTCAACGAGGCGTTTTGCATGTTCAATAACAAGTTCAGATACCGCCGTGTGATTTTCGGCAGGCATATCAAAGGTGGACGCAACAACCGTACCCTTAATTGAACGCTCCATATCGGTAACTTCTTCGGGGCGCTCGTCTACAAGCAAACAGAAAAGATGAACTTCGGGGTTGTTGGTGGTAATTGATTGGCAAATACGTTTCAAAATAGTAGTTTTACCAGCCTTTGGAGGCGAAACAATAAGACCACGCTGGCCTTTACCAATGGGAGCCACCAAATCGATAGCCCTCCCGGTAATCGATTGCTTGCCGTTCTCCATAACAAGGCGTTCATTTGGGAAAATAGGCGTTAAATCGCGGAAACGCGGGCGCTGTTTAATTTCTTCTGGGTCGCGATTGTTAATCGTAACAATTTTGTTGAGCGGCGGAAATTTATTATTAGCGCGTGTAGGCGCAACGCGTCCCACAATCCAGTCGCCCGGACGAAGCGCATACTGACGAATAAGCTGCTGATGAACAAAAGCGTCATTATCGCCATTCATGTAATTACCTGTACGAATAAACGCGTAACCTTCTGGCTGAATATCAAGGACACCGCACACTTCGCTATAGCCTTCAGACGCAGCATTAGCCTGATATACCGCTTCGATAAGCTCCTTTTTGCGCACATGAGCAGTTTCGATGCCAAGCTGCTGCGCTTTGGTACGAAGATCGCCCACCTTCATCGCTTGCAGCTCTTCGCGGGTAAGCGAAGGTCCTGTTGCTTGTTCAACTTTATTACGACCACGGCGACGCTGAACTTTTACAAAACGTGCAGCTTGCGTGGGTTGTGCGACTTGTGCTGACTGCTGGTTGCTTACAGCAGCTGGCTGCAAATTGGCCTGCACTGCTGGCACCTGCGCTTGAACTGGCTGCTGATTTTGCTGTGCTACCAGCTGCGAATTTGCGGGTGCATGTTGCACGTGTTGGAGGTTTTGCACATGTTGCGCATTTGGTTGATATAACTGATGTTGAACCTGCTGCGCGCCAGGTACCAGCTGAGGTTTAGGTTCGCCTGCTTGATTTTGAACCCGAAGCTGAGAAACGGCTCCTTCTTGAACCTGTGTTGCCGCAGCTCCGGCAACTGAACCAGCTGCAGCGTTTGGAAGAACACCAACACTTCTGTGCTGGCGGTGTCTGCGAAGCTCAGGCGTAACAGGTGCAAACAGTGACGCGGAATTTACCAAATTGGTGTGAGTATTTTGAACTTCGGCTTGCTGATTTTGAACTTCTTGCTCATGCAATTGAACTTGAACGGGCTCGTGTGCATGAGAAGCGTCATTTTGAACTTCCGCACGTTGCGGCTGTGAAAAACGATGGATGCGAGGATTAGTAGCAGCATCTGAAAACACTGTTTGAGCTGCAGCTTGCTTTGGAGCGTGCTCCTCTGCGCGGCTTGCGAAGCTTGGACGACGAATGCGACGACTGCGCGTCTCATCATTATTGGCGTCATCGGCCATGCCCTGCTCCTGGCGCACTGATGCATCACTAGTTTGTTCGCGTGCAGGCGCTTCAACAGCAGCCGTATGATGTTGCATGCTTTCTGCTTGTGCTGCAAGCGCGGCATTAATAACGGCCTGACGTGCAAGCATTTCTTCTTTGCTTGGACGACCACGGTGCGCACGCTTTGGAATGTCGTTAAGCGTTGCCTTCCCTTGTGCAATTTTTTGAATTAATTCTTGCTGCTCAGGAGTTAATTGAGGAAATTGCGCAGACTGCGTGCGAGAATTGCGCGCAGCAGACGTGCCGTCAGTTTTACGTGGACGGCCTCGTTTGGGCTTTGGAGTTGTAATATCTGCAGTATCGGTTGATTGTTGATTGGTTTGTGCGGATGCATTGCTATCTGAAGTGCGTTCGATCATACAGAATATGCCTTTCTTTTGTGATTATTATGCAACAAAACGTGCTTGGTGACGATGCGGGTGTGCATAACGCGCGCGGGCGCATAGGCAGCGACCAAGCTATAACGCAGCACCATCTGCAGCATGTATGCTTAATTACTACATTGTTTTACAAATGGGATGATTGCATAAAGAACGTAAACGAACGTTGGTGCAATTATAACATAAAATTTCTGATGTCAACCAATTATTCATGCGAACCAGCACGTAACACTCACGATATACAATATGCACAGTCACGCGCCGCAAACAAGATGTGTACAAACGAAAAAACACGACGCGGTACGCGTATGCATAAACAAGAATGCACAACCTACTAAAACGAACGTCGCACAAAAAAGAACGTGCAAAACGCACCGCACATACGATACGCTTTGCACGAGATAAACGAACATAAGAACGCGCCACAAAGGCACAAGAGCACACAAACGCGCGCAAACGCGCAGCTTGAGCACGCACCCCTTACATAACTTCGGGTGCTGACACACCAATAAGCTTGAGAGCAACTTCCAAGTTAATACGAACAGCGTCGCACGCAGCCAAACGCGCATGCGAAAGTGCATCATCAACAGGACGTCCTTCACTAGAAAGCACCTGGCAATTTGCATAAAAGCCGTGGAACGCGCTTGCAAGTTCCTCAACAAAGTGGGTAATACGGAACGGAGCACGGTCGCGCGCACACGATGCAACAAGCTCAGGGAATTCCGAAAGTTTGCGCGAAAGTGCAGCTTCCATGGGGTGCACCAACAGCGACAAGTCAACATCATTGCCCACTGCGCGAGCGGCAACTTCGTCCATACCAAGCGTTTTTGCTTCTTCTTCGGTAACACCAGCAGCGTTGCGCAAAATTGAACAAATACGCGCATGTGCATATTGCACGTAGAACACAGGGTTGCTGTTCGATTTTTCTTTAACAGCTTCAATATCAAAATCGATTGTTTGGTTGGACGATTTGCTAAGCAGCGTATAACGCGTGGCGTCAACACCCACCTCGTGGAGCAGCTCCTCAAAGGTGATCATCGTGCCCTTACGCTTAGACATACGCACGGGCTCGCCGTTACGCAGCAAGTTTACAAACTGACCAAGGTCAACGGTGAACTGCCCCTTAAAGCCAAGCGCATCGCACACGTTAGTAACGCGCGCAATATAGCCGTGATGGTCGGCGCCCCACAAGTCGATTGACTGCTGCGCACCACGATCGAATTTGTCCCAGTGATAGGCAACGTCAGACGCAAAATACGTGTATTCACCATTGCTTTTAATAAGAACACGGTCTTTATCGTCGCCAAATTCCGTAGACTTAAACCACAGCGCGCCATCATCGGTTTTGTAGAGATAACCCATTTTTTCCAAACGCGCAAAGGCACGATCAACCTTAGAGGTACCGCTCTCATCTTTTTGGTAGAGCGAACGCTCAGAAAACCACATATCAAAGTCGCAGCGTGACGTATGACAGGTGTTTTGAATACGCTTGAGCATTGCCTGATATGCACGCTCGCGGAACGCCGCATTACGCTCGGCCTCGCTCACCTTAGCCCAGCTATCGCCATCTTGCTCATAAAATTCGTATGCAATTTCGATAATATAATCGCCACCATATGAATTACCACCAAGATGTTCGTTAAACGCATCCATGTAGGGGTGATTTTCGGGGTGCTCGTCTTCTTCATCATCAACATACGCATTGCGGTCGGCAAGCAAAAGCTCAAGAGCTTGCTTTGCAGACAGGTGTTTATCTGCAATAATGCTGCAAAGCTGCGCGTAACGCATGGATACCGAAGAGCCAAACACGTCCATTTGGGAACCGTGGTCGTTAATGTAGTACTCGCGAAATACATCGTAGCCACAAAAATCCAAAACATTGCATACTGAATCGCCGAGTGCAGCCCAGCGACCATGACCAACGTGCAAAGGACCGGTTGGATTTGCGGAAATAAATTCGTAGTTAATCTTAAAGCCCTTGCCCATATTGCAGGCACCCCAGCGATCGCGGGCACTGCGCACGGCATTAATAACGTCGTTACTTGCAGATGTCGACAGATAAAAATTAATAAAGCCCGGACCTGCAATTTCTACCTTGGCAATTTCTGTGGTTTCGGGCATGTGATCGACAATTGCCTGCGCAATTTTTGCAGGCGCCATGTGCGCAAGACGAGCTGAACGCATGGCAACGGTAGACGACCAGTCGCCGTGGCTTGTATCAGCAGGGCGCTCAAGGCCGCAATCCGAAACTTCGAATTCGGGTAAAACGTTTGCCGCTTGGGCATTCTTAATGGCTTGTAACACAAGGTTTTCTAAGCTATGAGACATTCAAACTCCTTTATTCGGCGGTAGGTTTATCATACCTGAATTTGTATAACATGTACGCGCGCAGGCGCGGAAAATTCTCGCATTGTTTACGTGCGTTATCGTCGTCGCTGCGCGCCAGCTTGATTGGGAGTTATAGAAGCTTGGGGAAAATGGGTTGAAGCGGCGCTATCCGTGCTGCTAGCGGCGCTATCCGTGCTGCTAGCTGCGCTATCTGTGCTATCCGCACTACTAACTTCACTACCAGCGCCATCAACACCTGCATCTGCACCGCGTGCCATCTGAAGCTCACGCGAAGCAAGGTCACGCCGAACGTTGGCAAGCGAAGGCTCCAGGCCAACCGGATACGATTGCGGATTTAAGAAACGACAGTACGCAGGATCGAGCAGGTCAAGCGCATTTTTACAACGCTCACGTGCAGACGGCAAAGACTGCGGATCGCGCGTGCGCTTACCGTGAGAAACAATGTGCTCAAGCAACTCATGACGCGAGCAATTGGCAATATCATACGTAATAAGATCGTCGAGGACATCAACCATATGAGCTGGCTTTTCATGTACCTTGGCTTCTTCAACAATCATATCGCCCGTAGGACTATTGTTGGCATCAACATACCGCATAACCGTTTGAATGCCTGGAATAGTGCGTTTATATGCCATTTCGGAAAGTTTCATAACAGGCTGCCACGCGGAAGCCGCCGTGTTTTTGATGGCAGTCATTTTATACACACCGCCAAGCGCCGGCTGCGGATCACAGGTGGCAAGTTTAGTTCCAACGCCAAACGAATCGATGGGTGCATGCTGCGCAAGCAGCGATTGAATGGTGTATTCATCCAAATCGTTCGATACCGAAATTTTTACGTAGGGCATGCCTGCTTCGTCAAACGCACGGCGGGCTTGCTTGGATAATTTGGCCAAGTCGCCACTATCAATACGCACGGCAGCAAGGCGCTGACCTTTGCGTTCCATTTCCTTACCAACAAAAATTGCATCGGCAATACCCGATTCAACATCGTACGTGTCAATCAAAAATACACAGTTATGCGGGCTCGACTCGGCAAATGCGCGAAATGCATCAATTTGCGAAGGAAACGCCATCACCCAAGAGTGCGCGTGCGTACCAAAAACTGGAATATCATATATTTTACCTGCAAGAACGTTAGAAGTAGCAGCAGCGCCGCCAACATACGACGCGCGTGCTGCAGCAAGACCGCCGTCTGGACCTTGTGCACGGCGCAACCCAAACTCAAAAATAGGCCTTCCCTGCGCAGCACGAACAACACGAGCTGTTTTTGTTGCAAGCAGTGTTTGGAAATTTACCGTGTTAAGCAGCGCTGTTTCGAGCAGCTGACAATCGATAAGCTTGCCTTGCACACGCACGAGCGGCTCGCGCGGAAATACGATCTCGCCTTCAGGCACCGCCCAAATATCAACATCAAGCGAAAAATGACGCAAATAATTAAGAAAATCGGGCGTAAAGAGCGCGCCTCCGCCGGGCGCCTTAAGACTTGCAAGATAGTCGATTGTTTCTTCATCGTACGAAAAATTTTCTACAAGATCGGCAATCTGACCCATACCGCAGGCAACGGCATACCCATTGTGAAACGGGATGGAGCGAAAAAACACATTAAAACAGCCTTCTGCCTGGGCTTTTTGTGAATCCCAAAAACCTTGTGCCATCGTAAATTCATACAAGTCGGTATTAAGAGCAACGTCGGTTGGGCGCGTGTTATCGGTAAGAGCCATGCTAATCTTCCTTTGAAGAGAATCTTTCTTGTAGAGTAAAACGTTCCTGTCTGCAAGCTGTCTGCAAGCTGCTCCGAGCAACGCAGCAGCTACGCGGCAAAGAGTACCTACCTGTACAGTGTACTCTTGATGAGGAAAAGCGGCCGCAACAAACTACGAAGATAAATTAAAAACAATACATATACCAACTACCAGCACAAAAAGAAACGCCAGCACCAACTTTTGCGCAAGTGGCATGTGCAAGTCGTCATCAGGCTCCATCATACGCGCGTTGCGCTCTTTTATTTGCGCGATGCGTGCGTCTTTTTGCCGCTCTTCTGCACTTTTGCGCTTTTGCGCAGCAAGTCGGCGCGCTTTTTCGGCTCTCAGCTGCTCAAGCTCGCGACGCTCGTCGTCGCTGAGCGAAGATGGGCTGGTAGATGTATTCGTATCTTGTGCCATTCCTACTCCTTTTCAGTACATACACTGGTACATGCGCTGTTCAACACAGTCCTTACAATGCAGCTAACCAAAGTTGTGCCGCGTGCTTTTTGGCATCTACTTATTTTGAACAACAAGCTCTTTTCCAACAACACCCGTTGCATCAAATTCAGGTATAAAACTCTCCGAAACTGTGCCGCCTTGTTGCCACCACATATGCTCAAAACCAAGACCATCGGCATAATCGAGAACCGACTCATACTCCTCGTTGCTCAGCGTATGCGAGAGGTTGCCGCCTTGTTTTCGACAGCGCCTGTTTGGCGTGTACTGATTCATAATCGAAACATCAATTTCATTATGACCCATATTCCACAACGTTCGCAGCACGTTCCACGAATCGTCGGTATGACCCGGCATTACTAAATGCCGCACAATAATACCCTGCAGCATTCTCCCCGTTTTTGCTTCTATTTTACGCCCGCCTTTCTTGCGCAAACTTTCGATCATAACAGCAAGTGATGCCTGGGCATATTCCGGGTAATTTGGGGTGGCTAGCAGGGCAGATGCCAATTTGGGAGAATAGAACTTCATATCGGGAAGCCATATATCAATAACATCGGCCATCGCAGCAACCGTTTCGGGTTTTTCGTATCCCGACGTGTTACACACAATTGGCAGCTGCAACCCTGCCTCTTTTGCCATACAAATTGCCGTGCGAACATGCGGTGCATAATGAAGCGGCGTAACCAAATTAATGTTGAGCGCACCTTGTTGCTGCAGCTCAAGCATAATTTCTGCAAGACGCGCGGTGGTAATTTGCTTGCCATAGCCCTCTTGTGAAATACGCAGATTTTGACAAAACACACATCGTAGCGGGCAGCCCGTAAAAAATATTGCGCCCGATCCCGCTTTTCCCGAGATGGGCGGCTCTTCCCAATAGTGAAGGGCCGCGCGTGCAATATACAGCTTGTTTGAGCAGCCACAATAGCCAGCTTGAGGACGATTGCGCGGTGCTTTGCAACAGCGCGGACAGAGCTCGCAGCGGGTGTATGAATCGAAAGTAACCTCAGGTGCATCGCAAGACGTGAAGGACAGCTCATGCGATGTGGCAGAACCGTTCGCACTAGGGTTAGCACTAGGGTTAGCACCAGGGTTAGCACCATGGCTTGCAGTAACCTTTCCACCAGGGTTCGCACTATTACTTCCACTATCCTGCGCCAGCGCGCGAGCACACAAATAAGCTTCTACCTGCGCTTTTATAGATGTAGCCCTGGACACTTCGGGTGCTATTTTGGGCGCGTGCGAATGTATATTGTTTGGTAAAACCTGTGTGCTCATATCCTAAAAACCTAGCGTTACTATCGATGTATCATGCACATTGCACAGCACAAAAACCTCTGCAGCAAGCTCAATGGAGCGCCTAAAACGCGCCGCCACCGCCGCCGCCACCAAAACCGCCACCTCCGCCGACAGAAAATCCACCGCCGCTACCAAGAGCGCTACTCAGCTCACGTGTATTAATCATGGTAGAATGCGCACCCTCTACCGCGTGCGACAATCTGTTATAAGGTGCATAGGAATAATAATACGGATTATGCCAATACCACATGGAATACATAGGAATGAGCGTAGCATCATCTTCAAGCTGCGGAAATGCAACCCGCAATTGCTCGGCAACTTCTTTTGCTACACCCAGTGCACACGCCATAATAAGCAGTTTGTTCCACAATATCATGTCGCTTGGCACGCTTTCTGAAAGCCGCGTAAATTCAAGAAGCCAGCGCTTAAGAGCAACCGTTTTTGCACGCAGCTCAAGTGCTTCGCGCGAATATGCTGTGTAGCGCGTAATACTCATAATAAATGCAGCGGCAAGCGCTATAAGCACAACAATCGATCCTATAATCCCGCCGCGCACAAGTATATCGAGGTCTTCAATATCAAACACATTAAGCGCCAAGCACATAAACAACACCACGGCAGCTGCCACAATATCCAGCGAGGACATGATAGTCGCAGCAACACGACAACCTGTAAGGCTTGTATCATGCGCATCTTCAATAAAAAATTCGCGCTCAATTGCCGCCGCTTTAATGGTAGTTCTCCACTGCACATACGCGTCGTAATATGCCGAAGATTCCCGCTTTGCCGCCCATTGTAAGTCGTCGAAGCTCACCTTGCGAAACGTGCTCTGTGAAGACGCCTCTGCAAATTCCGTACTACTACCATAAGCTGCATCTTTGTGACATAAGTGATACACATCGTCGAACAAAAACGACAGCGTAGCCCTATCAATCTTACGCGCGCGCGCAACTTGGTTGGCGTATGCGCCAAGCTTAGCTTTATCGGCTTGATAGGCATCGCAAGCAGCTAATCCGTCTTCAAAGCTCATAGTAAGCGCAATGCTGTAGGGCTCCTCATGCTTTTTTTGAAACGCGCCCGTGTGTACAGACGCGTGTGCAGGCGCATGAGAAACGTTGTGCGCAGGCGCTTCGAGCCTGCAGATACCCATGTCGCACAGGCGCATAATTGCGCAGGTAAGCGACGCATTGCGCACGTGCTTATGCTCGTATAAATAGCTCAATACACTTGGATGATCGTACGACGGCATATCGCGAAAATATCTATCGGAAAACAGCGGACGCCTGCGTGCGCGCGCTATCGTACGCGTTGCAACAAACACACCAATCGATATAAGTACAACAACAAGACCGCCAATGGCAACACCATTTCCAACATATCGCGCAAGCGCGCGCTGTTCATTTGCGTTTGTTGCCCACGCAGCTTCCTGTTTCATAACATCGTCTTGAATGTGCTCTGCGCGCGGCGTAGCTGCTGCAAGCCAGCTTGCAGGAAACAGCACGCGCATCTCGGCAAAATCGGCAGTATCAACCTTGGATACGTTCCAAACAATCGTGGTATCCGTAAACGAAATTGTTCCATTAAGTGGTCCATGTGCCCACGCATGTACATTGCTACCAGGTTGCATACGGTCGTTTTGTGCAATTGGAAGAGTAAGCGTGCAGGTAACATTGTTCGACGCTTTATCCCAGCCATCCGACACAAATTTCCAGTACAACATCGATGCATCCGCATACCGCTGTGCAAAGTTCTCCAGCGTATAGCGCATAACAAAGGTTTTTGATTCATTTCTCGACGGTGCATACAGCTTAATCTTTTTATAATCGGTTTCGTTGTACACCTGATACGTATTGTCATTACCTGTTGATGCCGAATTAAACCACACAATCTGACCGTTTTGGTAGGCACCCGCTTCTATATGGGTAGGCTCAAGATACGTACCTTCATACATACCCTGTGCAAGCTTCCAATACACGCCATGAAATGAGCCGGAAAACACAAAGGTTCGATGTTCTTCAACATCGAGCGTACCTGTGTCATGGAGCGTAGCAGTAATAGTAACGTTATCGATGTGATACTCTTTTGCGTATGCTACCTGCGCACATACAGCGCTTACGCTTACAAGTGCAGCGATATATACCGCACACATCATAAGCATGCGATACACCCTACACACACGAGACGCAATGGTACATGCGCCACCAGTAGTTATACGCGTTACTGTTGCAGCATGGAGTTTCATATACGCCCTCTTTCGTTACTAGTACAGATACTCGTACGTACACACGTGCAAATACGTGCAAATACGTGCAAATACGTGCAAACCTTGCATGCATAGGCGCACGTCCGCAGCGGGCATACACGTTAGGTACATGCCCCTTCTTGCCATATACTGATAAGTATATCAAAACGCACATACTACCATAGCAAATGCACGTACACCACGAGCGCATGCAGGCACATCCTACGATATAAGGGTAAAAATCGTGCCACACACATCAACATGATCTCCACGATGAACAGCTACCGGAGCACTTATCGCACGACCGCGCAACCGAGCGGGGTTTGTTGCTCCTCTATCTTCGATATATACCTGTCCATGGTCCGCTCGAAAGCAGCTATGCGTACGCGAAACCGCCTTTGAGTGCAGCACCACGTCGTTTAGCTCAAGACGACCAATACTCAGCTCGTCAGAAAAACAAACTGTCACATCAATACCGTCGTTATGTACGCGCACATAATGCATATCATCATGAGCTACAGCTACGCCAGGGCTCGCGCGGGTGCTGGTAGATTGCGCAAGCGTTTTATACGCAGCAGTTGCTGCTATGTCATTGGGTATGGTGTCGTTATACACCCAGCCATCATCGGCACAATCATCCGCGCCGCCGTGCGCACGCGCAGGGAAATACGTTGTGTACGGCGGATCAAACGGCGGCACATCATCCATAACTATAGGTCGCGGCTCACGCGAAAAATCGTATAAGCAGCCATAACACACGTCCATATCGGCAAATAACTCTTCATCGCACACAGGACAGCGTTTTGTTTGATACAAAACACCATTGCTCAAAGAGTCTGGAGGAGCTCCTGTCGCCGCAGCTTCCATAGCCTGCACAGCAAGCTCGTGTGCACGACGCATTTCGCGCGATGGCGGGGCTGATGCGCGCGATTTTTTCTTAGCTTTGCTCCGTGTAGAAACACTCTTTTGTGCTACCGACATGATGACTCCTTTCACGCATCGTTTATGATGCAACACTACATATGGTTCCTTCCAGCTGCTCGCCTGCGTGCGGCCAGACAGCCACTTGAGCTGGCCTTTCTAACACGGCACATGCACCCGCACACGAGAGCATTCGCCCTGCCGCAACCTGCGTATATGCTTGTAACACACGCATATCGGCCGATAAAAACACAACATCAATGGCATAAGACATGCCCCAGGTATGAATAGCATGGCATGAGCTGAGCATAATTGGCTCATGCGCACGGCTCGTACAAAGCAAACCCTGAAGCCGTTGCCGCCAGCTTGCATACACTACAAAGCTGCCATACGAAACCGGCACACGGTTTGATTGGAACGCGATAACCATTACACAAGCACCCCCGGTCTAAAGCGATCGACCACAAGCCGCTGCGTATAATCGATGCGCGCGCCAAAATCAACCGAAATGCCCGCTATACATACAGACAATGGCCACGGTTTATACGACATCTTGCACGTATACGTAGTAAGCAAGGGCGATATAAAAAACTTAAATTTAGCGCCTGTTTCGTCGCGAGCCGATTGCGCTTGCACATTAACATCGCATGCCGCCTCTCCCATTGCCGTTTGTATGGCCGTTTTAATTTCGGATGCAGCATTATCAGCCGATTGTTTGCCGGGAGGACTTACGCCCAAAACAGCAATGGCATCACGCGCGCATCTATCAAATTTTGAACATAACTGCACGTAGCACACAATGTTGTAAGCAATAAGCATTACAACAATAACAACGGGCATAAGCGCTGCAAACTCAACGCATATCTGACCTTGTGTATTGTGAAAAAACGCACGCAGGCACTTGTGGTGCCTTGGTGCAGCGGCACCTGCAAATGCGGGTGCACGCGCAAAAGCGGCTGCGTTTGTTGTACATACAGTCACATCAAAACCCTTTCTTATAAGGCATGTGCGCGCCTCGCGCGTACATACACCAGGTTGCGCGCGCTACTCGTGTGCCATAAGCGCGTGCACATTAATCGTGAGTGGTATCTTTTTGTCCGAGCCTAAAGCCGGCAGGTTGGCAAGGGTAAAATTGTCGCCCAATAGCTCTTTTACTGCAGCTAAACTACGCGCTTTAATACTTTCTGCATCTGAGGGCATTGTGGTAATGTAGCGGCGTATTTCGGCAATACCCGATTTTCCAGCGCGCGACAAAATGTGCTGCGTGTGGATACGCACGGGTTTTCGAAGACGCATGTCGCCCGGCTTAAATCCAAATGCAGAAATAGTCTGCGAAATTTTTGAAGAAAGCCACGACGCAACAAAGCCACCTCCACCAGCAGAAATTCCGCCCATTACACTATTTGCAATAGATTCAAGATGCTTATACGCCGAACCATACCCAACAAGCAGCTTCGACCAAATGGAACAAATACCCCCAATAAGCGCCGCAGTTAGCGGGAAGCGCTCTTGTTCAATGCCGTCTGCCATATGCTTGAGAACGTCGTTATTATCGGCAGAACCATCGGGGGCAAGCGTTGCACCAGCTATCGCAATGCCGGAAGGAAGCGTGGCTGCTGGCACAAATGTGCTGGTAAGACTATCTGGAAGGGTGAGCTGCGACGTGCGACTCACAAACGAAATGCAGCCATACGCGCCTGGCGGACAGTACGTTGGCCGAGCAACACCAATAAGATTGAGCGCCTTACTAAACGCATCGGATGCATGTTTTGCATCGTCCTTTTTTTGGCGTTCGAGCTCTTGTGCGGCATTCATTTCGTTTTGATATACCGAAGCGCTGCGCACAACTTCGCGCCAATAGTGCTCAAATCCATTGGAAATGCTCGTCGAAGCCGCAGCAACGCGCCCCATATCCGTAAGCCGTATACCGTATTTCGCATCGGGCACCGCGCGACCAGCTTCAATGTCAGCCAAGCTCACCCATGCTGAGGGCGCAGCGGGCATCTTTTCTGCCGCACAATAGGCAACAAGTTTGCCATGTTGTACACATGCTGGCCACACACGTTCGCTATACAGCGTTGATGCGCGCACCATTTGCTTGTTATACGGCAAATTTGGAAGCGATATATCAACAGGCGGCCCCTCGTTACAATGCGCTGTTGCAACCGCACTATATGCAAACGCGTAAAAACGTTTGCGCGCGCAGCTTTTTATGTATTCGTCGCTACTGGCACCATTTGGAATATCCTGCTGCATACGCGCAGCATAATAGGCCTGTGCACGCGCTCGCGCACACTCAAACGTCCATGCCTCATAGCTGTATTGCTGGTTTGCCGTACCCGAAAGCGATGCAAGCTTTGCCGCGCGGCTGCGCATACAACTTGGATTATCCACGCAATCGGCACGCCACGCGCGGCGTTTGGCATCGTCGGCCTTTTTTTGATGCTCTTCCTGCTCTTTTGTTTTCTTCTCAAGCTTTTCTGCTGAATTTTTCATCGCATCGTCCGAGATGTCCTGCAATGCGGCAGAAAAATCACTTTTTGAAGTAAGCGGATATGGCACCGCAAGACCAACATAAGGTATGTGCTCAGTTGAATTAGCATATGCGCACGATGCAGCATTATACGCAATGATATATGGCAGTGCCTTTTCAAACTTTGCAATACCTGCATATGCACTACGCGCAAACGCTTGGCGTGCCGTAAATATCCTGTGCGCGCATGCAATAATAGGTGGTGCAAATGCGCGAAGTATAGGAATTGCACTTACGATAAGCCCAACGGCAAACACAAGCATGCCCGTGAGCCCCAAACTTAATACCGAGGCATCAAGCACCTGCACAATTGTGCTAAACGCTGCTACACAATTGGCACCAGCTTGCGCGGTAGCATCAGCAACTTCTTGGACATCGGCCGCACGCGAGCTCATGTAATGCACGCTCGAAAGTCCAAATATCAAGCACAAACTCACAAGCAGTACTACAGCAACGCTTATGGTTGTATAGCCGCGCTCATCGCGTATAAATATGCCCAATAAGCCCGAGTATGCGTCTGCGTCTGCAGACACCGGTTCAGCTGTAGATGCTGATGCAGCTCCAGATGTGCGTGCACATCCGCGCGGGTGCGTACGCTCAGGCGCCACGTCGCGGCCGTGCACATACATGAGCACAAGTCTTATATATGGCTTAGGATCACTCATGAGCATTCCACATAGTTTGCCACTCATCGTATGTACCTTCCACCCATGACGCCTGCGTTTTTTGCGAGGCGGTAACTGTTAGTTGCGCGCCGTTTTCACCCGATCCCACAATTGTTTGTACAAACAGTCCAAAAAACGGCAAAGGTTCAAAATCCCCTTTGATAGTTACCGTTGTTGCTTTTTCTTCGCGCGAAATGTCTATCTTCCAGTCTGTTGATGCACCTTTATGAAATATCGCAAGGTTTGGTATTGCCTTCAGACGACGACGTGCAAATTCCGAGCAATCAGTAAACGAACCATCAAAGTCGCACGCTGCAACCCGCACGGTTTGCGAAGCTGCACGCGCCATTACTGCGCGCGTGTAACCAATCACGCACGTTTGCGCAAGTATCGCAAACAAAAAGAGCATGCAAGGCAGCATAACCGCAGCTTCCACGCTCGCCTGGCCTGCCTGCGATGTACAACGCCACAAACGCACGTGCCCTCGCGCACGTGGGCGCAGGTGCGCACACCGTGCACACAGCAGCCAAACAAGAGCACAAAAGCACGTCTTGCATGAGTTGTATGTAGTGCTAATACAGCAAAATATCTTGCAAGTCACCGAGTACTCCTTGTGCTGTTGTGTGCGATGCAGCCGAAACGCTATCTTGCACAACTGTGCCCTCAGCAAACGCACGAAAAAGCGCACCAAGCGCACAAATCATTGCTAAAAACGCAACAACCACAACCATGTATTCCATCGTGCCTTGGCCTTGCTCGCGCGTGCTGTACATCTGCAAACAACGGCGCCTGCGTGCGCACAGGGCACCTTTTTGCTGCGAAAACGAGGACAGGGCGTCACGCGCAGCAGCGGGCATAACCGTACGCACCAATGGCGCGCTCATCTTTCCGTTCTTCATGAAGTCTCACCTATTCCTGCAGCGCGTGCCTCTTCTTCCCAAGCATCCTTTGCAAGACGCAGCTTTTGCAATCTGCATTTCGCAGCATCGGTTTGTTTGTCAATGCGCACAACATCAACCCAACGTGGATGCTGCACAACACACATCCACACATGCCCCATCAAATCCTGATAGCCGCTTCGCTTAAGCGCTACTTCGCCTAAGTTTTGATACACCGTGAGCACTTCTTTTTGTACTGCTTCATCACCAGCATCGAGCGTTATGGTCTTAGAATCATCCGATGTAATACAGCTATAAATTGCATGTTTATCTTCCAAATTAAGGGCTTTACGCTGCGAGTTTTTGGTATCTATTGTTGATTTGCCTGGTAGCGCATCCTCTTTTTGCATTGGTGCTGGCGTTGGTGCTGCGGGTGCATCAAGTGGCGCCGTGTGTTCCACGTTTTGTTTGTGCGATTCGCTGGGCATGGAAAGCGGCGCATCATCATTCATGAAAAGCGCAGCTCCTAGCTCAGCATAGGGGCGAAATTGCGCACACACAAGCATGAGCACACACAATACGCCCACACATATAAGCCATCTGCCAGGCGATATACCACGCGAGCTGCGGGATCGTCTATGCTTTTTTCGCGCACCAACGGCGCGCACAAAACACCATCTGCGACGTGGTTTACAGCTGCTGGATGCCATCTCGAATTGCGTCCCACAATTCTTGGACTTTTCCCTTAAAAGCAATAATCGAAAGAATGGCAATAACAACAAGCACACCAACTAAAATTGCGTACTCGGTTGTACCCTGACCCGATGTTTGTGCAAGTGAGCACATCATCTGTTTTTTGCACAATTCATAGCTGTTGTGACAGCGCGTCCATACGTCTTTTACATCAATCATTGTTACCTCCCAGGTAAACGGTGTTAAACAAATATTCCGCAACGCAACCATTGCGGGATTTTCAAGCGACGCGAAAAGGGGCCTTGGGGCGCGTCAGGTTTCAAGGCATAATCCACACACCTCAAACAGGCACAGTTATGGCGCAGCCGAGGCAATAAGCGGCCCCACAATCGAAATAAGCATCGCAGGCACAATGAGCGTTCCCATTGGAATAAGCATCTTTACCGGCACTTTTTCAATCTGCTCTTCAAGCTCAGAGCGCTGTGCATCGCGAATAGCCTCTGCTTGCCCCGCCAAAATATGCACTAAGGGACTACCACATTCCAACGCTTGCACAACCGACGATATAAACCTACTCAATGCATCGAGCTTCATCTCTTGGTCGAGCTTAAGCAAGGCTTCACGCTTTGAGATAATCCCCAGCCGCTCTTGGAGCATTACAGCCGAAAACGCATCAGCAAGCGCACCTTGATAGTGCGAGCAATACAAATCAAGCGAAGCATCAAACGATAACCCGGCAGATAAACCCAGGATGACAACATCCAACAACACGGGCAGCTGCTGCAAACACACCATGCGTCGCTTTTGCAATTCAGTTCGCTCAACAAAATGTCGTATAAAACCAATGGAAAGACAGAACTGTCTGCATAGCTGGATAATACGTTCAAGCTGCAAACCTGATTGATTTTGTGCATACATCGAGCCTGCAATGCTGCGAGGCGAACCCCGCGCGTGCGCGCGCATCATAAGCACATACCATGCAGTAGCAACACACAGCCCGCATTGAGCTGCAATACCAATGTCTTGAATCATCTCTTTATCCATGGCTATCTCCTTTCAAATCTTCTGCCACCTCATCGTGCGCACAACGCGCAGGCAAAGGCACGCGGCGCCGGTGCGCGCAGTATCTTTCAGCAGTGCGCACACGCGCGCGGCGCTCTACTCTGAGCTGTCGTCGTGCAAAATACCCTTCATAAGCTGCGTAATGATAAACAATGCAACGGCGTTTAACACAGCGGCACATATAAGACATCCAACTCCCAAGGGGCGCGTTAAGCCCTTTTGAAAATCAACGGATAGTACCGACAAAATGCAAATAAGTACAACAGGCAAACTCGCAACCACCCGAACGGATAGGCGTACTTGCGCCGTTTTAACGCGAAGCAGGCGCTTAAACTGTTCTTGCTGCTCAACCAACTTTGCCGACTGACGAAACAAATTACGCAATGGCGAGCCGGTGCGCTGCGAAATTGCCAGCGCTGTTACCAAAAACTTCACGCCCGGAGCATGCAACATAACAGCAATCCCTTTTAGTACATCAGTAATGCCTGCACCGCATCTAAGCTGCAGCGATGCCTGCTGAAACGCATGTCCCGCTTCACCTTTTTTATGAATGCCCACATACGCAATTGCTTGCGTAAGTGTTTGGCCGCTCGAAAGCCCCATGCCTAATATGCGAAACACGTCCGGCATTTCATGCGCAACCTTATCGCGCTTGGCGTGCACGATATAATTTGCAATCATAGGAAGAAACGCAAACAAGCTCATAGCACATATGCCAACCGATACAAGCGATTGCGCCAAAAACGCGACAACAGCAATTGCGCCAAGTGTCGCAGCGCACAAACACACGATGGTTTGAGAGCGCGTAAGCATATACCGACGCTGTGCGAGTTCTTCTTGTGTGTACGCCGCAATAACGCGCACGCACGGTATGGTGTCAAGCTGTTTTACCAGTGGTTGCTGAGACGCACGCTGCAAGAAATCAAAAAGACGCAGCTTATAGAGGGCAGCACGCGCGTTTGTTGTTTGCGCAGCATCCCCCGCAAGCATTGCCATACAGGCAGCAAACGCCAAACAGCCGTGCATTATAACGACAGCGATGCTCTCCATGCGCGCACCTCCTTAGCACATGCGGGAAAACCATGCAGCATACTCCCAATAAAATCGGGCTCTTTTACTAACGACCAGCTGCACGCAACATCGTCGAAGCGCACACACTCAATTAACTCGACGCCGCCTGGGTTTTTGCGCCGCACTTCACTCAACGACGTAACATACCGTGCGCCGTTATGCAGCCTGCACGACATCACGAGCAAATCCAGCGCCGACGCAATTTGTTCCTCAATAATGTCGGTTGGCAAGTCCATGCCAAAGCGCGCCATAAGCACCAAACGCAAAATAGCTTCGTTTGCACTGCCGGCATGAAGTGTGGTGAGCGAGCCATCGTGACCCGTATTCATAGCTTGCAACATGTCTATCGTTTCAGAGCCACGACACTCACCCACCACAATCCGATCGGGGCGCATACGCAGGGCATTCTTTACTAAGTCGCGAATCGTTATCTCGCCTGTGCCTTCAATTGACGCATCCTGAGCTTCAAGACGCACAACATCGGGATGACTCGTAAACTTAAGCTCGGCTGAGTCCTCAATCGTAACAATACGTTCCCCTTTATCTATCTCACACGAAAGTGCATTAAGCAGAGTTGTCTTGCCCGATCCAGTACCACCAGCTACAGCAATGTCCTGCCGCGTGCGCACCGCCCAACACAACAGCTGTGAATACCACGGCGGCAATGCTCCCAAGCTCACAAGCTCACTCATTGAACAAATACGATTAGAAAATTTACGAATGGTAACGCTTGGCCCTTCAAGTGCAACCGTGTTATACACTGCATTTACCCGATCGCCGTTAGCAAGGCGGGCGTTTACAATCGGACTGCTTCTATCAAGGCGCCTACCAAGCGGAGCCAAGATGCGGTCAACAATCATCATAATTTGCTCGGAGTTTTCAAATACCTGCTGTGCCTGGTGTAAGCAGCCTTCTTTTTCATAAAACAGCGCGTCTGTACCGTTAATCATAATTTCGCTTACCGCAGGATCGTCCAGCAAATTTTGAATAGGTCCATAGCCGCAAATTGTGTCGGTTACACTTTCAACAAGCACGTCGTAATCGCGAACAAGTACATCGGAAAACGCTTCGGTATGTAAAATGTCGCGCGCGGATACCCCAAGCTCTTCTTTAAGGCGTGCGTTATCAAAATGTTGCATCATCGATGCAATAGTTGAAAGTCCGAGTCTGTCGATAAGGGCACGCTGCAAGCGTTTTCGATGCTCCTGCAGGTAGGTGTCGTGCATGCGCGCATACGGCTGCTCACCGGCGAGCGCATTACGTTCGTTCTTAACATCTAAAAGCTGTGCATCCGTTTGACGCACTCGTTCAAGCACACTCATGATGCACGCTGCTCTTTCCTACCAAAAAACGTAAGCGTACGTTTGCGCGATTTGGAAGACGTGCGTGCGTGTTCGTGGTCGGGTTTAAGGGTAATACGCAGGCTATGCGCAAGCTCAGTTACCATTGTTTGCACCGACTTAATAAAGGTAGAATTACCTGCACAAATGTCGAGCATATTGCCCAAGCTCATAAGCTCGCCAATATCCGATCCGCCGTCGCAAATGCCATATA
Source organism: uncultured Atopobium sp. (assembly GCA_946997485.1). Lineage (GTDB taxonomy): Bacteria > Actinomycetota > Coriobacteriia > Coriobacteriales > Atopobiaceae > Fannyhessea. The sequence goes on from CAMPVF010000001.1 coordinate 148,428, forward strand.
CACTTGCACCTTCAAGACCAATCTCACTGCGCGCAAAATCAAAATCGAGTTTTGCATGCGCGTTCGCATAATTTTGCACGCGACATATCCGCGTACGTGCAACGCCTAGGCGCACAACCAGCGCAGACGTTCTTCCCAAGGAGCTTAGCGCGTCGTACATATCATCATGAATAATCATCACTCTATCTGCCGCCTGAACAGCTTGACACGCAGCATCGGTAAACGTTGTTGATGTGTCGATAACAACAACATCAAAATTATTGGTCGCATAGCTTATAAGCGCAGGTATTGCATCATTTACCAACTCTGCTGTTTCGGGCTTTTCGCACGGACCCCAAAGCGCCAAATTATCGTTCACATACACAGCCGATTTGTTGATCATCTCTAAAAGCTGCGGCGATGCATACAGGCGCGCTAAGTCAAACGGATGTTCAATACCAAATGCACGTGCGGCATTACCACACGATAAGTCAAGGTCGATAAGGGCACAGCGCACGTGTGCCTGCGCAAAGAGCGCAGCTGCAGCGCAAGCAAGCGTTGTTTTTCCCATAGCGCCGCGGCCGCTCGTAAAGCAAATGATTGGAGCGCGCCCGCGCGGATAGTGCACATCCTCATCGCCAGCAGGAGTTTCTACTGCGTTTTCGGATTTTTCAGATACCTGATGTGCGTCTATAGAAGGCGAGGTAGATTCATTAGTAATAGAAGGAAGAGAACGCGATAAGGAAGAAGCCGCACGCAACGACGTGCTTGGAGTTGCGGGAGCCTTATCAGCAGCAGGTGTAGTGCGTGGTGCACCTGCAGCGCCTACAGACGTAGGAGCTGCGATTTGGTCATCAAACATTGCTTGCAACATATCATCCATATCGATGTCATCTATATCGTCGTTGCGTGCAAGCTGAGCTAGATGCACCTTATTTTGTGCACGACTATCTTGTGCAGATAACCCACAAGACGAACCATGCGTTGCCTGCGCCATATCAACCCCTATACGCTGCAATTGTTTTGCAACATCCTGAAGCCGCTCAGCAAACGAAGGCATTGCTGATGCATATGGGTCTTGTGCAGACGCTGCAGACGCTGCAGACGCTGCAGACGCTGCAGGTGCTGCAGGTGCTGCAGGCACTACAGGCACTACAGGCACTACAGGTGCTGCAGGTCCATCAGCTACATCAGCTTCGCCCGCAGCTCCTGCCGCACCCGTAACAGGAGCGTCAGAACTATTCGAGCAAGATATACAAGCAGCTGGCATAGATGTATCCTGTAAAATTGCAGCAACATCAGGGTCTATCTGCGGCGATGCAAGCGCCTGCTTGAGCTCATGTGTTTGTACTGGCTTTGACCTCAACTCAGGTGCACTGTGGGCTAACGTTGCACGATTCGCATTTCCATCAAAGCCAATACAACCAAATGCTTGCATATCCCACACATCAGATATGCCAGCGGCCATAGCACGCGAGCGCACCGATCCCGATATACCAACACCAACCAGCATTACGCGCGCGCAACCATCGTGCACAAGCGCAGCAGCTAAATTAATATCAGATACACCGTCTTGCGTAAGCCCTACAAGCACGCTACAACGCTGCGCACCAAGACGCTGTGCACGCTTTCGAAGCGCACTTCCGTCTGCAACATACTCAAGCGGCAAAGCGCATTTGCACAGCTCATATGCTTTGTTAAGGATTGGTTGATGGCCAGGATAACAGCAAGCAAGCCAGTGTTCATTTGTACGTGCATTCATCTGGCGATTTGATTTTTGGTGTATTGACGTGCTCATGTGCTCACCTCGATTTCTTTTGCGACGGCGTAGCAGATGCTACAGAGCGCTGCTTTGATGGAGAATCCGCATGCGCAGATGAGCGCTTAGGTTTTGATTGTGTGTGTGAAGATGCCTTGCGAGCGGACGCATCATCTGCCGCAGCAGCAGGTGTATCATCGCGTGCAGCCTCGCCCATTGCCTGCGCGCTCGCATCAGAAGGTGCGCTCTCACGAGCACCATCTTGCGCCGCGGCCGTGCTACCAGCAGATGCGCCACTCTCTGCACCATCTTCGCCGGCAGCGGCAGCACCAGCATCTGCAGCCACAGCAGCGCCGTTTTCTCCAGCGTTTTCCTGCTTTCCTGTAGCAGCAGCGGCGTTTGAAGCGTCGGCGTTATCACTTGTGTTATCTTGAGCGGGCACAACAAACTTAAGGCTATTTTTTGCTTGCGCGGTTAAAATACGCCCAACGTCCTGTGGTTTTACCGCAACAACGCAGCTAGGCGAGCTAAATTGTCCGCGCGCTTCATCTTGAACATACAGCACACGCATATCGGAAGTGATAAGATCGGATGCTTTTTGCGTGGCTTCATACGCAACTACTGCAGTATGAGGCGCAATATGTTGTCCTAATCCAAGTTTTTCTGTAAGCGGAATGCTAAGCGCAACATATCCTTCAGGTATTGAGTATTGTTCGTCCATAGTGGCAAACGTCGTTTGTGTTATAGGAGCATTTTCGCTAAGCGGCACCTTTACAGTTTTACCAACAACATCTTCCATACGTGTATACGCATCTGCAGGTGCAAGCATCGAAACCCAATCGCGCTTAACCACATCTGCGGGCTCAATAACGTCGCCAACCCGAAGTGCTTTTGTGCTTACAACCAATTCAACTGTTTCACCGCCATACCGTGCCTGCAAATCTTCACGCATTTTTTGAGCATCAGCTCTAATCGATTGAGAATATTGCAAACTTATCATCGCAGCGGCAACAGCGCACAAAAGCGCGCAAAGTACGCGAAACTTAAACGACATACACACCTCCTTATCACTTTCGATTTGCTGTAGGTGCATAGTCTCATGTTCAAAAAAATTAGTAAAGTACCAGGTAAAAGATGGCTCCCGCGTTACTTGCACTAAACTCGCAAGGATTTTTTAATAAAATTTAGCACGCGTGTGCAAAACAATAATTGGCGTAATACAGCACAACACACGCAGCACATAACGCCCAGTTTTAGGTATGAGCGATGTGTGAAGGAGATTATCAGGCGCATTGTTTGTTAAGAAATTATGAAGAAGAAGCACGCATAAATCGGCGTATAGGCGTGCAGCATAAATCGGCGTATAGGCGTGCAGCATAAAACAACGCAGCACAGCCCTTGAGCGTTACGCGGAGTGCACAAACACTTAAGCGCGCACGTCGGCAGCAACCTCAGCCTGCGCGGATGCGATTTCGCCCATAAGCTGGGCATATACACATGCATACGCAACGTCTTTAAGCGCGCAGCCAGGCTCATGAGTATGCGTACAATCAGAGAATTTACATGCAACATCCTGCGGCAGCGCATCGGCAAAAAGCCGGCGCACACCATCTTCTTCGAACAAAAGACGCAGCGTACGCACACCGGGACAATCGATAAGCATGGCATGATCATTAACGCGCAGCAAACGGCGCGACACAGTAGTGTGCCTACCTGCATCATCACGCGCGCGCGTATGCGACGTATCCATAATATGCTGATGAAGCAGGGTATTTATAAGCGTAGATTTGCCCGCACCCGACATGCCAAAAAACATGGTAACAAAAGGCGCGGTTGAGGACGATGAGAGCGAATCCACACAAGCGGACGGCGCGACATTGCTAGCATCAGCACCATTGGCGGTGCCGTCGTTGCCGGCAGCATCACCAGCATCGGCAGCAGCACCTGCGCCCGCACCACAAAGTGCGCGGCGAACAGCCGAAACACCCCACGTTACCTGCGGATGTGTGCGCATAAGCGAAGCTACTGCAGCATCGCCCAAAAACGACTGTATGCACGCATCTTCACCGCCGTCTAAAAACGCTGTAGCAGAGCACACGTACACACAAACGCGCGGCGGAATAGCACGAAACAGGCGCTCTAACTGCTCGCATAGGCTAGCAGGCGATATTCTATCTGCCTTAGTAAGAATAATACAGGGCGTTATATTGTTGTGTGCTGCAATAACGCAGGCACGCAGAAGCTGGTCAAGACAAAGCGGCTGCGCACCAAGTGCGCAGGTAAGAGCCACGTGCGTAATGTTTGCAGCAAGCGTTTGCATGGTGCCGCGCCTATCGCCAATCCAGCGCGAAAATGCGCGAATGCGCGGGCACACATCAACAATAATTGCCATGTTGTGCGCAGCGTCAATACGAATAATAACCCAGTCGCCAATACAAACCTGCAGCTTATCGCTCCGTTTTGAGCGCTGTGCAGCAAATTCGCCACGCATGGTACCCCGCGCGCACACCACCATAGGATAGCTTTTGTCAAGACGAATGCATTGGGCTACATACAAGGGTGATAAAGACTCATCGCCAGCGCCTGCAGCATCAACACCTGCAGCAGAAGCGCCCAGGCCGCGCTGCGCCTGCGACAAACGGTGCGTGTACGAGCCCCACGCATCGCCTGCAGCACGTACACAATCAGCAAATACCGGATTAGTTTGCGTTTCGTTTGCACTCACGCACATACTCCTTTATGCACCTAACGTTATGCACCTCAACCGCCGGTCGCAACACCTAGCTATGCCCGCGCAGCATCAAGCCTGCGCATAACCCATTTTTCAACTTCAACAATAGGAATAATAAGCGCCGCTAACACCAGGGCTGCACCATACTCTTCAACACCAATTTCTGCAAAATTAAAGAACGTTGAAAGCGGCGTTTCCACCACAAGAAACGTAAGAAGCAGCGCAAACGCAAACGAACCCCACAGCCACCAGTTTTGATGTTTAAGCGTTGCGAGCGATTGGCGAAGCGAACGCATATTAAACGAGTGGAAAATTTCAACCATAGAAAGCGTTAAGAACGCCATGGTCATGCCGTGAACGCCCAAGGTTGGATCGGCAAGCACCTGCGAAATGTCGGCAGTACCAAACTCAAAGTAATGACCAATAAAGTAGCTAATAAGCGTAAGCACCGCAATAACAACACCCTGGAACAGCATATCGATACCAACACCACCAGCAAAAATGCCGTCCTGCGTGTTACGCGGCTTGCGCTTCATAATGCCAGGCTCGGCAGCCTCGCACGCCATTGCCAGCGCAGGCAAAGAGTCGGTAATAAGGTTAATCCACAACAGGTGAGTTGGCTCCAAAATGGTAAAACCAATAAGCGACGCAATAAATACGGCAACAACCTCGGCTAAGTTACTCGAAAGCAAAAACTGAATGCACTTGCGAATGTTGTCATAAATGCGTCTACCTTCGCGGCAGGCTTTAATAATGGTTGCAAAATTGTCGTCGGCAAGCACCATATCGGCAACGTTTTTAGTAACGTCGGTGCCCGTAATACCCATACCAATACCAATATCAGCGCGTTTAATAGACGGCGCGTCGTTTACGCCATCGCCCGTCATAGCAACAACCTTGTTTTGCTTTTTCCACGCATCAACAATACGCACCTTGTGCTCGGGCTGAACACGTGCATACACACCATACGAGCTAATATGGTGAGCCAAGTCATCGTCAGAGAGTTTATCGAGCTCAGCGCCCGTAATAGCTTCGGCGCGGTTTGTAATAATGCCCAATTGTTGCGCAATGGCACAAGCGGTGTCGATGTGGTCGCCGGTAATCATGACAACGCGAATACCAGCGCTTTTAGCTTCTTCAATAGCCGTTTTAACTTCGGGACGAACGGGATCTATCATGCCCGAAAGTCCAACAAAGCACATGTCATGTTCGAGCGCATCGGTGGTATATGCTGCAGGTTCGGTATTACCCCAATCGCGGCGAGCCGACGCAATAACACGAAGCGCCTTATCGGCAAGCATTTTGTTATCGGCAATAATTTGTGCGCGAATGTCATCGGTGAGCGGAACGATGCCGCCTTCCGACAAATACGTAGTGCAGCGCGACAAAATTACGTCGGGCGCACCCTTGGTATGCTGCATATATGCCGATTTATTGCGAACAACAACCGTCATCATTTTACGCGTAGAGTCGAACGGAATCTCACCTGTACGCGGACGCGTTTGCGCTAAATGGCTGGTAGTAAAGCCGTCTTTTGCGGCGTCGGCGACAAGCGCGGCTTCAGTTGGCTCACCTTGCGCTGCGTTTTTATCATCGTCCCAAACCGCATCGCTTGCAAGCGCCATCGTGCGCAGATGCGCTGTAAGATTGCCGCACACGCGCTCAACTACCGTCATCTTATTTTGCGTAAGCGTGCCCGTTTTATCCGAGCAAATAACCTGCGTGCAACCAAGCGTTTCAACAGCAGAAAGTTTGCGAATAATGGCATGCTTTTTGCTCATTTTGGTAACGCCAATCGAAAGCACGATGGTAACAACTGCAGCCAAACCCTCAGGAATAGCAGCAACAGCAAGCGACACAGCAATCATAAAGGTAGAAAGAACAAGGCCAATGTCCGACAAAAATGCAAGACCGTGTTTAAGCAGCGTAACACCAAAAATAACGGCGCAAATTACCACAACACATATGGTAAGCGTGTGCGAAAGTTCGGTAAGCTTTTTTTGAAGTGGCGTCTCTTCATCTTTAACACCGCTAATAGCAGCTGCAATTTTACCCATTTCAGTATTCATACCGCAGCCAACAACAATAGCGCGTCCCCTACCAAACACTACGGTAGAGCCCATATAGCACATGTTTTTGCGATCGCCTAAGGTGATGTCTTCCTCGTCTACGCCAAGGCTCAGCGCATCGGCAATTTTAGTAACTGCAATCGATTCACCGGTAAGTGCCGCTTCTTCAATTTTGAGCGACGCACTTTCGAGAATACGGCAGTCGGCAGGCACGCAATCGCCCGCTTCGAGCAAAATAATATCGCCCACAACAAGATCGCTTGAAGCCACGCGCACCAGCTTACCGTCGCGGATAACTTTGCTTTGCGCTGCCGTCATCTCTTGCAAAGCAGCAAGCGCCTCTTCGGCTTTAAGCTCCTGTACAACGCCCAAAAATGAGTTGAGCAGCACGACAAACAAAATAATAGCAACGTCGGCAAAATCGCCTTCGCCATTATATATACCAATAGAAAGTGAAATAATCGCAGCTACGATAAGCATAATAACCATAGGATCGGCCATTTGTTCAAAAAAGCGTTTTACAACCGATTCTTTTGGCGCTTCGTCGAGCTTATTTGGTCCATGTTCGCTGAGTAATTGCGCTGCACGCTGCGAGGATAGCCCCTCGCTTTCGTTGGAATGCAGCTGTGTAACAACGTCCTGTGGGGTATCGAGATACTCTCTCACCTTTGCCTCCCGGGTGTATTCGTCCAACCATTGATTCCCGATTATAATTCCCCAAATGGGGCAAGGGCTCACCAAGTTATTGCGGTTAGAAATGTGCATCACTTGTATAGTACCGTACTTTTTTGTTTTTTTATGCAGCTGTGCGATATTCTCATCAATGTGCAACAAACGCGTGAGAAATACCCTGTCGCCAGCCGTGCATGCGCAGTCCCCATGCGCAGCGTGCATGCGCACCTCACACGCGTAGCCCACATGCGCCTCACACACAAAACCCGCCTGCCGCAGAGTTGCAGCAGACGGGCCATGTGCTATATGCGCTGTTCAATGAACTAGTCAATTATCGCGCGCAGTACATCCTACTCTTCGTAGAAGCTCGGCGTACGTCCGTAGTATGCATCAAGATAGATATTCTTGATTTCCTCAATAAGCGGGTAACGCGGGTTGCTTACGGTGCACTGGTCGTTAAATGCCTGCTCAGCCATTTCGTCAAGCGTATCCAAGAAGTATTTCTCGTCTACGTTATACTCAGCAATCGTTTTCTTAACACCAACAGCATCGAGCGTAGATTGAACTTTCTCAATTAACTTCTCAAATACTTCGTCGTCGTTTGCACCAGTAATACCAATGTAGCGAGCCATCTCACAGTAGCGCTCTTTAGCGTGCGGGTAAGCATATTGCGGGAAGGTGCCCATACGCGTTGGTTTTTCGGCAGCGTTGTAGCGCATAACACGACAAAGAAGCACGCCGTTTGCCCAACCATGAGGAATGTGGTGGAATGCACCCAGCTTGTGTGCCATGGAGTGCACCAAGCCCAAAAATGCATTGGAGAACGCCAAACCAGCAATGCACGATGCGTTAGCCATGTGGTCGCGCGCCTCAACATTGTTTGGTTCGTTATAGGCTGTTGGCAAATAGTCCATAATGAGCTTAAAGCCCTTAAGCGACAATGGCTCGGTGTAGTCGGATGCCAAGGTAGATACATACGACTCCAAGCAGTGCGTCATTGCGTCGGCGCCCGATGCACTGGTAAGACCGCGCGGCTGCGTCATCATGTTATCGGTATCAACAATTGCCATGTCGGGCATAAGCTCATAATCGGCAATTGGCCATTTCACGCCCGTTGTTTTGTCGGTAATAATAGCGTAAGGCGAAACCTCAGAACCGGTACCCGACGAGGTAGGAATGGCAACAAAGTAGGCTTTTTTGCCCATTTGTGGGAACTCGTACACACGCTTACGAATATCCATAAAGTCGGCAGCCATATTTGCAAACGACTCTTCGGGATTTTCGTACAAGAACCAAATAATCTTACCGCAGTCCATAGCCGAACCGCCACCAATTGCCATAATGGTATCGGGCTCAAAGGCGCGCAGCTGCTGCAGGCCTTCTTCTGCCGATTGCAGCGATGGATCGGGCTCAACATTCCAGAAGCAGGAGTGAACAATGCCCAACTCATCGAGGGTGCTTTCGATAGGCTTAGTAAAGCCACTCTTGTAGAGGAACTGGTCGGTAATAATAAACACGCGCTTTTTGTTGAGTTTGTATTTAAGCTCTTTTAGGGCTTCGGGCATGCAGCCTTTCTTAAAGTACACTTTGTCGGGAGTTTGCAGCCACAACATGTTTTCGCGGCGCTGTGCCACCTGTTTGATATTTAGCAAGTTCATCACTCCCACGTTTCCGCAAACTGAGTTTCCACCCCATGCACCGCAACCAAGCGTAAGCGAAGGTGTAAGCATAAAGTTGTAGATGTCACCAATACCACCTTGCGCTGCAGGTGTGTTGATAAGCACACGGCAGGTTTTCATTGCGTTTTCGTATTTTTCAAGTTTTTCGTGCTCATTTGTATTGATGAACAAGCTTGCCGTGTGACCATAGCCGCCCTCGGCAATAAGGCGTTCTGCCATAGAAACTGCAGTGTTAAAGTCTTTCGCGCGATAGAATGCCAACACGGGGCTGAGTTTCTCGTGGCTCCAGGGCTCTTCGGGCTCAACCGAAGTAACCTCAGCCACAAGAATCTTGGTGCGCTCAGGCACAGTAACGTCGGCCATCTGAGCAATGTACGGTGCTGGTTTACCTACGATAGCAGCATTAATATTGCCGTTTTTAATAACCGTGTTACCAACTTTTGCGATGTCGTCGCCCTGCAAGAAGTAGCAGCCGCGGCGCGCAAATTCGTCTTTTACCTGGTCGTAAACAGAATCAACAACGATTACTGAGTTTTCGGAAGCGCAGATAGTACCATAGTCGAACACTTTAGAGTGAATGATGGAGTTTACACTGAGCTTAATGTCGGCAGAATCGTCGATAATTGCCGGGTTGTTACCAGGTCCAACACCTAACGCAGGCTTACCTGAGCTGTACGCAGCTTTAACCATGCCAGGACCACCAGTTGCCAAAATAATATCAGCTTTTTGCATAAGCAAATTGGTAAGCTCAATGGACGGCGTGTCGATGCATACAAGAATGTCTTGTGGCAAACCAGCTGCTTCGGCTGCTTTACGAACAACACGGGCGGCTGCAAGCGTTGCTTTACGCGCGCGAGGGTGCGGCGAAATAATAATAGCATTACGAGTTTTAATGCATAACAGTGACTTAAAAATAGCGGTTGAGGTGGGGTTTGTAGTTGGAATAACAGCAGCTACAATACCAATTGGCTCGGCAATGTGCTTCATACCATACGATTTGTCTTCGAAAATAACGCCACATGTTTTTGTGCGACGATATGCATTGTAAATGTACTCAGCAGCAAAGTGGTTCTTAATAACCTTGTCTTCAACCAAACCCATGCCTGTTTCGGCAACAGCTACCTGTGCAAGCGGAATACGGGCATTATCTGCGGCCATAGCAGCAGCAAAAAAGATTTTATCAACTTGCTCTTGAGTAAAGGTGGCAAATTTAGCTTGCGCTTTGCGCATCTTTGTCATGAGATTAGTAAGATCTTCTTCCGTTGTAATACGCACAATGCTCTCTTGTTCAATAAGAGAAGAAACGAGCTCAGCGGAATTTTTTGATGTTGGCTTAAGTTCAACATCTGGAGATGCGGCAGCTACACGCGTAGGCTTTTCTTCCTGGGGTTGTGCTGCAGCTTTTACTTGCTTTGCCATAGTACCTCCGTCACCGTGTTATATCGCTGCTATAGGGTGCTGTGCAAACCAAATTGCACACATCTAAACGCGATACACTTTTTTATAACCTTTTTATTTACATGTTCTATAGTTGCAGATTATTGGGTAAAAGGTTGCGTCATTTGCGAAAAAGGCTGTCTTTTTGCAGTTGACCAGCTAAAAGTGGTCATGTTTACCTGGGCAAATGCAGCTGGGTGTAGCTTTTTCTACCTAATTGTGAAGGCATACCAGTACATGACCACATAAAAGTATACAACTTTAACTAGTTTACCGACGGTAACTTTTGCTGGTAGACAGGGTGCGACGGGCGCGGGCTCAGGGCGCGTCGCATGCCGTGCGGATACGCCGCGGCGCGCGGATGGACACAGGCGCAGGGATAGGCACGGCTCTAGGCACTATCTGCGCTATGACCGCCATCTGTGCACAAAAAATACTATGAAATTGCGCTGCATATGTAGAATTTTGTTGAAAGATACAGTATTATTCTTGTATCTATCTTTTGATATGAAGTACGTCTTGCATATGCGCAAGATGCTGAAAGGAGTTTACATGAAATTTTTAGCTCGTAGTGCAGCTGCTGGCGCAATTGCATGCGGTTTGGTGCTCGGATCGGCTGCCTTGCCATCTGCACTTCATACAACATCGGTTTCATACGCCGCAACACCAAAAAAGAATGAGGATTCAGCAGCTGTAAAGGCTGTAAAACGTGCCATTAAAGCGGAGCTTGAGCGCGTAGCACGTCACAATGCAAACCTTAAAGGCACAACAGTACAATGGGGCGACACGCTCATTGATGGGAATCTTGACAAGGTAAAAGAGCTTTCCTTGTCGTATGTACCGCTCGACAAAGAAGCAAAAGATTTGCTGGGTCAACTCACCGGTCTTAACGCACTTAAGCTTACGAACTGCAAGCTCACAGATCCCGAACTTTCGAGCATCATTGGTAAAAAAAAGCTCACTTACCTTGATGTGTCGGGCAATAAACTCGAAAAACTAAGCGGTCTTCCAAATACCCTTAAGTCGCTTGTTGCAAACAACAACAATATTACCGATATAAGCGGCATTTCGAGTCTTACCGACCTTGGTTTGCTGCAGCTTCGCGGCAACAAGCTCGCAAACAACGACGACAATGCAAATGCCCTTGCTAATCGAGCAAAATCAAATAAGCTGTATGAAGTTGACCTTTCGGGTGATCTTGCCAATAACTACAAAGTACAAGAAGCGCTCATTACCGTCAAAATGAACAACAAGCAAAAGCAACTAGAAATTGACGAGCTTAAAAAGAAACTTGCCGATGAGATTTCTTCTATCGATAGCTCACACAGCTTGCTTGAGAGCTATCTTCGTTTGCAAAACGCACATCCAAATGTTCGCTATGCAATTTTGTATCGTTTGTACAACGAAACAACAGGTGAACACCTCTTTACTCCCAAAGAAGCAGAAAAGAACAACCTGGTAGCTCTTGGCTGGAAGCTTGAAGGAGCAGCAGGTCTTATTCCAGCAACGGAAGGCGACGAGGTATATCGTTTGTACAACCCATGGACTGGCGAACACCACTACACAACCGATACAAACGAGGTAAAAAATCTTGTAAAAATTGGTTGGAAAGACGAAGGCGTATGCTTTTATAGCTCGCGTTCGAAAAAGCGCACACCAGTATATTCGCTCTACAATCCAAACAGAACCGAATTCTATCACCACTACACAGCTAAGCTTGATGAAATTGAGAAAAACGTTAGGGACGGCTGGAAAAAAGAAGGTGTTAAGTGGTACGTTGAAGAAGTGTAATACAGCCTTTTGCAGCTCTGCGCTTCTATACGTAATATGCCGTGCATAGCGGCGTTCTCGTGCAAAGAAAACACCCGTGTTCATACAGAACGCGGGTGTTTTTGTTACCGTATGGAGCACTTATCAATGTTGGAGGTGCGTACGCGGCGTAGGGTGCGCAGCGTAAGGTGCGTGCGACAGGACAGGCGCCTTTCGTGTGGCCCGCTTATTTGCGCAGCTTCGCAATATCGTAAATTTGGCAACTTTCAAGCACGCTCAGTGCAGCTTCGTGCTTTTTGGGCGTTACACCTGCACAGCACGACGAATCAACATAGATTGGTGTTTCGGGAAGCGCAGCTTTAAGCAGCATTGCATTAGAAAGCACGCAAATATCGGTGCAAATACCAATAAGAAGCACCGATGAAAACGGTGTTTGCGCTGCTTGCTCAGCTGCCCAATGTGCCAAATCAACCGAACCAAAATAATGCTTCGAAAACTCCCGTGCATCGCGCGCTACCAGCGCGTCTGCAATCGCAGGATGCAGCTTTTGGCCGGGCGTGTGTTCCTGACAATGCAAAACAGGGAGGTTTCTCCCCTCTTGCGTTTCAAGGTAGTTAGAACAATGCTCGTCGAGCGTATACACAACTCTACCTGGGAACGAGCCAATTCTTTTAACACAAGCGTCGATAATGCCTTGTGCTTCAGGCGTGCCAAGAGAGCCGTCTATAAAGTCGTTTTGCAAATCAACGCACACAAGCAGCGAGTTAGCTGTACATACAGATGATGAATCTTGCATACGATGTCCCTTCTCTATGCATATTCAAAGTGCACCACATTATACACGAAGCAGCAAAACTGATGGCTTATTTCGGCTTACTTCGGCGCCCTGAGGCGCTGCGTTGGCAGCTCACGCAAGGTCTGCGCACGCTACAGCTGTAAATACGATTGAAAACACTCGACCATTCCCGCCTGCGTTGTTTGCGCAGCTATACGAGCTACATGCGCACTGTCCATAAACATTTCCATCATGGCAGAAAGCACGTGTACCTGATCTTCGTTATGCTTAAGAAGCCCCAAATTAATAATAAGTGAAGCCAAGATGGGCTCATCGGACACGCCTGCCATAGCAGAAAACAAAATGGGCGTGCGCGGCTTTACGATTGCAATGTAGGGTTTAGTAATATGAACAGCGTCTACATGAGGAAGCGCGAGCGCAATGGTTTCAAATGCAAGCCCGGTAGGAAACGCAGCCTCGCGCTCTTGAATAGCTGCCTGCCAGCTTGGAGCCACGTAGCCTTTTTGCATTAGCTCTTGCGATAAAAATGAAAAGAGCTCATCGCTTGTGGTAGCTGCAGCATCCAAAAAAACGAGGTTTTCAGAAAATAGCGACGGAGCGCCAGATGCAACGCCGACGCCAGGTGCGGCGCCAGTTTCGGAGCGTTGTGTCATGTAAATCCTTTCTCAAAACACGGTAGTTACCATAAGGTGTAAAAACAGAAGTGTGCACACGCGTATGTAAAGAACGGCAGTGCGCCGAAGCACACTGCCTGTATGTACCAACGTTCATGTACCAACGTTCATGCACGTAACACGTGTACCATGCACGTAACACGTGTACCATGCACGCCAAAAACCGCGTGCTTACTTTGCGGCATTAAGCTCTTGTGCCTCTTTGCGAATGCGCAAGCGGTTCCACCATGCAAGCGCAAGCGCGCCAGCTGCTGGAATAACAATACCCACGCCATCAAAAAGCGCAGCTAAACGAACGATAACCCAGGTAAGCGGGTTGGCACCATCGCAAATAGACGAAATGGCAGCAGCGCCGTTCATGTCAAAGCTCACATTTTGCGCAGCCGTAGTAATAAGCGGCGACAAATCGGTTGCGATGTACAAACCAACAGCAAGCACAACAATACCGGTAAGAATGCCACGGAACGCGTTTTGACGCACGATAGGCGTTACCAGTACGAGCATATACGGAATGCACGCCAAATCAACAAGCGGCATAACTTTATTGCCCGGAAGCGCCAGCGACAGCGCAATAGCAAACGGCACCAAGATAAGAGCCATCGTAAGCGTTACCGGATGGCCGGTACCCACTGCAGAGTCGAGGCCGATGTAAATTTTTCCTCGACTTTGAAAATGCTTTTGAATAAATGCCGATGCTGCATCGGAGATAGGAAGCAATCCTTCCATAAGCAGGGCGGCCATTTTTGGAATGAGCACCATAACAGCACCCATGGCCACGGCACACGCAAGAAAACTAGGCAACGGCTTGCCGTCGGCACCAAGCGAGGGCAAAAAGCCGTAACCAGCAAGAATACCAATAACAAGACCGATAAGCGAGCCCAACAAAACGGGATCGCCAAACACGCCAAAACGTTTTTGCATGCTTTCGACATTAATAGTAATTTTGTTGATACCGGGGATGCGGTCGATGAGCCAGTCCATAGCAAACGCGATGGGCACGTAGGCGCCCGCAAAGCCGTGAGGAATAGAAACGCCTGGTAAACCAAGGGATTTCTCAACCAAAGGAGCGGTAACGTCGCCGATAACAAGCACGACTACTTCGTTAATAATTGCCGCAACAATACCAAAGGCAACATTGTTGGTAACAATAGCTACAAGCGCGCCGGTAAATGCAAAGTGCCAGTAGTTCCAAATGTCGACGTCGGCAGTTTGCGTGGTGTTGGTAAGCAGCATAACCACATTTACCAAAAGCGACAACGGGATAATAATCGTACCAACAATTGAGCCCATAGCAATTGCCGAGGCAGCTGGCCAACCAACATCGATAACCGAGAGCGTGAGCCCAAAACGGTGCACCATAGCAGTAACTGCGCCCGCAAGATCGGTGCCCATGAGTTGGTTAATTACGAGGTTAAGACCAATAAAACCAATGCCAACGGTTAAGGCCGCTTTAAGCGATTTGCCAAATTTTCCGCCAAATGCAAGGCCGATGATGGTAAGCACGATAGGCATAACCACCGATACGCCAAGGCTTGAAACGCTCGTAAAAAAAGAAACAACTGTGTCCATATTCCCTCCTTCGGATGTGAATACAGTTTGGTAAACGCTGTGCGCGATACATGCGCGGGGTACTGGGTAAGTCTGTGTAAGCTTAGGCTTGTGCGGCTTTTGCAGGCTAGTGCAGGCTTATGCAGGCTGCACCCGCGCGATAACGGCGCACGCTACAAGCGCTCCCCTATGCGTTCATAAAGTCTAATACCTGTTGTTCTGCAGCGGCGCGACCCATGCCCGTTAAAAATGGAATGCCCGAGATAAACGGACACGCAATACCATCGGGTTTAACGGTTGTTGCAATAATGAGATCGGCGTCCTGCGATTTTTCTACAGCCTCTGCAATAGAACAGGTGGTTATGCTATACGCGCCTGCAAAACCATTGTCGTTTAGAAGATCGCTCACTTTTGCGGCAACAGCGGTGGACGTAGCAATACCCGACCCGCATGCCAAAATGATGTGTTTCATGCATCCCCTTTCTTGGACGTATGCGATAATGGTTTTAAATTATACAACTAATTTACGAATATACGGCGTACAAATATGCAGCTGCACGATAGAATTCGCCGCACGAATGCGGGTAATGCGCCGCCTGCGATGCGTGTATTTTAGCAGCTATGAGCACCTTTTTTTCTGAAAATAACCTGTAAAATGTGGGGGGTCTCCACGCCCACGCGCGCGCCTGCACAAAGGTTACCAATTAGAATTTTTTAATATGCAGGAAAACGGACGCAAGGCTGGTACAGTGGTGCGGAATCGCAGGTGCAGGGCTGGGGCACTTTCAAAAGTGTAAAATTTTTTAAGTTTTGAAAGTAGTATACCACGCGCGCCGAAAACGCAGATGGAGAAATGCAGTCAGGAGCCTAACACCACGTAACACGTGATGTGTCTTCGCTCAATAAAAGCGTTATGGTGCCTTAACTAAAGGGTTAACGTGCCTTAACAAACGCGTGCAACGGTTATATAATTACTCCTCGGCTATGAACACAAAAGAATGGGGAGGCCATGGTAGATCTCATTGTTGTAGGCGCAGGTCCTGCGGGAGTTTCTGCAGCTCTGTATGCCCAATCACGCGGATTGAGCGTTACGATGTTCGAAAAAAACGAAGTGGGCGGCCTTATTGGCAAGGTGTCAAAAGTAAGCCACTACACCTCAATTGTGGTTGATGAGCCGGGCTATAAGGTTAAAGAGCGCATGCTCAACCAGCTGCGCGCATACAATTTGGAGCCTTTGTATGAAGAGGTAACCAAGGTAACCAAAACGGGCGATGCTTTTAGCGTTACAACGCAAAAGGGCTGCTACACAGCTCGCGCTGTGGTTATTGCCTGTGGTTCAGACCCCAAGGAGCTGCCGATAGATACCCATGGCTACGCCGTTTCGCATTGGGCATATGGCTGCGAAAAACGCGTTGCCGGAAAAGTTGTTGTGGTAAACGGCGGTTCAGATGGTGCAGCAAAAGAAGCACTCTATTTGCTTCCGTTCGCAAAAGAAGTTCATATTGTTCAGAATATGGACAGGCTCATGTGCATTCCGGAATTTAAGCGTCCGCTTGAAACCAGCGAAAAACTGCACGTACATTGTTCGTCTACGCTCAAAAGCGTTACTGCGCGCGACGGACGTGTGGTAAAAGTTCAACTTTCTGATGGCGAAGAAATCGCATCGGACGAAGGTATTGAGATTTTTGCCATGATTGGTCAGGCGCCGCACACAGAATTTATTGATTGCGATGTGCCGCGTAATGCTGCCGGGTTTATTACCTGCGATGTTGCGTCGCCAACAGACGGCCTGTTTATTGCCGGCGATGTGCGCGAAAAAGCAGTGCGCCAGGTAGCAACCGCAGTTGCAGATGGATGCCTTGCTGGTATTGCAGCTGCTAAATGCGTTGCGCGTGCAAAGTAAGCGGTATGGCTGCAAGGCAAGTGGCGTGGCTGCAAAGGAAACACCGCGAGACCGCAAGGTAAACGGTATGGCTGCAAAGTAACCAATTCATAACCGATGCGCGCATACCTTGCATACAACAGAGTTAATAAAGAAGAGGATATATGCATAGTAATAGATTTTTAGTACCTATAGGTGTCTTTGGTACGACTGCAAGTGACAGGGGGGGGGGCGGCACGTAACGAAAGCGGCTCTTCACGATTGGCAGGCGCAACGCACACGATGAGCGCGGCTGCCGGAGCAATTGTAGGAGCTGCATTTGCACTAAGCATGCTGTACGCACTCCCCGCTTACGCACACGCAAATGCACTGCAGCAAACCACCACACATGAAAACGTCCTAACCACCGTTTCTGAAACGCAGGACAGCACAAAGAGCACAAAGGATGCCGCAGACGGCAACAATGCAGCGAGCACCCAGGATGAAGCGGGTAAATCTCAACAAAATTCTCAACAACATCTGCTGCAAACTGACACGCAGCAACAACCACAGCAAGAACAAAATAAACAACCACAGCTAGAAGAGCAAACACAAGCCCAACCGCAAGCCCAGCAGCAAACGCAAGCCCAACCAGCGGATTTGCACTGGGTGCGCAATGGCTACGGTGTGTGGTATCGCAACCAGGACGGCTCCTACCCCTACAGCACCTGGACGCACGACAGTGAGGGCTGGCACTATTTTGACTCGTGGGGATACGCTGTTTCGGGCTGGTATAAAGTGCCAAGCGGAAAATGGTTTTACTTTGACCCTCGCCAAGAACACCATCGTTTAGTGGTGGGCGATTGCTTTGTAAATGGCTATCACTATTGGATAGACGAAAGTGCGGGCCTTGTGTACAACAATTGGGTGCACGAGGGTGCGCACACCTGGCGCTACACCGACGAGTGGGGAATTTTACGTACCGGCTGGTATAAAACGCCAAGTGGTAAGTGGTTTTACTTCGACCCACATAACAACGGTAAGGCGACATTTGGTTGCGTAAAGGCCGACGGGCACATATATTGGATAGACGAAAATGCGGGCTTTTTGTACAGCCAAAAGGTGGTAACGCCCACGCAAACGGTGTACGTGGACGACCACGGCTACGTAGAAGGTATGTTTGAGAATGGCGAATACATTGCGCCCGATGGCTCAAAACCAACTGGATTTATAACCATTCAGGGAAATCGCTACTACATTGACCCCATCACGCACAAGGCGCTTACGGGCATTCAAACCATCGATGGGAAAAGTATACATTTTGATGCAAACGGCGTGGCAGGCCCATATATAACGCGTGAAAATGGCGTTATGCACGCGTTTGACGAGTATGGTCAGCCAAAGTCGGGCTGGGTTAAGGACAACGGCACGTGGTATTACTTTAGTCCGAAGACGCTTGAAGTACAAACGGGCTGGATTAACGACGGCGGTACGTGGTATTACGTTGACCCCGCAACCAAAATAATGCATACCGGCTGGCTTTATGAGCAAAATAAAGCATATTACCTGAATAGCAATGGCGCTATGGCGCAAAATTGCACGCAAGTAATTGACGGGTATCCGCGCCGTTTTGATGTGGATGGTCATTGCGACAAAATTGGATATCAAAATCCTGTGGGTTATTATCACATTTCAACATGGAATGTAGCACCTGCGTGGCAGGCAAGCGCGCCGTTTAACTATATGTCGCCGTCGCGCATTTCGCTTAATGCGTCGCGTGAAGAGTGCGTCAAGGCGTTTTTGACGCGCGCGGAGGAGTACCTTGGCACCCCCTACCGTTGGGATTACGCGTGCGCGCCTGGTGTGGGCGTTGATTGCGTGGGACTTGTTATGCAGTCGGCGTACGCGGTGGGCATGGATTTGGGCGATTTGAATCCGCAGCTGCACTGGGCAACCGGTCCGCGCGGGTATCATTCGCATGATGCCGAAAACATGCATCACTACGGCTGTTATAAAACGATTTCGCTCTCGCAGCTCCAGCCAGGCGATTTGGTGTTTTACCCAGGTCACGTGGCGATTTACTGGGGCAACGGTTGGATAATTGAAGCGTATCCACCAAATGTACACTGGTCGCACTTGTACGATCATGGTACGCCTTCCTGCGCGGGTCGCATTTTTTACTAGGTGTGCTGGGTGTGCTTGGTGTGCTTGGTGTGCTGGGTGTGTTGGGTTTACTAGGCGTGCTGGATTTAGTACGCTCTAGCATAGGTTAAGCTCATAGCTTTGCTTGAATTTGCCTTTGCTTGAATTTGGGCGTGTAGGTGCAATTTGTACCTGCGCGCCCATTTCTGTACCTGCACGGCCATTGTCATGGGAGCGTACGCGAATAATGGAAGCACTACGACCGAGCGAATCTACGATTTTTCTCAGGCTCGTGCGACTCTTTATACCCTTTTCAATAGAGATACGCTCACTTTTATCAAGATAGGTATACTGCCTTGTATTGTCGTCTATTCCTTGCATCACACTTCGTCCCTTTCATAGTCTTTACAACAAAGAACCTCTCTTCTTGTTGTTTGTTACCTAATAAAAAAGGATATAGTCCCAGACTTAGTAACACGCGTTCTACTAAGTCTTGAAACCGTGTGAAGTGTTCTACTAACCTTTGGAATTAACGTCTACTTGCATTCCCTACCTCCTTTTTAGAGTAATAAAAAAGACGATAGATTTTAATTTATCTACCGTCTATATAGTAATATAATTAACTAACCTGTATTAACTCTTTAAGTTTCGCATATAAGTTATATAATTCGTTAATATCCATATCCATTATAGGTTCATACATAAAAGAGTTTATATGAATATTCTCTGGAGTCATTATATTCACTTCATTAACTATATTAATTTGTTCTTCTTTCGCAATCTGCTTATATGCATCAAATAATACCCTGGTCATATTATGAGTGTGATTTACATCATTTAGAAATTCTTCTTTATCTCCTCTTTTTAAATTATTTTTCACTTTCCAATTGAGCGTCCCATTGTAATTGTTAATTTTTTCTAACATTATTTCCTCAGCTCTAAGTCTACAAGCCATTGATAATAAAACTTTATGCTCGAGTGAGTTTTTATCAACACTTAAATTTTCAGTGGTTTCATAAAGCTTCTCTATAACTAGATCATCATCATTAAATTCATTTGGTATATCAAATTTCCCTATATATTCTGTATATACTTTCCCTAAAGTTTTAAAAGTGATAGTTCCTGAATTTTCTTTTTTGTGTAGTAAATTAGTTAATAGATCATAATCCTTATCATAATATTCTGAATCATTAACAGATTTATCAAAACCATATTCAATTAGATTCCTAACAAATGGTATAAGTGCAAATAAAGAATATTTATCTGGATTAGTTTTCCATGCTATAAAAGGTTGCCTTTGATATTTTTCTTCTATCAATTTCAAATCCTGTTTGTTTTCAACGATAAGTCTAGATGAACGAGATAGATTAAGCCTAGAAGAAATTGTTCTATAAAAATCAAAATTATGAGATAAGATTATCATTCTAAAATTATTAATTGTTGCCATTTCATACAGATATTCCACAATAGCATATTTGTTTTTATAATCAAAAGAATCTGCTATATCGTCTACTATAAATAGGACTTCATTATTTTCTTTTTTTATTTTTTCTATGTCAAATATTATATTTAACAAATATAAAGACCTTTTCTCTCCTTGACTTAATACGTCTAATTTTTCTAAATTTGATCTATCTAAACTTGCTTGATGTTCACCCTTTTCAAATATAAACTCCACACGTGGTAGGTTTTCTCCTATTATAGCTCCCTTTAAATTTGATATTTTCATCTTATATGGCACAGTGAACCTATCTTCAAATATTTCTAAAGAGCGATTCCACAATGTATTATCTATATTGAGATTTTTAATATTTTCATCCAATTTTTTACATGTCTCTAATAAATCAACAAAAGATTTGTTTTCTTTCTTTATATAAGATGTCCATAATTCTTTTTTTAATTTATCTAAATTTTCTATTTTTAAAAACTCTATTAGTTCAGGATTATTTTCTATTGTATCCCTTAACAATATACCTTTTGTATCGCTTAGTAGCTTTTCTATCTGTTGAAACTCTGGAATATCTTTAATTTTCCCTTCTATTTCAGATATTTTCTTTTGTAGCTCAGCATTACTACCAATTACTATGCTATTATTTAAATTAAGTTTATTCTCTCTTACAAAAAATTTATCTGCATCTAAATTTTTTGCAACATTTTTTAATTTTGGAAACGTGAATTTACCTTTTTCAAAAAAAGTATAACTACTGTATATAGTTTCAGCAGCTTCGCAAAACTCTTTTATTTTATTTTGAAAACTACTATCTTTTATCTTTTTAATCACACTATCATCAAAAATTGTAGAGTATTTAACACTAGGTAAATATGTTTTATTTTCAGCTTCACCTAATTCTTTCAAGCTTAATAAAAAACTATTTTCACTTAAATTCATGTCAGAAACTATTGTAGGCTCTAATTCATAAATTTTTCTTCCTTGTTGTGTTTTTTCAATTTTTAGTCCTGAATAATCGACTAACTTTTTTAAAAAAGTATTTTTTTGCTTTAATAAAGTTGTGATAGATTTTTTTGTTTTTTCGTCTACTAATAAATCCGCTACACTACTAGATTCATAATAATTTTCAAAGCTTTTTATAACAAATACTTGCTCTTTTCTTATAGGTTGTCCATCTATACTCACATTAACTTTTGCTTTTATATCGAATATTTCATCACGTATTTCCTCAGCTTTACCATCTTGAATTTTCTTAAAAGTTTTTGCAAAAGAAGTTTTCATCAATCCATTTTTTGCATATATTGCAATCACATTTGTATTTGTAAAATCAAATTCATGGTTAAACTTATCTATTCCATAACAATTCTTAAATTTACATTCTAGAATATCCATATCATGTCCTCCAGTCTTTTATTTTTCTATATCATTTAGATATAATAATTTTACACCATTATATGGACGTTACTCGTATACCTTATTGACTTCTGTTTTGCCAACCGTACCCAGGCGCGTAAGGAGTTCTGATACTTCGGCTGGAGTAAAGAACTCACCGCCAGACTTGCCCGCGTTAGATGCATACATAGTCATCAGATACTCGTAGCATCACCAAAGGCATCAATATCGTGGTTCTTAACATCACCAAGATTCATATCAGCTATACCATTAAGAAGCTTTACGAGTCTTTCATTTCTTTTAGCAACAGTGGAACCAAGCTTGTTGCCGTTGACATCAAAATCAGCAAACAGTCCGGCAAAGTCGCTTTCTGCTTCACCGCCTTGTGAAGATTCCTCGATATGGCGGAATACTGCCTCAAGCTTTTCATTCAAATGAGCCTTAGCCCATTCCATATCCTCGTTACTTTTTTTCTTTATATTAGAAAAGAGTTCACTTGGAAGAATGAAGAATCCTTTTTCTTCAACCAGTCCTTCTCTTGCTTCTTCAGCTTCTTCACCAGACATAAAGGCAAAGTCGAAGTCTTTGTTTCCGGCTTCGATTTCTCCATTGTTAATGTAACTTGTCAGATTTTCTGATATATAGCGATAGAACATAGTGCCAAGAACATAGTTCTTAAAGTCCCATCCATCGACAGCACCACGCAGCTCATCGGCGATTGCTCATATGGCACGATGGAGTTCATCACGTTCCTGTTCGTTCTTTGTATCAACCATTATTTTTTTCCTTCAATGTTATAGTTTAGCCATGCGTCTTCAATAGCTGCATAGGGGGTATCGTTCTTTTCGCAAAAGGCTTTTATATGTTTCATCGCAGCAAGATTAGGCTTTGATTTTCCTTGTTCCCAACGATTTACCGTAGAAAATGCCACGCCTAATGTCTTGGCAAATTCTTCCTGTGTTAGAAAACAGCGTGTTCTGAGCTTCTTTATTTCTTCTGGAAGTACCATGTGCAGCTCCGTATAGATTTCAAAAATATAGCAAAATTATAGCGTGAATGTATGAACTTTTCACCATTCAGTCTGAGTGACAGGAGGAATGGTACGTTTCCTTTGTACATTTTTCTTTGCCGTAAATTCCAAAGGTTAGTAAACACTACGATGAGCGCATAGTGTCGCCTTCAAAAATTTTTCCGGCGATTTTTTGGCTGAAATTGGACAAAATACCCACTTTGACACGAGGTTGTGTGCGCCTGAAAGGAAATCGGTCATGCCGTGCTTGGCAGCATTTTACATTTCCGCAGGTAGTACGGTTGTTAACTTGTTTAACCACGTGGCATGTCGAGCACGTTTGGACGATTTTGAGCCTTAGCCTCGTGTCAAAGTGGGGTTTTTGTCCAATATTGCTCAATATTTTTGCCGAAAAATTGCGGCGCCAGCGCGCGCACGGGTTTGTGGAGTGCGCCAGTTTGTGGTATACCAATGTTAAGAGCATCCCCCCGTGGCAACACTGCGGCATGGGGCTCTTTTTTATATATAGATTCACCCAGTGTATTGTCTTTAAACACAAGCGTTATGTCATGAATGTTTCTCCATTATTTTTACGTATTAAAATTATTGCGTTTGCGCTGGTAAACGGGGGTAAAAAGGAAGAAAAAACATGGTGGAGATGAAGGGAGTCGAACCCTCGGCCTCTGCCTTGCGGAGGCAGCGCTCTCCCAACTGAGCTACATCCCCACGTTGAGAACCTTGTGCTTGCGTGCACAGTGGTATCTATTTTCAACATAATGAGCTGCGCTGTCAAGCCGAAACTACTGTAATGCGCGCGCATCAAACAAAAGACTACAACTTTGCGCAAAGCAGGAGCGCACAGCAGGTGCACAGCAGACACGCACGGCACATACCGCATCACACGCGATAGACACAAATACCCGCACGCAGCGCATGCGCCAGCCATTTCATGGTAAGCTTATATGCTTGCGTTTTGATACAGCCGTGCACAGGTACGGCACTATCCACCACGTAACACTCACCATAAACGCTGGTAAAGGAGGCACTATGGCACTTTCGTATGAACTCGCTCGGTTTGAAG
The DNA here is from genome assembly GCA_946997485.1 of uncultured Atopobium sp. Classification (GTDB taxonomy): domain Bacteria; phylum Actinomycetota; class Coriobacteriia; order Coriobacteriales; family Atopobiaceae; genus Fannyhessea. The sequence continues at coordinate 172,477 of CAMPVF010000001.1, forward strand.
CGGCATATGGCACCGCTTCACAACTCCCCCCTTCAACCACTGCAGAAGTTGTTTTTTGCGGTCGCTCAAATGTTGGCAAATCGTCACTGCTCAACAAATTATTGGGTCGCAAAGCCCTGGCACGCGTGTCAAGCCAGCCGGGCAAAACGGCAAACATTAATTTTTTTAACGTTGACGGGGTGCGCTTTGTAGATCTTCCTGGATACGGCTTTGCAAAAGTGTCAAAGACGGAGCGCTCACGCTGGGCCGATCTGATTAGTGGTTATTTCGATCAAAATCGCAGCTTTAACCTGGTAATTAGTTTGGTTGATATACGCATTGACGCCCAAGAGCTCGATATGCACATGATTGATTTTCTTAAAGACGCAGCCATTCCGTTTGTTGTAGCGTTTACCAAAGCCGATAAGCTCACGCGCGCAAAAGCGCAGGCAAACGTTAGTAAACTCACAAAAGCACTGCATATAGAGCCCGAGCAGGCAATTATTACATCAGCAGAAAAAGGAACGGGAATACCGCAGCTGCGCCGACGCATAGAAGCTGCCGTACTTTCGTAGCGAGAGGATTGGCATGTTAGAAAGCACATCATCTACCAGCACAAACAACATCGAAAGCGAAGCGAGCAAAACGACTGGAAGCGAAACTGTCGCACGCAACGGACGCGCAGATAAGATTTTCGACGAAGAACAGGCGCACCTTACGCGCATTTATGCCATTTTGCAAAAGGAATATCACACGCTCCAAGAAAGCATGAACAAAGCACACGCGCAGGCGCAGCACGATCTTGCTGATATGTCGAGCGAAGTGCGCCAAAATTTTGGTAGCGATGATGAAGCCATGGAAACCTACGCGGCAATAGAAACCCTGAATGCAGTTATCGACTCATACAACCAAAAACACGATTTTGATGCCGACCGTTTAAAGCGGATTGCAACGCTCTTGCTTCAACCGTATTTTGCAAAAATTGTATTGCGCATGCGCCCTGGAAGGCCTGCTCAGGATGTGTATATTGGTGCGGCGGGCATAACCGACAGCCACCGCGCACCGCTGATTGTGGATTGGCGCAGTCCGGTTGCGCAAACGTATTATGAGCAGCAAATTGGTCCGTGCTCATACACGGTACATGGGCGCGAGCGCAAGGTAACCTTGGAGCTACGCCGGCAGTTTGACATTACCAAAAACAAGCTTAATGCCTATTTCGATTCGGATGTTGCAATTGAAGACGCCCTGCTCATGCAAGCGCTCACACATCATCACTCCGAAAAACTCAAGGCAATTACGGCAACAATTCAGCGCGAGCAAAACACCATTATTCGTTACGACGATGTAGATGCGCTTATTATTGAAGGTATTGCCGGCTCGGGTAAAACGTCGGTGTTGCTGCAGCGCATTGCATACTTGCTCTACCAGCAAAAAGATACGCTGCGTGCGGAGGACGTGTGTTTATTTGCGCCTAACGACGTGTTTCGCCATTACATCGACATGGTATTGCCGCAGCTGGGCGAACAAAACCCAACAACCTATACCTGGAAGTCGTTTATTGAAGCGCGTGGGCTTTTGCATTTGGGCGAAGGCGCAAACACAACGCTTGCCGACTTGGATTGCATTGATGCTGCTATCCCCTCTATTTCGATAACCACAAACGACCTGTGTGACATTTGCGCGGGGTCGGTTGTGTTGCTTAAACGATCAAGTATTGAAGCCGCGCTCGAAAAGTTTGCAAAATACCCCTTTGGTGCGCGCCGCCTTACACTTACAAAAGACGAGCTTCATACACGCCTTGAGCGCAAGATTTCAATGCTCGCCCACGAAGAAGAGCTGCAAGAAAAAATGCAGTCGCTTGATGTGGACGAGCAAATGGAAATTTTTGGTGAAGTTATTGCGCCGCGCAACGACGAAGAAATTTTGCGCTATGCCAAGCAATTCGCCAAACACCTCTTTGGAGCTTGTCATGAAGCTATTGACGATGAGAGGTGGCTGCGTTTTGACAAGCTCTGCGCGCATATGCTGCAACGTGCGCAGGCAACTGCGGTAGAAGTGCTTTATCTGCAGCAGCGGCTCATGGGTTCCAAAGCGCCAAACGTGCGATTTGTGATGATTGACGAGGTACAAGACTACACACCTGCGCAGCTCAAAGTGCTGGGTATGTACTTTTCGCACGCTCACATAACACTTGCCGGCGATGAGCATCAGGCAATTAGTGAGCAGGGCGCCACCATTAAAGAAATTGCCGCGGTAATGCGCGCTATTGGTAAACACCCCGTTGTGTTGCCGCTTACAACCAGTTACCGCTCAACGCCCGAGATTACGTCGCTGTTTTGGAATTTGTTTGACGTAAAAGAAGGCGTGCACGTAGAATCGGTTCAGCCAGAAGGAACAAAACCGCAGATAGTTACCGTAGACGCCGAAGACCAAGAAGGTTACCTTGCTACCGTTATGGGCTTGCTGGACGCAGGGTCGGACGGCGCGGGTGCGCAGGATGCGGGTGCAGGTTGTGCTTCGGGTAGCGAAAAAACGCAAGGCGGCTTACAGGCAATTATTATGCATGATACGCGCGGGGCAAAATGGATGGCACGCAACTTACGCGCGCGCGGATGCTCTGCACATCTTATTACAAACGAAAGCATGCTTGAGAAAAACGGCTGCGTTGTTATGAGCATTAAGCTGGCAAAAGGCCTTGAGTTTGACCATGTTATCTTGGCTGATGCACAAGAAGCTCACTATCCTAGCACGGGCGAAGGCGCAAACCTCGCACGTCGGCAGCTGTATACTGCCATTTCGCGTGCAACAAAACGCATCGACATTGTGGCACAAGGTGAGCTTACGGGCTTACTTGCGCAGTAACACGCATAACACCCCAGCACAACACCCCATATAACACTCCATATAACATGCGCTGCCTTGCAGACTTTGCAAGACAGCGCATTCATTGCTCTTTTGGCTTCTTGGTTATAATGCGCACGGACGCAGGTAAATCACGCGCAAACGCGCCACATTACACCTCTTTATACATAGCTTTGAGTCGCTGCAAGTGATCGTAGCGCTCCATAGCTGCCTCTTCGTTCTTCTCGAACAGTGCTTCTGCATGGTCGGGAAACTCACGCGCAAGTCGTGAATAACGCGCTTCATTCATAAGGAAGTCGCGATAACCACCCTTTGGCTCTCTTGAATCGAGACTAAACTTACGGCCTTTTGGAGCCGCGGGATTAAAGCGGAACAAGTTCCAATACCCGCAATCAACAGCGCGTTTCATTTCGTCTTGACAATTGGCCATACCACCCTTAATGGAGTGCATCTCGCATGGCGAGTAACCAATAATAAGCGAAGGTCCTGGATAGGCTTCGGCCTCAGCAACAGCCTTCATCGTTTGCGCAGGATTTGCACCCATTGCAACCTGTGCAACATACACGTAGCCATAGTTCATTGCCAGCTCACCTAAGGGCTTTTTCTTTTGAACTTTACCCGATGCTGCAAATTGCGCAACTTGACCAATGTTCGAAGCCTTTGAAGCCTGGCCGCCCGTGTTGGAGTACACCTCAGTATCAAAAATAAACACGTTGATGTCGTTGCCAGACGCAAGCACATGATCCAAGCCGCCGTAGCCAATGTCGTATGCCCAACCGTCGCCGCCGAAAATCCAGAACGACTTTTTGGTCATAAACGATTTATCAGCAAGAATAGCTTGCGCTTCGCTCGAGTTATTGTGTTCCAATTGTTTAATGTAGGCTGCAGCAGTTACCTGCGACTCTCCGGGCTGCTTGCGCGAATCGAGCCAAAGCTTTGCTGCCGCTTTAAAGTCGTCGGACACACCGTCGCTTGCAATAAGACGCTCTGTTGCATCGGCAAGGCGGTTTTGTTGCGCCTCATAGCCAAGCAGCATACCCAACCCGTGCTCGGCGTTGTCTTCGAACAGCGAGTTATTCCAGGCAGGACCGCACCCCTTCTTATCTGCAGTAAATGGCGAGCAGGTAGACGGGTTACCCCAAATGGACGAACATCCGGTTGCGTTCGAAATAAACAGGCGGTCGCCAAACATCTGCGTAACGGTACGCGCGTAGCTGGTTTCGGCGCAACCAGAACATGCACCAGAAAACTCAAGGTGCGGTGTTCTAAATTGCGAGCCTTTAATCGTGTTGTTTGCAAGCTCCTCTTTTGTGGAAACGTTGTCTTCGTCAACAGCCCAATCCCACACCTTTTGCATGGGCAGTTCTTCTTCGGTTGGCACCATGGTAAGGCAGTCTTTTGGACATACATACAGGCAGTTGGTGCAGCCCATACAGTCTAAAGGCGATACAACAATACTAAACTTCATGCCTTGCGCGCCTTTTCCAACAGCGTCAATCATCTTCATGTTAGACGGCGCTGCGGCAGCCTCTTCTGGCGTCATGGCAAACGGACGAATGGTTGCGTGTGGGCACACAAACGAGCAGTTATTGCACTGAATACATTTTGTTTCGTCCCAACGCGGCACCATAACAGCCACGCCACGCTTTTCGTACGCAGCTGTGCCAAGTTCATATTGACCATCGGCATGATCCTTAAACGCAGATACAGGCAGTCTGTCGCCTTCCATCATATTGATGGGTTCGAGCAGCTCACGCACCTGTTTTACAACCTGCTCGCGGCCTTTAAGCGAAACATGTTTAACTTCGTCGGTTGCATCTTTCCAATATTCAGGAATCTCAATTTTCGTAAACGCCGTAGCGCCAGCATCAATAGCTTTGTGGTTTGCATCTACAATTGCCTGTCCTTTTTTGGAGTACGACTTTGTAGCAGCATCTTTCATATAGCGTATTGCATCTTCCTGAGGCAAAATACCCGACAGCGCAAAGAACGCAGATTGCAGCACTGTGTTTGTGCGCTTGCCCATGCCTACCTGTTTTGCCAGGTCGATAGCGTTAATGAGATACACGTTAATCTTGTTTTTATAAATGTAGCGCTTAGCTTGAGCATTTAAGTGGCGCTCAAACTCGGCAAAGTCCCACTGGCAGTTAACAAGAAACGTGCCATGCGGCTTTACATCGCGCACCATTCTAAAGCCCTTAATAATGTATGACGGGTTGTGGCACGCAACAAAATTGGCTTTCGTCACATAGTATGAGCTGCGGATTGGCGCATCACCAAAACGCAGGTGCGAAATGGTTACGCCGCCTGTTTTCTTTGAGTCGTACTGGAAGTAGGCTTGCACGTATTTATCGGTGTGGTTACCAATAATTTTGATTGAGTTTTTGTTTGCACCAACGGTACCATCGCCACCAAGACCCCAGAATTTGCATTCAATGGTAGACGGATCGGCAGTGTTTGGACAATCTGCGTTTTCTTCGAGCGACAAATTGGTAACGTCGTCGACAATACCCACCACAAACTCACGCTTAGGCTCGTCTTTTGCAAGCTCACTAAAAATAGCAAATGCACTGGCAGGCGTTGTGTCTTTTGAACCCAATCCATACCTACCGCCGATAACGTGAATGTCGCTACGGCCAAGCTCATAAAGTGCGCTTACTACGTCCTGATACAGCGGCTCACCAATAGCTCCCGGCTCTTTTGTACGGTCGAGAACAGCAATGCGCTTTGTCGTGTGCGGAAGCACGCTGCCAAAACGCTCAACCGAAAATGGACGAAAGAGGCGCACCTTAAGTAAGCCCACTTTTTCGCCCTGCGCACGAAGGTAATCGATAACTTCTTCGATAGGGTCGCAAAACGAACCCATGCACACAACAACGCGATCGGCATCGGGTGCACCATAGTAGTTAAACAGCCCATAATTTGTGCCAATTTGTTTATTGATACGATCCATGCAACGTTCAACAATATCGGGCAGTGCATTATATACGCCGTTGCAGGCTTCACGGTTTTGGAAGAAGATGTCGGGGTTTTGGTGCGAGCCGCGCATGTGCGGATGCTCGGGGTTAAGCGCATGATCACGAAAACGCTTGAGCGCATCAAAATCGTACATTGCTTTAAGATCGTTGAAATCCCACATGGCAACTTTTTGAATTTCGTGCGACGTTCTAAAACCGTCGAAAAAGTTAATAAACGGAACGCGACCCTCGAGCGCTGCCATATGAGCAACAGGAGCCAAATCCATTACTTCTTGCGGATTGGTTTCGGCAAGCATTGCAAAACCAGTTTGACGACATGCCATAACGTCGGAGTGATCGCCAAAAATGCTAAGTGCTTGCGTTGCAACAGCACGAGCTGCAACATGAAATACGCACGGTAGCTGCTCAGCAGCAATTTTATACATGTTTGGAATCATAAGCAGCAAGCCCTGCGAGGCCGTATATGTGGTTGACAGCGCTCCCGTTCCAAGCGAACCGTGAACCGTACCTGCAGCACCTGCTTCAGATTGCATTTCGATAACACGAACAGACGAACCGAAAATATTTTTCATGCCTTTAGCAGCCCAGTTGTCTACGTGGTCTGCCATTGGACTTGACGGCGTAATGGGGTAAATTCCAGCAACATCGGTATATGCATACGATACATATGCTGCGGCTTCGTTACCATCCATCGACTTGAATTGTCTTGCCATATCCTCCCCCTACATAAGAGATGCAAAATCCAGTCAATAGCATGCTCTGAAATACCCTGCGCGCACAAAACGAAGCCACGTGCATAATCGAAACGATTAGAACGGCATAACCACGCATCTGTGCGATATGGTTAGCACACAAAGCCTCTCCAAGCTACTTTTAACCATATGCGCAGGTACACAACGAGCTCTATAACTCTTTTGACATTCAACCTTGTGGTCTCTCCTGAATGGTACCCAAGAGTTACTGCTCTAGTAATAATAAATCAAAATGTATAAGAAATTCTTGTAAAGTTTTGCGAGGGTGGGTTTTGTGAAGGTGAACGGTAGTGGTAGTACGCATGCAATAGCGCACGCGAACACGCGGTTTTAACGTGGGTTAAAGCGCAAGTTGTGGCACGCGCTGCACGCAGCTACGCAACATAGTTACGATTGGAGCCACGCCTGAATACCCGGAATTACTGCAAAAATGAGAAATATGCCATAAAACACAACCATAAGGACAACATATGCCGCCATATTAATGCGCGCGATGAGTTTTTGTTTGGCTTGTTCTTCGATTTCGCGAGCATGCTGGGCGCTGTCGCTTGTGGCATCGCTTTGAGTTGTGGTTGTATCTGACATGGCACGCTCCTGCAATACGTTACATACACTAGTGTTAGTGTAGCGCAGTTTTTAGCGTTAAGAAGGCAAAAAATCAGGAAAATGAGAAGACGCGGATAAAAATAGAAGCGCGCACGTACCGATTGGAGGATGCCCGCGCGCCTAGCTTGCACAAGCTGCAGCGCGTGCCATTCGTACGTACCATATGGCGTGCCTTGTAGTGCATCGCCCGCCACACAACATTCGTGCATATGATACAATACGCATGCAAAGCGAGCTGGATGACTGCGGGGCACGACCTCTACGATAGCTATGTTGTAACACGTGCCATGAGGAAAGTCCGGGCTCCACAGGGCAGGATGCTGGCTAACGGCCAGGCGGAAGCTGGGTATTTGGCACGAGTTGTTACCAAAACCAGAACCGACGGAAAGCGCCGCAGAAAAGAAGACTCCCACCACGTGCGGGCACATCCGTGCACGCCGTAAGAGAAAAGCTGAAACGGTAGTGTAAGAGACTACCAGCGTTGTGGCAACACAGCGGCTTGGCAAGCCCCATCTGGAGCAAACGCAAATAGGAGTGCTATAGATTGGCCCAATCTGCATTCGGGTTGCGCGCTTGAGATGTGCAGTAATGTACACCCTAGATAAATTGTCATCCTCGACAGAACCCGGCTTATAGGCTCGCTTTGCTTCTGTTTTAATACCTGTTCAGTAACGCTATGCATAATTGTGCAACAATATAGACAAAATATACATTATGTCGTGCAGATACACGAGCCGGTCGCCCACGCAAATGAAGAGCATAAGCAGCGCGCTACCCTCCTTACGCTCGTTATATACAGTGTTTAAAAAATGTCACAGAGACGGCACAAACTATGCCATTAATCTGCACATTTATGCACAAAAATCATTGAAAAAAAAAAACGAACAGCGTATAATTTATATGATTTATATAGGTGGACATTTTTTGATCTTTGTTCGATTGGGTGTGGATAATGGTTAAGAAAAACAGAATGCAAAAGCTTACTGCTCATGCAAAAGTGTCTCAAGTACACAAGGCAGAAAAAGCTCCGATTGGTGTTGCAGCGGGAGTTGCGCTTGTTTCAACACTTGCCATAGCAACGCCTGCGCTTGCCACGCAGCAAACTAAAGAATCTGATGCGTCGCTGCACGATGCAATTGTAGCTCCTGCAAACCAGGGTGCGCAATCTCCAGCAGCTGGCGTTGCAGGTAACACTGCTGCTAAAGCTGCTGCAGGTACAACAGACGCCGCAAGCCACTCGAAAGCAGCAAAACACAGCGCCAAAAGCACACAAGCAACGCAAGGCACGCCCGCGGCAAACGGCAGTAACAGCGACGCAGCAGGTACGGATCGCACCGCAGAGCCTGCCACCCAAAACGGCTCCGCACCATTGCATGCGAACAATGATGAGCCCGCAGCACAGCCCACGGGCGCGCATAATGCAGAATCGAGTAGCACAGCTGCAGCAACACATGCTTCAATCCAACCAGCAGAAAATCCTGCGTCTGCAGGCACGTTGACTTCTGGCGAAACACCACAAGGCCAGGCACCCACCACACCAACACGCCCAAAAGAAAACGACACATCAAACCAGCAGGTAGTAAAGCCCAATACTGAACATCAGGAAGCTCAAAATCTGCCAACTGCAAATAGCCAGGTTACACCCCCTGAAAACCAGCGTAAAACGATTTACAACTTTACCGTACACTATAGCGTTGCAGGTAATCAAACGAAGCAGCTCTTACAACCAACGGAGTTTTCGTTTACCGAAGATAAGCTTAATCAAATTACAGATAACGCAGACGATGGCGTGTATATTCCAGTGCCAACAACCAAAGGGTATCGCGCGCCACGTGGAAACTACGTAAAAGACGAGCACGGCAAGTTTGTACGTGATACCGAGCAAAATGGATCGGTGCAAACCTACATTAAAGTTGATAAAGCTCTTATCGAAAAAAATATTAACAAGCGCTTGAGCAAAAATGGCGCAGTTGTAAGTGAGTACACGCTTGAGTACAACCCCAAGCAGGTTACATTTTACATTCGCCACATGCTGCAAAACCCCGATTATGATCCGCATATCAGCGATCCCAACGATAAGCGCTCAAAACAGTTTATTGAATACACCGACTTAAGCAATAAAGTTAAGCTTAAAGATGCCGAAGGTCACGAGCACATTGTGTGCGTAAGTAAAGCGGTTGGTCTTGTAGGCTCGCAGGTATTTGCGCAGCCGGTAAATATCGAAGGCTATAGCCCCGAGCCCAATTTAGTTGGCTCTTCTATCCCCGACGACGCAAACTACACCGAAGCCGATGAGGATGAGGCATCAAGCACCACACCCGAAGCATCGCAAACAACGCCTCATAAAGAATCCAAACATTTGGTATTTGAGCTGCGCTATTTACTTAAAAAGCACGAAGTAACCTACGACGTGCAAGGCGGCACAGCTATTCAAGGTCATGTATACAAATTTGGCGCTACGATGCTTGAGGTAAACAACCCAACACGTGACGGCTACAAATTTATGGGCTGGACCGTAAAGGGCATTAAGGGCAAGGAGCACGAGGCGCCATCGCTCGATCCAAACTTTACTAAGCAGGTGTTGCCTGATAACGACGTTAAATTTGTGGCGCACTGGGAGCCAGCACACAAGGAAACAACCTACTGGGTAAACGTGTGGGTGCAAAAAGCGCGCCTGGTAAAGCCCGACGATCCCAACAGCCTTGACAACTACGACTACGTGGGCCGTGTACAGCGCACAGGCAAAAGCGACGAGAATATAAGCAATACATTTACGAAATACGACCCATCGTTTGACGCACCAACCGATAAGCTAAACGGGAAATATCGTGTTATCAAAGGCACGCTTACGGCAGAAGAGCGCAAGCAGGTGCACTTTGACGGGCTGGATACCAACAATGATCGTATAAAAGCAGATGTTGAAAAGGTCCTTGCGAGCGATAAAGAGTTCGATAGATTTTATAAGCCAAACTACCAGCTAGAAAATAAGCTGAACGCGGGCGTTGCACCTGAGTGGTTTGGTGCAAAAGAGATGCGTCCGCTCTATAAGCTGCGTCCCGATGGCACAACCGTGCTGAACGCGGTGT
>CAMPVF010000002.1 GCA_946997485.1 uncultured Atopobium sp.
CTGGGTGCAACTGGAGTGACGAGACGGCAAAACTATAACCACCGAGTGGGAATAGCTTGCGCGCTGTTTTTGCTACATGGTATTGCTACATGGCTTAGCTACTTGTTTGGCTGCATGTGAACATAGCTACTGTATCGGCAGTCTTCTGGCTGCCGATTTTTTAGTAATCTGAACAATGATTATTATTCTTGGCATTTGCGAGCAGTTAAATAATGCAGATTTTAACCCCCTCGAATTCGAGGGGTATTTAAAAGAGGCGGGTAGTAACGCTTTTACTTTATCACCTCTAAAATGGCAGAAAACCACTAATGCAGTAGGACTATTTGTAAAGTTGGGTCGATATGGTGGCACATATGCTCATAAAGATATAGCTTTTAAATATGCAAGTGAAGCAGATATGCTTAATGTGGCACTCTTTGATAAAAGAGCAAAACAGTGGCGTGAAGAAAATCCTGACCTAAAAGGAAATATGAGAGACTGTGCAAGTCTTAATGAACTATTAGTACTTGCTAATATGGAATCCTACAATGCAATTCTAATTGGAAAAGGGTTAGAGCAAAAAGAAAGAATGATTGAACTTAGAAATCTTGCAAAGACCCAACTTATATTTTTAGAGAAATTAAACCAATTAGATATTAAAAAATTTTCTAATTAGAATTATTATAGAGTTTTGTCCGCACCCCCATATGACATTGCGCTGCAAATTAAACGAGCGTTGGAGGCTTTATAATGTGGGATTTGGTACGTATAGGGGCTTTGCGGCGCGGCCAGAAACGCATAGTATGCGGTTTTAAGATAGGCGATGGGTGCTAGCGCGATGGGTGCTAGCGCGATGGGTGCTAGCGCGTTATGTGCTCAACAATTATACTGAAGTAATCATAACGATACGGGTATAAGCGTAATGTACCGTGTGCTGCGCGCCAGGCGCTATGTTAGTTTGGATGCTTGCCTCGGCGCTGACACGCGTTTGTAATGGTGAATAATGAAGGGAATACGAGCTGGTATGCAAAACGAACAAGATACATCGATGTACGACGGCTTTAATGAAGGCTTTGAAGACGGCTTTAACGGCGATTTTAGCAGCGCCTATGACAACGGGTTTACCGGCGACGATAATGCGTTTAGTAACGAATTTCCGCGCAATGATACAAGCTCTGCTACTACCGATGCTGCCGCAAACGCTGCAGATTCCATAAACGCTTCAGATGCTGCACAAGCTGCAAACCCTGAAGCCGCTGCCGCGACCTCATCTACCAGCGGGGATAACGCTACAACCCCAGCCGAGCGCGTTCCTATCAACCGCGAAATTTTGGAAGCAACGATAGACGTTATTCGCGAAAGTTTGCAGGCAGATGGTGGCGACGTAGTGCTTGTGAATGTGTCGGACGACGGCGTTGTTACGCTTGAAATGACGGGCGCGTGCGCGGGCTGTCCTTTGAGCGAATACGACATGACCGAGGGTATTGAGCGTATTTTGAAAGAGCATGTGCCTGGTGTAACAAAAGTTGAGCCTGCAATGATGTGGTAGTTGGTTGCAATGTGGTTAAACGATATTTACCAATCGCTCAATCCCGTTGCGCTACAGTTTGGACCTGTTAGCATTAAGTGGTACGCGCTTGCATATATTGCCGGCTTTGTGTGTGCGGGAGCCGTGTTGTATAACACAGCGCGGCGCTGGCAGCTTGCTTTGAGCCCCGATTCGCTTATTACAATTATAAATGCTGCAGTTATCGGTGTAATTGTGGGCGGCCGCCTTGCATACGTGCTGTTTTATGCAGGCACGTACTATTTTGAACATCCTGTAGAAATTTTATTTTTAAGCCAGGGTGGTATGAGTTTTCATGGCGGACTTATTGGCGCTCTTGCTATGGGCTGTGTTGCCTGTCGCTACCTGCACTTTCGTCCGCTTAGTGTGATTGATATGGCAGTTATTGGCGCGCCCATTGGACTATTTTTTGGTCGCGTTGCAAATTTTGTGAATGGCGAGCTGTGGGGCAAGCCAACCGATGCGGCGTGGGGCGTTATTTTTGCCCGCACTGGCGGCGGTATGGTGGCGCGGCACCCCTCACAACTGTATGAAGCGCTGCTTGAAGGTGTTGTTATTTTTGCTGTGCTCTTTTGGTTGTCGCGCTCACGCACTATGTCTAAGCGCATGTACGAGGGTAGCTACACAGGGCTATTTTTGCTGATGTATGGCATTGTTCGCTTTTTGATTGAATTTGTACGCCTACCCGACGTGCAGCTTGGCTATTTGCTTGGCACGTCGTGGCTCACCATGGGTCAGGTGCTATCGTTGCCGGTAATTGGTGCGGGCGCGCTTTTGTGCATATATAGCTTAAAGAAAAAGCGGCAACACAGCCTGGTGTAGCTGTGCATGCCTGCCGCAGGTGTGCGAGCTTGGTGTAGATGTACGAGCTTGGTGGGCATTTGTTACACTCGTTGCGATTTTGTCTTGCTCAACCAACCGCGTACCTGCTATTATGAGTTTGCACGTGCTATTATGAGGCAGATTTAGGCAGATGTTTAAAGACTGCGTGATAATGCATAACATGTATAGTCAAATGCGCGATTACGCGTTATGATATGTCAGTTAGTAGTTAGATTTCATACGAAGGAGCGTGCATGTCCGGACACTCAAAGTGGGCTACCACAAAGCATAAAAAAGCAGCTATCGATGCGAAACGCTCGGCACTTTTCTCCAAACACTCTAGAAATATTACCGTAGCAGCTCGCAATGGCGGCGATCCAAACCCCGAAAACAATGCAGCTTTAGCAGCAGCTGTTGCACGTGCACGTATGGTTTCAATGCCTAACGCCCGTATTCAAGCTGCTATCGACAAAGCATTTGGCACCGGCGCTGAGGCTGTTATTTATAAAGAGGTTACATACGAAGGCTACGGTCCTGCAGGCGTTGCGCTCTATGTTGAATGCCTTACCGATAACCTTAATCGTACGGCTGCCGATGTTCGTTCGGCGTTTACACACTCAGGTGGTAACCTTGGTACCTCAGGTTCTGTTGCGTTCCAGTTCGATCGCAAAGGTTGCATTGCTATCACCAAAGAAGCGTGCGCAGATGAGGACGAGCTTATGATGGCAGTTGCCGAAGCCGACGGTCAAGACTACAAAGATGATGGCGATCAGTGGCTTGTATACACTGCGTATGACAAGATGCAGTCTGTTGAAAAGGCTTTGCAAGGTCAGGGTATTGAGGTTAAAGGTAGTGAGCTTACCATGGTTCCTAATAACCCAACCGACCTCAATGCAAGCGATGCGCGTAAGGTTGAGCGCCTGGTAGACCGTCTTGAAGAGCTTGACGACGTTCAGAACGTATATGCAGCTATGTGCGTGTCCGACGAAGTGTTGGCTGAGCTTGAGGCTGACGAGTAAGTATTGTTTGTTTGCGGTTTCATTGAACTTGGTTTGAACTTTGCTAAATGTTGAACTTTGAACGGTGCTTGATCCGAATTGAACCTTGAACTTTGAACCCTGAACCTTGAACCTTGAATTCTGAACCCTGAATTCTGAACCTTGAACTCGTCTAACAAATCGTTTTCGTAATACATAACCCCACATGCAATCATGCGTGTGGGGTTTTTCTTTATGTATACACGCTCTTACTATTTGCTTGTAATGTTGTCCATTAAACGGCGGTCGATAAAAGCGCCTGAAACACCAGGACGTGTGGTGCTGTATGCTGCTGCAATATTAGCTATTCGTGCAGCTTCAACGCACGTAAATCCTTCTAATGTGGCGTGTGTAAATGCGCTGATAAAAGCATCACAAGCACCGGTTCCGTCGAGCACTTCAACATGTAAACCGGGAATTATCTGGCTTTGGATCTGTCCATTGATGGCGCTGTACACATAACAGCCACGCTCACCTCGGGTAGTGATTATAGTATGGGCACCATGCGCACAGAGCGCCTCAGCACGCTTCTGCATAGTTTGTTCCTGCGGACAAATTGCCGCAAGTTCTTGTTCATTCGGTATAAGATAATCAACACGTGCCAGTATGTGCGCAGGCAGCGATGTGCAGTCTACAGGTTTAAGTACAACGGGTATATGGTGTTTATGAGCAAGCTCGCAGCTTTTCTCAATAGCGTCGAATGGAATTTCTGTTTGGATAAGACACACATCTGCCTGCTCAAACAGCTTTTCTTGCGCGCTAATATATGCTGCGTTTACGCTGCTATTTGCGCCTGAAATAAGCGTGATAGAACAATTACCCAACTTATCAACACTAATGTACGCTTGTCCTGTTTCGGCATTGTGAATTCGCGTGATAGCGTCAGTTTCAATATTCCACTGATGAAGTTCCTTAAATATGGTATTTGCCTGAGCATCATTACCCACTGCTCCAATAATTGTTGCCTCACATCCAAGCTTTGCTACGCCAATTGCTTGATTTGTTGCTTTGCCGCCTGGCGCATGTGTGACGCTGCGTGCTGTTTGCGTGGTTTCTGAACCAGGAAGACTATCCACGCTTATTTGCGTATCGTAATTGATGCTTCCTATTACAAGTACACGTTTTTTTGGTTGTGTGCAAGGTGGCATTACGGTTGTCATCGATGTAAGTATAAACGCGTAATTGTGCTGGTAGTGACATGTTCGCGTCTCGTTATACCTAGTGTTTGATGCCTCTTGAAAACAGTTACGCTCGGCAAAAAGTTCATTTACAACCATTGCTGCAAACTCATTATGCGGTACTGTACACGCACTTACGGTATTGATTTGTTTGTAGTCGATAGGATGGACGTATTCATTTTTAATACTTACTACACTTACCATGGATGGCACATGTACGTGCAATTTTTCAAGTCGTCCTATGATCTTGTAGGCAATGTTGTAATGCGTGCATACAAGCCCTGTAAAATCGCCTTGTACAATTGCATATTCCAAGGTTGCAAGGTCGTTTGGCGTATCAAAACAGACTAGCGTGTTTTTTTCTGACAATCCACAAAGACGCATAGCTGTTGTATAACCTGCAATAACCGCTTGGGTTCGGCTTCCTTTTTGTGCGAGGCACGCTATGTGTGTATGCCCTTGTTCGATAAGAGTATTGGTAAGAAACGCGCTCATGCGCTGGTAGGGCAGGCAAAAGTTAAGAAATGATGGGTTTGGTGTTGAAAGTCCAATGGTAACACATGGAATGCGCGTTTGTGCAAGGCGATTTGCAAGCGCGGGCTGGAGTGGTTCTATTGGCTGCCAAATTATTGCCGAAACGTCTGCTTGAATGAGCGTTTCAATATTTTTCTCTTCTTGCGAGTGGCTGTTGTCACTCAGGCGCACGAGTGCACAGCATCCGTGCTTTTGCAGCGCATGTACCATGCCAAAAAGTAGAGTGTCCATGGTAAGACGGTTGTTAAATACAATGCCTACAACCCATTTTGATGCAGATGAAACAGCATTTTTGTTGTACGCAACATAATGATAATCGCGGACGAGCGCCTTAATTTTGTCTTGCGTTGATTTACTTATGCTTTGTGCCTTACCGTTTATCACCTTTGATACGGTAGAAGGAGAAACACCGGCAAGCTTTGCTATGTCTTTGATGTTCATGGCAACTCCTTTATAGGCTGGGTATATGCAGTGTGAACATGGCACTCAAGGTACGCTTGCGCGTAATTGCCTTGTACACGTGCGTACTTGTAAGTTTTTTACCTGCGACTGGCAAGTAATTAAAACATGTTGCCTAGTGTAGCAAGGAAAATATGTTTTCCTAGATGTGTAGCCGTTTGCGGTTAAAACAGTACCGTTTGCAGATGCTAACTAGCATTTTAACATGTACTTTGTATGCTACAGCTAAAGAAAACGAAACGGAAAAATACATTTCCTAAATTGAAAGTAGCTGCAAGGGTTGGTATGTTCGGCGCATACAGGGGGTTTATATGGGACACGTGGTTGTTCTCGGTAGTATTAACATGGACGTTTCAATTGAATGTGATCGCGTGCCGCACGAGGGCGAAACCATTAATGGTTCCAATTTGTTGATGAGCCCCGGCGGAAAAGGCGCTAACCAGGCAGTTGCGGCCGCGCGTGCCGGCGCATGCGTGCAGATGATTGGCGCTGTTGGAAGCGATGCGTTTGGATCGGTGTTGTGCGAAAGCTTGGCGCAGGCGGGCGTTGCCACGCAGCTCATTGCTGCTACACCAGGTTCTAGCGGCGTTGCTGTGGTTCTGCGCAGTCATCAAAATAACCGCATTATCATTGAGCATGGCGCAAATTATGCGCTCGACGAAACGCGGGCTCTGCGTGATTTAAACGCAACACTCACGCCTCACGACGTACTGCTTATTCAGTTTGAATGTTCAAAAAGCCTGGTAGAAGCTGCAATTACATCGGCTCACGCCAGGGGATGCCGCGTTATTGTAAATCCTTCGCCTGCTCGCAGCATGTCGCGTGAGCTTATGGCTGCCTGCGATGTGCTGTGCCTTAACGAAACTGAGTGTGAGCAGCTCTTTGGCATTACGCCAACAATTGACGAACACGGCACCTGCCCTGAAGCCCGCGCGCTGCAAGAGGTGGCGAAACGCATTTGTGCTACTGCGCCTGCCGAGGATGGTGCCGGTGGAGCTTGTGGTGTCGCGCAAGACGGTGCCGCCGTGCAAGACGGTGCCTCGGAGCAAAACACGCTTAGTAGCTCACCATGTTCTCTTCTTGTTACGCTTGGCGCTGCTGGTAGCATGCGTGTTACACCGCAAAACGTTATGTATCAGCCAAGTTTTGCTGTGCATGTGCAAGACACAACTGCTGCGGGTGACACGTTTGTGGGTTATTTGGCGGCTTGTTTAGCTGCGGATATGCCGTTTGAGCAGGCGCAGCTGCGGGCGTCGTATGCAGCCGCGCTCGCAACTACTAAGGTGGGCGCGCAGCTTTCTATACCTACAAAACAAGAGGTAGAAGCCTATTTTTCGACCAAAGGAGGTACAACGCAGAACGAATAGTAGCATTATCATGACGCGCAGGTGTACCAGCACCAGCGGATGTACTCGCACCTTTGCCTGTGTAGGCGCCTGTGTGCCCAAAACCCATATCAACGCACAATGCCCGCGCGCGTTGTGCATCAAGGAGGTATTCGTATGAAAATGATATTAGATCTCGATACTGGTATCGACGATACATTTGCCCTTATGTATGCCATTGCAAATCCTGATATCCAGCTGCTTGGCGTTACTGGCTCGTTTGGCAATGTCACCCGTGACCAGGGAATTCATAACGATCTTGCACTGCTGTCTATGGTTGGGCACCAGGAAATTCCCGTTTTTAAGGGCGAATGCCACCCGCTTTTCGCAGACCATTTTACGGTGAGCGAGGGCTGCGAAATCTTCCACGGTAAAAATGGTACGGGTGATGTTGAAATCCCAGCTAAGAGCATTGGATCTGTTCAGCCGCAAAGTGCTATTGATTTTATTATTCAAAGCGTAAAAACATACGGTAAGGATGTTACCCTTGTGCCAACTGGCTCGCTTACAACGATGGCGCGCGTGATTCAGCAGGCGCCCGAGCTTATTAGCAAGATGCACATTGTGATGATGGGTGGCGCCGCTATTCAAGCAGGTAACAACGATAAATTTGCCGAATGCAATATTGCGCAAGACCCCGATGCCGCTGATGTAGTGCTGTCGAGCGGTGCGGACATTACGATGGTTGGGCTTGATGTAACCATGCAAACCTATACGACGCAGGCGTTTATCAACAAGGTGCGCGCGCTTGGCAACACGCAGGCGACGTTTTTTGCTGATATGTGCGATTTTTACATTAAGGCGTCTAATCCTTATGTGCCGGCGTGCGCGCAGGATACGTTTGTGCTGCACGACCCACTTGCGGTGGGCGTTGCGTTTAACCCGCAGTATGTGCGCTGCGTGGATGTTCCGCTGCGCGTTGATACCGAAGAGCCTGGTAGGGGACGTATTATTAGCGATCCGCTTGAGGTGATGGCAAAGAAAACGCCCGTGCACGTTGCTCTTGAGGTGCAAAACGAAACGTTCGTGAGTCATCTTGAGCAAACGCTGTATTCGTTCTTTAGCTCGTTTAGTGAAAAGGAGTAGCTATTATGGCAACGGCAACACTACATACGCAACAAGTGAAAAAGTCGCTACCTGCACTGTTAGTAATTTTTGCATTTAGTATTGTAATGCTCCAAGCATTTAATCTGGTGTACCAAAATATTGGAAACGCGCTTGCTATGCCCGAGAGCGCGGCGCTTCTTACGGCTATTCCTGGTATTGTTCTTGGCATTGTGTGCATGCTTTATAGCACGCTATGCGATTTTATTCCACTTCGAGGCATGTCTATTTTTGGTGTATGCATTTTTGTGGTGGGTAGTCTTATCGGCTTTTTTGGCTCGTTCAATTTTTGGATTGTGCTTGTTGGCAGAATTATTCAAACTGCAGGCGGGCAGGTAGCCGGTTCGGTATTTTTAGTTACTACCGTTAAGTATCTGGACGATAAGGAAAAGCCCATCTACATTGGTATTTATGGTGCTGTTTACTACTTTGCAGCGGCGCTTGGCGCGGTAACTGGTGGTATTATCACCTCAATCGATTGGCGTTACTTGATTCTTATTCCTGTGGTGTCCGTTGTCTTTTTGCCTACGCTTATCAAAAATCTGCCTAACGAAACAAGTACAACTCAAAAAATCGATGTGTTTGGTATTAGCATCTTTGGATTGTTTGCAGCCTTGCTCGTTATTTGGTTTTCGTATCCTTTTGTCGAAATAATTGGTGCGGCGCTCCTGTTTCTTGTTGTGTTTGGTTTTTACGTGGTACATGGCAAGCACCCCTTTATCGATGTTGCATTTCTTAAAAATGTTGGCTTTTTGCTCACCGTTCTTGTCATCTTTGGCGTGTGCTTCTTTAACTACTCGCTCATGCCACTGTTTAATACGGTTTGCTCTGAAGTTCACAAGATTTCGATTATCGATATTTCTCTTGCGTGCGGCGTTATTTCGCTCGTTGCCGCAGTGGTAGGGCTTATGTCAGGCAAGCTTGTTGGCGTGCTTGGGCGTGTGCCGTCTATTTACACCGCCATTGTGCTTATCGCAGTTGGCTTTATCGGATTTGCGCTGTTTATTAGTGCGGGTCTTGTGCTTCTTACCGTGTGTGCATCGCTTATTATTGCTGGTGGGTCACTAGGGTACACCGCATTGTACGACTGTGCAGCCGATACGCTCCCCACGGAAGAAAATGGCCGCGGTATGGGTATTTGTGACCTTATTCTCAACGTATCCGGTTCCATTGGCGTTGCTATTTATGCTGGATTGCTTATTAATCCTTCTTTGAAAGACATGCAGCTTGTGCCGGGTGTTGCAGCAGATTCTACTAGCTATGCAAACATTTGCTTGTTCTTTGCTGTGGTTGCTCTCATTACGCTTATTGTGTTTGCACTTTCGAAAAAGACCATTACGAAGCGTGCGTAATAGCTATAGATTCGTTTTACGCTGCACGTTAACCTGTGCTTTAGTGCTTGCATTGGTCTGCGTTGTAGCCTGTGTTCTAACATCGTTTTAACCTGCGCTGCCTTGCAAATTCCGCAAGGCAGCGCGTTTTTGTTGGACCCATCTTTACGTTTTGCGACAATGCTTGCGCCCGTGCTCGGGTGTTGCAAAATGCGACTACAACGCACTATGATGGAGATTTGCAAGGCAGTGCACCTATGGCTTGTTACCGCATGATGTGTTTGCATTTTGTTGCAAGTGGTTAACTTACTAACTACCTTACATTTTGCTACCAAAAGTGATAGTTTATTAATTGGTTTAACTTATTTTCAGCAAGCGAGTTTTGAGGTATGGTATGTCTGCAAAAAACATCCAATCACACAACTATTCCGTGCTCCGAGCGCAGGGTATTAAACGTTCTATTATGGGATCCGCGCTTTTAGCGGGGCTCGCATCAACTGCCCTTTTGTACCCTCAAGCTGCATTGGCACAAGATGCAGCCCCTGCATCAAATAATTCGCATCTTTCAATTTCTATTGGTACTGTTCCTGCAGGTACAATTCCCGTACCCGTAAAATCGGTCGGGGGGGGGCAGGTTTCATTAGCTAAAAACCCTGTTTTACCTGATGTGGAACCCAAAGTTCGTAAATTAGAGTCTACTTTTTTGGACAGTGATTTTACTCATTGTAGAGATGGATGATTAGAGGTTGATTATTATGGAGAGTAGTAAGAAGAAGCGTAATTCGGTTTTGCCGATTATTGTTAGCGTTGGGATTGCAACTTCAATGGGTGTTGTTGCAAATAGTACGCCTGAGGTAGCGTACGCGAGCAGCAATGCTGCTGCTTCTGCTTCTACTTCTACTGCTACTACGTACGCAGATCGAAGCAGTTCCGAGGATGACGAGAATCAAGTTATTGAATTCAAAGATCCAGTTTTAAAAAGCAAACTGCTTAAAGTTATGAAAGAAAAAAATATTATTGCTAGTGATGCTACAGATATTACAATTGCTAATGCTGAGAAGTTGAAGGAGGCAAACTTACGCAATTGGAGTGTTGATAGTCTGGACGATAGTAATACTATTCATGATTTGACAGGGCTTGAACACTTTACGGAACTAGTATACCTTAATTTCTCTGGTAATAATGTTTCTGATTTGAAGCCGTTGGAGAATTTAACGAGCCTAGAAGAACTTTATTTCTCTAATAATAAGGTTTCTGATTTGACTCCGTTGGAGAATTTGTTCCTAAAATCCCTTGATTTCTCTGGTAATCAGGTTTCTGATTTGACTCCGTTGGGGGTTTTGGATAGCCTAGAAGACCTTTTTTTCACTGATAATAAGGTTTCTAAGTTGGATACGCTGCAGTATTTGCATAGCCTAAAAACCCTTGATTTCTCTCGTAATCAGGTTTCTGATTTGACTTCGTTGGAGAATTTAAAGAGCCTAAAAGAACTTATTTTCATTGGTAATCAGGTTTCTGATTTGAGTCCGTTGGAGAATTTGAAGAAACTAGACACCCTTAAAATGGGTAATCAAACTATTACTATTGACTCTAATGATAAGGAAACTACGCTACCTGTTTCTGATGTTACGTTTACTATTCAAGGTGAAGAAGGTAACAGTATTGGCAGCATTACTGATGATGTATTTACTCTTAGCAAGGATCTACCGTATTCCGGTACTATATCTATCAAATTTCAGCACGACAATATTCAAATCGGCAGCGCTACCTCTAACTACACTGGAATTATAACATTAAACCTTAATGTTCCTAAGACTGATAATGGTGTTACGACTTGGGTTATTAAAGCCAAGATGAAGTATGAGGCGGATCCAAAGCTTGCTTATCAACAAAAGCAACAAGTAACAGCCGCTAAAGATGGTACGAAAAAAGAGTATGCAGATGGAAGCGATCCAGTAGAAGTTTCTGCCCAAGACGGTTTAACTAAGGTTGGTAATGTTAATAAAACAACAACAACGATTCCGTTTAAGACTACTTATGTTGCAGACAATACTTTAGATTATAAAAAGCAAGAAGACAAAACTGCTGGCCAAAACGGTTCTAAGACGGTTACGACTACTTACAAAGTAAATTCTGATACGGGTCTTACAACAGATGTAGAAAATACTAAAGAGGATAAAGTTGATCCAACGGATCATGTAGTAAGGGTTGGTAATAAGCAAGTTACTCATGAGGGTAATAAGACTATTACCACTACGTATGATGTTGTTCCTGCAACGGGTAATTTAATTAACCCGAAAAAGAAGACGTCGATGCCCGCCGATACACTTGTTGGCTCAACAAAAACCGAAGTGCTCCACGGTGTAATGAAGTATGAGGCCGACGAAACGCTTCCGTATAATACGCAAAAGAAGATTTCAGATCCTGTTGACGGGAAACGAGTAACAAAGTCCAATGGCGTATTCAAAAACGGTGTGTGGGTTGAAGGCACACCGAGCGTTAATGAAACTGCAGCTCAGGATGGGCTTACTAAGGTGGGGAATAAAGAAGTTATCAATAATGCCGACGGGTCTGTTACAACAAATGTATACGAGGTGAATCCAACAACAGGTGCGCTCTCCAATTCAAAAACAACAGTTACACCTGCGCCGTCGCGCGCTGATGGAGAGGCGATAGAGCCACAATTTGCTGCAATGTACCGCCTGTATAACCCCTACACGCACGAGCACCTGTTTACGACTGACGCTGCCGAGAAGGACAACCTTGTTTCCCTTGGTTGGAACTTTGAGAATGTTACTGGCAAGGTATATATGCATGGCGAGAAAGGTGGTGTATACCGTCTGTACAATCCAACCACAGGTGAACACCACTACACCACCAAGGAAGACGAGCTTGCAAAATGCGTAAAGGCTGGTTGGAGAAACGAGGGTGTGAAATTCTTTAGCGTGCTGGATGCCGACAAACAAACGGTCGGCATGGTAAGCATGTACAACCTGTATGAGAAAAAGTTCTACCACCACTACACGTCTGACCCAGATGAGATTGCCAAAATGGTGAAAGACGGATGGCGCAAAGAGGAAATAAAGTGGTACGCCGCTAAGTAGGTACCATTACTTGTAAACACAAACGGGCAGACGCTCTGTTGTGGCGAAGTGCGCTTGCGCGAAACTTCGCCACAACAAAGCTCTCAGCTGCCCATTTGTGTATCTCACTTACGTTCCATATCGCCAATACAAGAAGTCTGAAGAGCAATGAGTGCGCTGCCTTGCAAACCCCGCAAGGCAGCGCGTTTTTGTGGAGTTGTGCGCGGCTGGGCGGGCGGGCGTTACTAAATTTTTAGTAACGCCCATATAATGGTGTAAAATCGCGGAACAGGAAAAGAGTCAAGTGCCCTTCCCTTAGCTAAAATTTATTTTTGTACTAAAAAAATAAAAAAAGGAGGAAAAACAACAGTGTTCTACTAACCTTTGAAATTAACGGATTGTTTCTTATGCGTAATGTGCATGAGTTTAGGTGTTTTGTTGGTTGACACTAGGGTGGGTATATTTTAGAATAGCGCCAGACAGCCCCGCACGTGAGTTTGGTATGTCCGTTCTGCATAGTTGCACGGCATAGATGCTCGGCATGGTTGCACGGCATGCCCGTACAATGCGGTTTTGCTGGCTGTTCATTATGCGCAGGCGCGCATGCTTTTAAGGAGGTGATTGCCGTGGAACATCATAGTAGTAGCCATAGTCATAGTCATACTGCTCAAACCACGAGTAGCGACTCTTACTGTAGTGGCATATGCAGCGATAGCAGCACATATCACGTAGCTGCAAACGCTTTTGTTACTGGTAATGTAGTCGGCAATCACCATCAGTTATCGTGCGCGCATTCAAATAGCTAACGCAAATGGCTAACGTACTCTTGCAAGTTACATGCTCATTCGCGTCATACGTTTCGCACGGCGCCATACGCACGGCGCTGCAGCGTTTTCATGATTAACTGTGGTGATCTCCAACGGTAACGACAACTCGTTTACGGGGGTACCATGAGATTACTTTCCACACCAAACCACGTAAGCACACCTACAAATGCACGTACGGCCACACGCGTGTGGTCAGACGTTGTTGTGTGCGTAGGAATTTTTGCGCTTTTTGGCCTTACGGCATTTTTGCTGCAATGTACAACGCAGCCAATTGGTCCTCAGGGCATACCATCAACGGTTTCAACAGATATTGTCAATCTGCCATATTACACGCTGCGCTCGGTGTTTCGCATGTTTGTTGCGCTTATCGCCTCGCTTGTATTTACCATTCTATATGGTTCACTCGCAGCTCATAGTTCGACTTTAGGCAAAATTCTTATTCCTTTGCTCGACATATTGCAGTCGGTACCCATTTTAGGGTTTTTGTCGGCAACGGTAAGCATTTGGCTTGTACTGTTTCCAGAATCGATGCTTGGCGTCGAAGCGGCTTCGATGTTCGCTATTTTTACTAGTCAAGCATGGAATATGACGTTTTCGTTTTATCACTCGTTGCAAAGCGAACCAAAAGAGCTTGAAGAAGCTGCACGCAGTTTGCGCCTTACGCACTGGCAGCGCTTTTGGGTGCTCAGCATGCCAAATGCCGCTATTGCGCTGTTGTGGAATTGCATGATGAGTGTTGGGGGAGGCTGGTTTTTCCTTACAGCATCCGAGATGATTTCGGTAAACAACAACACCTATGCGCTTCCTGGTATTGGCAGCTTTGTTGCACAATCAGCGGCCGAGCAAAAACTTGATAACATTTGGTGGGCTATTCTCGCTATGGTGATAGTTGTTATTGCGATTGACTTTTTAGTGTGGAAACCCTTTCTTGCCTGGGCAGAAAAATTCCGCATTACGCAAAGTGCTTCAGTTGATGAGCGTCATAGCGCTATCCTCACGCTTATTCGTCATTCTCATGCCGATGAAGTGCTGCGCGCGCTCATGGCGCCGTTGCGCGCATGGCTCGATAGGCTTACCCGCATATTTGGCATTACGGGCGCAAGCTCCAAACCTGCTGCAGCTCACCTTCGCGTGATTGATATGATTATTATTGCCGCTGCATGTGTGCTTATAGGAGTATTTGCCGTTAACTTGTTGTACGTTGTAGCAACGTCTGTTGGCCTTTTTGAATTTGCCTACGCCGGCATGCTCGGCGCGCTTACCTTTGTGCGTGTTGCGCTGCTTGTTGTAGTGAGTTCGCTTATTTGGGTTCCTATTGGCGTGTGCATTGGCATGAACCCAAAAATTTCGCGTATTGCCCAGCCAATTGTCCAAATATGTGCAAGTTTTCCTGCTAATTTTATTTTTCCATTTGCTATGGCGTGGTTTATGGCATGGCACATCGATTTAAGCATTGGCAGCATTATCCTTATGGCACTTGGCACCCAGTGGTACATCTTATTTAACGTTATTGCAGGTGCAAGTGCTATTCCTGATGATTTGCGTCAAATGGCAACAAGTTTCCAACTGCCGCTCAGCATGCGCTGGAAAACGCTTATTTTGCCGGCTATTTTTGGTGCCTGGTGCACCGGTGCGCTCACAGCGGCAGGTGGCGCGTGGAATGCGTCGATAGTTGCCGAAATTGTTGAATTTGGTGCATTTCATATGGAAACGCAAGGTCTTGGTGCTTATATTACTGCAGCTACTACAGTGGGCGACGGTGCTAAAACGCTCGTTGGGGTAACAGTTATGAGTTTGATTGTTGTTGTAAGCAACAGGCTCATTTGGACGCCACTTCAGCGTCTCGCCGAAAAACGATACGTTATCAGTTAAGTCTTTCATTCCGTTTGTTTGTGCCGCAACCACAAGCTCTCAATCTTGAGTGAAAAACGCGTGTCGGCACACGGTACTATTCGTTTGGCTGCCTGCTATGCTGCTCGTAGCCGTCTTGTAAGGCAGGTGCTTAGTATGACATACACCACAAGCAATACAACATCACCCATTACAGTTTCAACCACTACAAACACTACCACGAACACTACCACGAGCGCCGCCGCACGCAAGGCGCAAACCTCCCCGCATGGCCAGGTTATCATTGAAGCACAACACATAAGTCAGCGCTTTGTGTCGGATAGCGGCGCTATGCAGCACATTCTTAATGATTTGTCTTTTGTGCTGCATGAGGGCGAAATTGTTGCCATTTTGGGGCGTTCGGGCGCAGGAAAATCAACTTTTTTACGCACGCTTGCAGGTCTTATTCAGCCAACCGAGGGTACGGTGAGCTATCGCAATCGTGTGCTTGCCGGTACCAATCCCGGCGTCGCCATTGTTTTTCAAACGTTTGCGCTTATGCCGTGGCTTACGGTGCAAGATAACGTTGAGCTTGGTTTGCGTGCCCGCGGTGTTCCCGCAGCTGAGCGCCGTGAGCGTGCGCTTGCGGCCATCGATGCTATTGGTTTAGACGGGTTTGAAACGGCGTATCCAAAGGAACTTTCGGGTGGTATGCGCCAGCGCGTGGGTATTGCTCGTGCGCTTGTGTTGCGTCCCGATGCGCTGTTTATGGACGAGCCGTTTTCAGCGCTTGACGTGCTTACGGCAGAAAACCTCCGCCGCGAAGTGCTTAAGCTTTGGTCGAGCAAAAAAGGCGATATTAAGTCGGTACTTATCGTTACACATAATATTGAAGAGGCTGTGCAAATGGCCGACCGTGTTGTTGTACTAGGCTCGCATCCAGGTCATCTAATTGCTGATGTGCCCATTAATCTGCCGCGGCCGCGCGATAAGCACAGTAGCGAATTTGAGGACATGGTAGATAAGCTCTATGCTGTGCTGTCTCAGTCAACACCCGAAGCACAAGAGGAGGCGGATGCCAAAGATGCACAAGCTTCGGAAGAATTACCTGCGCAAACAACCTCTACGCTGGAGGAGCATAACGAAAGCGAAGCTTCTGCTATTGCAGACATGCTTGTTTCACAAGACCACGCAGCGCCTGCAGAGTCTCAACAAACAGAAGGCGACACGCCAACGCATGAGCCTGCCGCAGAACCTGCTCACGTGCGCTTATTGCCAAATGCAACGCCCGGCGGCCTGGCTGGTTTGCTCGACGTGTTGTCTGAATATCATGATGGGATTGACTTAGCTGATTTAGCTGCTGATTTGTCGTTTGAGGTAGACGACTTGTTCCCGCTTATCGACGCAGGTACCATGCTCGAACTCTTTACGGCTGAAAACGGTCACATCATGCTTACCCATAATGGTATTACGTGGCATAAGGCCGGCATTTTGCACAGTAAAGAGGTGTTTGCGCAGCTTGCGGTAACACACGCGCCGCTTGTGCATGCCATTGACCAGGCGCTTTCTCGTTCAAGTAAAGGGACGCTGCGAGGTGAGCTTATTTTAGATTTACTACGCAGTAAGCACACCGATGCCATCGCGCGCCAACAGTTTGATATCGCAATTAGCTGGGGTCGTTATGCGGAGCTTTTCGATTATGATGCAGACGACGATGAGCTAACGCGAACCTACGAAAACGCGCCCGAAACAGCAAACGTGCCTGCGTAAGGTAGGTGTATGCAGCACATGCACCGTACAGACGTACAGCGTGCGTTTACGTGCATGTGCTGGCAGCGGTTAAGGGCGACTGGCGTGCTTATGCGCGCCTGGCGTGCCCATCAATTGTTAATAATATTTGAAGGGAAATTTTTCGCAGTCAATCACTTGACGTATCGCCAAATTTTGATATAGTTATCAAGCTTGCATTTTGCAAGTTGATGTTAATGCGTGGCTGGGTAGCTCAGTCGGTAGAGCAGGGGACTGAAAATCCCCGTGTCAGGGGTTCGATTCCCTTCCCCGCCACCATTTTTTTTCTCTTCACATGTAAAAAGGATCGTATGAATACTCACACATCCGCACGTACGTCTGCATGTGCTACTTTTTCACCATGTACTTCATACACAAGCTACCTGCAATCAATTGCTCAGTATCCTGCAATTTGTAATGCTGAGCTGCTTGTCATGCAACCGGTTTTACATACAAAAATTTGGGGTGGGCATCAAATTGAGCAGGAATTTGGCTATGATGTTCCGGCAGGTAAGATTGGTGAAGCGTGGGTTATTGGTGCACACCCGGCGGGTGATTGCGTGCTTGCATTAGGTCCTTATGCTGCACATACGCTTTCGCATGTGTATGCTGAGCACCCCGAATTATTTGGAGATTCAACCAACCCCGCACACCCGCAACTCGCAACGTTTCCTCTGCTTGTAAAAATAATTGATGCGCACGATGATTTGTCTATTCAGGTGCATCCAAATGATGAGTATGCAGCTCTGCACGAAAACGGCTCACGTGGTAAAAGTGAGTGCTGGTACGTGCTCAAAGCAGAACCTGGCGCCACGATTATTGTGGGTCAGCATGCACAAACGAAAGAAGCGTTTGCGCGCGCTGTACGTGAGGGTGCGTGGTCGGAGCTTCTCTATGAAGTTCCTGTGCATGAGGGCGACTTTTTCCAAATTGAACCGGGTCGTGTGCACGCAATTAAAAATGGAACGCTTCTGCTTGAAACACAGCAATCAAGCGATATTACGTATCGTGTGTACGATTATGACCGCAAGCAAGATGACGGCACCTTGCGTACGCTGCACATGAAGCAAAGCCTCGATACCATCGACTTTACGCTGGAAAATCCAACAAGTGGCAGCATTCCAGCAGGTAATGTGGTGTATACGCCCGATGGCAGCTGCAGCGAAACAACGCTTATCGCCTCGCCGTTTTATACAGTTAAGCGTCTTATTCTTACGCAGCAACGCACGCTTACGCTACACAAATCCTGGCCGTTTTTGTGCATTTCGGTAGTGCGTGGCAGCGGCACCATTCAGGGTGTGCCTGTTATTGCTGGTACACACATGATTCTTACCGCGCGCGCATCGCAGCTTGCGTGTTGTGGCGATATGTGCGTTATTATTTCGCACATACCGTGCTAAGCTGCCCGCTAATCTGCATGCCTGTTTAGCTTTCTGCTTAGCTGCCTGCTTAGCCGCCGCGTACATTACGCGCTCATTTTGCAAAACCTCGCATAAATTTGCTCCTGTTCGTGATACTATAACTACATATACGCTTCCTTAGCTCAGTTGGATAGAGCATCGGTCTTCTAAACCGCAGGTCAGGCGTTCGAATCGCCTAGGGAGCACCATTGTATCTTACGCAAGCCTGTCGGTACCGACGGGCTTGTTTTATATTGCACCGCTGCCGCAGCGGTATTGCCGCGCTACACCTTCACATTCAACTTTTTGTTTTTTTGTTTACTTGCACATCTCGTCTTGCGCTTGTCGCATAGGTTCATTATATTTTTGAAAGGTTTTTTAGATTTTTTGTCGTTTTTGCGTCATAATAAAAAAGGACCTTTCGGAAAGGAGCTCGTGTTGATTTATACCGTAACGTTAAACCCCGCACTCGATTATGTTATGCACCCTCTTACCCTTGATATGGGTTTTACCAATAGATCCTCTAGTGAGGAGCTTCTTTGCGGTGGAAACGGTATCAATGTTTCAACATTGCTCAACGAGCTTCATGTTGTTAACGTTGCATTTGGTATTGCTGCCGGTTTTACAGGCGACTACCTCATCAAAACACTGCAAGATAGTGGTGTTTCCGCAAACTTTGTTCGCCTTGACGAAGGTTTTACACGCATTAACGTAAAACTTAACGGCATTGTTATGACTATGTGCAACGGTATGGGTCCAAACATCAGCCAAGATAAAGTTGATGAACTTCTCCGCCGTCTTGAATGCATTGCAGAAGGCGACACCCTCATTCTTACTGGTTCTATTCCTAAAACACTTCCCGAAGATATCTACGACACAATTATGCATCGTTTGGAAGGTCGCGGCGTGCGCTTTGTTGTTGATGCACCTGGTGCACTGCTTATGAAGAGCTTGCCTGCGCGTCCATTTCTTATTAAGCCCAATAACCACGAAGTTGGTCGTATTTTTGATGCTCATCCCGAAACACCCGAAGACTGCATCCCATATGCTCGCCAGCTGCACGAACAAGGTGCACAAAATGTTATCGTTTCGTGTGGCGCGCACGGTTCGCTTCTTATCGATGAGCACGACGAAATTCACACGTGCCCAACCGTAAAAATTCAGCTCGAAAACGCAACTGGAGCAGGCGATTCTATGGTAGCCGGCTTTGTTGCAAAAACACAAGCGGGCGAAGACTACGAGAGTGCACTGCGTTTTGCGTCGGCGTGCGGAACTGCAACTGCGGCTTCGAAGGGTATTGCAACCATCGACACTATTACGCGTGTTTACAATGAGCTCGAAGAGCTTATTGCATCTTCAGCTGCGTCTGAAAAATAATGTTCGCGCATGTAATCTGCGCATGATGGCGATGCACATGTGTTGTCTGCTGGTCTAACCCAGGCTAGCAGCCATGCATTATGTGCTGTGAGTTTGTATAGGTAAGGCATCACAAGGAGGATGTGCATGTTTGAGGGAATCAACGCATCGGACGGTATTGGCATTGGTGTAGCAGTTGTTGCTATTGCACCCGATTTATCATTTACGCCAACAGCTCCTTCCGATATTGAGGCAGAAAAGGCTCGCTACTCTGCGGCTTTGCAAAAATTTATCGATCAAACAAACGCGCAAATTGCACGTATGGAAGCTACGATTGGTAAAGAATCTGCTGCTATTATGCAAGCTCACATTGAATTTGCTGAAGACGATGGCATTAAAGAAACAATTTGCTCCTCTATTGAATCGGGTATGTGCGCCGAGCAGGCAGTAAGCGAAGCATACGACACGTACTACAACATGTTTGCCAATATGGACGATGAGCTCTTCCGCGAGCGTGCTGCCGATGTTGCCGACGTTAAAACTGGCCTTCTTGCCGACCTTCTTGGCAAAGAAGTGGTAAATCTTTCCGTGTTGCCTGAGCACTCAATTGTTGTGGTGAGCGAGCTTACGCCTTCTATGACTGCAGACATTGATAAAGAGCACGTTGCGGGTATTGTTACCGAAACGGGCGGCCGCACATCGCACTCCGCCATTATTGCGCGCGCCCTTGAAATACCTGCTGTTTTGTCGGTAAAAGACGCTACTTCTGTTATCAAGCATGGCAATATGGTTATCGTTGATGGTACGCGCGGTAAGGTTATTGCCGAGCCAACCGATGCCGAGCTTATTAAATATCGTTCAAAAGCATCTGCGTTTGCCCAGGAAAAAGCTGCTCTTGAGGCATATCGCGGTAAGGAAACAGTTACGGGCGACAACAACAAGGTTCTGCTTGTTGCAAATATTGGTAACCCCGACGACGCCAATGCTGCTATCGAGCACGATGCCGAGGGTGTTGGGCTGTTTCGCTCCGAGTTTTTGTTTATGGACGCCGTTGAGCTTCCAAGCGAAGATGAGCAATTTGCCGCTTATCAAAAAGTGGCGCTGCGCATGAAAAATCAGCCTGTTATTATTCGTACGCTTGATGTGGGCGGCGATAAAAACATTCCGTACTTACACCTGCAAAAAGAAGACAACCC
Source organism: uncultured Atopobium sp. (assembly GCA_946997485.1). GTDB lineage: Bacteria > Actinomycetota > Coriobacteriia > Coriobacteriales > Atopobiaceae > Fannyhessea. Next base: position 20,877 of record CAMPVF010000002.1, read on the forward strand.
TTTCATGGGCTATCGTGCAGTACGTTATTGCCTCGACAACAAAGACCAGTACAAGGTACAGCTCACTGCGCTTTTGCGTGCTAGTGCATTTGGTGACATCAAAATTATGATTCCTTTGGTTACTGCTGTTGAAGAAATCCGTCAGGCGCGCGCACTTATTGAGGAGTGCAAAGCCGATCTTGACAAGCGCGGCATTAGCTACAACAAAAATATTGAGGTAGGTACCATGATCGAAACGCCTGCCGCATCGCTTGTTGCCGATAATCTTGCCGAGGAAGCCGACTTCTTCTCCATTGGTACAAACGACCTTATTGGCTACACGATGTGCGCCGACCGTGGTAACGACAAAGTTGCGTATTTGTACGAAGTATATCAGCCCGCTGTGCTCCGCTCGCTTAAACGCATTATTTCCGCAGCTAACAAGGCTGGTATTATGGTTGGTATGTGCGGTGAAGCCGCAGCCGATCCGCTGCTTATCCCGGTGCTTATTTCCTTTGGTTTGGACGAGTACTCCGTAAATCCGCCTTCAATTTTGCGCACGCGTCGTGTGCTGTCGTTGTGGACAAAAGAGCAGGCAGATGCCCTTACCGAAAAAGTACTTACGCTTAAAACCGCTGCCGAAGTAAAAGCAGCTCTGCAAGCTGCAGCACGCTAACCCGCAAGCCGTCTACTGCAGCGGCTTGCTAGCCGTTTGCGCTTACGTGCGCCCGCATATTCTGCACATGGTGCGTGTACAAAAAACCCGAGAAGTAATGCTTCTCGGGTTTCTTTTTTCTCGTTTCGCTCTGGTGGGCGTTGGGTGCGCGGGTGCGTGCACTTTATCCTTGCTGTGTGCTAGTTTGCTGCAGCTACGTACTCGTCAATTTCGCGCAGGTACAAATCTTTTTCAACGGGCGAAATCCAGCTTGCTTTAAAACTGTTCTTTGCAAGCTCAACCATATCCTCTTTACTAAAGAGACCGCCGTTATATAAACGCTCATAGTTGTCGGTAATATAGCCGCCAAAGTATGCAGGATCGTCGGAGTGAATCGACACCAACACGCCTGCGTCAAGCAGCTGCTTTACTTCTTTATCCTTAATATCGGCACCTACAAACGAGTTTGAAATAGGACAGCTTGTAAAGCCAATGCCGCGCTTTTTAGCAAGCGCTACCAAATCGGGGTTTTCAACAATGTTGGTACCATGGTCAACACGCTCAACATTAAGCACTTCAAGCAGCTCTTGAATGTGTCCAATTGAGTTTATCTGGTCGATATCAGCGTGGCCTGTTGCATGAAAACCGGCTTGCATGGCCTGTTCATATTGATAGTAAAACTTGAGTGGGGGATTGTTGTGCTCGTCGGAATCCAAACCAATACCAATAATGTGCTGCGCATATTGTTTTGCGTAGTCGAGCACTTCCTGTGCGCTCACGCGTGAAAAATCGCGCAGGAAACACTGGATAAGTTTGCAATCAACACCAAGTGCAACAGCATCGCTGCATGCACGCGTAAGACCGCTTATCACGGTTTTGTAGGAAATGCCGCGGCACAGATGTGCTTGCGGATCAAAAAACATCTCAACATGGCGTACGTTATTTGCTTTTGCTTTGGTAAGGTATGCCCAGGCAAGATCATAAAAATCTTGTTCATGAATAAGAACACTCATGCCCTCGTAGTACACGTCCAAAAACGATGGCAAATCACAAAACACGTAACTTGCTTTGAGCTCTTCGATAGTTGGGTGCGTAAGGGTAATGTTATTGCGTTTTGCTAAAATGAGCTTAAGCTCGGGCTCAAGCGTCCCTTCAACATGAACGTGAAGCTCTGCTTTTGGTAAATGCTGAAGAAACTCGCGCGACACAGTGTTTGACATTGAAGCTCCTATTCGACAAGGCTTGTATACCAGTGTATACATGCGCGGTACGTATACCGTGAGTATAGCGTCTTTGTTATGCGCGCAGGTACGGATATGCACCTTACAACCATGCTGCAACAAAGTTGTGACAATTGCGAAACAAATTGAATATAACTGCCACAATTATTGCATATTTGTAGGCTTAGTATTGGTGTGGTGGCGCGTAATCTACAAACGGTAGAGCAGCGATGCGTAGGGGATACTACACGTAGGATTACCTTGTGCACGCTTGCCTTGAGCGATGCCTACCACCTGCAGCGTGCAGGCACAATAACCTTAAGTGCGGCGGGAACACAGCTTACATCGCACGCATAACCATTAAATACTTCGCCATCAATTTGGCAGGGCACATTATGATCGGTAAATTCAACGTGAAACGAATTGGTATCACATGTGTGGATAATACGGGAATGAATATGTTTGCCTAATTTTGCAAGACCAAAGAGTGCCAAAAGCTTGGGAATTGACGGCTTTTTTGTGTTAAAACACAAGCTTAATTTACCGTCTGTGGGGTTTGCCTGCGGGCAAATCTGAAAACCTCCGCCGTAGGTAGGACCCATATTGGCAACGAGTACAAAGCACGGCAGTGAAAACGTAGTGCCATCTGGCAGCGTAAGCACACAGGGATACCCCGTGTGACCTGCAGACATAATTTTAAGCCCTGATGTAGTAAAGAGGGCAGAGCCGTGCTGTTTGTCGTTGTGTGCTCTTCGAATGGTGGTATCAACCGAAATAGCGGCATCGAGACCAAACGACAAGGTTTCCATAAAATATGCCGTCTTGCCAGCTTCGCTGGTAATTTTTCCAAGGTCGAATTGCTTGCGATGTCCGGAGAAAATTTCGGCCAGCGACACATCGGGATTGTTAAACGTAGCACCAAGCGTGCGCGCAAAATCGTTACCCGAGCCCATTGCAACTATTGCAAGATAGGGGCGTTTATCTGCGGGGATATCCATAAGACCGTTTACAACCTCGTGAATTACGCCGTCGCCGCCAAGCGCGATAACGGTATCGTAGCTTGCAGCCCCGCGCGCAAGATTGTAGGCGTCGAGCGGTGCTTTTGTAAGCACAAGCTCTACAGCAGGGCAAACTGCTGTATACGATTGGAAAAATCGCTGAACTCTTGCTGCGGCTTTTTTGCCGCGTCCGCTATGTGACGTTGGGTTTGCTATAACTAGCGTTTTGCCGAGTTGTAAGTTTGGCATTTGGCTCCTTTGTGTCGTATGTTTTATTTTAGCGCTAGTTTGCGCCGCGCACCTTCGCGACTTTTATGTTTTTTGCGCCGCCGCGTTGCACAATGTGCCGATTTTGTAGGTACGGCGTTTTCGTTGCTCGTTTGTTCTTGCTCTTGTGCACAATCTCATTTATACTAGCTACGTTGTGTCGGGGTGTAGCGCAGCTTGGTAGCGCATCTGCTTTGGGAGCAGAGGGTCGCTGGTTCGAATCCAGTCACCCCGACCATTTTTTTTGCGGCTTTTCGCGGCGGTAGTTCAATTGGTAGAGCATCAGCCTTCCAAGCTGGTTGTTGCGGGTTCGAGTCCCGTCCGCCGCTCCATAATTGGAGTTCCATGAGCATTCTCATCAGCCCGCGCCCAAAAAATCGCCATCAGTTTGGTGCATCAGGGGTAGAAGTAGCTGCAACATCCTTGCTTCATGGAGCCATTCGCATTACCACAGAACATACATCCTGGCAGCGTCCTTGGCGCATGAGCATCGACCAATATCAGCAGCTGGGCAGTTGCCGCTCCTGGCATCCTGGCTTATTTCGCCAAATGGCGCGCTGTACGGCAGGTATGTTTCTCGAATTTACAACCGATTCTTCCGAAATTACCCTCGAAATTATGCTTGATGCCGAGCCTTCGGCAACGCGTCACATGATTGAGATTGCACGTGGTGTGCGTACGCATGTTACCTGCGATGAAATTGCAGGTGATTCTTCTGCGCAAACGGCGTGCGACGGTATATCAATTGATATTGATGATAGGCATATACCTGCGTTTATGCCTCATGACGCTGCGCAGATATCGTTCCCCTTAAGTGAACCTGCTACGTCCGCGCTTGCGGGCATGATTCAGCTTCCCGGTTTTGCTGGTACGCGTCACGTGCGCATATGGCTGCCAAGCTTGCGCGGCTGTGTTCTTCGTTCGCTTTGGGGCAACGGTAGTTTTATTTCTCCTGTTACGTCGCGTGCGCGGGTGCTCGTATTGGGCGACTCTATTAGCCAGGGATTTATTGTTGGCGATAGCGCGTATAGCTGGCCGTCTGTATTTGCCGATACTATCGGCTGTGAAATTCTCAATCAGTCACTTGGTGGTGCGGTGTTTCAACCAGGTTTGTTGTGGGGGCTTGCGCAGTATATTGTTCCTGTGTGCATTATTGTTGCTCTTGGCACCAACTATCGCTACGAGCCTTCACGTCCGCGCGAAGTGAGTACAGATATTCACCGCTATTTTGATGAGCTCAGGCGCGTGTGGCCACATGTTCCGGTGTGCTGTATTGATATGTTTTGGCATAATCCCGATTATTTTCCGCCCAACGCAATGAGTGCATATAGCCAGGTAAACACCTTTATTCACGCTGCTATTGCTCAGTATGATGAGATGTATAGCATTGATGGCTCTTTGCTTATGGAACACTCAACCGCACATCTTGCCGACGGGTATGTGCACCCCGGAAAAACGGGCGCAGCGCAAATTGCGCAGGAGCTTGCGTTGCAGATTCCGCAGCTTGTAGGTGCCTTTTCTTCGAAGCCATAAGAAAGGTTTTTCGTAGAGGCTCCTAGTATTCGCACACTGTGCGTTTTTCTGCGCGTCTCGCATGTGATAAACGTATGTCTAGCGTGACTGCTATCATATGATACACATCATGTACGCTCGTTTTGTTCGTGCTTAACGCGCGGTCTAGGCACGCATACATGTATGGTTTCACAAGAGGATGAAGGAGTGGTTATGATGACAACAAATCCAAAAGCGCCGCATGTACAAGGCACGCTGTCGCGCGATGCGATTCAGTATTTGCTCGATCATAACAATGGATGTTACACAAGTCCTTATGCATGCAGTGATGATATGCGTATTTGCCGCGATGCTACGTCGTATACCGAGGAAGATATGCTTATTCGCCCGGCATTTGCACGCGATATCGATAAAATAATCCACACACCCGCCTACAACAGATTGTCGGGTAAAACGCAGGTATTTTCCTTTCGTCCTAACGACGACTTAACGCGCCGCAATTTGCATGTGCAGTTGGTAAGTCGTATTGCACGTGATATTGGCCGTTTGCTTGGGCTTAATTGCAATCTTATTGAGGCGTGCGCGCTTGGACACGATATTGGGCATACGCCGTTTGGTCACATTGGAGAGCGCTTTTTAAGCAAGGTGTATCACCACTATACCGGCGGGTATTTTTTCCACAACGTGCAAAGCGTCCGTGCGCTCGATATCCTCTACAGAAGAAATCTATCGTTGCAGGTACTCGATGGTATTATTTGCCATAACGGCGAATTTGAGCAACAGGTTATCCGCACGAGCACCCTGCATACGTTTGAAGAATACGACACCATGGTAAAACGCGCCTGGCAGGAAGGCGAAGCATATATTAACACGTTGCGGCCCATGACGCTTGAAGGCTGCGTGGTGCGCTTGTCGGATATTATTGCGTACGTAGGAAAAGATAGGCAAGATGCCATTCGTGCAGGTTTGTGCAGCGAAGATAGTTTTGACGACGGGCTTGGCGGCAAGTATAACGCGTGGGCGCTTTCGGCATTTATTGCTGATGCTGTTGAAAACAGTTTGGGTAAAGATCACATTGAGCTGTCTAACGAGGCGTTTTCCGAGCTTGCACGCGCAAAAAAAGAAAATTACGAAAAAATTTATATGACCAGCGAAGTTGATGGTAATTTTGGGAGCGCAACCGAAGGGTTATTTGAGCGGCTGTTTACTCACGAACTCCATGCACTCGAAAGTAGCGACTATCAGTCGTCGATTATTTGGCGCCATCACATACAACCGGTATCAAAGCATCTGTCGTATTACCATTACACGTACAATTGGAAGGAAAGTTTGCCACAAACGGTATGCGATTTTATTAGTTCGATGACCGACGATTACTTTATCGACATTTGTTTGCATCTGTTTAGCGACGCGCGCGACGTGTTTCCAACCTATCCGCGTTTTCGCCGGTTTGAGTAAGGATACGTATGGATACCTTGTTCGATCTTAATTCATCTACCAGTGCAAATGATACCCCCTTGGAGGCGCCTGCCCGCGCAGATATGGCGGCGCCCCTTGCCGTGCGCATGCGCCCTTGCAGTCTTGATGAATATGCAGGTCAAAGCCAGGCAGTGGGCGAGCACAGCTGGCTTAGGCGCGCCATCGAACACGACACGGTAACCAGCATTATTTTATATGGGCCTTCTGGCACCGGTAAAACAACGCTTGCGCACATTATTGCGCGTTATACGAACGCGCACGTTGTTACGATGAGTGCTATTAGCGCCACGGTAAAAGACGTGCGCGACACCATAAGCACAGCATCTTCACGTTTGTATACGCGCAGGCAGCGTACCATTTTGTTTTTGGATGAAATTCATCGCTTTAATCGTGCTCAGCAAGATGCGCTGCTTGAAGCTGTAGAAATGCGCACGATTATCCTTATTGGTGCTACTACTGAAAATCCGTATTTTGAGGTTAATTCTGCGCTTATCAGTCGCTCGCGTATTATTGAGCTTACGAGCCTTTCTGATGATGATATTGAGCTGGTTATTAATCGCGCGCTTGTTGATGAGCGCGGGTTACACAATTGTTTTACGCTTACGCGCGAAGCCAAACAGAAGCTTGTGCAGCTTTCCTGTGGTGATGCACGGTTTGCGTTGTGTACGCTTGAGCTTGCCAGTCAGATGGCAACTCCGCCCGAGCACATTGCGCTTAGCATACCGCAGCTTTCTGAGTATATTGCGCATACGCGCAACAATGAGCCGTTTTGTATTGATGCAACCTGTGTTGAGCAGGCAAATCCGCATGTAGGGCTGCCCTACGACAAAAACCAGGACATGCATTACGATGTGATATCGGCGTTTATAAAATCGATGCGCGGAAGCGATCCTGATGCCGTGCTCTATTGGCTTGCCCGTATGATTGACGCAGGTGAAGACCCAATTTTTATTGCGCGGCGCATTCTTATCTGTGCGTCAGAAGATATTGGTAACGCCGACCCGCAAGCTATTTGTGTTGCTGCAGCAGCTATGAGTGCTGCGCGTACCATTGGGTATCCTGAATGTCGCATTAATCTTGCTCAAGCAGCGCTCTATAACGCGCTTGCACCAAAGTCAAATGCATGCGAGGCAGGTATTGATGCAGCTCTGCGCGATGTGCGATCGGGTGTTTTGCGTGCTGTACCAGCACATCTGCGTGATAGGCACAGGCCGGGTGCAGAATCGTTAGGCGAATATCGCTACCCGCATAATTATCCGGCCGGCTGGGTTGCTCAGCAGTATGCGCCTTCAGGCATCGAACCTAATTCGCTGTTTTCTCCCAGTCCGCGCGGTTGGGAAGCAGCGCGTATCAATCAAATTCAACAGATGCGCACACAATCTGCATCGTCGTCGCAGCGTTGATTGATACAATGAATACAGCTATGTACTGTGCAGGCTGCTGTGCAGGTACACCGTTGTGTGAGAAATGAGAGCATATGGAAACTTATCTACCATATATCGTGGCAGCTATATTGTGCATTTGTGTGCTTGTTGCAACTGTTGAGTTTGTTATCACGCTGCGTCGTGTGCGCGGCGATTTGCAAACGTTTGTGCACACTACCTGCCAAACAATGGATCAAGTAGAGCCTGTTATTCAAAAAATTGATGCAACGCTCGACGATTTGCAGCCATCTGTGAAGGAGCTTTCGTCTTTGCTCGAAGATACCCATGTAACGGTAGCGCAGCTCCAAGGGCAGCTTAACACAACCGAAGTTATTTTGGAACATGTGCGCGAGGTTTCCGATTCGGCAGCAGGTGCGGCAAATACTGTTGCGGGCGTGGCGCAAGGAGCAATATCTGGCATAACGTCTACCGCTTCAACCTTTGCTCAGCATTTTATGAGTGGATACAAAACATCGCGCCAGATGTTTGATAGGGCGATCGATGAAGACGCGTCACGTGAAGCACGCGGACAGATTGCTGGCGGAGATCCTGCTTATGCTGTTGGTCAAGCTGTTGGTCGCGATGTTGATGACACACACGATGCAGGTGCTGCTGCTCATGTAGCAGGTAGCACTGCTGAAACTCCCACCACGTTTGCCCACACGCAAACGAGGCCCACTCACGCTGCTCGCACGTACATTACCTATCCTGAGCCTGCGGCAACCAACAAAGATGGTGATACCAAACATGAACAATAAACCAATAAGCCTTACTATTCCCGCGCAGCCAAAATTCGCCCGCTGTGTGCGTATGATGGCCGCAAACTTAGCTGTTGTGTGCAATATGAGCGTAGACGACGTAGAAGATTTGCGCATGGCAGCCGAGGAAGCATTTGTGTATAGCTGCTCTACGGCAGCCGATATGTGCACACTTAGTTTTGAGCTGAACGATTCGGTTGCGTCTATTTCTGCAACCCTCGGCTCAAAGCCGTTTCACACCATTGACGATGAAGATATACGTCTTGTTGAAATGATGCTGTCTGCGGTAAGTGATTCTTTCTCTGTAGAAGATAACGTGCTTCATATCGAAAAAACGATTGGGCGTGTGTATGACGACGAATAACGAAACGCCCAAGGAAGAAACTCCTAAGGAAGAAGCGTCCAAGGTGAGTTCTCAAGCGTCCGCACGCAGGCGCAGCGCGCGTTCGTCGCAAACGGCCGCATGGGACAAGCAGCGTACCCGTGAGCTTTTCATAAAGTTTAAGCGTCATGGCGATGAAGACGCGCGCAATCAGCTTGTTCTTAATCACCTTAATTTGGCACGTTTTCTTGCATCAAAATTTAAAAATCGTGGCGAGTCGCTCGACGACCTCATTCAGGTGGCAACAATTGGCCTTATTAAAGCAATCGACAGGTTTGACATCGATAGGGGTCTGGAGTTTACTACCTTTGCTACGCCTACCATTTTGGGTGAAATTAAGCGACATTTTCGTGATAGGAGCTGGTCGGTGCGTGTTCCGCGTCGCTTGCAGGAGCTTTCGAGCAAGGTAAGCCAAGCAACCGATATGCTTACCGAAAAGCTGCAGCATTCGCCATCTGTTGAGGAAATTGCCCGTGAGCTTGATGTTAGCGTTGATGAAGTGCTTGAGGCAATGGAGTCGTCGCGTGCCTATAGCTCTGTTTCGCTCGACGTGCCCACGGTAGATAACGACGACGGCTCAGCGGCAACAAGCGTGCTTGATACCTATGCTTCGGTAGACGACGATTTGGAATCCTGCGACGATAAGCTTGTTCTTCAGGAAATTATTAAAAATTGCACTGAGCGTGAACAACAGATTATCCGCATGCGTTTTCTTGACGGTATGACACAGGTTGAAATTGCCGATAAGTTGCAGGTATCGCAGGTACAGGTATCACGCCTCTTGCGTAACACCTTGCGCAAGCTACAAGAAAAGCTCGACCCGTCGCTGTAGCTCGTCTTGCGCGTGTAGCGCACACGGTGCGTACGTACTTTGTGTACAATGCTTAAATTCTATAATAAATCTGCGTATCTACGCGATAGCTGGTATTATTGATACCATGATTGTTTGTGTGCGCCCAGCACCTGCGCCGTTGTTCACGCATGCTTATGCGTGCATGCAGTAATAGCGCAATTTGAGCGTGCACCTGTAATGTTCATATAAGGAGAATTATGACCGGCACGGATTACAAAACAATGACAACTGCGCAAATTCGCGAAAACTTTCTTCAGTTTTTCGAATCGAAGGGCTGCAAACGCTATCCTTCATCCTCGCTTATTCCAGATGATCCTTCGCTGCTGTTGGCAAATGCCGGCATGAATCAATTTAAGGAATATTACCAGGGCATTAAAACGATGCGCGAAATTGGTGCAACATCGTGCCAAAAATGCTTGCGCACCAACGACATTGAAAATATCGGCGACGCGCGTCACTTGTCATTTTTTGAAATGCTCGGCAACTTCTCGTTTGGTGGCTACACAAAAGCCCAGGCAATTGCATGGGCATGGGAATTTATTACGTCGCCTGAGCATTTGGGTTTGCCCAAAGATCGCCTGTACGTTACTGTTTTTACCAACGACGACGAAGCCTGTGAGCTTTGGCAAGAGCAGGGTGTTGATTTAAGCCACATTTCGCGCTTGGGTGAAGAAGACAACTTTTGGGCTGCCGGCCCCACTGGCCCGTGCGGTCCGTGTTCCGAAATCTACTTTGACCAAGGCCCTGAGTTTGAAGGCGAAAAGCCGGGCGATGACGGTGATAGGTATCTTGAATTTTGGAACTTGGTATTTACGCAGTTTGATCGTCAAGAAGATGGCTCGATGCCCGAATTGCCGCACCGTAACATCGATACGGGTATGGGACTTGAGCGTATAGCTGCTATTATGCAGCATCAAGGTTCCAATTATGAAGGCGACGTGTTGCGTACGCTCATTGCTGTTGGCGAAAAACTTTCAAACAAACGCTATCACGAAACGGCCGCAACCGATAAAAGCCTTCGTATTTTGGCCGACCATGCGCGCGCCTGCACCTTTATGATTGGCGATGGCATTTTGCCAGGTAATGAGGGTCGCGGCTACGTACTTCGCCGCCTTTTGCGTCGTGCTATCTATCATGGACGTCTGCTTGGTATCCGCGGTGAATTTATGCGTACCTATACGCACGAAGTTATGCGTCTTATGGCAACGTCGTATCCGCAGCTCACCGAGGGTAAAGATCGCATCGATGCTATTGTCTCTGCCGAAGAGCAACGTTTTTGCGCAACGCTCGATGCGGGCGAGGCACTGCTCAACAAAGAGCTTGCACAGCTTCCTTCAGGCAAGCCGCTATCCGGTGAAGTTGCCTTTAAGCTGCACGACACCTACGGTTTTCCTATCGACCTTACCTGCGAAATTGCCGAAAATGCTCAGCATCCAACCGATATGGACACGTTTAATGCGCTTATGGAAGACCAAAAGGCGCGTGCACGTGCTCAAGCAAATCGTGATGCATGGGGTCAGGCAAACTCCATTTGGGCGTCGCTTTCCGATGAGCTCTCCGAAACTGAATTTTTAGGCTATACGCAAAATAGCTGCGACGATGCGCGTGTTCTTGCGCTTGTGCGCGATGGTGCTTTGGTTCCTTCTGCGAGCTGTGGCGATGTTGTTGATGTTATTTTGGATAAAACGCCATTTTACGGCGAGCGCGGCGGCCAAGTTGGCGATACGGGTACGCTTCGTTGCGCCGAAAGTGTGCTTCATGTAGACGACACGCAGCACCAGGCACATATTCTTATTGTGCACACGTGCACCGTTCAAAAAGGGAGCATTGCAAAAGGTGACACGGTGTCTGCACAGATAGACGTTACCCGCCGCGAGCTTATTCGTCGTAATCACACGGCAACGCACCTGCTTCAAGCTGCACTTAAGCAGGTACTTGGCAAGCACGTAAGCCAGGCAGGTTCTCTTGTTGCTCCCGATCGCTTGCGTTTCGACTTTACGCACTTTGAGGCACTTACTCGCGATCAAATTACCCAGGTAGAAGCCATTGTTAACCGCGAGATTTTTGCGGCTGAGCCCATGGTAACGCGCGTTGTGCCGCTTGCTGAGGCACGCAAAACCGATGCAATTGCCCTGTTCGACGAAATGTACGATGCAGACGTACGCATTGTTCAAACTGGGTCGAGCGAAGATGCCGTGTATTCACGCGAGCTCTGTGGTGGTACGCACGTGCGCAATACTGCCGATATTGGTTATTTCAAAATTATTAGTGAAACATCCGTTGGTTCAAATGTTCGCCGTCTTGAGGCATTAACTTCGTGTGGCGCGTATGAGTATGTTGACGCCAAACTGAACGAACTCAGTCAGCTTGCGTCTATGCTTAAATGCCGCGAAGACGATGTTCTTGCCCGTGTTGACCAGCTTAAATCGTCGCTTTCTGCAGCAGACAAAAAGCTCAAAGCAGCACTCAGTGGCTCTTCATCCGATCAGGTGAGCTCTGCGGTTTCCTCTGCATACAACAAACCTGGCTATAAGCTTGTTATTGCCCATGTTCAACATGTCGAAGCAAAAGACCTTCGCTCCATGTGGGATGGCATTCGCCAGCGCATGAACCAAACGCCGTGTGCGTGTGTACTTGCTTCCTCAACAGGCGAAAAAGCAGCCCTGCTAGCTGCAGCAACTGATGATGCCATCGCTGCAGGCTTTGATGCGGCGCAGGTAATTAAAGCTATTGCTGGTGCAATTGCAGGCCACGGTGGCGGCAAGGCAGCAATGGCGCAGGCAGGTGGCACCAATGCTCAGGGCATTGAGGATGCACTTGCTCAAGCACGCACGCTATTAAACGTGTAAGACGCGCGCGGTGCGTATGTTGTATAGGTATACCAGAAACATGAGTTGATGTATGAGAGTGGTAGCGCTTGACATAGGAGATGTACGTGTGGGCATTGCGGTAAGCGATGCTACCGGTAGTGTTGCATCTCCTGTTAAGGTGCTGCCATTTCAAGAGGTGTATGCGTGTGCAAAAACGTTTAGGCGTATTCTCGAAGATTATGAGCCTGAGCTGCTTGTTTGCGGCTTGCCAAAGTCGCTTGACGGCGCATGTGGCGCGCAAGCAGAAAAGATAACGCAGCAAGCACAACACATTGCCGCATGCTGCAATCTTCCACTTGCATTTGTAGACGAACGTCTTTCTTCGAGCGAAGCTAAGCGCATTTTGCGCGCACAAGGGTATAAAGAAAAGCAGATGAGGGGGCATATCGATATGATTGCCGCCTCGCTTTTTTTGCAAGCCTATTTGGATGCCCAGAAAGGATAGGTATGGATACCAAGCCCACTGTCTCACCCAAAGGAAAACATGCAGGTGCTACTCAACATGCACCTCAAGCGGCTAATTCTTCTGTTCAGTCCGCAAATGCACCCGCAAATGCACCTGTGCCGAACGCTCATGTATCCATGGTCGATGGAGCAAATAAGAAGCGCGCACATAAGCCGCTTTATCCCACATCCGCAGCACGCACGCATGAACATTTAACACGCGTTCACGCTTCACGCGGCGGTGCAATAAAGGCGCCCGCACGCTCTGCACAAACGCACGCGCATGCGCATCACTATACGATTGTAGCTGCTATTTTGGCTGTTTGCGTTGTTATTGGCGGAGGTTATTTTGCGTTTAAGTTTGCTAATCCAGCAGCGCAATCAGCCCGCTCGCAGGCAAATGCCGACGGCACCGAAGCCAAAGTTACCATTCCAAAAGGCGCATCTGCATCGTCGATTGCAGCGCTTCTTAAAGAGGCAGATGTTATCGATGACACAACGCAATTTTTAAAAGCGCTGGGAAATCATCTTAATGCGGCGCAACAAATTAAAAGTGGTACGTATCTGCTTATGCGTGGTGCAGATTTTGACCAGCTTATCGATCGCTTAATTCAAGGACCAAACGCCCAGGAAAATACCCTCAGTGTTCCGGAGGGTCTTACATCTGCGCGCTTGGTTGAGCTTATTCAAACTACCTATGGTATTGCCCCCGATACTATTAAACAATCGCTGCAGGCACATAGTTATGCTGATGAGTTTCCGTTTGTAAAAGATGCACACAACGATTCGCTTGAGGGCTTTTTATTTCCAAAAACGTATGATTTTGAAGGCAAGGTGCCACAAACGCCTACTATTGTAAAGGCGATGCTTGCGCAGTATCAAAAAGAGGTAAGTGTGCTCGATTTTGATGCAGCGCGCAAAACCATCAAAGAAAAATACCACGTAACTATGTCGAATTACGATTTTCTTACGCTTGCTTCGATTATCGAAAAAGAGGTACTTACCGATGATGACCGCCCGCTGGTAGCGTCAGTTTTTTATAATCGTCTTAAGATTGACAAGCCGCTCGAATCGGATGCGACGATGGGGTATGTAACAGCAGGTAAGGTTACTGCCGACGACCTCAAAAAACAAAGTCCTTATAATTCCTATCTTAACCGTGGCTTGCCGCCAACACCAATTTGTTCTCCTGGATTGCCATCGATGGCAGCTGCGCTTAACCCTAAGGACACGTCGTACATGTATTTTTGGATAACCGAAAAAGAACACGTATTTTCAGAAACCTATGAACAACATCAAGAAGCAATTAAGAGAGCCTCGTAATATGAGTTTTATTCCGGCAGACGCCTATTATGTATCGATATCGGATATACCACTGAGCTTGTTAGAATCGTGGCACATCGAAGTGCTTTTTATCGATCGCGATAATACCTGCGTTCCTCGTAGTACCCGCACCATACCTGCTGATGTATCAGCGTGGTTTGATGCGCTTGCTGCCCACACGTCGATACGCGCGTACATTGTGTCTAACAATATTCATACCGAAGCTGTTAACAAAACCGCGCAAAGCCTGGGTATTAAGGCAATTTCGCACGCGATGAAACCGTCGTGCAGTGTTATGGTAAACGTTATGAAGAAACATGGTATTCCACCTGAGCATGCATGCGTTATTGGCGATCAGCTGTTTACCGACATTTTGGCAGGTAAACGGGGTGGTACTCGTACCATTTTGGTAAAGCCGCAATCGCGGCGCGATTTGTGGTACACCTATGTGCTGCGGGTAATTGAGTGGATAGTGCTGCGGAGAGTTACGTGGATGGGAGCGCATCATGAATGAATCGATTGATACAACAAACGATGTAACAGCTGCTACGAGCGCAGCGCCTGAAGCTGCCACACAACCCGCGGTTGAACCCGAATTTGAACCTGAACTTGAACCTGAACCCGCGGTTGAACCTGAACCTGAACCGCTGCGTCGCCAATGGATTGCGCTGAGTGCAGGTTCATGCGATTTGCGTGTTGGCGCGCAGGCACTACTGCAGTTTGGTCACATTTGTAAGTCGCAGGTAGGCATTCCTCACACGATGATGCTGCTTTACGATGATGCTGTAGACACAGATACCCTCGATGAGCTGCGCCGCCAAACTACTTCGGCGGGCTTTGAACTTGTAGAGGCTCACCTTGAACATATGAACTACACGCTGTCATCGGTTGATGCTATATGTAGGATATTGCTTGAGCATCACATCACTGCCGATGACATGATATGCGCCACAGGTTCAGCCTGTACGCTTCAACTGTGCGAATATGCTGCTCGCACGTGGTGTTCTGGCGTGCGCTTTATGGCATTGCCCATTGATATAAGCGGGCTTATATGTGCAACAACGCAGCCCGAAGCACTTTCGTGTTCGAATAGTACAGCAATGATTAACATTCCTAGCCAGGCCGATCATGTACTTTTTGATACAGCTTATGTGCCGCGCGATCTTGCCTGCTCGCAGGCTCGTTTTATGCGCGTTATGATGGTAGCAAGTGCCATGGCAGAATCGCAATCGCAGTTTGGCACTCTATGGGATAACGCCTACACCATTATGCACGACGACCCCGAAGAGCTTATCGATTATGCAATCGAGGGCATTAAGCTTCGCGGTCGCATGCTGGCGTCATCGGCGCTTTCCATTCGTCAGGCAGCAGCGTATGGTGAAATTATTTCTCGCGCGCTTATACGTGCTTCGCACAACGCCATCGATCCCGCGCTTGCGTACGCTGAAGCGCTGCGTTTTTCTGCGCGCCTTGCTGTTTCACTTGAGGCACTGAGTGTTGATGATTGTTTAGCTCAAGATGAGTTACTTTCACGTTTCGAAATTCCTTGGGCAAGCATTGACATTAACCCTGCAGAGTTGCAGCAAGAATTGCATAATGAGTGCTTTTTGCGTAGCCACAAGTGTATGCTGCCACTTCCGCAAACAATCGGCCGCGTGCGTATGACAAACGTTACTCCTGAGCTTTTGGCGGAGCATACGCGTGCGTGGTGTGACGCACATGCAACGCAAAACTAAGCATAATCCCTGGTTATGTGCGTGTTGCACCACTTACTGAAACCTACTATAAAACTCCTTCAAAACCTGCGCGTATATCTGCTATCTATAAGCTATAATGAACATTTAGTAATTTTACCGCTCGGTATAGAGGAGAAACTATGGCAGAATCTGTATGCGCTGGTCGTGTTTGCCGTTTTAGGAAACTTATGGCACAGCGTGGTTATGATGCCGTTATTTTGCGGAATAACCCCGATCTTCGCTGGTTAACAGGAAGTGAGCGCACATTCGATTTTGAGCTTGCTCACACAGCATTTATTACGCAAGACGATTTGTTCTTGCACACCGATTCTCGGTATTACAACACGTTCAAAACCAAGCTGGGCAAAGACACAAGCTGGATTATCGATATGGACACCATCGATCCCGCTTTGTGGGTTGCGCAGCACATTTATCAAACAAAAGCACGTGTGGTAGCTGTTGAGGATACGCTCGCACTTTCATTTTTTGATAATCTTCACGCGCGTTTGTACGACCTTTCAATTTCTTGCGACACGCCGCGTATGCACGGTGACATTGCCGATTTGCGTATGGTAAAAGACCAGGCAGAAGTAGATGCTATGAAACATGCGCAAAGCATTACCGATGCTGGATTTACGCACATGCTCAATTTCGTTACTGTTGGCAAAACTGAACTTGAACTTCGCGTTGAACTCGATAACTTTATGCTGTCACATGGTGCCGATGCGCTTGCATTCGATACTATTACCATTAGTGGCCCTAACGGCGCAAATCCGCATGGTCAGCCGTCCGATCGTGTTCTTCAAAAGGGCGATATGGTTGTTATGGACTTTGGTGCGGCGTGGCACGATTATCACACCGACATGACGCGCACCGTTTGCATGGGCACGCCTTCAGAAGAGCAGCAGCTTGTGTACGACACAGTTCGCCGCGCTCAAAAAGCTGTTGAAGATACCGTAATGCCGGGTGATATTGGCTCTGACATGCACAAACGTGCGCTTGCTATTATCGAAAAAGAGGGCTACGGCGAATACTTTAAGCACGGTTTGGGTCACGGTGTTGGTCTTGAGATTCATGAGCGCCCCTTCCTTGCGCTTACGTACACAAAACCCCTTCCCGAAAATTCTGTTGTTACTGTTGAGCCGGGTATTTACCTGCCTGGTAAATTTGGTGTTCGTATCGAAGACTTTGGCTTGGTAACAGCACACGGATTTGAGCTCTTTACGCAGTCTACGCACGATCTTATTTGTCTGTAAATCTATACATCACGCTATAAGAAAGGAGCATACTGTGGTCAATATTATTCTTACCAGCCACGGCGGGCTTGCAGAAGGCATTTTGCAGTCGGGGCAAATGATTTTTGGTGCACAAGACAATGTGCAGGCCGTTTGCCTTACGCCCGATATGGGTCCCGACGATTTGCGCGCAAAGCTCCAAGCTGCAATCGATTCGTTTGACGATCCTCAGCACATACTCTTTTTAGTAGACTTGCAAGGTGGCACGCCATGGAACCAGGTATCGCTTTTGCTCGATAACGCAGGCGATAATCAATGGGTTGCGCTTTCCGGTCTTAATTTGCCCATGCTTATCGCAGCATATGGTGCGCGTTTTGGCTGCGAAACTGCACGTGAGGTGGCATCCGAAGCACTTGGCGAAGCTCGCGGTGGCTTTCAAACCAAGCCGGGCGATATTGCAAAGGATACGCCCGATGCGGCGTCTGCCCCTGCAACACCTCAAGCGGCGCCTGCCCAAAGCGCAGCTATTCCCGAGGGTACCGTGCTTGGCGATGGCCATATTAAAATTGGTCTTGCACGTATCGATACCCGTCTTTTGCATGGTCAGGTTGCAACTTCATGGACAAAATCGGTGAAGCCCGACCGCATCATCGTTGTTTCTGATACCGTGTGCAAAGATACTTTGCGCAAGCAGATGATTATTGAAGCTGCTCCTGCAGGCGTGTACGCACACGTTATTCCTATCAGCAAAATGGTTCAAATTTCAAAAGATCCTCGTTTTGGTGCAACAAAAGTGCTCCTCTTATTCGAAACGCCCGCCGATTTGCTTAAAACTATCGAAGCCGGCGTAGATATTAAGCAGGTAAATCTTGGCTCAATTGCACATTCTCTTGGCAAAGTTGTAGTTAACCCTGCTATTGCCATGGGTAAGGACGATGTTGAGGCATTTGATAAACTTCTTGCACACGGCGTTACATTTGACGTGCGCAAGGTTCCTGCTGATACCTCTGAAAATTTTGATGCTTTGCTTCAAAAGGCAAAGTCTGAGCTCGCATAGGGGAGGACACTATGCCAATATTAAGCGTTGTATTTATCGTTATTGTTGCATTTTTTGCTGGTATGGAGGGAATTCTCGATGAGTTTCAATTCCACCAACCGCTTGTAGCATGCACGCTCATCGGTCTTGTTACCGGTCACCCCACCGAAGGTATTGTCCTTGGTGGATCGCTGCAGATGATTGCCCTTGGTTGGGCTAACATTGGTGCTGCCGTTGCTCCCGATGCCGCGCTTGCGTCGATTGCTTCGTCCATCATTATGGTGCTTGCACTCGAAGGCGGCAAAACCGATCCAACAAACGCTATCAACACATCAATTGCTCTTGCAATTCCTTTGTCGGTAGCCGGTCTGTTCCTTACCATGATTGCGCGTACCATTGCAATTCCTTTGGTACACGCTATGGATTCCGCGGCTCAAGAAGCCAATTTTGGTGCTATTTCTGCGCTGCAGCTCGTGGGTATTGCCATGCAAGGTTTGCGTATTGCTGTTCCTGCAGCTGCGCTTTGCTTCTTGCCTGCAGCTGCAGTAACCAGCATTCTCAACCAAATGCCCGCATGGCTTGCCGGCGGCATGGCTGTTGGTGGTGGTATGGTAGCTGCCGTTGGTTACGCTATGGTTATCAACATGATGTCCTCGCGCGAAGTGTGGCCATTCTTTATTCTTGGTTTTGTTATGGCATCCATTAAAGAACTCACCCTTATTGGTCTTGGTGCCATTGGTATCTCACTTGCCCTTATCTTCCTTGGCTTAAAAGAGCTTTCAAAGAATTCTGCAGGCTCTGCTGCCGGATCGCAAGATCCTCTGGGCGATATTATCAACGACTACGAATAAGAAGGATGTGTAGCTATGTCAGATCAAATTAAGCTTACTCAATCAGATCGTATGGCTGTTGCATGGCGCCATCAGTTCCTTCAAGGTTCGTGGAACTATGAGCGTATGCAGAACGGCGGCTGGTGCTTTGCTATGCTGCCCGCTATCAAAAAACTGTATCACTCAAAAGAAGACCAGATTGCCGCATGCAAGCGTCACATGGAATTTTACAACACGCACCCGTATGTATCTGCGCCTGTTATGGGTGTGGTACTTGCTCTCGAAGAGGAGCGTGCAAATGGCGAAGCTATCGACGATGCTGCTATTCAGGGTGTTAAGGTTGGTATGATGGGTCCTCTGGCCGGTGTTGGCGACCCCGTCTTTTGGTTTACCATGCGTCCAATTTTGGGCGCATTGGGTGCATCGCTTGCCCTTGGCGGCTCCATAGTAGGCCCCATTCTTTTCTTTGTGTTGTGGAACGTTATTCGTATGGGCTTTATGTGGTACACGCAGGAGTTTGGTTACAAACTTGGTACCTCAATTGTAAAAGACGTATCGGGCGGTGTATTAAGCAAAATTACCGAAGGTGCATCCATTTTGGGTATGTTTATCATCGGTTCGCTTGTTCAACGCTGGGTATCTATTAGCTTTAAGCCTGTTGTTGCTTCGGTTGCTCAGCAGCCAGGCGCCTTTATCGATTGGACAAAAATTGAACCATCGGCGCAGGGTATTAAATCGGCTCTTGAGCAATATTCAAGCTTGGGCGCAACCGGTCTTAATCAAATGAAAGTTACCACGCTGCAGCAAAACCTTGACATGCTTATTCCAGGTGCAGCTGCGCTTCTTCTTACGCTGCTTTGCTGCTGGCTTCTTAAAAAGAATGTTTCGCCTATCGTTATCATTCTTGCGCTCTTCCTTATTGGTATTGCCGCTCGCTTTACCGGCGTTATGTAACGTGTCTATACAGTAATTGGTACGTGTTCTTGCGCATGGTAGTCTGTTGATTGCCATGCGCTTGCGCGTGTTTGTATGCTTCTTATACGGTTTTGTGCATACGGCGCTCGCTGCAGCGTGCCTGGTTTGCACGGTTTTCGGTATGGTGATAAAAACAGGAGTTGAGTATGGTTTCATCTCAAAATACCCGTGTTGAGCTCAGTATTCCTGCAACATCAATGGCAGGGCTTGCAGTATACGGCACAGTGCTTCTTGGCGATCGCGCATTTGAGTTTTATAACAGCAAAAATCCGCGCGACTATATTCAAATTCCATGGAGCGAAATTTCCTATATAAGCGCTTCGGTATTATTTGGTGGCAAATATATCTCACGCTTTATGATTGTAACCAACCACACCGGTCAATTTATTTTTTCAACACGCAATAATAAACAAGTGCTGCGTGGTATACGCGATCACATAGGTGAGCAGCGCCTGCGCCGCAGCCCCAGTGCCTGGCAGGTGGTTTGCGCTGGTATACGTGCGCTTATTAGTGGTATTACCAAGCGTTAAGTGTGCTGTGCGCGCCTTTTGTGTACGCGTGCATGCATGGTTATGGCGTTTGCGTCTATCATATGCAGCCTTTGCGTCCATCCATTCCAAATGTACATACATAGCTGAGCATCTGCGCCCGCATACTCTGCCCGTCTGCTGCAGTTTTGGTGTTTGTGCAGCTTATTTAAGCGTTAATGTGCGTCTCTAAATTTTTTTAGATATATTTCAGTTTATTTGTTAAAAAAGCGTTACAGTGAATATGTATACCAAGAAGACACTCAGCAATTTTGTGTAGATGCACCATGCTTCTTGTTGTTCTGCGAGATACATTGTGCGCATCTGCCATGCACAACGTAAGGGGATGCACTATGGATCGGTTAGAATTTGCCGCACGATGTCAAGCAGTTGGTTACAATTCATTAGTTTTATCGCGCGCTGCAGGCGTGAGCACCTCAAAAGCGCGTTCATGGCTCGATATTCACTGGGATTCACCTGTTCCTGCTAATGCGGTGTTTGCTCTTACGCGTGCCGAAGATTACCAAAAAACCTACGTGTGTGCCATGATCGATCTCATTAATGCAAAAACGGGCGACACACAACTTGCACAAACCTTACAGCTTCCTTATTGGTCTTCGCAAGAGCAATTAAGCGAGTATAATCCGCAATCCGCGCTCGTTGATTTTCGTGTTGTTAATGCCTGCAACGTGGCACTTTCTCACATTCTGGTCGAAAACGGCTACGCTGTTACGTGGGCACGCCCTCAAAAGGGTGTTGCATATACTATCACTTCAAGCTCGCGTGTAGCATCTTGTTCGTAGTGCGCATAGCTTCGCTTTCAGCTTGTTGTAACAAAACGTTCACAATTCGCGTTATTTTTGCCCCGCTCAATAATCTCGTACTATTGGGCGGGTTTTCGTGTAAAAATAGATTGCGGATATAGTTCATGCAAATTGTGCACATATGCTTACCCTGGTGTGTGCTCGTGTGCGCTTGTGTATGCAATTTGCGCATAATCGTATTCGAAAGGATCATACTACGTGGTTGACTTTAATCAGTTTCTGCAATTAATGCAGCAAAATCCTTTTTTAGCAATTGTAGTATTTCTTGTTCTTGGTTCGATTTTTGTAAACGGTGCAACCGATGCCGCAAATGCTATTGCCGAGCCCATCGGCACGCGTTCCATTGGTGTTAATGCAGCCATTATCATGAGCGTTATCTGCAACTTTATTGGTCTTGTTGCTATGAGTTTTATTTCGTACGCAGTTGCCGATACCATGAGTTCAATGGTTAATTTTGGTGGCGACACGCATGCGGCTCTCGTGTCACTTGCAGCTGCTACCATTGCCATTGTGGCGTGGGGCGTTGGAGCTTGGATTTTTGGTATTCCAACCAGCGAGTCGCATGCTCTTATTGCTGGTCTTACTGGCGCTGCGCTTGCCGTATCAGGCAATTTTTCGGGCGTTAATTTTGATGAGTGGGTAAAGGTTATCTACGGCCTTATTTTCTCATCAGTTGCCGGATATTTTGCTGGTTGGCTTATTACAAAATTTATTCGTACAACCTGTCGCAATGCTGAGCGCAGAAAAACCGATGACATGTTTGGAAAGCTGCAGGTTATTGGTGCTGCTGGTGTAGCGCTTATGCATGGTGCGCAAGATGGTCAAAAGTTTATGTCAACGGCAATGCTTGCTGTTGCACTCTCTGCTGGTATTCGTGTTCAGGATCTTAACGGCTTTCCTCTGTGGATAGAGGTGCTCTGCGCACTTACTATGGCTATTGGTACGGCAATTGGCGGCAAGCGCATTATTAAAAAAGTTGGCATGGAAATGGTACAAATGGAAAAGTACCAGGGCTTTGCTGCAAGCGCTTCGGCTACCGCATCGCTTTTTATTGCAACTATTACCGGCTTGCCTGTTTCAACCACACATGCAAAAACCGCAGCTATTATGGGTGCGGGCGCTGCAAAAGACGTGCGATCGGTAAACTGGAACGTAGCAAAAGAAATGGTGTACACCTGGATATTTACGTTCCCGGGCTGCGGCATCATTGGTTTTGTTCTAACGAAAATTTTCTTGTACATCTTTTAACTAAAGGAGATACCCCATGAAAAAAGAGGACATTTTTTATACGAAGTTTAAGGAATTTGGTCACGATTTGGTAAAGTCGGCCGAAGATTACACCAAGCTCGTTCACGATTATCCCAATACCATTAACCTTATCCCCATCATGAAAGTTCACGAAGTTCACTGTGATGAGCACGTAAAAGGCATTATGGATGAGCTGTACTCATCGTTTATTACGCCGTTTGACCGCGACGATATTTCGCATTTGGCACTCAGCCTTGACGACATTATCGACTCCATGGAAAGCGTAGCTATTCGTCTTGAGCTTTTTAACACTTCGGGTACCCGCGCAGAAGCCATCCAGCTTGCCGATTTAACGCTGTGTGCTGTGCGTGAGCTCGATAAGATGATAGAAGCGCTTCCTTCGTATAAAAAGGATAAAGCTGCACTTACGCACTCTATTGAAGTGGGTCACATCGAAGACGAGGGCGACACCGTATATGAAAGTGCACTGTACCGCCTCTTTCACGACGACGAGCTTAAAGAAGCACGCCGCGGTCACGTGGTAAGCTGGCTTCGTTTGTTCGACCGCATGGAAAATACGCTTAATGCCTGCGATAAAGCGGCAGGCGTTGTGCGCTCCGTTGTTATGAAGAGTGCGTAATACCGTAATACCGTAATACCGTTTGTAATACAAACGCCGCAAGCGCCGCACGGCGGATTTTCTGCATCAAGCGGCTGCATCGCGTTAAAACGTCTACCTATGAAAAACGCTCCACATGCTTATGCATCTGGAGCGTTTGTTTGCATTACCAGTATGAACGCGTTACACCCACAATGGGCGGAATGTGCGTATCCTTACGCAAGCTCAGTTGGCCACACGCAGTCATCAGGCATGGTTGCTGTACCATCGGCAATGTCTTTTGGAATTGATGAGTCGCTTGCAAGAAGCTCTTGGATAGACACTAGCTTATAGCCACGTTTTACCAGCTCATCAAAGATTTTTGGAAGTGCTTGCACGTCTTGTGAGCGGTTGCCGCCACCATCGTGCATAAGAACAATGCTTCCTGGCACAATTTGCCTGAGCGCACCCGAAATAATCTTATCGACACCTGGTTGTTTCCAGTCGAGCGTATCTTGGTTCCACAAAATTTCGCTTGAGATGGTGCCCTTTGTGTTAAGCCATGTTTTCATGGTAAAGTCGCCATAGGGCGGGCGCATCATGGTTGTTTTTACACCTGTTGCACCTTCAATCGAATCTTTCGTTTTAGTAAGCTGGCTTAAGAGAGCGTCAGGCTTTAGTTTTGAGAGCTGGGGGTGCGTGTAGCTGTGACCAGCCACATGATGACCTGCTTCAAGCACTTTTGGCGGCAAATCGCGCAGCGCATCAACATTTTGCCCAATGTTAAAGAACGTAGTTGTTGCGCCATACTGTTTTAAGATGTCAAGGTACTTTTCGGTAAAGTTACTCGGACCATCGTCAAACGTTACAGCAACAAGCTTTTCGTCGTTATCGGGCTTTACGTTATGTTTGCGAATAAGACAATGCTGCACCTCTTGGATGACATCGCCTTTGGCAGTTTTACCTGATATTTTACCGTGACGGATTTCCGTTTTGCCAACTTTGCCCCATTGAGCAACATAGAGCACCGCACCATAGGCTTCGCCCGTTGACGCCAGCTTTGGCTGCGTTTCTTCTATTTCTACGTCGTAGTCTTCCATGCGATCGGCGCCGTCGGCAAACGTAATATATTCGCCACCTTGCACGGTGTATTGCTTAATTTCGTCTGCTGACAAATCCTTATCCTCAATGTGCACGCTAAAGGGCTCACCTTTGCCTTCTTCAAGCGTACTGCCATCAACTGCAACAAAGTTGCCCGGATTAAGCGAAAGCTGAGCGAGTGACACAATATCCGATAAGTGAGCACCTGCAGGGCAGGCGAGAGGAGTATCGTTTACATGAATGGTAACTTTGCGTGTAGACCACATAAACCAGCCGCCTGCAACGGCAGCTGCAGCAACAATGCCCGCAATTGCGCGTCTGCGTGTAACAGGAATGCGCTTGTAGCCTGCTTTTGCGCGGCGTGCTTCTGGCACAATAAGGTCGGCAAGTGCGCCGTGATCGGCTTCAGCACGCGAGCGCGTATGTGCATTCATAACGGGCACCGGCGCATGCACGTCGTTGGTTAGTTTGCCATAGGTGGTTTGCTGCGCGTAGCCTTGGTTATAAGAACCTGGCTGCGGTGCACCTTGCTGCGCGTAGCTTTGCGGCTGGTATGTGCCTTGCTGCGCATTAGCAACCTGGTTTGCGGGTACGCTCATTTGTTCTGCGGCATGGCGTGGATGTGGTTTATGCTGATTGTTGTGGTGAAATAAACCCTGATTGTTATTCATATATATCACCTGTATAGTCCTTCATGAGTTTATTGCTCCGCTCAATTGTAGCGCATATATGGGTGATGACTCATATACATATAATTGCAAACAAATACACACAAATTGTCATAATTTGCTTTGTGCGCAGGCCTTATGAGCGGATAAGAAAACAAATCGTTACGATGTACGTAATCTTTTATATTTTACATAGCTCAATTTCAAAATAACGCTATAGTTATAGATTATCTAACGAAAGGATGAGTATGTATACAAAATCAGATCTTCATACTGCACCGGTTGCGTGGTCATCGTTGCAATTTGCCTATCAACCTTGTGACGCAAGCTATGTTGCACGCTTCCGCAATGGCGCATGGGAGCCAGGCGAGCTTACCTCAAACCACACGCTTACGCTTTCCGAATGCGCAGGTATTTTCCACTATTGCCAAGAAGTGTTTGAAGGTCTAAAAGCATATACCACCAAAGACAACAAGATTGTATGTTTTCGTCCCGATCAAAATGCCGAGCGTATGAGCACGTCTGCAAAGCGCTTGTGCATGCCAAGCTACCCGGTTGATGCGTTTGTACAAGGGGTAGAACAGGTTGTTCGTGCTAATGCGCGCTGGATACCTCCTTATGGTAGTGGTGCTACGCTCTACATTCGTCCGTTTATGGTAGCAACATCTAACGTTATTGGTGTTAAACCCGCCGATGAGTACGAATTTCGTATTTTGGTAACGCCTGTTGGCCCTTACTACAAAGGTGGTTTAAAGCCGGTAGCTGTGCGTATTCCCGATTACGATAGAGCAGCTCCGCACGGTACCGGTAACATTAAAGCTGGTCTTAACTATGCAATGAGCATGTATCCATCGCAGCTTGCACATAGCGAAGGGTTTGCCGACAACATGTATCTCGACCCAGAAACACACAAATATGTTGAAGAGTCGGGCGGTGCAAACTTCCTGTTTATCGATACCGATGGCACGCTGGTTGTGCCTGTATCTGCAACCGATTCTATTTTGCCTTCTATTACCCGTCGCTCACTTGTTGAAATTGCGCGCACCTGCCTTTCGATGAATGTTGTTCAGCGCCGTGTTTCTTTCGAAGAAGTACGCAACGGTGCGTTTACTGAATGCGGTATGTGCGGTACGGCTGCTGTTATTTCACCTGTTGGCGAAGTGGTTGATGGCGCAGATCACATTCAATTTGGCGCTGGCCTTACGCAGCCTGGCCCCAAGCTTTCTGCGCTTCGACAAACGCTTGTTGATATTCAGCAAGGCGATGCGCAAGACGTGTTTGGCTGGCTGCATGAAATTAGTTTTGACGACTAATTAAAACACTGCGCGTATCGTTTGTGGTAGTTGGTCTTACGTGAGAATGGACAAGAACTATGGCTCAAAAAATTCAGGGATGCGAAGACTTATACGGCGACCAAATGCGCCTGTGGCAGCATGCGGTAGCAGTAGCACGTTCAATTTTTGATACCTTTGGGTTTGAAATGATAGAAACGCCAGCACTTGAGCAAGTGGCTACATTTGTGCATGGTATTGGCGAGTCGAGCGATGTTGTGCGCAAAGAAATGTTTCGCGTGTATTCAGCTGCTCTGCTCGACGGTGTTATGCAGCATGGTTCAGAAGACCACTTAAAAGCAAAACAGCGTATGGCATTGCGTCCTGAAGGTACTGCTGGTGTGGTGCGCGCCTGTGTTGAGCACAACTTTATTCAAGGCGGCGCGAACGATACGCGCCTGTGGTATGCCGAGGCCATGTTCCGTGGTGAGCGCCCGCAAAAAGGGAGGCTTCGTCAGTTCCATCAAATTGGTGTTGAATGGCTTGCCGCGCCCGATCCTGCGGCCGATGCTGAGTGCATTATGATGCTCATGAAGTTTTACACTACCATGGGCATTCCTCTCGATAAATTGCAGCTTCGTATTAATTCGATGGGCGATACGGAGTGCCGTCCTGCATATCGTGCGCTTGTCCAAGCGTACATCAAAAAACATGCAGATAGCATGTGTGAAGATTGCCTTGAGCGTGCAGAAATTAATCCGCTGCGTGTGTTCGACTGCAAAAATGAAACCTGCCAGGCAATTATGCAGGATGCGCCCTTGTATCGCGATCATCTATGCGATGCGTGTGCGGAACATTACGTGCAAACAAAGCACTTCTTAGACCAGCTGCATCTTTCGTATATCGAAGATCCCACGCTCGTGCGCGGGCTTGATTACTACACACGCACCGTGTTCGAGGTTGAATGCCCCGATGCTGGTGTTGGTGCTATTGGCGGCGGCGGTCGCTATGATAATTTGGTTGAGCTTGAAGGTGGCCATCCGTGCTGCGGTCTTGGTTGGGCGCTTGGTTTTGAGCGTGTTGCCCTTGCACTTGCGGCGCTTAATGTTGAGCCTCCTGCGCCATCCTTCCCGTTTGTGTATGTTGCTTACACGTCGCAACAAGAGCGCATGTATGCATTTAGCGTATCTAATATGCTTCGTGATTCGCACATTCGCTGTGAATCATCCTATCAAATGCGCAGTTTGAAGGCACAATTTAAGCAGGCCGACAAATATAATGCGCGCTATTGTGTTGTTATTGGCGAAGCCGAAGTTGCAGCAAACGAAGTAACGCTTCGCGACATGCAAACCCATGAGCAAGAGCGTGTTGCGTTAGATGAGTTAGCAGCCAAGCTTAAAGCGCGTATGTAATATCTTGTGGCTTGCAATATTCTGTGGCATGCGCATCCTGCCCTTCAGCAGGGGAGTTTTCGCAGTTAGCTATAGCAGGTCTATGTAATAGATATACGAAGAGATACACAAATACCACCGCATGTGTGCGGTGGTCTTTTACGTTTGCTTATATGTGAGCTGGCGTTTGGCGTGTGCAGTGCATACACGCAGCGGCTGTGCGGTTTTGGGTGTGCGCCGAATGCATTACATGCCCTTTTTGTTATTTAGTCTTTTCGCCCTTAATTGATGCGTAAAATTGTGCATTATTAAACTGCTCTTTAATGGTTTTGCCATTAATAAAGGGCAGTGCTAAAAATTCGTCAACAGTTGCAACTAATTCTGAACAATCTACAAAGTGATTTTTTGCGTTACGCAGATTGGTGTCTTGTGCGCGCCATGCCTCGTAATTTACATCGGTTAAATAATAGACGGTGGAGCCTACCTTCATGTATACCGAATGGTTTGCATGTAAATACTCGGCAAGCTCGTCATAATTGATATCGAGCACCTCAGATGCTATTTTACCCATCGTGCATCCTTTCTCGAGATTGATAGTACCTCTATGGTATATCAAGATGAGCTATTACACGTTCTCACAAACAATAATTAGGGCAGGCGGTAGGTTTGGGCGGGTAGGCGTTATATTTGTGTGATGAATTGATAGAGCATAGCGGGGCTTGAAGCAATCTTGGATGCTCCGGCGCGCGTAAGCTCCTCGCGCGAGCGATATCCCCAATCAACAAATACGCCATGTACCTGCGCATTGTGTGCTGTTTGTACGTCTACTTCAGAGTCGCCAATGTACACGCATGTTTGCGGCGTTGCGTGTAGCATGTGCATAATGTGCTCTACGTGCTCGGGATGCGGTTTAAGCAAAAATGCATCGCTTGCGCCTTCGGCCACAGTAAATAAGCCCGAAAAATGCAGATCTGCCAAAGCGCACACGTCATCGTGCGGTTTGTTTGAAAGAACGGCCAGTTTCCATCCATCTTTTTTGCATTGCGCGAGCATATCAGGCACGCCTTCATAGGGTTTGGTGTTGTCGTTATGGTGCGCCTCGTAACATATGCGAAAATCGTGTAGTAGGGTATCTACCAGCTCATCTGAAAAACACCTGCGCGTTTTGCAGAGGCGTTCAAATAATACGCGCGCGCCATTGCCAACATCGCGGCGCACTTCTGCAAGCGTGGTGTCGGTAAGCTGGTGTTTTGCAAGCGTAAGCTGTGTTGCATGAGCAAGATCGGCAAGTGTATTGAGGATGGTGCCATCCATATCAAAAATAAGCGCTCGGGCGGGTTTTGCAGAGGATTCTGTGTGTGTACTCGTATGCGTGGTATTGCACGCGCAGGTGCGCGCGTGCGCAGTGAGTGTATCCGTAAGATCTCCTTATGAACAATGATAAAAACGTAGCGATGGTACGCCGCGCGCTATTGGTAGCGCAGCGATTCTATGGGATCAAGGCGCGCCGCTCTGCGTGCGGGATAGTAGCCAAACAACATACCAATACATACGCTAATCGATACAGCAAGTGCCACTGTGTTCCACGAAAAAGCAGGCTCTACGTGCATTTTCATATACATGCTTACTGCGTTTGATAACCCCATGGCGCTCAGCAACCCAAGTGCCATACCTATTATGCCACCAGTTATACAAAGTGCAATCGATTCGAGCAAAAACTGACGCGTAATATCCCGCCGTTTTGCACCAAGAGCTTTACGCAAACCAATCTCACGTATGCGCTCAGTTACGTTGGTGAGCATCATATTCATAATGCCAATACCGCCCACGAGCAGCGAAATGCCTGCAATTGAACCAACAATCATTTGGAATCCTGCCATAAACACGTTAAAGCTCTTGGCAAACGCTTCCATCGACATCACCGAAAATGCAGGTCCGCCGCCCCCGTCTGGGCCTTGTTCTTTGCGCTGCTTTTCAATGCCAAAATGGCGCCCAAGCCACTTTTCAGTTTTTTTGGTAACATCGTCAGCTTGCGAAGGCGAGCTTACGGCACCTACAAACCTGGTGTAGGCTTTTATACCAGTTACATTAATTTCTAGGCTTTTAAGCGGAATAAATGTCTTCAGCATGTGTGAAAGCGGCCCTTCATTCATGTTCGCCTGAGGATTTGCCGTCACGCCTACAATGGTGTATTCGCGTCCTTTAATATCGATAGTTTTGCCAATAACAGCAGCATAGAGCTCACGTTTTTCATCTTCAGAAAGTCTTTGTTGGAAGCGTTGCTCTGCATCCTCTCGTTCTTCATCGGTTTGTTGTGTTGTCTTTTTTTTGGTAAGTAAGCTCGTAGCGTTCCCATATTTGTCGAGCGCAAACGCCTGCTGCACACTCTTCGCTTCAAGAATAGCAACATCTTGCCCCGATTTATACTCATACGAAGTAAAATCTCTTCCGGCAACAATTTGCATGTCAAGTATGCCAAAATAGCCCTGCTCAACACCGGATATATTGTTTGTAAAGCCCTGCTCTCTCGATTCGGCGGGAGAGTCGGCATATGTTTCGTCTGCAAGGTATGTTGTATACTCAGGAATTGCTGCTTTCAGCTCTTCAATGTCGCTTTTCGACAGCGTATAATTGCCAAACAAGTTGGTGTAAATGAGTTTGCTTTGGTTGAGGCCAAACGTTGACGATAGCGACAACTGAATACCGCCAACGAGCGATGTCATAGATATAACAGCGGCAATACCAATAACAATACCCAAAATAGTAAGTGCTGAGCGTCCTTTATTGTTTGTAAGGGAGCGCCATGTTTCGTGTAGGATGTCCTGAATGCTCATAGTGCCACCTATCCGTTGCGTGTAAACGTATGCGAAGCAAGCTGCTTTTTAATTTGTGCTTCTTGCTGGTCGGTAAGTAAATGCCCGTCACGAATATGCACTACGCGATCTGCCCAGGAGGCAACTTGTGGGTCGTGCGTAATGAGAATAATTGTTTTGCCTTGGTCTTTAAGTGCTTTAAAGGTTGAAAGTACCAGCTGCGATGTAGCACTATCAAGGTTGCCGGTGGGCTCATCTGCAAAAATAACAGCGGGATTGTTTACCAGCGCCCGCGCAATGGCAACGCGCTGCATTTGTCCGCCCGAAAGCTCATTTGACTTGTGATTGTAATATTCCTCGCCAAGTGATACGGCACAGAGGGCATTAACTGCACGTTCAAGACGCTCATTGCGCGGTACATGTGAATACACAAGCGGCAAGCACACGTTATTAAGCACCGTTGTGCGCGGAAGCAAGTTAAACGACTGAAATACAAAGCCAAGGCGCTCTGCACGCAGCTGTGCCAATTCATCATCCGAAAGCGCCGATACGTTAACGCCTTCAAGCACATACTTTCCTGCAGTTGGAGTATCCAGGCAGCCCAAAATATTCATGAGGGTAGATTTGCCCGATCCCGAAGGACCCATAATGCATAAAAATTCTCCCTGATACACCTGCAGATTTACGCCTTTTAACGCATAGAAGCAGCTTGTGCCCGTTTGATAGACGCGCTCAAGATTGTGTACGTCGATAACAAGCGTTTTTGCAGGTGACGCGTTATGCTGAACAGCTGGCTGAATGGCTGGCGTGGTGTTCGTTGCAGCAGGGGTGTTCCGTGCAGGGACATCACGTGTGGATGTATTAGCTTTCAATTTCCACCTCGCTGCCTTCTTCAAGTCCTTCGATAACGCAGGTGTTTGATGAGCGTGCAACAACTGTAATAGCGCATTCGGTAGTTTCAGACTCACCGTTAGAGGAGTCGCCACGTACAACACGCACGTAGTTGGCACCATCGCGCTCGTACACGGCGGCAGATGGTACGCAGAGGGCATCGGGGATATTCTTGGTGGTAATGGTAACTTCACTCGACATGCCAACGCGAATAGCTGGGTCGGGATTGGTAATAATAACGTCTACCATGTATTTTGCAACAGATTCTCTGTCATTTGGCATAGGTTGCGCAGAAACCTCGGTGGTATTCGAAATATTTTCAACGGTAGCATCGCACTGCACGTGCTCAAGTGCGTTAAACGTAACGCTTGCAGGCTGACCCACCTCAATATGCGAAATATCAAGCTCGCTTACCGCTACGCGCACGCGCATTTTGCTTATATCGGCAATTTGCATAAGCTGGCTTGCGCCCGGCATACTGTTTTGCCCAGCGCCCATTGCGGTTGAAGCACCCTGTTTTACGCCAAGTGTTAACACACTTCCGCTGATTGGCGAGGTAACCGTGCGTTTAGCTGCGTGTTCTTTGGCTTTGTCGAGCTGTTTTTGTGCGTTCTTTACCTGCAGCTGCGCCTGGTCGCAGGCGTTTGAAGCGGACACTACCTGTTCAAACACTGTATCAGGATGGGGGAGCGCTGCTTGCTCTTGCTGTGTTTTTGCGCTGTTATAGGCTTTAAGTGCGGTATCGTATGCCGCTTGTGCGCGCACCTTTCCGTCTTTTGCAGACGCTAACTGTTTTTTAGCAACGGCAAGCTGGTCGTTTGCCGCTTCAATTGCATCATCAATCTCCTGGTTTTTAATGGTAAAGAGCGTGTCACCCTTTTTAACCTGCGAGCCTTCGGTTACATATACCTTATCGACAATGCCTTGAATTTCGGGCGTAATATACGTGCTCGAAACGGCCTGTGCTTGTCCTTGCGCTTTAATTGTTGCTGTAAAGTTTTGTTTGGTAACAAACGCAGTTTGCTGTGTTTGGTGTGGCTTTGATGCTTGCGAAAGTAGCATATTTCCTGCAATAGCGCACACAGCAATAATAAACAAAACAACAATGCCAGCAATAATGCCTTTACGCTTGCGTTTTGCTTTTTTGCGCATAGCCTCGATTGTTTTTACTGCTTCTGCACTCATTGCTTCTTGTGATGGAGCTGGCGCGCTTGACGCTTCGCCTTCTTGTGGTTGAATAATTGGTGTAGCGTGAGCATCTGGTTGAGAACCTCCCGCCACTGCAGGTGCAGCCACTGCTGTTACGTCTGCTGGACCCCGATGCGTTTCGTTTGTTGCGCGTGTTTGGGTAGGTTCGCTCGTGCTTGTTTGCTCTTGGGTGTTTGGGTCCGCAGGTTCAGTAGGGAGTGGTAGTACAGGCATTACAGCCGATGAAGTGCGCTGCTTTTTTGCTTGGTTGTTAAAAAGCCACATAGTAGCCCCTTACTCTCGGGTTGACTGTTGCACAATAATGCACGTCTATAGAATTGTAGTGGCTATAGTCTATCATAAGCACGCGTGTTTTTATTACTACTTTCGCTGCTGTGCATTACGTTTTGCGCCCGAAACACCAAAGCGCTGTTATGGAAGTTACGCTAAAGTGCCTGCATGCGCATAAGCACGCGTGTGTGTTAGTATATACTACCAACATATGACATATGTTCGATTGTTAGCTGGCGTGCAATACATGCTGGTAGATATGTATGTGCAATGAACAATATACGGTAATCGAAAGAGGCAAGGCTATGGTAACTTCGATGCATACACACACCTGTGGCGAGCTTACAAGCTCAGATGTTAATGCGCATGTTGTACTTACGGGATGGGTATGGCACCGTCGCGATTTAGGTGGTCTTATCTTTATCGATATTCGTGACAAAGACGGCTATACGCAAATTGCTATCGATCCTGTGTGTTGTAGCGAGGAAACCTACGCGTGCGCACAAAAACTCAGAAGTGAATGGTGCGTGCAAATTGCAGGTACGGTGCGTCTGCGCCCCGCCGATCAGCAAAAAACGTCTAGTACAACTGGGTGTATTGAGGTGCTCGCTTCTGACATTACGGTATTTAATGCTTCACCTACGCCGCCATTTCAGATTGAAGATAAAATCGACTTGTCCGAAGACATGTACCTTACGTATCGCTACCTTGATATTCGTCGTCCGCGTACCGTGCAAACACTTCAAAAGCGAAGTGATTTTACCTTTGCTATCCGTCAAGCGTTTCATAACCATGCATTTATGGAGGTAGAAACGCCGGCGTTGTTTAAGTCAACTCCCGAAGGTGCGCGCGATTTTTTGGTGCCTTCGCGCATCAAAAAAGGTGCATTTTACGCGCTTCCTCAGTCACCTCAGCTATTAAAACAGCTGCTTATGATAGGTGGCGTTGAGCGGTATTATCAAGTGGCAAAGTGTTTTCGTGACGAAGACTTTCGTGCCGATAGGCAACCAGAATTTACGCAGGTAGATATGGAAATGAGCTTCGTCACCGAAGACGATATTTTGCATACGCTTGAACAAATTTTGCATGAAGCGTTTGCACAGGTGGGCGTTGACATGCCCATACCTTTGCCGCGCATGCAATATTGGGATGCCATGGATACATATGGAAGCGATAAGCCCGATACGCGCTTTGGTATGGAAATTCACAACCTTACGAGTGGTTTTACATCAAGTGAGTTTTCGCTTTTTGCCAACGCCGAAAAAGAAAACAAACGGATTTGTTGTATTTGCGCTAAAGGAGCAGGTAACTGGGGTAGATCGCGTATTGACAAACTCCAAGATGTTGCCAAAAAAGAAGGTGCAAAAGGTCTTGCATGGATTGCGTTTACCGAAGCCGGCGACATTAAAGGCTCTATTGCCAAGTTTATGAGCCAAGACGAAATTGCATATCTTACGCGCGAGATGAACGCAACTGCCGGCGACTTGCTGCTCTTTTGTGTTGACACGCGTCTTGTTGCCGATGAGGTTATGGGCGCGCTGCGTCTTCATATGGCCGATGCACTTGGTATTACGCGCAGTGGGCATGCATTCCTGTGGGTTGTTAACTTCCCACTGTTCCACTGGGACGACGAGCGTGGCGCCTATGCAGCCGAGCATCAGCCCTTTACGCTGCCGCGCTGTGAGTCTGTTGAAGAAATTAAGGCTAACCCCCTTGGCATTGGCTCGTATACCTACGACTTTGTTATGGACGGCTACGAAGCTGGTGGCGGCGGCATGCGTATTCACGATCCTAAGATGCAGCTTGATATTCTTGAGCTTCTTGGATTTACTCCTGAGCGTGCCCGTGCGCAATTTGGTTTCTTGCTTGATGCGCTGCAATATGGTGCGCCTCCTATGGGCGGATTTGCGCTTGGTCTCGATCGCGTATGTATGCTTATTTGTGGTACCGAATCGATTCGCGAAGTTATTGCATTTCCAAAGTCTACGTCGGGAAGCGATTTAATGAGCGCTGCACCCGCATCTGTATCGGAAGCGCAGCTACGCGATTTGCACCTACGTGTTGATAAATAAGCGTGTTGATAAATAAGCAGGCTGCTCATTTTAAGATGGTGCATTGCGCACGTGTTTGCACATACAAGTAGCGTGCATAATCACATAGCCATATCAAAAAAAGCAGGTGGCACATGGTGTTGCCTGCTTTTTTATAGCGCGCGGTTTTGTGCACAATTTTGTGCACAGGTTTGTTCACACTACGAGGCGCAAAGTAGTGCACGTTGCAGCAGTTATGCGGCCTGTGTTTGTGTGCGCTTTGCAGCGCCGCGGCGTAGCCAATTTCCTTTGAGATAGTACAGTGCAAATATTGCAGCGGTAGTAGACCACGAGATGGGGTAGCTCGACAAAATGAGCAAGAGTTGCGGGTGGAAGGGCTCAAGCACACCAACCCATATAAGGCGCAAAACGCAGGTACCAATAATGGTAATAATCATCGGTCCTAAACTTTCGCCGCTGCCGCGTATAGCACCCGAGAACACGTCCATAATGGCATAGAAAAACATAAACGGTGCATTACACATAAGTATGGTAAGCGTAATGGCAATAACTTCTTCGTCGTGGGTAAAGAAATGCGCAAATGGCTCTGCCACTTGCAACACGATGGCACAGCCGCCGCCAACAAGCAGCGCCGACATGATAAGTGACGTTATCGTGCCTTTTTTCATACGTGCAATATTCCGCGCGCCAAAGTTTTGGGCTGAAAATGTTGTAATAGATGAGCCGAGCGCATCCGACCCCATCCACACAAACGTAACCATACGGTTTGAGAGCCCCCATGCGGCAATTGCCGCTTCGCCAAAAATATTGATGCTCCCTTGAATGACAACATTTGAAATCCCAAACATGGAGCCTTGAATAGCAAGTGGAAAACCGCACAGCAGCATCTTTTTTGCATAGTGGTATTCAATACGAATCTCACGCAGGCGCAGCTTCCAGCAGCCATGTGCCCGCATCAAGCAGATAAGCGTTACTACAGCGCCCCAGATAAGCGAAATGAGCGTTGCATATCCGCAGCCGCGTGTTTCCAGGTGCATACCGGCAACAAACACAATGTCAAGAATAGCGTTTACAATACCCGTTGTTGCCACAACAAACGATGGGGTAGTGGTGTCGCCAACGGCACGTTGAAGACCACTTCCAATGTTATAAATGAGCGAAAAAACCATACCTATCATAAACAGGTAGGTAAAATCGAGCGACTTTTGCATGAGCTGTTGCGGAGTTCGCATCATGGTAAGCATGATAGGAGAGCACACATAGCCAACGACGGCAAAGAAAATACCTGCAACAAGAGCAATGCCCATAGCGGTGTGCACCGCGCGTGACACTTCATGCGTGCGCTTAGCTCCGTAGTACTGACTTACGATAACGCTGCAGCCAATGCCCAAACCAAGCGAAAAGCTAATTGCAATGTCGCAGAGGGAACTTGTTGCCTGAAGTGCAGCAAAATCTTCGGTACCAGCATATTGACCAACAACCCACGCATTACAAATGAGCTGCAGCTGTTGAAAAAATGAGCTTAAAAAGACAGGCAAACACAGCCGCAGGAGCTGTTGCCAAATAACTCCTGTTGTAACATCGAGCGCGCGACTTTTTCGCCTATGCTGCGTTTCTGCGGGTTGCTTAGTTGATGTAAGCACCTGTGTCATATGCTGCTGTACTCCCTATACAAAGCGTATGTCCCTCTCCAACATTGCTTAGTACTTGTATGCTTAGTTGTACTGGTGGGCACTCGTGCTACTGGGTAGTAGTATGAGTGCCTGCATTACCTCAGTACTACTATACATAAAAGAGTATGTCGTTGTAGGAAGGAACGGGCCAGATACTGCGGTCACAAAGCGGCTCCATTGCATCAACGCTTGCACGAAGGGTAGCCATCTTAGACGTGATAACATCGCGATAGTAGTCGTTTTGTTCTTTTGGCGAATCAATGGTATGCGCATGCTTGTTTTCTTGTTCAAGCTCGTTTGCGGCTTGTGTAATAGCTTGAATACCAGCCACAAGTTGCTGCACTACTGCCCGCTGCGTGGTGTCGTTAATACCAAGGGCAGCAATATGCTCAACGCTTTGGGCACAACTACCCGAATAGCGATACAGCGCAGGTAAATACATCGTGCGTGCCATATACACCATGGTGTTAGCTTCAATATTCATGAGTTTTGAATATTGCTCTGCTTGTGAAATGTACCGCGCACGTTGCTCTGCCTCGCTTAACACGTGGTACTTCTCGAAGAACGCAATATTGCGCGGCTCTACCATGCATGGCAGCGCATCGGGCGTTGTTTTGTTGTTTTTAAGGCCACGACGTGCTGCTTCTTCTTCCCAGCTTGCCGCGTAGCCATTGCCTTCAAACAAAATACGTTTGTGTTCTTGAAGTGAGGTGCGAATCCACTCCATGGCGCGCTCAACAAAGTTTTCTTTTGTGCAGTCCTGCAGGTCGTTTGCAAATTTGTCGCACTGCTCGGCAACCGCCGTGTTAAGCACAACGTTTGAATCGGAGATATTTTGTTGCGAGCCGCACATTCTAAACTCAAATTTGTTACCCGTAAATGCAAAGGGGCTTGTGCGGTTGCGGTCGGTGTTGTCGCGTGCAAGGTTGGGAAGTGCAGGAACGCCAAGGTCTACCTCATCGCAGCCGTGTGCACATACGTGCTTTCCTTTAATGAGCGCTTGAACAATGGGAGAGAGCTCGTCGCCCAAAAAGATTGAAACAATTGCAGGAGGTGCCTCGTGACCGCCCAAACGGTGATCGTTTCCGCAGGATGCAACCGATGCACGGAGCAGGTCGGCGTGTTCGTCTACTGCGGCAATAAGGAAGCACAAGAATGCTAAGAACTGAAGGTTTTCATCGGGCTCATCGCCTGGTTCGAGCAGGTTTTCGCCATCGGCAGAAATTGACCAGTTGTCGTGCTTACCCGAGCCGTTTACATAGTCAAACGGCTTTTCGTGCTCAAGGCAGGCAAGTCCGTGGTGCGTTGCCATAAGCTTGAGTTTTTCCATGGTAAGCAGGTTGTCATCAATAGCAAGCGAGCTTTGCTCATAAATTGGTGCCATTTCGTGCTGGCATGGTGCAACTTCGTTGTGTTTGGTGCGCATAGGAATGCCGAGTTTCCAAAGCTCGTCGTCCACTTCTTTCATGTACGCATTCACCGAAGGACGAATTGCGCCAAAGTAGTGCTCTTCGAGCTCTTGACCTTTTGAAGGTGCGCAGCCAAAGAGCGTGCGTCCGCACAAAATAAGGTCGGGGCGGGCAATATAGTCCGACTCTTTAATAAGGAAAAATTCCTGTTCAGGACCACAGTTGGTAATAACGCGTTTGGGATGTCTGCCAAACAGGGTAAGCACGCGCTTTGCCTGTACTTCAAGGGCAACTTCAGAGCGTAAAAGCGGCGTTTTTTTGTCGAGCGCTTCTCCTGTGTATGAAATAAAGGCAGTTGGAATGCATAATACTTCGTCTTTAATGAAGGCGGGGCTCATTGGATCCCAAATGGTGTAGCCACGTGCCTCAAATGTTGCGCGCAGACCGCCCGAAGGAAAACTTGAACCATCAGTTTCGCCCTGAATAAGTTCTTTTCCCGAGAAGGTCATAAGAATATTGCCATCGGTTTTAGGCGTTAAAAAGCTGTCGTGTTTTTCGGACGTAATGCCAGTAAGTGGCTGAAACCAGTGCGTAAAGTGCGTTGCACCTTTTTCGAGTGCCCACTGTTTCATTGCATGAGCAACTTCATTTGCAATATCGATATTAATGGGTTTACCTTCGTCGATAACACGTCTAAGCTCGCGATATGTAGGCTTTGGAAGCCTTTCTTGCATATCGGCATCGGTAAATACCAAACTACCATATTCTAACGAAACTTTGTCGTTTGCCATAGATGTTGCCTTACCTTTCTGGCTTTTTGTGTGCGTGAGTAGAGACGCTCCTTGATGCTCAAAAACGGTTTCCAACTACAATGTGTGCATGTGCTGACGCAGGCGCAAAGCACAATGTAACTGCTTTATTATGCACGAATATTTTGATATGAAGTAGTATAAAACGAGGAGTAAATATCTTTTTCACATACCAGTTTTTTTATGCAAGTTAGTGTGGTTTAGTAGCTGGTAGACCTGCTTTTTTCTGAGCCTTGCATGAACTTTATATGACCCTTATATGACCCTTATATGACCCTTATATGACCCAGGCATGCAAGCATTATTTCGATGTAGGCCACATAAGTGTTTTAGAATATAGATATATACTCACGCTAACTCATGAGCCATATGGTAAGAAAGGCATAACCAATGCACGATACCTGCCAAAACACGAGCGATGATATTCAGACTACCAGTGCTGTTTGCAATGATCCGCAAGTTTGCAATGATGTACAAAGTTGTAACGATGTGCAAAACGAAGATTCTCAATCACATGTGTCTTCGTTTAGCGATGTTGCGCGCATGCTTGATGCTGCATTTAATGATGCCGGCGCTGCACAGAAAGCGGCGTCGCAGCCTGCGCCAACACCGCAGCCTGCGCACATAGTTGATGGTACACCTGCCGCGCCTGCAACACCCGCACCGGTAGCAGCTCCCGGGCCGCTTTCGAGCGGTGCTACTATTGCAGTTATCGACGGCAACTCACTTATGCACCGTGCGTTTCATGCTGTTCGCCAGCCCATGGTTGCGCCTGATGGTCGTGCTACAAATGCACTTTTGGGCTTTTTTAATATGCTCATTAAAATGTATCGCACGTTTACACCAAACGGTATTATTTGCGCGTTTGATAAAGGAAAGCCGCAGATACGCATTGATATGTACGAAAAATACAAAGCGCAGCGCCCGCCTATGGATCCGAGTTTGCACGAGCAATTTCCTATGGTAAAAGAGCTGCTTTCTGCGCTTAACATTCCTGTTTGTGAGCTTGCAGGCTGGGAAGGCGACGACATTCTTGGCACACTTGCAAAACAGGGATCTGCCAGCGGTTTTTCGATGATGCTTTTTACGGGCGATCGCGATATCTATCAGCTTGCTTCTGATAGCGTTACGGTTGTTTCAACCAAAAAAGGCGTAACCGATGTGGCGATGATGACGCCAGAAGACGTTGATGATTTGTATCACGGTATAACGCCGCAGCTTGTGCCCGATTTTTACGGACTTAAGGGTGACACGTCGGATAATATTCCCGGTGTGCCGGGCATAGGTCCAAAACGCGCAGCTCAGCTCATTGTGCAGTATGGTAACCTTGAAGCGGTACTAGCGCACGCCGATGAAGTGCCAGGTAAAATGGGTGAAAGTTTGCTTGCTCACATTGACGATGCGCGTCTTTCTAAAAAGCTCGCCACCATTCGCACCGATGCTCCCTTGGATTTTGCCATTGAGCGCTGTGCATTTCCCAATTTTGATTGCGAACGTGTTGCGCAGGCATTTCTTGCGCTTGGGTTTACAAGTCTTACAACTAAGCTCATTCATCTTGATGAACGTACAAAAACCATGGATATAGCTGGGCTTATGGCACGGCATGCAAAAGCTCTGCGAAAAGCGTATGCACAGCAAAGCTTAGCTGCAGCTGCACATGCTGCTGTGAGCAGCGATGATGCAGCTAAGGATGGCAACGCGGATAATACAGCGCAGGATGCACCGCAGCATACCACGGCAAAAGCCAGTGATTCATCTGGGAGCGATTCATCGGACAGCAAAGAGCAACCAGAGACTTCTTTGCACAATGCATTTTCTGCTATGGTGCACGCAATCGAAGAAACGGTTCGCTCTACAGCGGAAATACGCTCGTCTTTAGAAACGCACGGCTCAGCTGCAGCCAGCGCCGACGCAGAGCAGATTAAGCAGCAGCTTGCGCGCTCAGCAAGCGATGCTGCAGCGTCCATGAGCCAAGAGGTGCCCGTGCTGTATGACGACGAGGCAAAACGCGAGGTTATGCGTGCGGCAACGGCGGGCGAGTATATTGGTATAGCGCATAGGCTGCACAATGATAAAGTTACTTCTGCGCAAACACTCTTCTCGCTTACACTTCAGCTCAGTTTGGCGTGTGCAACGTCCAAAGCGCTGTGTGTGTTTTGTAATGACGCTGCCTATGAGGTGGTACGTGAGCTTATATCGAGCCATGCGCACGTGGTAACTTCCGACGCAAAGCAGCTCTTTTCGCTGGTATATCCTGCAGATAGCTCGCGCGCTGCCCGCATTGATTATGCCGCTTGTGCTATAGATGCAGTATTTGATACGCAGCTTGCAGCTTATTTGCTTAATTCAGACGCGGCATCATACGACGTAGACGAGCTTCTTATGCAATATGCTGGCGTTGCGTCGTATCCGCAACAGTCCATTGGCAGCGCTGCCGCGCATGGTTTTGCCACCGACGATGATCAAACGGCGCTAAGCGATATGCTTGCCTGCGCAAAAGCGCAGCGTGTGCTGCAGGCACCCCTTATGTATGCACTTATGCTCGACGAAAGCTATGATGTATATTGTGGTATAGAATTGCCGCTTATATGCGTGCTTTTGGATATGGAGCGCACGGGTCTTCATGTTGATACAGACATTTTGCACGAGCAGTCCATGGCCATTAATCGCGAAATAAATCACATGCTTGCAACGCTTCACACCGATATTGGCGAAACAATTAATATCGATTCTCCTATGCAGCTTAGTCACGTGCTGTTTGACGTATGGCAGCTTCCCACGAAGGGTCTTAAAAAAACAAAGCGTGGGTATTTCTCAACCAATGCAAAAACGCTGGAAACACTTAGCAAACAGGATGAGCGTGTGCAACTGATATTGGACTATCGTGAGCGCGCCAAGCTTAAAAGTACGTACCTGGATGCGCTTCCTGCGCAAATAAAACCTGATGGACGCATTCATACCACCTTTAATCAAACGGTTGCAGCTACAGGTCGCCTTTCGAGCTCCGACCCCAATTTGCAAAATATACCTACGCGCTCTCAGCTTGGACACAGGGTGCGCAAAGCGTTTACCGTTGCCGACGATTCTGTATTTTTAACCTGCGATTATTCGCAAATTGAACTGCGACTTCTTGCGCACTTGTCTCAAGATCCGCACCTTATTGCTGCATTTAATTCGGGTGCCGACTTTCATGCGGCAACCGCGTCACGTATTTTTGGTATTGAGCAAGATGCGGTTACTCCTCAGTTGCGCAGTCGCGCCAAGGCAGTTAATTTTGGCATTGTGTATGGTCAGCAGGCATTTGGCTTAGCATCGTCACTTAAGATTTCGCGTGCTGCTGCAAAAGAAATGATCGATAAATACTTTGAAGTCTACCCGTATGTTCGCGAGTTTTTGGATGAGAGCGTGGCATTTGCTCGCGCACACGGATATGTGCCCACCATGTACGGGCGCAAGCGTCACATTGAGCACATTAATGCTTCTAATTTTCAACTACGTTCATTTGCCGAGCGTACGGCTATGAATCATCCGATGCAGGGAAGTGCGGCCGATATCATAAAACTTGCTATGATTGAAGTAGAAACGCGTCTTCGCGCATCGTCGCTTCGGGCGCATCTTGTGCTGCAAATTCACGACGAACTTGATTTTGAAGTGGCAACTGCCGATTGTGATGCGTTAAGCGAGCTGGTAAAAGACGCTATGGAACACGTTGTGAGCTTGCGTGTGCCACTTATTGCCGATATTTCATATGCAAATAACTGGGCAGATGCAAAATAATGCATAACGCTCGTGACTAGTTACAGAATTTGGATGAATGCATGGATACTTCTACAAACACTGCGGTACTTGTAACGCCCGCCGCCGCACCCGCGGCGTCTGTCGCGCCCGCGCCGGCGCCTGCACCTGCCGGTGTTCCTGCGGCAAGGCCACGGGTGACAATTTGGACGGATGGTTCTTCTCGCGGAAATCCAGGGCCTGGCGGTTTTGGTGCAGTGCTGTATTTTACCGATGCGCGAGGTGAGCTGCACACAAGAGAGCTGCATGATGGCTACCGGTTAACCACTAACAACCGCATGGAAATGCTTGCGGTAATACGCGCGCTTGAAACGCTTAAATGCGCCTGCGTTGTTGATATTCATAGCGACTCGAGCTACGTTGTAAACGCGCATAATCAACACTGGATAGAGGGCTGGCAGCGCAAAGGTTGGAAGAGCGCCACCAAAAAGCCGGTAAAAAATATTGATTTGTGGAAGCGCCTTATTGAAGCGTCACAACGGCACACCATTAGGTATCACTGGGTTAAAGGCCATGCAGGTATAGCTGGCAATGAGCGTTGTGATGAGCTGGCCACGATGGCGGCAGATGCCCCGCGCGAAACACAGCTCATAGATGAGGTATTTGAGCAGGAATATATTGCTCATACAGGCGCGCTTCCGTTTGACGTTTAACGGGATTGCTGCAGGTACGCGGCGCGTACATAATGCAGGTAAGATGCATGCCAGGCTGTATTTCAGACAGGATTTCAGACTGCATTTCATGATGCTGCTCATGATGGTATCGTGGTGAATTGTACTATTCACAAAAAAAACCTTGAAATCATCATACATAACAAGGTAATCTGTTACGTGCATATGAGTATTGCAAGAAACATGCTCTTGCACGTACAACTATGCACCTGTATCTGTTGGCCCCCGAGAGCATGTACGCCACCCGCAATGAGCAGTAGTTTTCGCGTTCATACGGATAAGCACCAGTCATGTAACGGGGCCCCGTAGTTGAAAGGGGTCCACTCTTGAGTGAGATTCAAAATTCGTCCATCTTCTCGTTAGACGATGTGTCCGATGAGGAGCTAAGCAGCCTTATCGATGGTACTATCACCGATTTCGACGAGGGCGATTTGGTAACGGGAACCGTTGTCAAAATTGAGCATGATGAGGTTTTGCTTGACATCGGATTTAAATCCGAAGGCGTCATTCCTGCTCGCGAGCTTACCATTCGCAAAGATGTAAACCCAGAAGATCTCGTATCGTTGGGCGACACCATCGAAGCACTTGTTCTTCAAAAGGAAGACAAAGAAGGTCGTCTTATTCTTTCGAAGAAACGCGCTGAGTACGAGCGTGCATGGAAAGCAGTTGAAGAGAAGTTCAAAGCTGGCGTTAACGTTGAGGGTGAAGTTATCGAAGTTGTTAAGGGTGGTCTTATCCTCGACATCGGTCTTCGTGGTTTCTTGCCTGCGTCCTTGGTTGACCTTCGCCGTGTAAAAGATCTTTCTGCATTTATGGGCGAGCGCATCGAGAGCCGTGTTATCGAAATGGATCGCAACCGCAACAACGTTGTTCTTTCGCGTCGCGTTGTGCTTGAGGCTGCACGTAAAGCCGAGCGTTCTGAGATTCTCGACAAGCTTAAACCAGGTATGAAGCTCAAAGGTACCGTTTCGTCTATCGTCGACTTTGGTGCATTTGTCGACCTTGGTGGTATCGATGGTCTTATCCACATCTCTGAGCTTTCTTGGAACCATGTAAATCAACCTTCTGAGGTTGTAAAAGTTGGTCAGGAAGTTGAGGTTCAGGTTCTTGATGTCGACCTCAACCGTGAGCGTATCTCCCTTGGTCTTAAGCAAACCACCGAAGATCCTTGGCGTGCACTTATTAAGAAATACCCAATCGGCGCTATTATCGAAGGTAAAGTTACCAAGCTTGTAACCTTTGGTGCCTTTGTTGATTTGGGCGACGGTGTTGAGGGCTTGGTTCACATTTCTGAAATGAGCAAACAGCACGTAGACGCTCCTGCACAGGTATGCAAGGTTGGCGACACCGTTCAAGTTAAGGTTATGGAAGTCGACCTTGAGCGTCGCCGCATCTCCCTTTCTATGAAAGCTGCTGCAGAAACGCTTGGTCAAGACGACGAGGCTGCCGAAGCTGCTCCTGAAGCGCAAGAAGCACCTGCAAGCGAAGAAGCCGAAGCTTAAACGCGC
Source organism: uncultured Atopobium sp. (assembly GCA_946997485.1). Classification (GTDB taxonomy): domain Bacteria; phylum Actinomycetota; class Coriobacteriia; order Coriobacteriales; family Atopobiaceae; genus Fannyhessea. Next base: position 65,580 of record CAMPVF010000002.1, read on the forward strand.
ACAGTGCCTGATAAAGGCATGCGTGCATATCATGTGTATGCTCGTGAAAACGAACATGCGCCTGCATACTGAATATAAGACGAGGACTGTATTATGCAGTCCTCGTTTTTTATCGGTACATCTTGTTGTCTGCGTGTATACCGCGCTGCCGCCGCTGCAGTACCGGTGCCGGTTCATACTACCTGCAGTGGTAATACTACGTGCAGCATGTAATACCACTTGCATATGCATTACCACCACACGACACACAGCACAGGCTTTGTACCAGCACAAACACGCCTGAATGCATACGTATGGCCAATACATGCATTAATGCACATAATCAAGGCGTTCATACTTAAATATGATAATTTTCGCGGAAATTATTTCATATTTGTTAACATACTTCCTATCTCTTTGCATTCTTGTGCATATTCATGCACAATACCACTAACGAATACATCCAACGTATTCATACACATTGTTGTTGGCATAGTTAAGTAGTACTCGTATAGGAGGTACCATGGCAGACGGAAAATTTATGATGGGTCGTCGTAGTTTTGTATCAGGATCCATTGCCGCTACAGCTCTTGCAGCTCTTGCAGGTTGTGGTAAAAAATCCGGTTCGTCAGATAGCAAGGGGGGCGGCGCCAAAACTGGCGGTACTCTTAAGTATTTCATTTCGGAACCTGTTTGCATTGACCCTTACAACTGTCAAGAATCTGAAGGTAGTGCAGTAGAAATCTCATTGTTCGATTCACTTACTGCATACGACTGGAAAACTCACAAGATTGTGCCAATGGCATGCGAGTCTTACGAAGTTAGTGACGACGGTACTCAGTACACCTTCCACTTGGTAAAAGGCGCTAAATTCCACAATGGCGATCCTGTTGACGCAAAGGCATGGAAACGTGGTTGGGAGCGTGTTGTTTCGCCTAAGATGGCAAAACCTTCACAAGTTTCATTCCACCTTTCTTCGGTAGAGGGCTTTAAAGAATTCCACGAAGGTAAAGCAGACGAACTTAAGGGCTTAACCTGCCCCGATGACAACACCTTTGTTGTTAAACTTTCGGCTCCTTCGTTCGACTTCGACTACGTAACTGCTTCAAACCCATTAGTGCCAGTACCTCAGGCTGCTCTTGACAATCCAGACGATTTCTTGCTTGCACCTATTGGTAACGGTCCTTTCCAAATGGACGGTAAATGGGAAAGCGGTCAGAAGATTGCTGTTAAGCGTTTTGATGACTACTACGGTCAGGCAAAGCCAAAAATTGATGGCATTATCTTCTCAATTCAAAAAGATCCTAAGACGGCATTCCGTGAGTTTGAAGCTGGCAATATCGACTTCTGCCCAATTCCATCCGGTCGTATTAAAGAGCTTGTTGACAAATATGGTCAGTCGGTAGATGGTTACACCGTTACCCCCGACAAGCAGGTTATCACCGGTGCTCAGATGTCTATTTACTACCTGATTCTTAACCTTAACGACCCGCTGATGAAGAATCCTGTGCTCCGTCGTGCACTGTCGCTTGGTATTAACCGTCGTAACATTGTTGACACGCTGTTCGAAGGTATTCGTCAGCCTGCAACAAGCTTCATTCCTCCTATTTTGGACAACGATCCATTTAGCGCTTGGAAATACTGCAAGTACGACAAAGAAGCTGCTAAGAAACTTCTTGAGGACAATGGTCTTGCAGGTAAAGAAATTACCATTTCTTACAACTCCGGTGGTGGACACGAAGACATTATGTCGTCTATCCAGCAGGATCTTAAGGACATTGGTCTTAACGTAAAGCAAGACACTCTTGAGTGGGCTGCATACCTCTCCAAGTTGCAAGAGGGCACGTTCCAGATTGCACGTTTGGGTTGGGTTGCCGACTATCCAACACTCGATAACTTCCTGTACCCTGCATTCTATAGTACTGCAGAGAACAACTACGAGAAGTACGTTAACCCTGAAGTTGACAAGGCTCTCGAGCAAGCACGTTCCGTTAAGGATACCGAGGAGCGCAAAGCTGCATACCGCAAGATTAACGCTCAGATTGCTGAAGACTGCCCAGTAATTCCTATTATGTACTACTCGCACAACCAGGTTGGATCAAGCAAGATTCAAAGCTTCTTCTTCAACCCGCAGAGCAAGGGCGACTACGTGAACCTCGAACTTAAGGCATAACGCTTCGCTTAACATATGCTACACAGTAACGGAGGGTCACTTAGGTGATCCTCCGTTTGAGTAAAAAGGCACGTTTGCGCGCGGGTAATGAATATGTAACAAACAGTTAACATAGCTCAGTTATGCATGGTATATACTATAAATACGGCTATCTATTCATTGTGTTGCATTAATTACCAAATTAATAACACGCAAGATGGCAATGTATTGGACGATCAAAGGATATCGTACATGGGAAGGTACATTATTAAACGAATCTGCCAGTTTATCCCCGTGTTTTTAGGGGTAACGCTCATTTTGTTTATATTGCAAAATGTTGTACCTGGCGATCCAATCAAGCTGTTAGCAGGAGAGAAAAAGCTTGATGAAACAACAGAAATCAACCTTCGTGCGTCGTTTCACCTTATTGAAACCGACGACAACGGACAGCCGATTTTTGATGAGAATGGCAATACCATCGTTACGCCACTGTATAAACGGTACATTTTTTACATTGGTGGCCTGTTGCAAGGCGACCTGGGCGTTTCGTATCAAAAAAGTGCTATGCCAGTAACTAAGATATTGTTCGAACGGTATCCGTATACGGTGTCACTTGCGCTTGTAGCTATTTGCCTTGAAGCCATTATGGGTATTGGCGCTGGTATGATTTCGGCTATTAAACGATATTCGTTCCTCGATATGGCAGTTACGCTTGTTACCAGTATTTTTGTAGCTATGCCTGCGTTTTGGCTTGGTATGTTGCTGCAGCTGTTCTTCGGTGTCATACTGCAAGATCTTACCGATGGCATGTTCTTCTTGCCCATTTCTGGTACGGGTGGCAAGGGTGCCGACTTCGACGACTGGATGTATTACATTCTTCCCGCTATTACCTTGGCTTCGGTTTCAACTGCCTATGTTGCACGTATTATGCGCTCGCAGCTTTTGGAAGTACTCAATCAAGACTACATCCGCACAGCAAAGGCAAAAGGCTTGTGCCGTCGCGCCATTATTTGGCATCATGCGCTTAAAAATGCACTTATCCCCGTTGTTACCTATATCGGCCTCGACTTTGGTGGCATGATGGCGGGCGCCATTCTTACCGAAACCGTTTTTAACTGGCCGGGTGTTGGCTTTGAAACCTACCGTGCTATTACCTCACGCGACTGGCCCATTGTTATGGGTTCGGTTACTGTAATCGTAGTGCTCGTTATGGTTATTAACTTGCTTGTTGATATTTCGTACGCCTTCCTAGACCCACGTATTAGGTATGGCTCATCTAAGAGCGAATAGGGAGGTGCCTTACATGAAATTTAAAAATCCGTTTCATCGCGATTTAAAACCTGTTGGTATTAATACACCTGAAGAAGAGCGTGCTCAAGCCCCAAAAGAGGGAAGCGAACCTGCGCACGCAGCAACCCGTACGATGTGGGGCGATGCATGGAATCGTTTGCGTCGCAACAAGCTCGCCATTGCGGCCGTTGTGTGGATTGTTTTTATGATAATCATTGCACTTACCGCCGATCTGTGGGCATCTCAAATGCTCGGATCGCCAACTGCTATTAACACCGCAACCATGAGTTCAAATTCCCGCCTTCCACCAACCCTTGAGCACCCGTTTGGTACCGATACGCTCGGTCGCGACGTGCTAAGCCGTGTTGTATATGGTTCGCGTATTTCGCTTGCTGTAGGTGTTCTTGCTACCGCCATTTCAACCGTTATTGGTCTTGTTATGGGCGCAATTTCTGCCTATTATGGCGGGTGGATTGATACGCTTATCATGCGCCTTGCCGATATCTTCCTGGCATTTCCATACATCTTGTTTGTTATTGCCATGCTTGCTGTTATCGGTCCGGGTATTCAAAACGTATTTATCGCCATTGGTGTATTGGGTTGGCCGTCGATTGCCCGTGTTTTTCGTTCGGCAATTCTGTCGGTTAAATCAAACGACTTTGTTGATGCTGCGCGTTCTATGGGTGCATCCGACGTTCGCATCATCGCACGTCATATTTTCCCCAACTCCATTGCATCGATTGTTGTCTATTCAACCATGAATATTGGTGGTGCTATTCTTACCGAAGCATCGCTTTCATACTTGGGTATGGGTATTATTCCGCCCGACCCGTCGTGGGGTGTTATGATTCAGGATGGCCAGGCCTATCTTGCATCGCAACCGTGGCTTATGATTATGCCCGGTTTAGCCATCCTCACTACGGTGCTTGCCTTCACGCTTTTGGGTGACGGTTTGCGCGACGCGCTCGATGTTAAGATGAAGGATGCATAAACCATGAGTAAGAAACTATTTGACGTATCAAAATTATTTGCTTTTAGGCACAAAGATACCAACGAGTGGACCGATCTTAAAAACGAACCAGTGCCCGAAGGTGCGCACCTGCTCGAAGTTGATAACCTTAAGATGTATTTTCATACACAAGACGGTATCGTAAAAGCAGTTAATGGTGTTTCCTATACGCTTGATAGGGGCGAAACCCTTGGTGTTGTAGGTGAATCGGGTTCTGGTAAGTCGGTTACGTCGATGACGATTATGGGTCTTATCGACATGCCTCCAGGAAAAATCGAAGGCGGCGACGTACGCTACCGTGGAAAATCGCTGCTTAAGATGTCCGAAACCGAAATGGAGCACGTTCGTGGTAATGACATTGCCATGATCTTCCAAGACCCAATGACCTCGCTTAACCCCGTGTACACCATTGGTCGCCAGCTTGGCGAGGGACTTCGCCTTCACAAGGGTTACACCAAAGAGCAGGCACTTAAGCGCTCAATTGAGCTGTTGGGCTTGGTTGGTATTCCTAACCCTGAGCAGCGTGTAAAAGAGTATCCACACCAATTTTCCGGTGGTATGCGTCAGCGCGTTATGATTGCTATGGCTCTTGCCTGCGATCCTGATATTCTTATTGCCGACGAGCCTACAACCGCGCTCGACGTTACTATTCAGGCTCAAATTATTGAGCTTATGCAAAAGATGCAGAAGAAAAACGGTAACGCAATTATCATGATTACGCATGACCTTGGCGTGGTTGCCGATATTGCCGACAAGATTATGGTTATGTATGCTGGTACACCTGTTGAGTTTGGTACTGCCGACGAAATCTTCTACAATTCGCTGCACCCGTACACTTGGGGTTTAACGCGTTCCATTCCCGATCCTGTTATCGATCAAAAATCGCCCCTTACGCCCATCGAAGGAAATCCTCCTTCCCTGGTAAACGTACCAAAAGGCTGCGCATTTTCGCCGCGTTGCCCATATGCAACCAAGCTGTGTCACGAGAAAGCGCCCGAGTTGTATGTAACACCAACTGGCCACTATTCACGTTGTCACTATGCCTGCAACCCCGAATTTGTTAAGGCTAATGCACCCGAAACATCACGTACAAAACGTAAGGAGGCATAACTCATGGCAGATGTACAAGAAACTAACTCTCACGCCTCAAGCCTCTTTTCTGAAGGAGGAGCGCCTAAGCCGCAGTCTGACGACGCGCGTCTCGATCAAAAGCCATTACTTCATGTTGAGCATCTTACAAAAACGTTCCCCGTTGGCTCCGGAAGTTTTAAAAACGGCTTTAAGAAAAAAGTTGTACACGCAGTAAACGACGTGTCCTTTGATATTTACCCTGGTGAAACCTTTGGTTTGGTAGGCGAGAGTGGTTGTGGTAAGTCTACCACTGGTCGCTGCATTATGCGCCTTACCAATCCTACCAGCGGTATTGTTGAGTTTGAGGGCAAAAACGTTGTTACGATGAACAAAAAAGAGCTCAAGGAAATGCGCCGCAACATGCAGTACATTTTCCAAGACCCGTATGCATCGCTTAACCCGCGTATGACAATTGGCGAAATTGTATCTGAGCCTCTTATTATTCACAATCTTATGCCCAACGCCGATGAGCGCATCGATTATGTGCGTAAACTTCTCGACGTTGTAGGCTTAAACCCCGAGCACATTAACCGCTATCCGCATGAGTTCTCGGGAGGTCAGCGTCAGCGTGTTGGTATTGCGCGTGCCTTTGCCATGCGTCCAAAGCTCATTATTTGCGACGAGCCGGTAAGCGCACTTGACGTTTCCATTCAAGCTCAGGTGCTTAACCTCCTCGATGACCTGCAGCAAGAATATGGCACTGCCTATTTGTTTATTGCGCACGACTTAAGCGTTGTACAGCACATTTCCGACCGTGTTGCTGTTATGTACCTGGGTAACATGATGGAATACTCCGACTGGAAAAGTTTGTATAGTGCGCCGCAGCATCCTTATACGCAGTCTCTGCTCAGCGCGGTTCCTATTCCCGACCCGGATATTCAACGCTCGCGTAAGCGCATCATTCTTAAGGGCGATCCACCATCACCCATTAACCCACCATCAGGCTGTCGTTTTCACACGCGCTGCCCAATTGCGCAAAAGATTTGCGCGCAAGAGCCTCAGCCCGTGTTGCGTCAAATGGAGGCCGGTCACTTCTGTGCCTGCCATTTTGCTGCAGTGAATCCCATTAAGGAAGATTCAATTAGTCTGTAAAGGCTCAAGCGCGCCTGCTGTCTGCAAGCATCTATGATACGGTGGCATTCATCAGCATTTTGCCTGATGGATGCCACTTTTTTGTGGCAGGTGGTTTGCATTAGGTGGCTTTCTGTGTTGTTGATGGTGGCCTATGGCACGCGGTCTTGTCTTGCGAGGGAATTTGTGTATGTCATGTGAGCTAAAAAACCTTTGAACTTTTCACTTGTTTTTTTGCTTGTGTTCGTGGTACTATCTTTTTCGCACGTTGTGCGTCGGAGTGGCGGAATAGGCAGACGCGCTAGCTTGAGGTGCTAGTGACTAACTAAACGGTCGTGCGGGTTCAAGTCCCGCCTCCGACACCATGAATTTTCAAGGGCTCAGAAATGAGTCCTTTTTTTGTGCCTTTGTACTGGATGATGTATCAGTATTGCGATGATGTGCTCGCATTGTATAGGCACCGCGGACCCGTGCCTGCGTCCGTGTCCGCACCCATATTTTGCTCAAACTGTAGTATTCTTCTTTTTATCAGTATGTTCTACCGAAAAGATAGCTATGAATCCTTTAGAACCATCACACGATGCATCAAAGGCAACGCGCCTTGTCCAACCTGCACCTGCCGCACAACAACCAGCACCTGCCGCACAACAACCAGCACCTGCCGCACAACAACCAGCACCGCCAGCCCCCTTGTTTGATACGGCGCATCAAGCGTATGCGTTTTGTCGCCTGTTTACTACAAGCGCAAGCGCCGTGCTTCTTTTTGATGCAACGGGCTATATTCACGCAGCTAACGACGCTGCAGAGCATATGTTTTACGCGCAGGTTGGCACGGTGGCGCACAGCGATATCCGCTTTGTGTTATCGCCCGTACGATCGAGCGTATTCGACCCAAGTGAGCAGTTTGCTACCTTGCGTGTGCGCGATATGTCGATTGTGTCGTTTATAGACGAAACGGGCAGCTCGGGCACCCTTTCGCTTGCGTGCGCGGATGCACAGGGCGCAACGCAGCACCTGCGCGTTGTGTGCGACCGCATAACCAACACGTCGTGGGAGCATCCAGAAACAGAGCTGTACATGCTTGTGGCATATAATCTCGATGCGCAGGCGCGCTCACAAGATACCTACAACAAGCTTGTCCATGAGCTTGCCCGCGCTAATAAACGTCTTTCCGGTACGCTTAAAATTGTATTAGGCACGCTCGATTCGCAGGATATTGATACCTTATGTGCGCGCGTTCTTGATTTATTGGGCGACACCATGGAGGCATCTGGCACGCTATTTTATATTCGCGAAGGCGATGCATTTTATCTTAAAGGTGCCTCGGCGAGCCTTGCTCACACGTCGCCTGCGCGCTGTATTCCAGTAAGCTCACACTTGTGTGCAAAGGTGCTTGAAGCACGTGCAACGCAGCGTTTGCGTGTTCTTGCGCCTACGCAGCAGGATTTGCGCACACAAAAGCCTTGCCCGCGCGACGTTCTCAACGAAGAAACGCATGAGATATATACCTGCGAGCCACAATATGTGCCTGTTTTTACAAGCTACATGAGTGTTGCTATTTGGTACGAAGACACCGCACTTGCGCTGTTGCAGGTGGGGTGGAAGAAGGCACATACCACCATAAAAGAGGATAGCGACCTGCTCGATTCTGTTGCACAATATCTTTCGGTACAGCTGGTAGGCGCGCTTTCGGCAATGCGTGCGCGTAAGGAGCATCAGCTGCTTCAGGCGGCTACCACCATTCGCGATACGCTTCTCGATCGCGAAACCGTTACCTACCCAGCAATTAAACGTGCAGCGTTAGCGGTAGCCAATATGCTTACCTGTCAGCTTTATTTTATTCGCCCGCGGAATGCGCATGATGCACGCGATGCACACGATGCGAGTGCATCTGCTCATGACGCTCCGGCAGATAAGCCGTTAGCACAATCTGCAACCTGCGTGCCTGTGCAGCTGCCTGCGCAGTCTGCTGCGTCGCCCTCTGAGCGCGCTATAACGACCCCTTACGTGCTTGAGTGCACGTCGGGTGCAACATATGCGTTTGCGCCCGAATTACAGCGTCTTGAGCGCTCTGTGCACCATGGCGTGTTGCTCGAGCCGTTTAGTGCAAACGACGCTATAGGACAAGCCATATGCAGCGTACTTCCTTCCTGCCGCGGTGTTATAGCCGATATGGGTACCATCAACAACAAACGCTATGCATGCGTGTTTGCGCGCAGTCTTGACGACCCGCTGTTTGACACAAGTGAGCTTGCATTTATTCGCCGTATTACGCAAGACATTTATAGCATTTCTCAAACGTCGGCAAAGCATAGCCAAGAAGAACATATCGCGCAGGCGCTGCAAACGGGCATGAAAAATGAACTTCAGCAGGTAGACGGCATAAGCGCGCAGGGAATTTATTCTTCGGCAACGCAAGCAGCAAGTATCGGTGGCGATTTTTACGATTTGGTTCGTTTGCCGGGCAATAAAGCCTGCGTTGTTATGGGTGATGTTTCGGGCAAAGGGGTAGAAGCGGCGTCGGTTTCCGCTGCAGTAAAAACTGCGCTTGCGGCGTATTCGTGGCAGGGGCTTACTCCAGCGCATATGGTTGAGCTTCTCAACGATTTTCTATTGGGCTTTTCTAGGCTCGAAACTTTTGCCACGTTGTTTGTGGGTTGCATCGATCTTAACGAGGCAACGCTTACGTATTGCTCGGCAGGACATCCGCCTGCGATGCTTATACGTGCACATACGAGCGATATTATTCCGCTTTCGGTGCAATCGGGTGTGGTGGGTGCTTTTCACGATATGCATTACCAAAATGGGGTCATTGAGCTTGATACGCGCGATATTTTGCTGCTGTATACCGATGGTACTACCGAGGCGCGCGCGCAGGATGGTGCGTTTTTTGGTGAGGACGGGCTTATCGACGCACTTATACAAGAGCGTAGCTGCGGATTTCGCGGTTTGCTGCATCGTTTGCTTCATCGGCTTGATGTATTTACGTCGCAGCATTTGGACGATGATGTAGCAATGGTTGCACTGCGTTTTGACAACGTGCACTCAAAGCATTGTCCCAATTGTGCGCAGGATGAGTAGCGCGCAGCGAACATGTCACAGGCTGCGCACATGCCGCAAGCTATGAATATGTTGCAATGTTTGTGTATGCTGCAAGCTGTGTATACTTATTGCCAGGTAGGGAATATTCATACGTATGAATGCAATAATGAATGTTGGACTTATAGCGATACCGTCTGATATCGATGTTACAACAGTTGCGCGTATTCGCGACACCATTCGCGATTATATTGGCGCCAACTGTCCTACACTCATACTTAATATGCGCGATGTGCACTACGTTGATTCTGCAGGCATGGCAATGCTGTGGTGCACCGTGCGTAGCGTGCGCGCATACGGTGGCTCCGTGCGTTTTGTTGAAGTGCACCCGCATGTGCTTCGCGCGCTAAAAATTAGTCGCATGGTTGATTACATTTCGGTGCGCACGGTTCATGCGCATGCAATTGCCGATATAGACACTCATGCTGAAGCGCTTTGGCAACGTGTTGTTGAAATAACTACCAGCGATTTAGCAGCCACGCGCGCGCGTGTGCAGGACGTGTTAAATGACATTCAATGTAGCGATGATATGCGTTTTGATATGATGCTTGCCATAGGTGAAGCTATGGGCAATGTTGCCGATCACGCGCAGAGCGATTGTGCAATGGTGCAAATTTCTGTGTATGCCGATAGGGTTGCGATGGATGTATCCGATTGCGGGCAGGGTTTTGCCTTGGATAATGCACAAACCGCGTCGTCTGCACCGGAGCATAGCTATGCCGAGCGTGGTCGTGGTATTCAACTTATGCGTATTTTGGTTGATGAAGTTTCTATCACCAAACGTGTATGTCATCGCGGCACACGTGTTCATCTTGTGAAGTTGCTTAAGGTGTAACTTCGTGTCAACTCATGGTTGTTTTTGTTTCTAATCTGCCGTTTGCACAGCTTAAGTTAGGTGTTTTTTGGCGTGCTTCATTTTTTGAGAAGACAATTTAAAATTTTTTTCGTATTAAGGCTTGCGCCGACGGTAAATCTTGCGTATAGTACTTCTTGCGTTCGCGGGCTTAGCGCAGTTGGTAGCGCGCAACCTTGCCAAGGTTGAGGTCGCGGGTTCGAACCCCGTAGCCCGCTCCATTGATTTTAACGACCGATTTTATCGGTCTTTTTTATATCTGATGTATGTGCGTGCATACATCAATCGGCGAGATGGCCAAGTGGTAAGGCAGAGGCCTGCAAAGCCTTTATCCCCGGTTCGAATCCGGGTCTCGCCTCCAACGCAAATACGCAGGTAGAGCGCCTAAAAGGCGCTCTTTTTTTGTCCGTTTTTATAGCGTGGTGCGTTAAGTGTTGCAAAGTGTGTTTTACCGTGTTTAACTGGTGTGACAGGTTGTGACTGATACACCAAAAAATTCTCATGTGCCAGAAATGTGACAGGTTTTTGAGCTAAATATTGGAAGATATGAACCATTCTATGTCTAAAAGTTCCTTATTCAGGATTAGACTTTCCAAATCGCTATGCAGGCCAAACAGTCTTGCTATTTGTATGCATGTAAAATAAGCAATGTAACGTAAAAAAGCAATTGAACGTAGCAAGACGTAACTGCGACAGGGTAACCCCCGAAGTAGCTACGCCTTGCTGCCGTTCAGTATATCACATGTGCCCCGCAAAACATGATCGCTCAAGGGTTACAGCGCTTGCTGGCTTATGTGCCAGGCAAAAGAGCCTCATAAAAAGACCTATATTCCAAGGCACCTCGCACTCGCAGCTGCCTTTGAGCACTTTTTTAGTTTTACCGTGTATTATGCAATAGCAGCGCTTCGCCATGTGCGCTATATTACACTGTGTATAACGCTATCGTTGTCTGTTACACTGCGCTGCAGCTTTCATGCTGCGTATGATGATAGTGCTGGCATTACTACAACAGGAGGATATGTGCCTAATAATCAACTATCCACGTCTTCGCACGACGCCGCTCAGCCTGCCGCGTCTGCTTTTGAACCTACGCAAACCGTCTCACACAGCGGCACCTGGTCGTATGCTCAAGCGCGTGATCTGTTTATTATTCAGCAGCTTACAAGCCGCGACTTTAAGCTTAAGTTTCGCCGCTCGGCATTAGGCGTGTTGTGGAGCGTGCTTAATCCGCTGCTTATGATGAGTGTTATGGCGTTGGTGTTTACCAACATGCTTCGTTTTTCATCCTCGGATATCCCGTCGTTTCCGTTGTATATTATCCTCGGTAATATTGCATTTACGCTTATGGCCGATTCTACGGGTTCGGGCATGCACTCCATTGTGGACAACGCCGCTCTTATCAAAAAAGTTAAAATTAACCGCTTTGTGTTTCCTATCGAGAAGGTCTTATTTGGCCTGGTAAACTTTGCAATTTCGCTTATTGCCGTGGGCATTGTTATGGTTGTTGTGGGCATTATTCCTAGCTGGCAAGCCGCTTTTTTGCCCGTGTTTATGCTGTACATTGGAACGTTTTGTGTTGGTCTTTCGCTTCTATTGAGCGCGCTTGCGGTATTTTTCCGCGATATTATGCATTTGTGGACGATTGTACTTACTGCATGGACATACGCAACGCCGCTGTTTTATCCCGAAAGTATTTTGCCTCACTGGTTGCTTTCACTCGAAATTGCCAACCCCATGTACCACTACGTTCGCTATATTCGTGAAATTTTACTGTATGCGCGCGTGCCAGACCTCGAGCTTAACCTTTGGTGCATTGGCTTTTCTCTTGCAGCGCTTGCAATTGGTTGGGTAGTGTTTGCTCGTTTTGAACGTAAGTTTATTTTGTACATTTAACAACAAAAGGATCATATGTCTACTACACCACAGTCTCTAACTTTTACGCGTGTTGTCCCAGCTTGTGAGCCTTCTTGGACGCCGTACATTCATCTTACGCGTGATGTGTTTCCTTTGGGCGAGCAAACCATTTTAAACATCGACATTCAGGGTATAGATGCACAAACGCCTGCTGACATGTTTTCGCGCTATAATTTTGCGCCCGATGGCCTGTGCCATCCAAGCGGTTTTACCTATCGGTTTCACTGGACGAGTGATAACGGCTATCTAGCAGGTAATAGTGGTGCTCCTGCAGGTAAACCTGCCTGGGGTTTTATTGCCCCACAAGAGGGCCGCTACTTGCTTAGTGTTGAAGTGTTTGATGAAGCAGGCGCTACCAAAACGCAGTCGTGTTGGGTGTGGTGCGGCGAGCCTTACAGTTTTGAAGACGAACAAGTGCTTTCACGTCGTCCCGCCTCGCAAGGTCCTGTTGTTATCGATGTTTCGCATGTATCGATGATGTTTAACATAGCATCTGAGCAATTTAACTCGCTTAAGGAGTATGCCATTGCTGCACTTAAGCGTGAGCTGCACTTTAAGCCGTTTTATGCGCTTAAAGACATCTCGTTTCAGGTGCGTAAAGGCGAAGCATTTGGCCTTGTGGGTACAAACGGTTCGGGTAAATCAACCATGCTTAAAATCATCGCGGGTGTGCTCGAAGCGTCTAAGGGCACCTGCAGCGTGCGTGGCACGATAGCGCCGCTTATTGAGCTTGGCGCTGGTTTCGACCTTGAGCTTACCTGTGCCGAAAATATTTATCTTAACGGCGCGTTGCTTGGGTACAAAAAGGAGTTCATCGACGAGCACTTCGACGAAATTATTGACTTTGCCGAGCTACGCGACTTTATGGATATGCCGCTCAAAAATTATTCGAGTGGTATGGTTGCGCGTATTGCGTTTGCTATTGCAACCATTACCGAGCCCGATATTCTTATTGTTGATGAAACGCTGTCTGTAGGCGATTTTCTCTTTCAGAAAAAGTGTGAAAAGCGTATTCAACAGCTTGTGGAATCGCAAAACGTTACAGTGCTGCTGGTAAGCCATTCAATTGATTTGGTTGAGCGCATTTGTAATCGTGCATGCTGGATTGAGCACGGTTCGCTGGTAAAAATTGGCTCGTCACAAGAAGTCTGTGCCGCATATAAGAATTTGGAGCGATAACATGACGTCAGATACGTTGGAATCAACACATGCAGCCACGCCAGCAGCCTCAAAACTTGAAGCCACGCTGCAGCCCGCTTCGCCTACGTCGCAAAAACCCCAGCTCAATGTAAGTGTTATTGTGCCGTGTTACAACACTGAGCGTTTTCTTAACCAGGCACTCACATCGCTTGAACAAAACGATATGCTGAGCATTGAGTTTTTGGTGTTTAACGATGGTTCAACCGACAATTCGCTTGCCATAATGAACGCACATGCTAAAAAGGATGCACGTGTTCGCGTTATCGACAAGCCCAATGAGGGGTATGGAGCCACCGTAAATCGCGGCCTTGCCATGGCTCGTGGGCGTTACATCGCCATTTTAGAGCCCGACGATTGGGAAGACGCGCATATGTACGATGAGCTCTATGCGCTTGCCGTGCGCTACGACTATCCCGATATTGTTAAATCGGCGTTTTGGTGCGTTCATAATCCCGATACCAAAAACGAGTACACAACGCCGTGCAGCTATTATAAAAAGTTGTGCATAACGCATCAGCCATTTGTACTTGCCGATTATCCGCGCATATTGGAGCATCACCCATCCATTTGGTCGTGCATGTATAATGCTGAATTTTTGCGCGCGCACGATTTGCACTTTATGGAGGCAAAAGGTGGCGGCTGGGTTGATACGCCTTTTAACTTTAAGGCGTTGTGTCTTGCGCGCAGCATTGTGTACACCGATACGCCCTTTTATCACTATCGAAGTGAACTTGCGGGATCGTCGTCGGCGCTTCGTTCATTTGATTTGCCGTTTATTCGTTGGAATAACATGTATACCATTGCACGTGATTTGCATATTACCGATGAAGGCATTTTGCAGGGCTTATACACGATTGGTTTTAACTATATTGAGGATGCCATTTCACGTGGCGCACTTCAGCTGTGTCACGATAAAATTCTTTGTCTTATGAACGGCGTGTATGCCTGCATGGATCCGCGCATCGTCGCGCGCATGCCGTATATTTCGCGCGCAGCAAAAGAACGTTTTGCGCTGTGTACAAATGCAAGTAATGTACACTATTCTTCAAAGCAGTTCTATGCAGCACTCAGTCGTGATGCAATGCGTCAACTTTCGTGCTACGGTATTGCCCATGTTGCGCGCGGGCTTCGCCGTTTTGCAGGCCATCGTTTTGCTCGCAGGCGTCATCATTCATAAGTGCTCATCGGGCGCGCTACGCCGTTTCCGCATACATGGATGCTCGCACGTAAGATAGAAGAAAGCAGGTATCTGCATATGAACACACCAAAACCGCATGTCAGTATGCTTGTTCCTATCTATAACGTTGGCGCGTATCTTGAGGAGTGCTTGCGTTCACTTGAGGCTCAGTCGTACACCAATTACGAGGCATTATTGCTCGATGATGGTTCAAGCGATGAATCTGTTGAAATTGCAAAATCGTATGCTGATCGCGATCCGCGCTTTTTGTATATTCGCAAAGAAAATAGCGGGTATGGCGACACGCTTATGTGTGGATTGCGTCGTGCGCGCGGGGAGTATATAGGTATTTTAGAGTCGGATGACGTGATGCGCGAAGGCGCACTTATGCACATGGTTTCGCGCGTAGATGCTACCGATTGCGATGTATATCATGGTGCGTTTATGTTTTGGTGGAGTAAAACCGATACAAAAAAGCCTTATATTGCCTTTAACCAGCGGTTGGTTGCGTATTGTACGGGTGCGTCTCACCCAAAGCCGCTTCGTCCCGTATATGCAGAGCATGCCTGCGCGATGTCGCTGTTCTTGTGTATGCCCAGCGTGTGGGCGGGTTTGTATAAGCGTTCGTTTTTGCAATCGCATAACATTGGTTTTCGTCCCACAAAGGGCGCCGCATTTCAGGACACGTCGTTTGTGTTTAAAGTGTACGCCTGCGCGGAAAGTTGCCTGGTAGACAACGTTCCTCTCATAAATTATCGACAAGATCGCGAAACATCATCAATTCACGATGTTACCAAAGCCGACGCTCTTATGGGCGAGTACGATGAAATTTTTCGATGGTCGGATAGCATGGCGCGCGCAGCAACTACTGAGGTGGCGGACGGTGAGCGCACTCACGCGGCCGATTATGCACAGCGTCTTTATGCACTGTCGTGGACAGTGTATTCAAATGGCATGCTGTGGTATTTTGATAAATTTGATGCCTGCATGCAGCACACCTTTGCACAGCGTATGAGCCGGCATATACGTGCACTTAAAGATACGTATGGCGCTTCACTTGCGGGTGTTGATGCATGGCGATCTTTGCAGTTAAATGCCGTACAATCTAATCCAGAGCGTTTTGTACGTGCGCGCGAAAGGCGGCATGATTCCACGCGCTCAAAGTTGCACTATGCTTTTGAGCTGGGCGGGTTGCGTGGTGTACGCGCCGCTTTGCAGGAACGATGGGAGCGCAGATGAGTACCTTAGATACCGAAGCTCTACACGGTAAACCACACGGTGAACTTCAGACTGAACTTGAACCTGAACCGCAGGTTGAACTTGAACTTGAACGTGAACCGCAGAGTACATCTGAACTTGAACCTGAACTGCAATCGCAGCCGCGTCAGCAACCAGCAGCACCAACGTCCAGCGTGCGTGTAGCGGGCTCTGCGCGCATGTCTCAACAAAAAGCAAAAGAATTTATGCAATTTGTTATGCATCCTCAGGATATGCAGCGTGTGCACACACCGCAGACAGCAGCGTCTATCTGCATATCGGTGGTTATTCCCATGTGGAACAACGAGGATACTATTGAGCGCACGCTTGTAAGCATACAGGAGCAAACGCATGCCAACTTTGAGTGCATTATTGTTAATGATGGCTCAACCGACGCAAGTGCGCAGGTATGCTCACGTTTTTGCAATAGCGATGCACGTTTTGTCATGTATACGCAAGAAAATAGTGGCGTTTCGGCAGCGCGCAATTATGGGCTTGCTCGCGCGCACGGCACGCTCGTCCTCTTTTTAGATGCCGACGACAGCTATAAGCCAACGACGTTTCAAATAGCAGCGGAAACGTATATACAAGCACACTGGGACGTGCTGGTGTTTGGCTTTGATGTGGTGCCAAAAGAGTCGTGGCTCTCAAGCATACATGCGCTTCGGACCCCGCGTGCGGCCATGTATTTTAAGTTTTCGCCTACGCTTATGTTTAGTCAAACCACCAAGCCATTTGTTTGTCGCTCGGCGTATGCCCGCTCATTTTTGATGCGTGCCCATGCGCGTTTTCACACCGCGCTTTCCTTAGGCGAAGATATGGAATGGTTCTTTTACGTGTATCCGCGTAGTGCAAAAACGCAGGTTATCTCCCAGCATTTGTACGAGTATGTCATGCGCGATACCAGCGTTGTGCATAGTATTTCTGCGCAATCGGCGCACAGCGCAGCACGCCTAAAAAAAGTAATGAAGCACCTCGATGTAATTGATGCTATTTGTGCCGATTGGTATCACAAGCCCTGGACTGCTGCCGCGCGCGCGGCATTTGTAAGCTGGGCGTGCGATTTTGTGTTATTCGACATGCTTTCGCTTGTACCTGACGACAGGCACCATGCGCTTGTGTTTTTACGCGACGTCCTATGTGCATTTACGGATACTACGCCTCAAACGCTTGCAACTATTGCTGAGAAGGACGCTGTTTTGCATCATACGTTGCAGCTGGTATGTGCTGCAGCAGAGGGCAGAGCGCAGCTCACCATGCAATCTATTACCATGTTTTATGTAACGCGTCGTGGTATTGTGGCATGTGCCAAGCGCCTTGCCTGCAAACTGCTTGGTCGATCATCATACAATTAAGTTGCGCGTGCATGCACACATGAGCTCATGCGGTAAGTTATGAAGTATTTATAGCGTGGGAATTTTTGCGAAATCACATTAACTATAACTCATTTTTACAAAGTGTGCACACTAAAACTATTTACAGAAAAATATCGTCCGCTCACCGTATACATCGTGCATTTTGCTGCCACACAGCTAAAATGAATCGTTGTACAAATACAGACTTTTCTGCATCAAACGTCATATGTAAACGTAAGTAATGTAGACAGATCCTGTTTGCCTGTGCGATGTAGCTATTGGTTGTACACATGTGTGCTACAAGAATAGAGAGGTGTATCTATGGCAGAAAAACACGTTTACCGCTTTGGTAACGACGAAAACGGTAAGAATGTTACCGAAGTAGCGGGCGCTTCTGTTGATGAAGCGAAGTGGATCACCGGTGGAAAGGGTGCAAACCTTGCCGAAATGGCTAACATTGGCTTGCCCGTTCCTCCAGGATTTACCATTAGTTGTCAAACCTGTGTTGCGTACGCAGGAAACAATAACACGTGGCCAGCGGGCGTACTCGACGAAATCGACCGCGCGCGCGAAGACCTTGAAAAGCGCATGGGCAAAAAACTGGGCGATCCAAACGATCCTCTGTTGGTGAGCGTTCGTTCAGGCGCACCGTTCTCAATGCCTGGTATGATGGACACGGTATTAAACCTCGGTCTTAACGACGTTTCCGTACAGGGCTTAATTAAGCAAACCAATAACGAGCGTTTTGCTTGGGACTCATATCGTCGTTTTGTCCAGATGTTCTCGGGCGTTGTAATGGGTCTTGACGGCGACCTGTTCGAAGACGCCATTAATGAGAAAAAGGAAGAGCGCGGCGTAAAACTCGACACCGAACTTACAGCCGACGATCTTAAAGACCTTACGCAAACCTTTAAAGCGTTGTTTGCAAAGCACGTAGACTCGCAGGCACACCCTGAGGTTGCTCCAAATGGTAAAGCTGCTTTCCCGCAAGACCCATACCTGCAACTTCGCTTGGCCGAGCAAGCAGTATTTGGTAGCTGGAACAACGAGCGTGCCATTATTTATCGTAAACAAAACAAAATTGACGATTCACTTGGTACCGCAGTAAACGTTCAGGTTATGGTATTTGGTAACAAGGGTGAAACTTCTGCAACTGGTGTTGCATTTACTCGTAACCCTGCCGACGGTACAAACGAGCGTTACGGCGACTTCCTCATTAACGCACAGGGTGAGGACGTTGTTGCTGGTATCCGCAACACTGAGCCTATTTCCGATTTGGTAAAGGTTCCCGCGCTTAAAAAAGCTGGTAAAGAGCTCTTCCACGTATTTGAAATTCTTGAAGACCACTATGCCGACATGATGGACATTGAGTTTACCATCGAGCAAGGCAAACTTTGGATGCTTCAGACGCGTGTTGGTAAACGTACCGCATTGTCTGCGCTGCGTGTTGCTATCCAAATGGTTGAAGAGGGACGTATTACCCGCGAGCAAGCTATTATGCGTGTTGCTCCCGACCAGCTCGACCAGCTGCTTCACCCGCAATTCGACCCGAAGGCAAAATACGATGTTGTTGCCAAGGGTATGAATGCATCACCAGGTGCTGCTGTAGGTGCCGTTGTATTCTCGTCTAAGACTGCTGTATCGTATGCAAATAGGGAAAAACCCTGCATTTTGGTTCGTTGGGAAACTACGCCAGACGACCTTTCGGGTATGGTTGCAGCCGAAGGTATTCTTACGTCGCACGGTGGTAAAACATCGCACGCTGCTGTAATTGCACGTGGTATGGGTGCACCATGCGTATGTGGTGCCGAAGCATTGCGCATCGACGCAAAAGCAAAAGAAGTAAGCATTGCTGGTACCAACATTGTGCTGCATGAAGGCGACATTATCTCAATTAACGGTACTACGGGCGACATTATTTTGGGCGAAGTTGCTCTTACACGTCCTGAGCTTACTGGCGACCTTGAAACTATCCTTGAGTGGGCAGACGATGTTCGTCGCGACGCGAGTCGTGGCCGCATCTTTGGTGTACGCACCAACGCCGATAACCCCGAAGATGCTCAGCTGTCTGTAGACTTTGGTGCCGACGGTATTGGTTTGGACCGTACCGAGCACATGTTCTTGGGCGAGCGTAAGGAAATCATTCAGTCGTTTATTTTGGCCGAAACCGACGGTGCAAAACAGCAGGCACTTGGTCAACTTCTGCGTGTTCAAACCGAAGACTTTGTTGGTATGTTCAAAGCAATGAACGGACGTACGGTTATCGTTCGTTTGCTCGACCCGCCACTGCACGAGTTCCTCGACAATCCTCGCGCTGTTGCTATTAAGCTGGCACAAGCTGAGGCACGCGGCGAGCACGACACCACTATTAAGGCTATGCGCGCACACTTGGCACGTCTCGACTCCTTCCAGGAAGCAAACCCCATGCTTGGTCTTCGTGGCTGCCGTTTGGGTATTGTATATCCTGAGCTTAACGACATGCAGGTACGTGCTATTGCTGGCGCTGCTGCCCGTCTTAAGAAAGAGGGTTTTGATCCTAAGCCAGAAATTATGGTGCCGCTTATCTCAAGCGTAGAAGAGCTTAAACTTGTTCGTGCGCAGATTGAAGCTGAGGTTCAAGAAGTTGCCGACAGTGAGGGCGTTGAGCTTACCATTCCTGTTGGTTGCATGATTGAGCTTCCTCGTGCCGCGGTAACCGCCGACGAAATTGGTCACTACGCCGACTTCTTTAGCTTTGGTACCAACGACCTTACGCAAACCGTATTTGGTTTCTCGCGCGACGACGTTGAAAGCGCCTTTATTCCTCAATACCTCAACAAGAAGATTCTTAAAGCAAACCCATTCGAAACGCTCGATTATGGTGTTGCAAAGCTTGTTGACATTGCAGTTAAGGGCGGTCACGAGGCTAATCCAACCATCGTGTGCGGCGTATGCGGCGAAACTGGTGGCGATCCTGCGTCAATTCAGATGTACTACGACCTTGGTCTCGACTACGTTTCCTGCTCACCATATCGTGTACCTATTGCACGTTTGGCTGGTGCTCAGGCAAAGATTAACTCTAACGGCGGTCCTGCCAAAGTTAAATAACTACGTGGTTGCTTGCATGGGTTGTAACATGTACGCATAACAGTAAGGGAGCACGCACCATGTGCTCCCTTTATTTGGCTCGATGGTACGTTCGAACGCTGCGGGAGTGGGGCTAATGCTGCGGGCGGTAGTGTTTACTGGCACTGACTGTTTTTCGCGGCTACGTAAATTCGTGCATTTTTTGAAGGTGTGTGCTCCACGCTTGCAAACGGCGCGTGATATACGGTAAACTATCACGTTGTTTGTGTAACTATGTGTCGTTTTTCTATAACAGACACCTCTAGAGATAGGATTGTAATGGATTACATTCGCGCAATTGAGCGCCAACAAATTCGCGAGGACATTCCTCGTGTAATTCCTGGCGATCATGTAAGAGTTCACTATCGCATTAAAGAAGGCGACCGTGAGCGTGAACAGGTATTTCAAGGCGACGTTATCCGTCTGAGTGGTAGCGGTGCTCGCGAAACCTTTACTGTTCGCAAGATGAGCTTTGGTGTTGGTGTTGAGCGTACATTCCCGCTTCACTCACCTAAGATTGCTAAGCTCGAAGTTGTACGTCACGGTGACGTTCATCGCTCGAAGCTTTACTACCTGCGTGAGCGCATTGGTAAAGCTGCTCGTATCCGCGAGAAACGCTAATTGTTCTTCGCAGTTAAAAGCCACCTTGTGTGGCTTTTTTCATGCGAATTTTTCATACTGGATATCACATTGCGCCTATCGCGTATGGCGCTATCACGCTGCAGCATCCTTTCGGGCGTTGTGTGCGCGCGTTTGTGCGTTTGTGTGCGTGTTGCAGCTAAGGAGTAGCATGGACTTCGAAAATAATTCCTCATCAATGGATGTAGCTGCTGTTTTGCACTCATATACCTCAATGAGCGTGCAGCAGATAGTCCGCTTTTTGCACACGGTGCCTTTTGATGATATGCCAGCTGTACTTGCTGTGCTTACAGCCGATTCGCGTGCGGGCGTGCAAAATGCCTGTGCACACGCGCAGCGACGCTACGATCATGAGGCGCGCGAGCGCGAACGTGTGCGTGCGATGTATGCGCTGCAGCGTTCAATGGCATATGGCGGCGCTGTTATTGGCGTTGATGAAGTGGGCAGAGGCCCTCTTGCAGGCCCTCTTTCTGTGGGCGCTGTTGTGCTTAACGATGAGCCATGCATTTGGGGGCTCAACGATTCAAAGCAGCTCTCTTCGCGTACGCGTAGCGAACTTGCCGCACGTATACGCAAAGAAGCCCGCGCTGTTGCAGTGGTGCACATTCCACCTGCTGTTATTGATGAAAAGGGGATAAGTTGTGCCCTTAAAGAGGCTATGCGCACAGCCATTGAGCGCATAGATATTGCTCCTACAGCGGTACTTATTGATGGTAATCCGGTGCACGTACACCCCTTAGAACAAACTATTGTGAAGGGCGATTGCAAAATTGCTGCTATTGCGGCAGCGTCCATTGTTGCAAAAGTTGAGCGTGACGCATATATGTCCAGCATAAGTGACCAATACCCGCAGTACCACTTTGCTCAAAATAAGGGCTATGGCTCATCCGAACATATTCACGCTATTAAAACGTATGGATTGTCTGCCATTCACCGAAAAAGTTTTTGCACGCATTTTGTGTCGTAATGTCCCTTCGTGGTACCCCTATTTCCTGGGCATTTATTTGTCATAGTGCCTGAATATGTGCATATCGTACTATTTGATAATCGTTTGCGCATATGCTGCAAGTAACGCGTGAGAGAAGCGCTGCGTTCCTTTTGTATAGTTGCAGTACGAATACTGCCAACAATACAAAGGAGACTGTCATGGCAACACCTACCACATCCGCTTGTACCACCACTACAAAGCCGCGTTCGAGAAAACGTGTGAGCAATAAAGAGCAACAACCCATGCTTGCGTTTGATAATGCAGCCTCTGCGTCTCCTGCAGCTGCACCTGAACCTGAGAATGTGCTTGAGCCTGACGTTGAACCCGAATGTGCGTCTGATTCTGAACCTGAACTTGAACAAGAAGCCGAACCTGAACCTGAACCCGAACTTGAACCCGAACCCGAACCACAACCTGCTCAAAAACCAGCGTGCGAGCTCGACGATAAAGAAATAGGTGCATTGGGAGAAAAACTCGCTCAACAATTTTTAATAAAAAATAATTATCGCTTGTGTAAAACAAACTGGCGCACGCCGTACGGTGAGGCGGATATTGTGGCAATGGATGGTGATACCTGCGTATTTGTTGAAGTAAAAACGCGTAATGCCATGGGCGGCCGTATTACCATGTTCCCTGAGCTTGCCGTAGACGAAAAAAAGCAAGAGCGTTACATCAATATGGCGCGCCTATGGTCGCACGAGCGTCCCGAGGTACTAACGTATCGCTTTGATGTGATAGCCATTCTTATTGTTGAAGAGCATCTCGCAAAGCTTCGTCATCTGCAAAACGCATTTGAAATGAGCGATGAATGAGCGGCCAAACAGTTATACATTGCGCGATGCTGCGCGGCATAGAAGCCATTCCCATTACCGTTGAAGCATCGTCGTCGCAGGGAATACCTGTTATTACCCTTGTTGGTAATCCCGACATATCTATTATGGATGCACGGTTTCGTGTGCGTTGCGCCTTGAAGAGCTGCGGTTTTTCTGTGCCGCGCGAGCACATTACGATTAGTTTGGCGCCTGGCGACCTCAAAAAATCAGGTGCGGCATTCGATTTGCCTATTGCCATTGCTATTTTGAGTATTACTAAACAAATGCCGCAAGACAATCTTTCGCAGTGCCTGTTTGTAGGCGAGCTTGCCTTGGATGGGAGCGTGTGTGCTACGCGCGGTATGCTGGCGTACCAAAAACTTGCGCACGATATGGGGCTTCAACTGGTGTGTTCTAACGATGTGCAAGGAACTCATATTGCCGAAAACACACTTTTGTGTTCCACCTTATCTGAGGTTGCCAAAGGTGTTACCTGGATGCGTTCACATTGTAAACCAGCAGACAGTGCAACCTTTGGTATCTGCGCTTCTGTTGATACGGCCGATTTTAGTGATGTGTACGATCAGGAGTCGGCAAAACGTGCGTGCATTATTGCCGCTGCAGGCAATCACGGCATGCTTATGATAGGACCTCCCGGTGCAGGTAAAACGATGCTTGCGTCACGTATGCCAACAATCTTATCGCCATTAAGCGAAAGCGATCTGGAAGAAGCGTTGCTTATCGCATCGGTTGCCGGACTTCCAACAGAGAAACTTAATGCTAAACGCCGCCCGTTTCGCGCGCCACATCATTCCATTTCGCAAGCAGGAATGATTGGTGGGGGAAAGCCCGTATTACCAGGTGAAATATGCCTTGCTCATAAAGGCGTGCTCTTTTTAGACGAGCTTCCCGAGTTTGCGAATAATGTATTGCAAGCGCTGCGCCAGCCGCTCGAAGAGCGGTGTGTGCGTCTTGTTCGTGCTGAGGGTACATATGTATTTCCTTGCGATTTTATGTTTTTAGCTGCGGCAAATCCATGTCCGTGCGGTCATTTAGGCGATAGTGGTCATACATGCATTTGTCCCGAGCCGCGTATTGCGCGGTATCAATCTAAGCTGGCAGGACCTCTTGTCGATCGTATTGACATTTGTTTGGACATTGCCCGGCCCGACCCCTCGAAGATTGTACATGCAGCTTCGGGTTTATCATCAAGCGAGATGCGCATGCAGGTAGAGGGAGCATTAGCGTTTCGATCAGATCGTATACGCGAGGCAAAACGTCGCGCTACTCCTGCACTTTCGGAAATTAAACAATCTGACAGTTCAACCGTGGTACTGCAAGAGTGGATGGCGATAAAGGCTCAAGCTCAACTTGAGAGTATTGCGCAGCGCTTATGTTTGGGTGGGCGCGCAATTAAGCGACTTGTTCGTGTTGCGCGCACCATCGCCGACTTAGAAGAGCATGAAAATATTGAAGTTAGTGATGTACTTGAGGCTTGCATGGTGCGTAACAGGGGAGGTTCACTATGAGAACTCAAGCGCGTATACCGCCACAATTAAGCTGGGAATTACATCGCGGTGATGTGCGCTGGCCACTTATGCTTAACGATATGCCGCATGAGCCTGAAACGTTATATGGTATGGGTAATTGGGAGATTTTGCAGCGTCCCTGCATCTCAATTATCGGAGCGCGCAAAGCCACGCCCTACGGGCTTGCGATTGCTAAAATGGCAGGTAGAATTAGTGCTGAATGCAATTTAGTGGTTGTTTCGGGCGGCGCTATGGGGTGTGATACAGCAGCGCTGCGTGCTGCACGTGATGCGGGTGGATGCATTTGTGTGGTACCTGGTTCAGGCGCTGATGTGGTGTATCCTGCGTCGTCACGCGACGTGTTTGAGTATGCAAAAACCGATAAGGGGTGTATTGTATCGCTTGAAACCTGGGCAACGCCGCCGCGTAAGTACTCGTTTCCCAAGCGCAATCACATTATTGCCGCACTGTCACACGTGCTCATTATTACCGAAGCTGCGCATAAGTCGGGAACGATGACTACAGCAGAAGTTGCCATGAATTTAGGACGTACACTCTATGCTTGCCCTGGTTCAATTTTTTCGCCCTTATCTACCGGGGTAAACGCACTTATCTCGGACGGCGCTGCCATGATTTGCTCAAAAGCCGATCTTGAATGCCGTATTTCGATGGACTATGGCTGTTTGTGTTTAATTGATGCAGAAGAACATGAGCGTGAAGGTCGCATGTTAGCTGCGCTTATTGCAAACCCCATGAGAGCCGACGAGCTTGCTTGCGCTCTTGATGAACCAATTGTTTCGGTGTTGTCGGCACTTGGTGATTATGAAATTCAAGGTTTGGTAAAGCGTATGCTCGATGGACGCTTTTCACCCACAGAACAGGCGCTCATGTATAATCAAAAGCACTAGGGGCATACGATGGGTGTGTACCAACAATACAACAAGTGGTTTAGATAAGGATGATAGCTATGCACGGACAAGTAACTGTTATTGGCGCAGGTCTCGCGGGTAGTGAGTGCGCGCTCCAGCTTGCTGCACGGGGCGTGAATGTTAACCTCTATGAGATGCGTCCATACCATACAAGTCCTGCTCATCATACGAGCTTATGTGCTGAACTTGTGTGTTCAAATTCCCTGAAAAGCATGCGCGAGGATAGTGCGAGTGGCTTGTTAAAACATGAACTTGCGCAGCTTGGGTCGTATGTCTTGCAATGCGCGTATGACAACCGTGTATCTGCAGGTAGTGCCCTTGCGGTTGATAGAGAAGCGTTTTCTGCGGCGGTTACGGCGCTCATTGAAAAAAATCCGTATATCCATGTTCATAGGCAGTGTGTAACGCGCATTCCAGAAGGACGCGTGGTGATTTGCGCAGGTCCTTTGTGTGCAGACGAGCTGTTTGATGATATTGGTGCACGTATTGGAATGCAATCCCGATCATTTTATGATGCAGCGGCACCGATTGTGGATGCGCTTTCTATTAACCGTGATGTTGCGTTTGAACAATCACGCTATCAGGATGAACACGACAGTGCCGATTATCTGAACTGTCCGTTTGAAAAAGACTCGTACATTCATTTTTATAATGAACTGATTGCGGCAGAGCGTACGATCACAAAAGATTTTGAACAATCCGACTTGTTTTGCGCGTGTCAGCCAATTGAAGAAGTCGCAAAAACGGGGATAGATGCCCTGCGCTATGGTGCTCTAAAACCAGTTGGCATACGTTATCCACAAGGGCGCTCAACCTATGCGCGTCCTTATGCAAACGTGCAGCTTAGAGCCGAGAATGCCAATAAAACGGCGTACAATCTTGTTGGATTTCAAACCAATCTTACCTGGCCGGAGCAAAAGCGTGTATTTCGTTTGATACCGGGGCTTGAGCATGCGGAATTTTTCCGCTATGGAGTAATGCATCGCAATTCGTTTATCGACTCGCCTCACGTACTTAATGCGACGTTCGCGCTGCCCGATTCAACCCTTCGTTTTGCTGGTCAGATAACGGGTACCGAAGGCTACGTAGAAGCCATTGCATCCGGATTGTATGCTGCACTCAATTGTTACGCCGAGCTTATCGACAAGCCATGCGCGCTTTTGCCTGCCACCAGTGCATTTGGATCGCTGGTACAATATGCAACAAGCGCCGATACCGTTAATTTTCAGCCCATGCATGTTAACTTTGGGCTTATGCCGCCCTTGCCTGCGCCTATTCGCAACAAAAAAGAGCGGTATGCCGCGTATGCCAAACGAGCATGTGCCGATATGTCGAGCTGGATTGTAAATCATTCGTATCTTGACATTCCAACAATGTAGAAGAAACGTGAGTGCTAACTATGAAACCTGAAGGTACCCATGCAAGCTCCACGTATGATGCAGTGTGTGTACGAGCGTTTTTAATGAAGCTCAAACAGGAATTTATGAGTCATTTATCATCAACGCGCAACCTTTCACATAATACGCTGCGTGCCTACTCAATCGATCTAGACGCCTATATTGCTTGGGTGCTTGCAAGGCAATACGATGCACTTTCTATAACCCATCGTCAGCTGCGTGAATATCTCGCTTCGCTTTCGAGTAGGGGATATGCAACGCGTACGATTAACAGGCACCTGTCGGCAATACGCTCGTGGTATAAGTGGTTTGTGTGGCAAGGTTACACAACGAGTGATGCGCCTGCAGCGCTTGCAAGTCCAAAAAATCCAAAAACGCTGCCACGTGTGCTTAACCATCACGATATTACAACACTGTTTAATGCGTTTGATGAAAGTACACCAGAAGGCGTGCGCGATAGATGCTTTGTTGAAGTGTTATATGCTACGGGCTGCCGTATTTCAGAAGCAGCGCAGCTTACCTTAGGCGATATTGATATGCATGAGGCGCAGATTCGGCTTTTTGGAAAAGGTTCAAAAATGCGTATTGTTCCTGTGTACAAGGAGTGTTTAGATGAACTTTCCGAGTACATTACCAAGGCAAGACCTCGGCTGCTGGCAGCGCGCACAGCTACTTCTCGCCGCCGCGCCGCAGGTAAAAGTGCCGCTGTGCCAACGCGAGGCACCGCTGCCACTGGCGCAAGCAATCGGTTATTTATTTCCACGCGCGGCAATCCTATGAGCGCAACAGCACTTCGGTATGTGTTTGATAGCTATATTGAAAAAGCGAATCTTCCGGCAACATTATCGCCGCACAGCATGCGTCATACCTTTGCTACCGATTTATTGAGCGGCGGCGCAGATTTGCGCAGCGTGCAAGAGTTGCTGGGGCACAGTAGCCTTAGCACTACGCAAATTTATACGCACGTGTCGATTGACGCCATGAAACGAGCTGTTAAACAAGCACATCCACGTGCAGAAGCCGAAACTAAACGCCGAAAGTAGGCGTAATCTTGCACGGCCGCGTGTGCGTGCAAGTGCGTGCGTGCATGTGCACATGCGCCGCTCCACACGCCCGCGCGTACGATTTCAGCCTAATATTTCGCCTAAAATTTTTGAGCGCTGAGCTAGGTGTTCTACTAAGTCTTGGAGGCGTGTGAAGTGTTCTACTTAGTGTTCTACTAACCTTTGGAATTTACGGCACATTAACGAGCGGGCACAAATTATGCACGTTGTATGTACCGCGGTAAAGGTTGCTTATTGCGGATAAACAACGCAAAAAGTGCTGGTATACTGTTTTGTTGCTGATTTATGCCCATCGAGCTTGTATGCACGCTTGCATGGTGCGTATGCAGCACGTATATTTCGCACGCGCGACGACTTGCGCACGTTGGTGCTTTTAGCAACAGCCAAGCTAGAAGTTTGTGTTCGGGAATGATATCGCGCGGAGGTTCAACCAATGGAGGTTACACATGGCTGTAAAAATTAACATTCGTACGCTTCTCGAAGCGGGTTGTCACTACGGACACCAAACGCGCCGTTGGAATCCAAAGATGAAACCATACATTTTTGGTGATCGCAACGGCATTTATATTCTCGACCTTAAACAAACGGTTCTGTGCGCCGATAAGGCATACAGTTTCCTTAAAGATGTTGCTTCAAAGCATGGCAACATTCTGTTTGTTGGTACCAAAAAACAAGCACAAGAGCCTATTTCTGAGCAGGCTGCACGCTGCAATATGCCTTACATTAATCAGCGTTGGCTGGGTGGTATGCTTACCAATTTTGTAACGATGCGCTCGCGTATCGATCGCATGGAAGAGCTTGAAGCTATGGTAGAAAATGGCGTTATGGCCACACTGCCTAAAAAAGAGCAGGCAGTTCTTACCAAAGAGCTCGAAAAGCTCCAGCGCAACCTCGGTGGCGTTCGCGATATGCACACCCTTCCTCAAGCACTGTTTATCGTAGACTCCAAGCGTGAGGAGATTGCCATTCGCGAAGCTCGCCGTCTGCACATTCCTGTGGTTGCGCTTCTCGACACCAACTCCGATCCCGACCTTGTTGATTATGGTATTCCTGCAAACGACGATGCTATTCGTTCGGTAAGCCTTATGTGTGAACTTGTTGCAGATGCTATTTTGGCTGGTTCTGGTAAGGAGCAAATTTCTGAAGAGGAAATGAAGGCAGGCGAGACAACTGCTGCTGTAGAAACTGCCGACGCAGAAAACGCTGAAGCACATACCGCTTAAGTTACGCTGAGTAATTACTCAATTACATATAACCCCGAACACGTACGTGTTCATTACGATTGGAGATGACCATGGCACAAGTTACCGCTGCATTGGTAAAGCAATTACGCGAAATGACCGACTCTCCTATGATGGAGTGCAAAAAGGCACTTGTTGAGGCAGACGGTGATATCGACGCTGCTGTAGATGTTCTTCGTAAAATGGGTGTTGCCAAGGCTGTTAAACGCGCTGGTCGCGACACCAACGAAGGCACCATTGCTGCGTATGTATCTGAAGATGGTAAAACTGGTGCATTGCTTGAGCTTAGCTGCGAAACCGACTTTGTGGGCACCAACCCCAAGTTTACTGGCTTTGCTATGAAGCTTGCTCAAGTTGTTGCCGAGAGTGATCCTGCCGATGTTGATGCACTTAAAGCTTGCTCGCTGGATGGCTCTACGGTAGACGCCGAGCTCACTGAAATGATTCATGTTATCGGCGAAAACATGAAGGTACTGCGTTTCCAGCGCGTTGTTGCCAACAATGGCGCATTGAGCAGCTACATTCACCTTGGCGGTAAGCTTGCCGACATTTGTGAGTTTAGCTTTGCTAATGCTGCAACCGCTCAAAACGACGAGTTCAAAACCTTTGCGCACGACGTAGCTATGCAAATTGCTGCTGCAAATCCTGTATCGGCACGTCGTGAGGACGTACCTGCCGATGTTATTGCTCACGAGAAGAGCATCTACATGGCTCAAGCTGCAGAAAGCGGTAAGCCTGAGTTCATTCAAGAGAAAATGGCAGAAGGCAAGCTCGAGAAGTTCTTCAAGGAGAGCGTTCTTTCAGAGCAAGAGTTCATTAAGGATTCTTCACTTACCGTACGTGAGCTTGCTAAAAAGGTTGGCAAGAGCGTTGGCGACGACTCCATTGAGATTGTTTCCTTTGTGCGCTACTCGTTTGGTGAGTAACGTTCAGCGTAGCGTGCAAGCATGCGATAACACTAATGCAATGCAGATAGCTCTATCTTTATAGCTCTATTTTGTACCTAACCCCGCCAGCAGATGCTGTTGGCGGGGTTTATATGCGCATATCAACTGCGAACGTTTCTCTACGTATGTATTCGTCATTTTGTGTAATTGCGTTTCTTTCTTGTCTTGTGTGCTCGTTGCACGTCCGCGCAGCCGTGCTTTGTTACACTACATACAACAGTATTTACAGAGAGGAATAAGTCTATGGATTCATACAAGTATAAACGCGTTCTTCTTAAGCTTTCTGGTGAAGCTCTTATGGGCGATAAGGATTTTGGTATTGACCCAGATGTTCCTCAGCATATAGCCCGCGAGCTTAAAGCTGCCTATGATGCTGGTCTTCAAATTGCTGTTGTTGTTGGCGGCGGAAACATTTTTCGCGGCCTGCAGGGTGCAGCAGCAGGTATGGATCGTGCACAGGGTGACAATATGGGCATGCTGGCTACTGTTATCAATGCGCTTGCGCTCCAAGATACGTTTGAACACAACGATATGCAGTGTCGCGTAATGAGCGCCATTGAAATGCATCAAGTGTCCGAAACTTACATTCGTAGGCGCGCAATTCGTCATCTCGAAAAAGGTCGTATCACTATTTTTGCAGCTGGTACAGGTAATCCATACTTTACTACCGACACGGCAGCTGCGCTTCGTGCCTGCGAAATTGGTGCAGAAGTGCTTATGAAAGCCACTAAGGTAGACGGCATCTACGACAGTGATCCCGTTAAAAATCCATCGGCAAAACGCTTTACTACTATTTCGTATATGGATGTGCTCAATAAAAATTTGCAGGTAATGGATACCACTGCAACGGCGTTGTGCCATGACAACCACATGCCAATTATGGTGTTCAACCTGGATGCACACGGTATTTTCGACCGAGCACTTAAGGGCGAAGCCGTTGGTACTACCGTTTGCGAATAAGTTTGCCCATTGCACATATACCACGCAATTTTCTTGGTATAGTCGTATAAGCATAATTCATGGCCTTGTATGTAGCTACATGGTAAAGGAGTAACAATGAGTGAATATACCGATTTTGCAAAGTCGCACATGACCAAGGCAATTAGCGCGCTCAAAACTAATTTTTCGAAGGTGCGCACCGGTCGTGCTAATCCGCAGGTACTCGATGGTATTAAGGTAGATTATTACGGTCAGCCAACGCCCATTTTGCAGCTTGCAGGCATTAAGGTGCCCGAGCCCACCGTGCTTGCTGTTGAGCCCTGGGATAAAAGTTCGCTTAAAGCTATCGAGAAGGCAATTGAAGCTTCCGATTTGGGCATTACGCCTAGCAACGACGGTGTAACTATTCGTTTGCCATTTCCTAAGCCCACGCAACAGCGCCGCCTTGAGCTTGTAAAAGAGTGCAAGCAATATGCTGAGGATGCTAAAGTTGCTATTCGTAACGCGCGTCGTGATGCAAATGGTAAAGCTGAGCGCGATGAAGAGTTGAGCGAAGATGGTGTTTCGCGTGAGAAAAAAGCTATTCAAAAAATTACTGACGACTTTATTGCCCAGGTAGATGAGTTGCTGAAAACGAAATCGGCTGAGGTTATGGAGATTTAAGTGCAGGTAGATACAGCGCTTTTATACGAATACTTTGCCGCAGACGACACTAAAACTAACCAGCCAGATGCCCCGCGCGAGCTTGTAGAGCGCCTTAATCTTGAGCGCATTCCAAAGCATGTATCCATTATTATGGATGGTAATGGTCGCTGGGCGCAAGCCCGGGGAAAAGATCGCTCGCAGGGTCATAAAGCTGGTGTTGCAGCGCTGCGTGAGGCTGTTACTACCAGTGTTCGCTTAGGTATTGACGTGTTAAGCGTATACGCATTTTCTACCGAAAATTGGAAGCGTCCGCAAGCAGAAGTAAACTTGCTTATGCATCTTTTTGCAACAACGCTTGTGCGTGAGCTGCCGTTGTTTCACCAGGAAAACGTGCGTCTTATGTTTATCGGTGATCTAACGCAATTGCCGCAGGCAACGCAGGATGTATTTGCGCAAGGTCTTGAGGAAACAAAGCACAACACCGGTATGGTGTTTGCACTTGCGGTTAATTATGGTTCGCGTAGCGAAATAACCCGTGCGCTTAAACTGTGTTGTAAGCAGGTGCATGATGGTACGCTTGCCATTGACGATATAACCGAGGATACCATTGCCAGCAGGTTATACACCGCGCAGCTTCCCGATCCCGATTTGCTTATTCGCACGTCTGGTGAGATGCGCTTATCCAACTATTTATTGTGGCAGCTTGCGTATAGTGAGCTGTATGTTACGCCTGTACTGTGGCCCGATTTTTCGCGCTGGGATTACTTGCGTGCTGTTATAGCGTATCAAACACGCACCCGCCGCTTTGGGGGTTTGTAGACGCATGATAAAAGCAAAGCGAACGGTATACTCAAAACGCACACGTGTTGGACAAGGTCTTGAGCGCGGCATTAATCGTTTGGAAAAGCGCCGCAACAAAAAAGAACCCGCACGTAAACGTGGTGAATTAAAAGGTCAGATTGCGCGCGCATGGACAGAAAAAGTTCTCATTCGCACGCTTTCGGGTGCTGTGTATGCCATTGCTATTGTTGCATGCATTTTTTTGGATACAAGTGCCCTTGCGCTTGCGATTGCCGGCATGGCGTGGCTGTGCTGCTCGGAATTTTTTCGTATGGCTCACAAAGCGGGCTATGCGCCTAATGAATTTATTGGCTTGTTTGTAGCTCTTGTGTTTCCTGTTGTAGCGCAGCTTGGTAGTGTTGTATATCTTACCTGCGTAGTTGTTATTTACGCTATGGTGCTTGCTGCGTATTATATTATTACGCCAAAAGCAACAATCGCCGATATTGCACTTAGTTTTATAGGGCCTTTGTACTGCTCGCTTATGCTTTCGCACATTGTTCTTATTCGCACGGCAGAAGCCACGCAGCCGCTTGGCATCGTTACCCTTGCTGTTATGGGATCGGTGTGGGTTGAAGACGCCGCGGCATACTTTGTGGGCTGCAATTTTGGCCGCCACCGTCTTGCGCCTACCATCTCGCCTAATAAAAGTGTTGAAGGTTTTTTTGGTGGCCTTGTTGGCTGTATTGCAATATGGCTGATAGCTGCATATCTTAACTTTATTCCTGTTGGGCTTCCCTTTGCTGCTTTCTGTGGATTATGCGTCGGTGTTATTTCAGTTGTTGGCGATTTGTTTGAATCGCGCATTAAGCGCTCCGTTAATCTTAAAGATTCTGGCAACATTATTCCTGGTCATGGTGGCTTGCTCGATAGGAACGATTCCATGCTTTTTGGCTGTACAATGGCCTATTTACTCTTACATATAGGAGGCATCCTTTGAGTTTGTTTTCTTCTTCTACCTCAATGGATATGCAAACATCCACTGTGGGATGCAACATTGCACATGGTGCGGATGTGTCGCCGCGCACGTCAGTATCTTTGCAATCCTCACACGTACGCACGCCCGCACCCGCAAAAACGCAGGTAAAACCTCATGCAAAGCTGCGCGTTGCTATTTTAGGTTCGTCGGGCTCTATAGGCACGCAAACGCTCGACGTCTGTCGCCGTCACGCCGACAAAATTGATGTGGTGGCTCTTTCGGTGCATTCGTCTACAGACAAGCTTGTAGCGCAGGCGCAGGAATTTAAACCGCGCTATGCAGTTGTTTCTAATAAGACTCATGCGCACGACGCTATATTGCAGCAGCTACCGTCTACAACTACGCTTACCTGCGGCGCACGTGCATTAGAAGAGCTGGTGTATGCCGATGACATCGATTGCGTTGTATGTGCTGTTGTGGGGTTTGCGGGCGTGCGCGTGGGCTATGCTGCACTTAAAGCGGGCAAAAAACTTGCCTACGCAAACAAGGAATCGCTTGTTGTAGCAGGCGATTTGCTCATGCCGCTTGTTACACCATACAACCTTGTGCCTGTCGATTCCGAGCACAGTGCAATTTTTCAATGTTTGGTAGGCGAGGGACTTGCCCCAATTAAAAAAATATGGCTCACGTGCTCGGGCGGTCCTTTTTTTGGCTTTACAAAAAACCAGCTTAAAGCGGTAACGCCGCAGCAAGCGCTTGCTCATCCAACATGGCGTATGGGTGCAAAAATAACTATCGACTCGGCTACGCTCATGAATAAGGGGCTCGAAATTCTTGAAGCTGCGCGCCTGTTTGAGGTGCCTATCGATGCAATTGAAGTGCTTATTCATCGCCAAAGCACCATTCATTCTATGGTTGAATTTGTTGATGGTTCGCTAAAAGCTCAGCTTGGAGCCTCGGATATGCGTATCGCCATTCAATACGCGTTTAGCTATCCCAAAAGGTGGGATACGCCCACCCAGCCGCGCCTCGATTGGCATACAATTGCACCACTTTCGTTTGATTCTGCCGATGAGGACGCGTTTGGCTGCCTTCGTTTGGCGCGCCAGGCAGGTCGGATTGGAAAAACTATGCCCTGCGCTATGAATGCGGCAAACGAAGTGGCAAATGCTGCATTTCGCCGTGGCGACTGTTCGTTTCTTGATATAGAAGCCACCGTTGCGCACGTAATGGAGCGTCATACGCCGCTTTCTGTAGAAAGTATCGAAATGCTCGAAGATGTAGATGCTGCGTGCCGCGCACAGGCACGTGAATTTTTGGGTATCGTATCCCATACAGGCGCACAGCGCTAACACAAACGCTGCGTGTAACGAGTATTAGGCAGAATGCGCAGCAAACTGCGCAGCTTTCGCGCCGTTTGCCATTGCGCTGCAGCGCCCGAGCTGTGTGTGGCACGTAATGGTGCTACACGGTAAGGTTCATACAACAGATTGTTGCAGGTTTAGATTGTGAATACGCAGATACCAGTCATTATATCCATCGCAAGCATGGTTTTTTGGGGCGTTCTTGTATTATCGCTTCTCGTTGTTCTTCATGAAGCAGGACACTTCATCTTGGCGCGCGTGTGTGGTATGCGTGTAAGCGAATTCTTTGTGGGTATGCCATGCAAAATTAAAGCGTCGCTACACCTTCGTCATTGGGGCACCGAGGTTGGTATTACGCCTTTGTTGCTTGGTGGCTATACGCGTATTTGCGGTATGAGCACGTATCAAAGCCCGTATGCCGAAGCGGTACTTGCATATGTGTATAGCGTTGGTAGATGCTCGGTATCAGAGTGTGCTCGCAGCGTGCAGTGTAGCGAAGATGAAGCATACGATGCGCTTATGATGCTTGCCGATTGGTGTTCCATTCGCAAAGTTTTACCTGCGCAGGCAGAGAAGCTTGCAGCGTGCCCTAACACGCAGCAAAGCTCAGCCGAAGACGCGCGGCAAGATATGCCACAAGACATGCACCACGAAGCCCACCATGAAAACCAAGACAATCTCAAGGATGCCTCCGCTGCGGAACGTTCATGGTATAGCACGGTTTATTTTGAAACCATGCAGCGTGATGCGCACAATCGCACAATGTTCGACACGGGGCATACGTTTACTGGTCCTAACACGCATCTGCAGGGCGCTCCAAACCCGCAGGCAGATGCCCATGCGTTTTATGTGTCCGAGATGCGCTCCACCTATAACGGTAAAGGATTTGTGCCGCGCATGCTGGCACTTGCAGCAGGCCCGGTGTTTAACATCATTGGAGCATTTGTAATTGTGGTAGTTGCACTAAGCATTATTGGGTTTAATGCTCCTACCAACTCAAACACCTTGGGCGCAGTAGATCCCAACTCGTATGCAGCGCAGCTTGGCATGTCAGCTGGCGATACCATTATCGCTGTTAGTGATGTTCCTACACCAACGTGGAACGACGTTGCAGGTGCTATTACAACGCACGTGCGCGCACAAAAACCTTTTTCGCTTGAATATACCCGCGATGGCGTGCACAAACGTGTTGATGTCGATCCATCGCAGTGTAAGCAGCATTTTGGCATATACGCGCAATTTGCACTCACACATCTTTCACCGCTTCAGTCTATAACCGTTGCGCAGCGCTATTTTTCATCAACCATGGAGTTTATAGTCAATCTTTTTATTCCTCAACACACGCTCGAAACCATATCCCAGAGCTCATCTGTTGTTGGCATATCGCGCTTTGCTGCTCAGGCTGCCGAGCGCGGCCTTGAAAGCTTTCTTATGTTTTGCGCTATGATTTCCATGTCGCTTGGCTGTATGAACTTGTTGCCCATCCCGCCGCTCGATGGAGGAAAGGCGCTTTTTGAAATTATTCAAGCGATAACGCGCCGTCCCGTTTCGCCAAAAGTTCAAGCGGTTGTTTTGTATATTGGTCTTGCTTTTATTGGCGTTATTTT
This sequence comes from uncultured Atopobium sp., assembly GCA_946997485.1. Lineage (GTDB taxonomy): Bacteria > Actinomycetota > Coriobacteriia > Coriobacteriales > Atopobiaceae > Fannyhessea. The sequence goes on from CAMPVF010000002.1 coordinate 102,032, forward strand.
TCTTTTTGCGCTGTATAACGATATAGCGCCCATGTTGTAGGATGTATGCCGGCACGCTATTTTTTGCGCGCCTTTGCACGTGCGCGCCAGAGGTAGGTTACTAGGTAGGTTAGGTAGTTTAGATTTTATGCACGATACACGTAATAACGATACACACATACACCAACACGCAGCTGCGCTGCATGATACTCCCATGCCCGCAGCGCCTGCTGAAAACCCCGCGTCTGCACTCATACCCGTGCGCAACCAAACGCATCAGGTACACGTAGGCCCGGTTCCTGTTGGCGGCGGTGCTCCTGTATCTGTACAGTCGATGTGCACCACTAAAACCAGCGACGCCGAAGCTACGCTTGCTCAAATTACCAAGCTTATGGAAGCCGGCTGCGAAATTATTCGTGTGGCCATTCCAACACCTTCGGTATTAAACGGGTTTGGCGAAATTTGCAAAAAAAGCCCGCTTCCCGTTGTAGCTGATATCCATTTCGATTATAAGCTTGCTATTGCAGCAGCCCAGGCCGGAGCCTCGGCGCTGCGTATTAACCCGGGTAACATTGGCTCTATGGATAAGGTTGATGCTGTTATCGATGCCGCGCGAAAGGCACGTATTCCTATTCGCATTGGCGTTAATGCAGGCTCCATCGATAAGGCGCTTGATACGAGAGATGATCTGACGCTTTCTCAAAAGCTTATTGCGTCTGCGCGTGGCTATGTTGAGCATTTTCGTGCGCGCGACTTTAACGACATTGTGCTTTCGGCCAAAGCGCATTCGGTGCCAACAACACTCGAAACCTATCGTGCGCTATCGGCTGCGCTTCCCGACGTGCCCCTTCATGTGGGTGTTACCGAAGCCGGCACGCAGCGTCAGGGCACCGTTAAAAATTCTGTAGGTGTTGGTATTTTGCTTGAGCAGGGTATTGGCGACACCATTCGTCTTTCGCTTACCTGCGATCCTGTAGAAGAAGTATACGTTGCATGGGACTTGCTCTCAGCGCTCGGTATGCGCAGGTTAACGCCCGAATTGGTGAGCTGTCCTACCTGTGGTCGTTGTCAGGTTGACATGATAGAAATGGCACAGGTTGTATCCGATAGGCTCGCCCGCATTAAAGCGCCTATATCGGTTGCCGTTATGGGCTGCGCGGTGAATGGTCCAGGCGAAGCCCGCGATGCCGATTTAGGTGTTGCTTGCGGAAACAACAAGGGTGTTATCTTTCAAAATGGTAAGCCCATACGCAGCGTTCCATCCGATCGTATTGTGGATGAGCTATTTCAAGAAATTCAAGATAGGTATGGCATTGATGTAAACGATGCGTAGCACCCGCGTGACGGTACGCAGATCATGTTGGAACATATCATGGATATGACGTGCATAATCTTCGGAAGTTTTATATAAATTACATGCATATACGTGTGCGTGCTGCAGGTTCGATATATGATAAACCATTGTTATATGTATACACCACGTGAAAGGGGAATGAGTTTTGAAACGTTACGCAACTATGTCAAGGCTCTATGCGCCTACGCTTAAAGAAAATCCTGTTGACGCCGACATTGCAAGTCATCGTTTATTGTGTCGCGCTGGTATGATTCGTAAAGCCGCGTCTGGGTTGTATACATATTTGCCGCTTGCATGGCGATCTATCCTCAAAATTGAAGGCATCATTCGTGATGAAATGGAAGCTATCGATTGCCAAGAAATGCTTACGCCTATTTTAACGTCGGCAGAGCTGTGGCACCAAAGCGGAAGATGGGACGTCTACGGTCCTGAACTCATGCGTCTTACCGATCGCCACGATCATGAATATGCCTTAGGTCCAACTCATGAAGAAACCTATGTAGACCTTGTTCGAAGCGAACTTCGCAGCTACAAGCAGCTGCCTGTTACGCTCTACCATATTCAGGATAAATTTAGAGACGAGCGTCGTCCTCGTTTTGGACTCATGCGCAGCCGCGAATTTATTATGAAAGACGCGTATTCATTTTGTGCTACACAAGAAAGCTTGCAGCAATGCTACGACGATCAAAAACAAGCGTATGCAAACGTTGCGCGTCGGTGTGGTATTCGCGCGCTTCCTGTTGTTGCCGATTCGGGTCAGATTGGTGGCGATACGAGCGTGGAGTTTATGGCGCTTGCCGATGCAGGCGAAGCCGAGCTTGTATACTGTGATAGCTGCGGTTATGCCGCCGATGCAGAAGCTGCAACCACGCGTATTGCTATCGAAAACACCACTCAAACGACGCTTAAAAAAGTACACACGCCGCAGTGCTCAACTATTGACGACTTGGCAGCGCAACTTGGTGTTGATGCACTACAAACGCGTAAAGCGCTTGCGCTTGTTGCCGAAGATGGCAGAGCGTGTGTTGTTTTTGTACCCGGCATGCGCACGCTTAACGATGTAAAAGCAAGTCATGTGTTTGGTGAATACCACATGATGGACGACGAAGAACTCACACAGTTTGGCCTGGTAAAAGGCTTTATCGGACCGATTAATTTACCTCAAGATGTACACGTGTATCAGGATATTAGCCTTCAAGATGCAACCACGTGGATTTGTGGTGCAAATGAAGTTGATTATCACCTGGTAGGCGCTGTGCCTGGTCGCGATTTTGAACTTGGTGAGTACGTCGACGTAGTTAGCGCACAAGCAGGCGACGGTTGTCCTCGCTGTGCAGCTTCGCTTAAGTCGGCACGCGGTATCGAAATTTCGCAGGTATTTCAGCTTGGTACCAAATATTCGAGCGCGATGGGCGCTACCTTTATGGACGAGGATGGCACCGAAAAGCCCTTTATTATGGGGTGCTACGGCATTGGCGTTTCGCGTACGCTTGCTGCCGTGGTTGAGCAACACTACGACGACCACGGTATTATTTGGCCTATCTCCGTTGCTCCTTATGAGGTAGAGGTTATTGCGCTTGATACCAACGACGATGTTATTTGGCCGCAGGCAACAGCTATCGCTGAGAAGCTCACCGCGCGCGGTATTGAAGTTATTGTTGATGACCGTGAGCTTCGTCCTGGCGTTAAGTTTAACGATGCCGATCTTATGGGCTTTCCGTACCAGGTTGTGTGCGGTAAAAAAGCGCTTGAGCGCGGTTGTGTTGAGCTTAAGTGTCGTGCTGATGGTTCACGTGTTGAAGTGGCACTTGACGCTATCGTATCCGAGCTTGAGCAGCGCATTGCGCACGACAAAGAACTTCTTAAGTAACAATCTCATGCTGCGCCGTATGTAACACGCGCCATGCCGTATGCACTTCACGTGACGCTACGCGTGAGTGCACCGTGGCGCTTAAGTGCAGTTAGAGCAAAGTGTATATACTAATGCACCCAAGAGCGCATGTTCTTGGGTGCATTGGTTGTATTATGTACGGAGCAAAAGTTAGGCTTTACGCTTTACGCTTTACGCGCGCGATTCCTTCTTATCTGCCGCCTTACGCGCCTCTCGTTTCGTGTATGTGCTGCGCCAACAGATGCATTGCTTCGGCATATCCGTCGATACCTTTACCCATTACGGTTGCAATACACGCTGGTCGAATGTATGAAATTTGGCGAAAGTCTTCGCGGGCGGGAACATCAGAAATATGGACTTCAACTGTTGGAATGTTTACGGCTTTAAGGGCATCGAGCAGTGCAATTGATGTGTGCGTGTATGCTGCCGGATTAAACACAATGCCTTCATACACCCCGCGGGCTTGCTGAATTGCGTCTACAAGCTCGCCTTCGTGATTCGATTGGAAACACACACAGCTGGCAAAGCCCTCACGCTGCGCCGATGTTTCGCACACGTCAATAAGATGCGAATATGTTTGATTGCCATAAATGCCCGGCTCACGCAAGCCCAATAAATTGATATTGGGACCGTTAAGCACAAGAACATGAAGCTCGTCATGCGCACCCTTACGTGTATGCGCATGTGCGGTTTGTACGTGCTCGTCATCTACAACGTCGAAATTAAGAAGCGTATCGTTTGCGGCAGCCTGCCTTGAGGGTTGCCTGGTATTTTGTGCGGGTGTATTGGATTTTTGCTCACCTGCTTCATGTGCACCTGGCTCGCTTAACAGCAGCATACGCGTAAGCTCCTCTGCTTCTGATAGTCCCGCACATTGGAAGGCACCTTGCGCACCTTTTGTGTGCAGCTGCCCATAGGGGCGCACCGCATCGCTTACATTGTGCGGCAGGTGGCTGTGCTCGTCTGGCGTGTTCTGTGCACTTGTGGTTGCGCGCACGTCATGTACGTGCACGTCAAGAGCGGGTTTGTTTGTCATGCGCGCACCCGTTGGCTTTTGTGCGCCTGCGGTGTTATCGCATGCCGTAAGATCGTTTGGCAAGCCTGTTATATTGCAAAATGCCGAAAAAATATTTTGCACTTTTGTTGGTCTACACACAATTTCGTAGCTGGTATCGTTTCGTTGAAGAAGACCAAGAACGCCCGAGAGGTTTTCGATACCTTCTGCATCGATGAGCGTTGGCGTGGCAACGTGCACACGCAGGCGCGTCATACACAGTGCATTAGCTCGAATATTATTTTTACCGCCCAAACACGCAAGAATTGAGGCGGCAATCTCTTCGTAGGTCATAGCAACTTCCTTGGTCTAAAACTACATCGTATAGAAGTATACGGATAGAAGGCGTTGATGTGGCGTATAGCAGCTTGTTATTTTGCAAACGCGGCAATTTTCGCCGTGAGTGACAGCCCATCGCGCATATCTTCATGATATGTACGTAAATCGTTCGTATGATATGTGGTGTTGATAGTCGCGCGCTGCAGTCTTGTTGCTATACACAACGTGCCCTGCGCTGCCGTGCAAATTAGTGCGTTATGCAGGCAAGTATATGACGCGCGCTTTCTTGGGGCGTTGCATCAAGTGCGCAGGTATAATCTGCCCACGCGGTATAGCGGGGCATGCGCCTGCGTGCAAGTTCTTCAACACCAACCGAAGCTGAAAGCGGGCGTTTATACAACGAGAGCAATTCAAGCGGGCGTGTAAGCAGCACAATAGCAGCTTGTTGATGCAGACATGCATAGTTTTCTTCTCGGCACACAATACCGCCACCGCAGGCAATAACGCGTGAGGGTTCTTTTGCCACCTTGGCACACACGGCATGCTCTTTTTCGCGAAAAGCATCTTCGCCATACTGCTGTATAAATTCATGGGGTGGCATAGCATACATCGCTGTAAATTCCGCGTCTAAGTCGACAAAGGTTTTACCGCACAGCGCCGCCAGCGCACGCCCGCACGTAGTTTTGCCTACGCCCGGCATACCAATAAGTGCAATCGATTGCTCATTGGCACAAATTTGCTGTACGATGGGTCTAATGCGTGCTACATCGTGGTGCGTGTCTAAAAAGAGGTTGCTTGAGAATAGCGCCTGTGCAACAAGCATATACAAACCCTGAACATAAGGAATACCAAGCGTTTCTGCTGCCATGCATAAGCCGCTGCGAAGGGGATTATATACCACATCTACCACGGCTTTTAGCGAAGAAAATGTACGCATCTGTTCGAGCGAGAGAATCGACTGCGGGCAGGCTGGATACATGCCAACAGGCGTTGTGTTTACTATGATAGTGGCATCGGTATGCGCTCGCATAATCTCGTCGTATGACGTTGCACCTTGCGTATCTGCTACTACCATAGATGCGCCAAGCAGCCCAAGCGCCGTTTGCACAGCACGCGACGCGCCGCCATTGCCACAAATAACAACCTTGTGTTGCGCGAGAAGATTGTTTTTGTATCCTTTGGGAGCAGTTGCCATGGCTTGAATAATGTCGTCAACATTGACGGCAGGAATACAATTGTTGGTTGCCAAAAAGTCAAGCAACATCATCGTAAAACCAAGCACGTCGGTATTCTCTGCAAAAATACTACCGTCGGCTTGCTTAACCAGGGTATTTGCCGCGCCGGTAAGCTCTACCAGCATACTTTTATGTGTGCTGAGGCTGCAAACAACCTGTTTATAGGGAATGGTAACGTTAAGTCCGCGCCAGGCGCCGTTTGTAACAAACGCCGCAACATCATCGGGCTCTTGTTCAAAAAGCGCATAGGGATAGCTTCCAAGCTGCTTGTGAATGTAGGGCGACCAGCTGTGTGCAAGCGTGCGACCCAGTAAGCCAAATTGAGCATTGTTGTTGTGCGCTGTCATTTATATCACCTCAGTATATGAACCAAGATAGCGAACGTCACTACATACGTTGAGCAGTGCCCGAATAAGCGCGTCAAATTCTGGCGCAACAACAGGGCATTTTATGTCGAAGTAAAACATAAACTCAAAATCGTGACCCACAATTGGCCTACTTTCGAGCTTAATAATGTTTATGCCAAGCGCGTAAAAACAGCGCAAAATTTTGTACAAGCTGCCTGGCTGGTGCGCGGCAGTAAGCATAAGGCTTGTTCTATCTGCACCTGGATAAATTTCGAGCGTTTTGGTAATGCAGGCAAAACGCGTGTAGTTGTTATCGGAGTCTTGAATGTCCTCTTTTAGCACTTTGAGTTTGTATAAATCGGCACACGAAGCTGAAGCAATAGCTGCAACGTGTGTATCCTGCGATGTAGCAACCATTTGCGCAGCAATAGCCGTATTTTTAACGCGATGAATTTCAGCATGTGGCATTGTTTGCAAAAAGTTGGTGCACTGCGACAGAGCCTGTGGGTGAGAGTAGATGTGAGTAATCTCATCGAGCGGCAATTCTTTTTTTGCAAGCAGCGTGTGATCAATTTTAAGGCGTGTTGTGCGCGCAATACTAAAGGCATGTTTGCGCATAAGGTCGAATACCTGCGTTACCGAGCCTGCGGTGCTGTTTTCGAGCGGCACAATGCCGTATTCACATTCGCCTTTCTCAACTGCGTCAAACACGTCTTCAAAATGCGGATAGTAGGTAAGTTGTGCATGATTAAAGAGTTTATCCGCGGCAAGCTGCTGATATGCGCCTTCTGCACCCTGCAGTGCAACACGCGCTACATGTGGGAATACGTTCGCTGTTTCATGCTGCGCATTAATGATGTGCTGCAGCATTGCGGGCGTTTCGCTCTTGCGTCCTGCTTGATGATTGCGTGAGAGCTCCATAATAAGCTCAAAAATTGTTTGAAATTCTTCGGTATGCTCTTTGGGACTTATGGCATACAGCGCGTAAAGGTGCTCGCGTTCGCGTGCACTGTCGAGGATGGGCAGCTTATGTGCGCGTTTGTATGCAGCAATGCGCTCAGCGCAGTCAAGGCGCTGTTTAAGCAGATCAACAAGGGTGGTGTCGATAGTGTTTATCTCGTCGCGCGCAGCAAGCAGGGCGTTTGTATCCTCAGCTTCCTGCGGCGTTTGCACGGGCTTTGTAGTATTTGGTGACGAAGAGTGATGTTGCATACGTACCTATCTTTTATTTGTCGTTTATTGCTGCTCGTCTAGGAGCATATCCATAATTGTAAATGCGCACATAGCTTCAACAACAACGCATGCACGGGGAACGATGCACGGGTCGTGACGACCAGAAATGCGCAAAAGAGCCGGTTGTTTTGTTGCTATATCAACCGACTGTTGTACATGACCTATCGATGGTGTGGGTTTTATACCAACGCGGACAAATACGGGCTCACCGGTACTTATACCGCCAAGCACGCCGCCTGCATGATTGGTTTCAAAGATAACGTCGCGTGCATGCGCGTCTGAGCGGCGACGCCAGCGCTCAGCATCAGCTTGAGGATTGGTGTTGTTTTCACAGGTAGATGTGTCGTGCGCGTTTGCGGCTGCCGCGTTTGTAGCATCTGTAGCATCTGATGTGTCTGCGGCATAGGTCATCTGGTCGTTGTGTTCCGATCCGCGCATGAGGCACGCACCAAATCCTTCGCCAAATTCAACGGCCTTAACAGCAGGAATACCAAAGAGTGCGCACGCGAGCTTGTTTTCCAAGCCGCCAAACATACCGCTGCCAATACCTGCAGGAACGCCGGTACACACACATTCTATGGTGCCGCCTACGCTATCGGCATCGCGCCGCGCGTCGTCTATATACGCGCTCATGGCTTGCGCAGCGTCGGCGTTAATGGTGCATAGTTCGTGAGGATGTGCGCACGTGCGCTCTTCAAGCGTTTGCAGCTGTGCTTTAAGCACGCTACGACCGTGTTTGCTTCTATCGGCAAATGCAAATGTGTCGTCATGAATAGTGCCAATAGACGCTACGTGTGCCATTACGCGCACGCCATGAGCCTGCAAATATTGCTTTGCAAGACCACCTGCAATGCATATACCTGCAGTAAGTCGGCCCGAAAAATGTCCGCCACCGCTTATATCTTGAAAACCATGATAGCGCCGCCAGGCAGCATAATCGCTGTGCCCGGGGCGAAGTATATGACTGAGCGTTGCATAATCGCCCGAGCGTGTGTTGGTGTTTTGGATAATGCCGCAGATAGGAGCGCCACAGCTTGTGCCCTGTGCCGAGAAACCCGAAACAAAATGCACAGTGTCGGCTTCTTTGCGCGGCGTTGCAAATGAAGCAAAGCCGGGTGCGCGTCGTTGCATAAACTGCGTCAATGCTTCGAAGTTGGGGGTAAACCCTGCGGGAAAACCGTCGAGAACGCAGCCAATGGCATCGCTATGCGACTGACCAAATATCGAAAGAGTAAGACGGGTACCAATGCTCGATGACATGGTTAATCCTCCTTAATTTCGATATAACCGCCAAGTTCAATGAAGTCTTCAAAAAACGACGGATACGATTTAGCAACACATTCGGCTCCAATAAGAGTGCAGGAACGGCTTGAACCAGCTGCACAAATAGCAGCCATCATAGCAATGCGGTGATCGTTTGCACACGACACGGTACCTGCGCCATTAAGACGACCGCGACCGTGAATATAAATAGCATCATCATCAGCGGTAATGTCGGCGCCCAGGGCACTTAGCGCGCGTGTAATTGCTACAATGCGATTTGATTCTTTGAGCTGCAGACGATGCGCGCCTGTAAGTGTTGTATTACCCCAGGCAAAACACGCTGTTGCGGCTAGTGGGGGAGCAAGATCGATAATATCGTTAAGCTCAAGTGTGCAGCCGCGCATGAGTTTTGCATGTACTTCAACAGCGTGTTCTTGTTGTTCTACATGCGCGCCAAAGTTCATAAGACATGAAAGAATGCGCCTATCACCCTGAAGACTTGCAAGGTTAAGGCCTTCAACACGAATGTTATGACCCATTGCACCTGCAGCGAGCCAAAAACTTGCATTCGACCAATCGGCTTCAACTACAACAGGCTGGAGCGGACAGCGCATCTGCGTGCCGTTCACGGCAAATACCCACGGATCGGACGTGTTTTCTGGTTTGGTAACTTCTACCTGCACACCAAAGTATGACAGTGCTTGTATGGTCATCGATACGTAGTCTTGCGATTCAAAGGGTGCTTCAACCACAATTGTAAACGCTGCTTGAGCTGCACATGCAGCAAGAAGCAGCCCTGAGATATACTGGCTTGACACGTTTCCTTTGAGCTTAAATGTTGTTGCAGTAAGCGCGCCCGTAAGCGTAAAAGGAAATTCGCCCTGCTCGGAAAGGGTAATACCTGCATTGCTCAAAAGAGAATAGAGTGGCTCGAGTGGGCGCTGTGCCAAGCGCTTTGCACCAACAAAACAAAATGAGCCACCAAGGGCAGCACATACAGCAACCATGAAGCGAAATGTTGAACCCGACTCTTTGCAGTTGAGTATGGGCATGTCTTCTAAGCGAGCGGGGGTGTTGTCGGCGGATATAGCCTCTTTTGGCGCAGAAGAATATTGCGAGCGTATGCCGCGTATGCGCCAGCCACGTTTTGTTTTGGTAATGCGCGCACCGAGCGCTTCGAGGCATGATACCGTGGTGTCGATGTCTTGCGACGTTGTCGTGCAATCTACATCAACTATCCCATCGCTTAATGCAGCAAGAATTAAAATACGGTGTGCCATCGATTTTGACGATATCGCACGAATGGTACCCGATAATTGATGTGGCTCAATGATAACGTTCAATGTTATGCCTTTCGTGTGTTGTCTTGCTCTGTGTGCCTTTTATGCAGCTCATGCATCGTGCACATCTCACGTTACGCGCGCTCGAGACTGGCGTACATGACGCGCATGCCGCGCGTTATGCGCCAAGATCGAGCAGCTCGCGCATTTCTTGTATGGGAATCGTTTTAAGCTCTGCGTGTCCAATGGTTGGCGTAAGCACAATGGTAATGGTATCGCCGCGGCGCTTTTTATCATGCAAAATAAACGGATAGAGTTCATTTGGCAAAAACGGCGTGCGAATAGGCAGATCGTAGCTGGTAAGAATGTCCTCAAGCTGGCGTGCAATGTTGCTATCAGCCCAGCCTTTGCGTGCGGCTGCACGCATCATGTAGCACATGCCCATACCAACACAGCTTCCATGACCAATACTAAAGTTCGATGCCGCTTCAATGGCATGTCCAATCGTATGGCCAAAATTGAGCACCTGACGTATGCTCGATTCACATTCATCTTGAGAAACCACCTGCGCTTTAATTTCTGCGCAGCGACGAATCGACGCACAGGTGTGCGCGCTTATAGGCTCGTTTGCGTGAATATCATCGGTAAGGCGATGAGAAGAAAGCTCCTCAAAAAGTGCTGCATCAGCCATCGCGCCATACTTAATTACTTCACCACACGCATCATGAAGCACGTTTTTTGGCAGGGTAGTAAGGGTAGCAGGGTCAATAATAACTGCCTGAGGCTGAGTAAAGCTACCCACAAGATTTTTGCCAGCTTCTAAATCGACTGCTGTTTTGCCGCCAATAGACGAATCAACCATGGCTAAAAGCGACGTTGGAATATGTATAAGTTGAATGCCACGCATGTAAAGCGCTGCACACAAACCGCCCATATCGCCCGTAACACCGCCACCAAGTGCAATAATGCAATCGGAGCGTGTAAGTTCATAGCCTGCGATACGCTCAAGCATACGTGCGCAAGTAGGAATGGTTTTATGCTGCTCACCTGCAGGAAACTCCACAATATGAGCAAGAACACCAGCCTCGTTAAGCGCATCACACACTATATGCCCGTAGAGCGCAGCAACCGTGCTATCACTGATAACGCATATACGTGAAGCGTCTGTAACACTCATTACCAGCTTGGCTATATGGGAGAGAGCGCCCGTTTCAACAACAATGGGGTAGCGTTTACTTGCACACGACACCATAATGGCGTCGTGATTGTTATCATGGATACTCATGAGCTCTTCTCAGCCTTTCGTTCTGCTTGTCGTTTAAGCGCATCGCCCTGTTCAAGAAGCTGCGTAAGCGTTTCTGCATCTGCATCGTCGAGCGCCTGTTTGTAGCGCGCAAGCTCGTGTATGAGCAGGTCAATTTCGTGGGAGAGATTATCGCGGTTGTCCATAAAAAGTTCGCACCACATAACGGGATTGAGTCTGGCTACACGCGTGAGATCTTTATACGATCCGGCTGAAAATCCTTTGTGCATTTGCGCTGCTGGACTCTTTACGTACGCGTTTGAGACCACGTGTGCCAGCTGTGATGTGTAGGCAATTTGCTGGTCGTGGAATTGTGGTGTTGCGTTGCAGTACGAAGCAAAACCACAAGGCTCCAAAAGCTTCTGCAGACGTGCTGCCAGCGTGTGTGCATCGGCTTGTGGCTTTGTTGTATTATCTGCGCAGCATACAACCATGGGTGCTTTGTTAAACATGTTTGCGCGCGCATGAGCAAAGCCCGAATATTGGGTACCTGCCATAGGGTGGCAGCCAATAAAATGCCACGGATAATTTTTGGCGAGTGAAAAACAATAATCGCAGGTAGCACGCTTTACACCTGCAGTATCAATAACAAGTGCATCGGGGCTTATATACTGAGCATTACGCACAAGCCACTCTTGGTTTGCATGCGGATATAACGCAAGGATAATAAGTTCACAAAAAGGAATGGTGTCGGGTGTAAGTGTGCCGCATCCAAGCTCATCTAACGCGAGCGCGCACGTATTGGGGTTTCTCTCATATATGTACAGTTGAGTTGAGTGCGATGGATTATGTGAGTTTTGAGCGGCAGCGGCAAATGCTTTTGCAAACGAACCGCCAATAAGTCCCAAACCTACTACACCTATGGTACGCGGAATAAATGCTGTGGGATGCTGGTTTTGTTGGGTATCTGTACCCTGCTTCGCACCCTGTTGTGCATTCTGGTTGTGTTGAGCAGAAATAACTGTCACCTCGTTTGTGCAACTATTAACGTGGCATCTTAATGGTGTTTTACCTGCTACGTTATGGGGTATGAGGGTAGGTTTGTATGTGGTGACCCCGGCGGGGTTCGAACCCGCGACCTTTCGCTCCGGAGGCGAACGCTCTCATCCACTGAGCTACGGGGCCAGATGGTATACAAACGCGTGCACAAACGCTCACGCACATGCACTAAGCACGTGCATGGCACAGCGCACATATCAATGGTCATTAGTGTACCATGTGCAGCAGGTGATATGGCGCAGCTACGCGTAAATTTCTTATTAATTATATCTTACGAAAACGAAGAAACCCAAGACACACACGTACCACTAAGATGTATGCGTGGCGTACAGCCGCGCCATGGTTCCGCGCGTTTGCTTGCGCACGCTGCACACCCGCTGTGAGCGCTTTTGTTGTTGGTGGAGAGTATATGTATGCCTTACTCATATTATGTTATTTAGTTACAAGTTGTATCAGCATTTTGCGCGTGCTTTATAGTAATACCAATGCGCACGCGTATGTGCTTGCCGCACCATGCGTATGCGCACACTATCGTTACGCTAAAAAAGCAGCAGCTAGGAGTTTTGCATGGTTACAACTGCTCATACACAGAACGTTTCGTCTGCGTTCGACGCTTATGAAGGCTTAAGCTCGGCGCAGGTTACCACGTGCATTCAGCAGGGGCTTTGCAATACCAATTCCGACATCAAAACAAAAAGCATCTCGCAAATTGTTGCCACGCACGCGCTTACCCTTTTTAATGTTGTAAACATTGTGCTTGCTATTTTGGTGCTTACAACAGGGCAGTTTCGCAATATCTTGTTTATGGTTATTGTGTTTCTCAACCTTGTGATTGGTATTTCGCAAGAAATCCGCGCCAAGCTCCTTGTTGACAAGCTGTCTATTGTGAGTGCAAAAAAGGTGCGCGTTATTCGCGATCATATGCAGCAATCTATCCATATAAACGATATTGTTCTCGGCGATTATGTGCTGTTATCCCGCGGTGAGCAGGCGCCCGCCGACGGCAGCGTTATCGCAGGTGCTGCGTCTATGGACGAAAGCTTGCTTACGGGCGAAAGTAATCCTATCGAAAAAACAACAGGCGCTCCCATTTACTCGGGTTCGTTTGTCGATTCGGGCAGCATGCTCTATAAGGTTGAGCATGTAGCAGGCGATTGTTATGCTGCTAAAATTAACAATGCGGCAAAATACGTAAAACCGCTTTCAAGCGAAATTGTTATTACAATAAAAACGATTATTTCGTATGCAACAATGGTGCTTATTCCTCTTGGAATATTGTTGTTTATCCGTATGTTTTGCATCGATCATCAATCGTACAACGACGCTATTTTGCAAGCAGTAGCTGCTACGGTGGGGATGATTCCGCAAGGCTTGGTGTTGCTTACGTCTACCATTTTTGCTATAGCTACCACAAAGCTTGCCTATAAGCACGTGCTTGTTCAGCAAAGCTATTGTGTCGAAACGCTTGCGCGTGTTGATGTTGTGTGTCTTGATAAAACAGGAACCATTACCACAGGTCACATGCGTGTAACCCGTGTTATCGATGCTACAGGGAGCGATGATGAGGCACATACGCGTCCGCTTTGTCGCGCTGTGTCGGCTATTTCGTTTGCAACGCGTGATGCTGCCAATGAAACGGCACGCGCGCTTATCGACTTTGTGGATATTGCGTCCTTTAGCAGCGCCGATATTGCGCGTAGTATTCCGTTTTCGTCACGTACAAAATATTCCGGCTGCATTACAACCGATGGACACGCGTATGTGATGGGTGCGCCTCAATTTGTATTGGGCGCGCGTGCGGACAACTACAACAGTGCTATCGAGTCGTTTGCTGCTATGACACGTGTGCTTGTTGTTGCTGAGTGCGCGGGCTTTGATGACCATGGTCACATTGTGTACACGTGCCACGATGCCCGCGATGGCGCGTGCAACCATGCATCTGAAGATGGCGTGCGCGTGCTTGGCTTTGTTGGTATTGCCGAGGAAATTCGCGAAAGTGCACCTTCTACCATTGCATATTTTAAGCAAGAGGGGGTAGACGTGCGCGTTATTTCGGGCGATGACCCTCGCAGTGTTTCGCAAATTGCACAAACAGTGGGCGTTGTCGATGCCGATAAGTATATCGATTGCTCTTCGCTTGAAGGCGATGAGGCTATTTCGCGCGCTGCCATGCAGTATCACGTGTTTGGTCGCGTAACTCCGCAGATTAAACAGCGTTTAGTTACCGCGCTTCAGCATCAGGGGCATATTGTTGCTATGACGGGCGATGGTGTAAACGACATCCTTGCCCTTAAAGAAGCCGATTGCTCTATTGCTATGGCACAAGGGTCGGCGGCTGCGCGCAATGTGTCTGAGCTCGTGCTTGCCGATAATGATTTTTCGCACATCCCCGACATTGTGGTTGAAGGTCGTCGCTCTATCAACAATCTGCAGCGTTCTGCTGCACTGTTTTTAACCAAAACGGTTTATTCGGGGCTGCTTGCACTTATCTGTTTGTTGTGTCCGCCTTATCCGTTTATCCCTATTCAAATGTCGCTCATTAATGTTGCAGCCATTGGTTTGCCGTCATTTTTGCTTGCGCTTGAGGTAAATCGCGCGCGCGTTGAAGGCTCGTTTCTTGCGCACGTGCTGGTGCGAAGCATACCTGCGTCTATTGTTATCGTTGCGCAGCTTGTGTTTACGATGCTGTATGGCCGCGCCTGCGCTATTCCCGATAGCAGCATCTCCACGTTGTGCATGATAGAAATGTCTTGTGTGGGCATCGCCCTTATCTTGCGCATCTCAACGCCGCTTAATGTGCTGCGTAGCTGCGTTCTGTTTTTCAGCATTGCTATTGTTATAATTGGGTATACGTGCTTATCCGACTTTTTACGCATGGGCGCGCTTACGTCTTCAATGATGATGCTCTGTGCGGCAATCTCGCTTGTTGGCGTTGTGCTCTTTTTTGTGTTTTACGCGTATGCCGAAAAGCACTACCCACTTTTAGCTGAGCTTTCTTTAAAAAAGCGGTAGGCGAGGCGTAGCGGTCTTACGCGCTTTTTGCACCTGGTGCCGCCCGCAATTACGTGCAGGTTTGCTTCGCTTTGTGCACGCGGCTATGTACCTATGAGTGTGTATGTGGTTTTGAAAGGATTGTTTTGTGATTTGCCCTAGTTGTCAGGCACATATACCCGATACGGCGCTTCGCTGTCCTGCGTGTCGCGCCGATGTTGAACATACGCGCATGATGACGCGGCTGTCTGTGCGTTTTTGCAGTACCTGCGGAGCTACGCTTGAGCGCGATGCACACGTATGTTCACATTGCAATACGCCGTGTGAAGTCGCATTTCAACCACGTATACCAGCAGCTGCGGCAAGCCACGCGCCACAAGCCGCGCCTGCTGTACCTGCTTCGTCTGATGTACGAAACGCTGCATCTACATCATCCGATGCAAAATTTATGGATAATGCTCGCGATTATACCCATGATAATGGCCACCGCGGCGATTCTGCACTCACAGCACCTGCATCGCGCCCGCAGCCATCGTCGCAGATAGTAAGTGCTATTCCAAGTGCTCCTGCGGCTAACGACATTACTTCACCTCACGACAGGTTTCCTCGCATGCGCATGCTTATATGGGCACTGGTGTGCGCCGTGATATTTGTTACATCAACGGTGCTTGCTATTACGCACCCATGGAATCCGTATGCATATGATACTAAAGCACGCGTGGGACAAGACATGTCGCAAGCAGGTTCGCCGGGCGTTATTAAGGAGCTTTCGAGTCAAGATAAAAACAATGCCACTGACGGCGATGTAAAAGCCGATGACCAATCCTATGACCAGCTTAAAAGTGCCTACGAAAAGTTAGGAAAGCAGCAGGTTGCACTTAATGATCTCGAAAGCACATTTCGTAACGCTGTAGCTAATCAGCAAAGCGACTCCTACAGTGATATTGCATCACGTGTGCACGCTGCGTCGATTGCTGTAAGCAACATCATTGCGTCGGTGCAGCATGTACATGTAGAAACACACACCTACGAAGACGAAAAGTCGCGCCTTACTACTCTTGGAAACTGGCTTCGCAACTATTGTGATACGCTCTCTAAGCTTTGTGATTACGCAGCTAAACAGCCACGTGCGCGCGATTTGAAAGCGCGTGTTGATGCAAAATTGGGTACGGACGATTCAACAAATAATCAAGACACCTACAAAAATTTGTTTGAAACGCATTACGACGAATATAAACCCGTATATAAGGAGCCAAAAAAGTAGGGGTGGGGCAGCTGCGCGTGTGCTCGCGGCCGTGCTAATTTGCCAAAAATGTGAATGTGCGCAAGGCTTGATATTATTAAACGAACTATAATAAGGTACTATAACGTACAAGTAAGGTATTATGCCCGTGATATACACGATGTGCTCACGTGCAGCATGTCCAAAACGAAATGAGGTTGCTCATGCAAACATATACGCCTGCTTACCACGTATTAGGTGATGAGGTTGCTATTTTTGACACGACAAAAGGTACTATTGTTGTGCGTCTTGACGGAGAGGGCGCACCTATTCATGTAGCAAACTTCTGTGAGCTTGCCCAAAGCGGATTTTATGACGATCTTAAGTTCCATCGCTACGTTCCCGGTTTTGTTATTCAGGGAGGCTGCCCCAATACGCGTTCAATGACGCCTCAGCAAGTTGCGGCGGGCGGCGCTGGCCCTGATGGCATACCTGGTACTGGTGGTCCTGGTTACTGCATTAAGCAGGAATTCACTACAAATCCGCGCAACTCGCATGAAGATGGCGCGCTCGCTATGGCGCGCTCGCAGATGCCCGATTCTGCAGGTTCTCAATTTTACTTTTGTCTAGGCGCTCAACATGAGCTCGATTCGGGTTATACTGTATTTGGACAAACTATTGAAGGCAAGGATGTAATCGGACGTCTTCGTCAAGGCGACGGTATCAACAGCATTCGCATTGAGCATCGTGCTCCTTCCGTTCAATAATTCATTTGTTTAACCATTGTTTCCCAAAGGAGACACCGTGAATCAACAAGCATATGAACGCGCTAAACAAGCGTATCAACAAGGCAATATACCCGAGGCTATCGCCTCGCTTACGGCTGCAAAGAACCCCGGTGAGCTTTGTGGTCAGGTCGATCACTTGTTAGGTAATTGCTACATGAAGATGTCGCAATTTGAGCGCGCTGCGTTTGCGTATGGCGATGCGCTGCGTGATAGTTCCTATGGTCATGTAGGATCTGTTGCGTGTAACCGTGGTCGCGCCTTTTTAGCAGCACATAAGCCGCAAGATGCTATTGCGTCGCTTACCTGCGCGCTTAAAGATGAAACATATAAAACACCCTATAAGGCATATATGGCGCTCGGTAGTGCATATATGTCGCTTAACAATACGCGTGATGCGGGCGTTGCCTATAGAAGCGCTGCTATCGACGCTGCAAACCCCAAGCCGGCCGAAGCACTGAAGCACCTTGGTCGCTGCTTTATTTTACTTGGTCGTGCTGTCGATGCTATCGAGGCCTATCGTACCGCTCTCGATTTTGCAACGCCGCTCGCCGATCAGCATGCCATTTATGCCGATTTGGGATTGGCCTACATTGCTGCAAACCGTATGAGTGAAGCGGTTGATGCCTTCAATCACGCAGTTAAAGATGGCAATTTTACGCTTTCGCAAGAGCAGCAAAAAGCATTTGATGCTGCCCGCAAAGCGCTGTCAAACGCAACCGGTTCAGGTCCTTCCGAAACCGATGCGCTGCTTGCAGCTGCTGGATATGGCTCATCTTCCATGGTTGATCCTCTCGATCCAACAGGTAAATCGGGCGCATTTATGCCGTCACCTGAGGACACCGGATTTTTCTCAATTAAAGAAGAAGATCTTGTTCAGCAAGACAAAGAACAACGCAAGGTGCGCCGCAAAAAGCACCATGGCGGGCTTATCGCTTTTTTGGTGATAGTGCTTATTCTCCTTTTGGCTGCTGGTGGTGTGTGCTTTGCCTTTTATAAAGGGTATGGCTGGCCAACTCAAGAAACCATTACCAAAGAGCTGTTTTCCTCTGTTTCGCAGGGTAAATCTACTGCGCCTTTGTTGTCTAGCCAGGTAAGCATGGCAACTAAGCAATCAATTGAGTCGCTGCTTCCGCGCGATGGCGCTACGGTTGATATTAAAGGTATCGATCGCGATATGAACAGCTCAACCATTTATGCAACAGCCACGCTTTCAAAAGGTGGAAAGCAAGATTACACCATTAATTTTGTGCGCGAAGGTATTGAGTGGAAAGTAAGCGATGTAACTGTTGAGTATGCATCTAAAACTTCTACAAGCTCTACGTTGTCATAAACCACAGCGCCGTGTGTGCCCAGCCGTGCAGCCTTGCAGCCGTGCATGATGCCTGGTATTGCTGTTGTTTATGTGCTGCACCACCTGCACACCATGCGTGCATCGTGACGTCCGTATTCTAGCGTAAGGAACACTATGTCTCTGTTCGATTCATTTTTTGGCGAATATGAAGGCGATTTAGCCATCGATTTGGGTACAGCCAACACGCTTGTTGCCGTGCGTGGCCAGGGCATCGTGCTTAATGAGCCGTCTGTTGTTGCTATCGATAAAAGCGAAGATCGCGTGCTTGCGGTTGGCGCCGATGCAAAACGTATGATTGGTCGTACACCAGGCTCTATTACTGCCGAGCGCCCACTGAAGGATGGCGTTATTGCCGATTTTGATGTAACTGAAGTTATGTTGCGCTACTTTATCGAAAAGGCGCGCGGTAAGCGTCGTCATCCCTGGAGCCCGCGTCCAAGCGTGGTTGTTTGTGTTCCTTCGGGCGTAACGTCAGTAGAAAAACGCGCCGTGTTCGAGGCAACCATTTCTGCTGGTGCGCGTCAAGCATACCTTATCGAAGAGCCTATGGCGGCTGCTATTGGTGCCGATTTACCTATCGAAGACCCAACCGGATCGATGGTTGTTGATATTGGTGGTGGTACTACCGAGGTTGCCGTTATTGCTATGGGCGGTATTGTTGTGTCGCAGTCCATTCGTACAGCGGGCGATGAATTCGATCAAACTATTCTTGAACATGTGCGCGATGCTTACAATTTGTCGATTGGTGAGCGCACTGCCGAGGACATTAAAATTAAAGTTGGTAGTGCTGCTCCTCTTGCAGAAGAGCTCGATGTTGAGGTAAACGGCCGCGACGTTATGAGTGGTTTGCCAAAAACCGTACGTATCGAAAGCGAAGAAATTCGTCGTGCGCTCGACAAACCGTTGGACGAAGTTACCAAAACGGTAAAAGATGCGCTCGACCTTACGCCTCCCGATCTTGCCAGCGACCTTATGTACTACGGCGTACTCCTTACCGGCGGTGGCGGTTTGCTGCGCGGGCTCGACCAGCGCCTTCGCGACGAAACCGGTGTACCCGTTAATGTAAGTCCTACCTCACTTGAAAACGTTGTAAACGGTTGCGCAAAGGTGCTTGAAGCAAATGCTCTTTCGGGCGGTTTTGTACAAAGCTCCAATTAGCGGAGGTGCTCATGCCTTCACTCTTTGAGCGCGCAAAACACCGTGGAACTATTGCGCGCCCTCAAGATAATGCTCTGCGCACCCTTATAGTGTGTGTTGTGCTTTCTGTTGCATTGCTCATTGTTACCACAAGAAGTTTTGCGCAAGCGCCAATTATGGGTGTGCGCAGTGTTGCCGCGGTGGTTGCTATGCCTGTGCAGTATGTTGCTGCCCTGGTGGGCGCACCTTTTCGTGCAGCTGGCACATGGTTTGGTAATGCCGGCGCTGATAGTCAAACACTCTCTGAACTGCAAGAAGAAAACGCCAAACTTACCTCTCAAATAGCTGAGCTCAAAGAAACCGCCCTTACCGCACAACGCTTGCAAGATTTGCTTGCGCTCAAAAGTTCATACAATTTGCAATCGGTTGCCGTGCGCATTATTGCAGGCTCGCATACCTCGTGGGAATCAACCGTTACCATCGATAAAGGATCTGCGCATGGTCTTCGCGTGGGTATGCCGGTAGTCGATTCTAACGGCGCTATCGGTCAAATTATCGAATGTGATGCAACTTCGTCTATTGTGCGTCTTATCTCCGATGAAAAATCGAGCATTTCTGCCATGATCCAGTCGAACCGCGCGCAAGGCATTATTCAAGGCTCTATTGACGGTACCGTTAAGCTGCGCTTTATTAACACCAACCTCGAAGCACATGTTGGCGATATTGTTGTAACGAGCGGCCTTGGTGGTATTTTCCCCAAAGGTATTCCTATCGGTAAAATTGCATCGGTGAATAAAACCCCAGGATCGCTGTATTACGACATTCGTATAACGCCCTTGTCGCAAACCGAAAATCTTGAAGAAGTGCTTGTTGTAACGTCGCTTACCGAAGAGCAAAAAGCCACTGATAGCGATATGGCAAAAGCAAATGAGCAGGATACTGCCACCAATCAAGATGTTGCTTCGATAAAAGAGCGCCCCGTGTCTACAACGAATGCCCTCGATGCACATGCACCTGCGAACAATGGCGAAAGCAAGGATGCACATGGTAAGGACGCCTCGTCGTCTCACACGCAGCAGGGCAAAAAGCCATCAGGCGATAATGCTCCAAGCAACAAATCATCTGCAGACGCAGCTAACAAAAAGGCACAATCGGGCTCATCTGCCGGTGGTTTTATAATGCCAAGCTGGCCTTTTGCGGCCGTGCATCTAAGCGAAAAGGAGCACTAGTATGCGACTTGCAACGCACTCATTAGCTCCACGATCACTTACGTTATGTGCGCTTATCTGCTTTATTATCCACTTAGCGTTTGTACCTGCTATTACGCTTGGAGCGGGACATATTCACATGGCGCTTATCTTTACCGGCCTTGTAAGCTTAAGTGAAGGCGGCACACGTGGCATTTGGGCAGGCTTTTTTTCGGGCTTGTTGTTTGATATATATGCGCCTGGTGCATGGGGCATGCTCAGTTTGTTACTCTGCATCGCTGCCTTTTGTTTGGGCGCCGACCAGCGCAATCGCATACAAGACAATCTCCTTGTGGCGTCATCGCTGTTTTCTGCCGCGTGCCTTGCTGTTGTTGTTGTTCAGCTTATATGTATGCTTGCTGCAGGGTATGTAACCGATTTTATTGCAGCGCTCATCTACCGCGTGCTGTCGGTGTGGATTTTAACATCGCTTGCTTTTGTTCCTGCCGCATGGTTGTATCGAAAATATGTTGCTGCACCTGCGCTTGAGGGTTCTCACGCGCGTCCCAGCAACGCTCAATCGCTCAGCGCGCACATTGCATCAAGCATTGCAACTACCTTTTCAAAAAAGCGCACGGTTGCTCACATGCCTCATTCTCATTCAAAACTGCGCGTCTCTTACAAAAGTCGCTATAAGCTGCGCGGGTAGGGCTTATGAGTGTTGTTGGTCTTATCGTTATAGTTCTTGCCTGTCTTCTTATTGCGTTTCTTGTTGTCTTTATTGTACTTGGCAAGCGCTCAAAAAAGTTTACGTTTGATATTGGAGGATCGGTACCGCGCGCGGCAGGTGGGGTGCAGGTGTCGCCGCACAGTACGTTCAAAACGCGCATAATCGCATGTCAAGTGGCATGTGGCGCCGTTATTGCAACGCTTGCAACACGGCTGTGGAATATGCAGCTTCTCTCAAACGAGTCGTATATTAAGCAAGCCGAAATGAACCGTACACGCACGATTGCCCTTACTGCAGCACGCGGCCGTATCCTCGATCGCAATGGCGAAGTGCTTGTGGCAAACCGCCCGTCGCTTTGCGTGTGCGCGCAGCCGCACGTACAAGACGACTCCATCGAAGTGCGTCTTTTATCCAACCTTGTTGGCATCCCTGAGCAGGTTATTCGTCTTAAAATACAAGATACGGCACAAGGTCCACAAAAACCGCGCTGTATTGCAGTTGATATTTCACGCCGCGTGGTGGCGTTTGTGAGTGCGCACCAATCGGTGTTTGAGGGCGTGTACATTGAAGATCGCTCTCAGCGCTCCTATCCAAAGGGGAGCCTAGCTGCGCATGTACTTGGCTATACGGGTGCTATTACCGAAGAGCAAATTAAAGCGGCTGCTCAAAACCAAGACCCCGACGCCAGCGATGGTAGCATTACCTACGAAACGGGCGACATTGTGGGGCAGGCGGGTGTAGAAGCGCAGTACGAAAACGTGCTTCAGGGCATCAAAGGTGAACAAGTTGTGCACGTAGATGCCGATGGTAACATTCTTAACCGGAGCGGCTCTGTTGATGCGCAAGCGGGCTCTGATGTCGTGCTTACGCTCGATTCAAAGGTGCAACAAGCTGCAGAAACGGCACTTCAAACACATCTTACGAGGCTTCAGCAAAGCGGACGCAGCGATTGTCGTTCGGGCTGCGCGCTTGTTGTAGATGTAACGAATGGCGATATCATCGCTCTTGCATCGGCGCCAACGTTTTCGCCCAACGTGTTTGTAGGCGGCATTTCAAACGACGATTGGGATGCACTTAGCAGTCCTACCAGCAACAACCCGCTCCTCAACCGTGCTATTGGTGGACTGTATCCTTCGGCATCAACCATAAAACCCCTAAGTGCTATAGCCGCGCTCAATTATGGCATTTCCACGTTTCAGTCAACCTACATGTGTACGGGTTTTTGGACGGGCTTTGGTAAAAACTATGGTCAGTACTGCTGGCTTCACACAGGGCACGGATCTATGACTTTGCAATCGGGCATTACTTATTCGTGCGACGTGGTATTTTACGAGGTAGGCAAGGGCTTTTTTAATTCGTCCGATAACGAAGGTTTGCAAAAAACCTTTAAGCGCTATGGTTTGGGTGCATTGACTAATATCGATTTGCCGGGCGAAGTTGCAGGACGTATTCCCGATGCTGCCTGGAAAGAGCAATACTTTTCGTCTTACGACGCACAAGCGCGCGCGTGGCGTGGCGGCGATTTAACCAACCTTGCCATCGGGCAGGGCGATTTACTTATTACGCCGCTGCAGCTTGCAAGTGCTTACTGCGCGATTGCAACGGGTGGCACGTGTATGAAACCGCATATTTTAAAGTCGATAAAGTCGAGTACAAATTCTGGCTCGGTTATCGATTATAAGCCTGAAGTTCGCTTTACCGTTACCGAAGACGAACCTACGATGTCGATGATTCACACAAGCCTTACGGGCGTTGTCTATGAAGAGTCGCAGGCGCAGGCCGCTCATTTTACCAATATGAAGGAAAAAATAGCTGGTAAAACGGGTACTGCCGAAACCAATAAAAAAGATCCAACTGGCTGGTTTGTGGCATATGCGCCCGCCGATAAGCCGCAATACGTTGTTGTGTCGCTTATCGAAAACGGTGGGTTTGGTGGTGATAGTGCGCTGTATGTTGTGCGCGACATACTCGGTGCGCTGTATAACGAGCCCGATACGGCGTCTATTGGCAAAGCAACGAGAGACTAGCATTATGGCACAAATACCTCAATTTCACTCTTCATCGCACATGCACAGAAAACCGTTGCATATACAACGCGCAATGTCCAAGAAAAAGGGCGCTCGGCTGCAGCCTTCGAATACCTTAGGCGTGGGCGCTCCTAATCCCGTGCGCGCGCAAACGCAAACGCGCAGCCATTCCCACAAGCGCAGCGAAAAAGCGCGTGCTCAGCTTTCGCGCGGCTCGCGCATGCCTTCGTTTTTTGGTCTTTCTACCAGTCTTGCTGTGGCATATGCCAAGGTAGGGGGCATGAGTAGGAGCTTTTCGCGCGGAAAAGCACCTGTCTACCTGCCCAACCTTATTTGCGTGCTCGGCCTGCTTATTTTTGGTACGTTTGTTATGTACACCGCGTCGCTGGCAATTCCTAAGGTATCGTTTGTACGCCATTTGTTTGGTATTGCACTTGGCGTTATCGCTGCTATTGCCATGTGGCGTTACGATTATCGCAACTTGCGCCGGCTTACCTACGCCCTGCTTATTCTTAATGTAGTGCTCATTATTATGCCGATGATACCAGGCATTGGCTATCATGCAAAAGGTCTTACTGGATGGGTAAAGCTGCCGCTTATCGGTCTTCGCTTTCAGCCTTCCGAGCCTTCAAAAATTGTCACCATTTTGCTTATGGCTGCTATGGGCTCTGCGTACAACGGAAAAATTACCGAACTTAAAGAGTATTACAAGCTTTGCGGCATTCTCTCCATTCCGTTTTTGCTTATTTTGCTTCAGCCCGACTTAGGTACTGGCCTTATCGTGCTTATTAGCGGCGCTACTATCATTATTTGCTCGGGCGCAAAACGCCTGTGGATATTTGTTACTGTGTGTGCGCTTGTGGGCTTAAGTGCGCTGGTTATCGTTACATCTTCCATTGAAGGTTTGCCGCATATCCTTAAGCCCTACCAGCTGCACCGCCTTATCGTGTTTATCGATTCGTCTGTTGACCCTTCGGGCTTTGGTTACAACTTGCAACAGGCAAAAATTGCCGTTGGCTCGGGCGGTATGTTTGGCAAGGGGATAGGTAATGCAACGCAATCGGTAAGTGGCTTTTTACCCGAAGCACACACCGACTTTGTGTTTGCCCTGCTTGCAGAAGAGTTTGGCTTTATGGGCTCTGCTGTGTTGCTCGGGCTTTTTGGCACACTTATTTTTTCGACATATCTGTTGGCGCAGCGTCTCGAAAATGCTTTTGGTAAACTGGTATTAGTTGGCTGTGCTACGATGTGGATGTTCCAGCTGTTACAAAATGTTGGTATGTGTATTGGCATTATGCCGATTACCGGCATACCGCTTCCGTTTATTTCGTTTGGCTCATCGTCGATGGTAGCACAGCTGCTTGCTGTTGGCCTTGTGCAGTCGGTGTGGCGACACATACCAAAAGCCGCTTAAGCGCCGCGCCCGGCAGCCCAGCGCTCGGTCTTCACCTGTGCATCAACAAACGCCGTGCTCAAAAGGATTGTATTATGATACAACACGCAATACACACTGCTTCTTATGGTTCCTCAGCGCCGCAGGTGCTGGTATTTTGTGTGTCATCAGGCGTATCTGCCACCCTTGTTTCGCAGCTTCGCTCAGCGTTTGTGCCGCGTACGCGCGATGTTACGGTAGAAGTAACGACGCCTGCATCTCTTGTGCACTATCGCGCAAATTACGTTGTTCATCTTGCCTGCGCGTCTGCGTCTGCCACGCCTCATGCGGACGACGCTTCTTTTCGTGCGGCTTCTCAGCTGCGTGCAAACGATGATGCCGAGCGTGTTGTATCGTATGTTGAGCGTACTGGCTGCAACCTTGTTGTACTTGCGTCTTCTGCTCGTGAACTTCCGCTTGCTTATCTTGCTCGCCAGGCAGGAAATGTTGGCACAACAATGTCGTGGCAGGTGTTTACGTCACCCGAACCTCGCACGTTGTGTCTGCAGCTTATTGACATGCTTTTGCATACTCCATCTGCAGCGTTGTATTGTGCCGCGTTTGCCTGCTGCCACATGCGCGCCGCCCACACACTTATTTCAACAAGCGCTACCAGCGTGCGTGCTCTGAGCGAAAAAAAGCACCTTGTAGTGCCTTTCTTGCCACGGATATTTCGTATTGGCGATATGCCTTTTATGGTGTTCGAGCAGCTGTCCATGGTGCAGCGTTTGCAAAATAAGGGGCTTGCACCTCGCAGCTCATCTTTACGCACGTCATTTCATCCGGCACTTTTATGCGCACTTGCTTGCTGCGCCTTTGGTGCGCGTGCGTGTGCGCGCGGTATAACGCGCCGCGTGCCGTTTGGTGGTTTTCTTGTTCGTCCTGCTATTGCATCGTTGTGTACGTATGTGTTTGGGTATGCGTACCTGCTAAGCACCTATATGGCGTCAGCTGAGCCGCAGCGTTTGGCAAACGCGTCTGCCCACCCAAACGAAGGTGCACCAGCAGCGGCTATAGCACCAACAGCACCTACAGCTACCACGCAAAACGCGGCTCTTTCTCAAGCGCCTGTCCCTGCGCCTACACAAACGTGCAAATCTTATGTATATCACCCAGAAACGGATGCAAAATTGAGCAATATGCAAGATAATAAGGAGCTGTCTTTTAATGCTCAACAGCTACATACGCGTGAGTACATAGATATCACAAGTTCTTAGCCGGCTTTGTGGTGCATCTATACTGTCTTATTTGGGGAGGCACATCTCACACCCCTAGCTGTAAAAGACACCAACACACTCATATGTACGTTACAACACGCTACATACGCCTTGTGGTCACATATTGACCTTACCTTTGTGGATGGCTATGATGTAGAGCTGTTGTACACAATTAATGATGAAGGGTAGACACATGTACGCAATCGTTACCACTGGTGGCAAGCAGTATAAGGTTGCCAAGGGCGATATCTTTAGTGTTGAGAAGCTCGACGCGCAGCCTGGCGACAAGGTTAAACTTGACGTTCTTTTGCTTAACGACGGCAAAAAAACTATCGTTGATGCTGCTACCTTAGCAAAAAAGAAAGTCACGTGCGAAGTTCTCGATCAATACAAAGATAAAAAAGTTATCGTCTTTAAACTTAAAAAGCGTAAGCGCTATCACCGCACTCGTGGTCACCGTCAAAACCTCACCAAGCTTATGGTTTCGAGCATGCCCACCACTCGTGCAGCAGCAAAAAAAGCTGACACAGCACAAGACGAAGCATAACGGTTACTGCTCATTTGTTAGATAACGATTACGAAGGTAGGTAAAACATGGCTCACAAGAAAGGTTTGGGATCATCCCGCAACGGACGCGATTCCAACGCACAGCGTCTTGGCACCAAGGTATACGGTGGTCAATCTATTAAGGCTGGTCAAATCATCGTTCGTCAACGTGGTACGCACATTACTCCTGGCGAAAACGTTGGCCGTGGTAAAGACGACACGCTGTTTGCACTTAAAGATGGTGTTGTAGAATTTGTTCGTGGTGCTAAGCACTATGTACACGTTCGCACCGCATAACAGCCGCGTTATAGCACCTAAACAACCGCTTGCCATCCGGTGAGCGGTTTTTTAATGATAGTAGAAGGGAATACAGAAGGGCATTTAGTGTAGTTATGACATCTCATGTATCGCACCATCATCACATGCATATTCGCTGGCATAATTTGCTGGACAGTAATCCTTCGTGCCCCATGAAGCATCTGCGCTTTCACGAGCGTGCGTCGATTGTGGGACATGTTGGCATGATGCTGTTGTCCTACGGCACAGGAGCCTGGCGTGTGCGCCAGAGCATGAACGCTATCGCGCGCGTACTCAATCTTACGTGCAGCGCTGATATTGGTCTTGTGTCGCTCGATTACACGTGTATCGACGACGAAGGACACAGCTACACACAGGCACTCAGCCTTGCCACAACAGGTGTTAACACCTCAAAGCTGCATCAAATGGAATTGTTTGTTGACCGCTTTGTTGCTCATGCTGATACCTACACGTTGGGCGAGTTTATCGAGCAGCTCGATGACGTTGAACATTTGCCGCTTAATTATAGTGCCCTTCAAGCGGCACTTGCGTCGGGGCTTGCGTGTGCAGGCTTTATCTTTTTGCTTGGCGCGGGTATTTACGAGATGATTTGCTGCTTTTTTGGCGCAGCTGTGGGGAATTATGTGCGCCGCACGCTTATCGATCACAAAATTACCCTTATTGGCCAGGTAGCAGGCGGTGTTGCTCCGGCGTGCGTGGTATATGTTCTGGTGCATACACTGCTTATGATGGTTCTTCATCCAGCGGGTCCCCACCTTGAAGGCTACATTGGCGCGCTGCTTTTTGTTATTCCAGGATTTCCTTTTATTACTGCTGGGCTCGACTTAGCAAAGCTCGATATGCGTTCTGGTATTGAGCGGTTAGTATATGCGCTTATCATTATCGTTGTTGCAACGGTAGTAGGGTGGACGTGCGCCCTTGCTCTTAATTTGCAGCCGCACGATCTTATTCCGCTTGCAGGTTTAACGCCTCTCACACTTACCATTCTGCGACTTATTACCAGCTGGTGTGGTGTATTTGGCTTTTCGATTATGTTTAATACCGAATGCAAAATGGCTATGCTCACGGC
Organism: uncultured Atopobium sp.; assembly: GCA_946997485.1. Lineage (GTDB taxonomy): Bacteria > Actinomycetota > Coriobacteriia > Coriobacteriales > Atopobiaceae > Fannyhessea. The sequence goes on from CAMPVF010000002.1 coordinate 130,264, forward strand.
CGCTATTGGCGCCGTTGCCAATACTATCCGACTTAGTCTGGTATCGTGGACACTTGTGCCCGCCTGTATTGCCGCATTTATCGGCGCGCTCATTGCCGGTATGATGGCATCTTTGGTGCGCAAACGCATTGGTTTTCCGCGCATTGCCCTTACTGTGCCGTCGATTGTTATTATGGTTCCCGGCCTGTATATGTATCGCGCGATGTATAGCTTTGGCTCCCTTAACATTCCCACCGGGTCACACTGGTTTTTGGAATCGCTGCTTATCGTGTTAGCGCTGCCACTTGGTCTTATCGTGGCACGTATTATTAGCGATCCAGAGTGGCGTAAATTTAGCTAGCGAGAATTTGCACGTTTTTGTTTCAACTTGATAAACAAACCACAACTCCGTAGCATTGCGCGCGGCTATGTGATTTACTACAGCGTAGAGAACACAACTCAACGTTCAAGGAGGTCACCATGATTGCTCAAAATGCTCGCGTCGTTTCATATTCATCACAGTTTTGCGCATGGTGGTGGCGTACAATTTCATAGGACTCTGATACACACATCCATGATTTGTGCGGACTTTCAGAGTAACTTTGAAAGTCCTTTTTTATGATTTTTTGCGTCCTATTGTTTTTTGCACGTACGTTCCGTATCTGTTGTCCTTTGTTTTGCATATTGTATTTCTTCGCACACGCGACCACACCGGTGTAAATCAAGGCACACAACACAACTTGAGTTTTAAGGAGTTACCATGTCTTCTCAATCATTTGAAACCACAGCCGCTACTACAAATGTCGCTCCCACACCAGCACCTGGCACTGCAGCCGTAAAAAAATCGAGCATCGACATCGCGTCGCTTACCATTGTTGCGGTGTTGCTTGCAGCTGGGTTTATTCTCGACCTTACTGTTGGAAAAGCGCTTGCTATTACCGGTATTCAACCCGAGTTTATTATTTCGTCGTACTGTCTTGCACTGCTTTTGTTGCGTCTTAAATTTCACCAAGCAGCGATTGTTGGATTGCTTGCCGCTGCGCTCATCCAGCTTAACACGTCAATTCCTGGTCTTGAGTTTGTGTGCGATATCCCTGCTGCTGCAATTTGCGCGCTTGCTATTAGTGCGCTTGGTAAACACAGCTTAAGGCCGATTGTTCCTGCAGCGCTCACCTTTGTAACTACGCTTATTTCCGGTTTTATTTTTGCAACGTGTGCGGTTCTGTTTTTCCTTAAGCTAGAGCCCGTTGCGCTGTTAGGTATGGCGCCGCTGGTAGTAAGCACCGCTGTTGCAAATGCACTTGTTGTTGAAGTGCTTATTCGTCCACTTAATGCGGTTGTATCAAAAACAGCCACCGTTCGTGCAAGGTAATGTATGGAAGCTATGTCTGCGCGCTCGCATGATGCGTCCCTCGATGCATCATGCCCTGCGTTTTTGTTAGATGATGTGTCGTTTCGCTATGCGCTTGGCGCATCTGATGAAACTGAAAGCGCTGATAGTAATGAGAGTAGCGGCGTTGATGGTTCGCCTGCTGATGCAGCTGCTTATGCAGCCGCTGCGAGGCAGGCACCGTGTGCACTCTCGCACATTAATCTTTCGATTGAGCGCGGTGATTTTTTAGGCATCATTGGGCCTTCAGGTGCTGGTAAAACTACGCTTGCCTGTCTTTTTTCGGGTGCTATACCGCACCATTATGGTGGCGAGCTCTCAGGCACCGTTCAGCTGTTTTCGCACGATACAAAGGCGCTTAGCCTTACCGACATTGCGCGCTTTGTTGGTCTTGTTATGCAGGATATCGATGCGCAAATGGTTGCTAGTGTTGTTGAAGATGAGCTATTGTTTGGTCTTGAAAACTTTGGTGTGCCAGCAGGGGATATTCCTTCGCGTATTGAGGAAGCGCTGCATCGTATTGGTATTGAATCATTGCGCAATCGCACCATAGCCACGCTTTCGGGCGGGCAAAAACAAAAAGTGGCCCTTGCTGCTATTATTGCCCTTAAGCCTTCGGTATTGGTGCTCGATGAGCCCACCTGCGCGCTCGATCCTGCATCTTCGCGTACCATCTATGAGCTTTTGAGTGAACTTAATCGGAGCTTTGGTATTACGATTATTGCCATTGAGCAAAAAGTGGCCCTTTTAAGTGAGTTTTGTTCGCATTTAGCTGTGTTGCACGAAGGCTCTCTTGCGGCATATGGCACAACGTCGGATGTACTTTCGCAGGTAGATACCCTTGATGCTATTGGTATTAGTTATCCTCGAACCACGCGGTTCGTGCGTTATGTAAAACAGGCGGGCTTTGAGCCGGATACGCCCCTATATGTGCGTGTTGATGATACGGTTCATTTTGCCGAGCGCGTACTTAACTTGGATCATACGCCCGCATTCGAGCCGGGTTCAACTTCAAGTTCAGCTTCAAGTTCAACTTCAAGTTCAGCTTCAAGTTCAACTTCAAGTTCAGCTTCAAGTTCAACTTCAAGTTCAACTTCAAGTTCAAAAGCAGGTTCAATGTGCACAGAGCGCAAGCCTGCAGTTCAATTTTCTCATGTATCGTTTTCGTATCCAACTAATACCTACTCGCTTAACGATGTTTCCTTTGAGGCATACCCGTCCGAAATTTTGTGTCTTGTCGGCCAAAACGGTGCAGGTAAAACAACTATAACTAAGCTTATTAATGGTCTTTTGAAGCCGCGTTCTGGCAGCGTGTACATCGATGGCACCAAAACAAACACCAAAAAAACAAGCACGATTGCGCGCAGTGTTTCAACTCTTTTTCAAAATCCCGACAGAATGCTTTCGTGCGAAACCGTGCTCGATGAGGTTATGCTCTCGTGCACGCTTGTTGGATATACGCCTCACGATGCCCGTGAGCGCAGCCTGCGCGTTATTCACCAGCTACATCTTAACCCTGAGGCCAATCCTTTTCTGTTATCGGCAGGACAGCGGCATATTGTTGCACTTGCGGCAACAATTGTTACCGAGCCCAAGGTTCTCATTTTAGATGAGCCTACCTGCGGTCTTGATTATGCTGAATGCTGCTACGTTATGCGTGTTGTTCAAGATTTGCGTGCGCGCGGCTGCTGTGTTGTTATGGTGTGTCACGATATGGAAGTGGTGCTCGACAATGCAACACGTTTGGTTGTACTTGCCGCGGGTGAGCTTGTGGCGCAAGGAAGTATTTCAGACATTTTTTCTCAAGATGCACTGTGTCAGCGCGCGTGTTTGCGCCCGCCACTGCTGGTAGATGTTGCGCTTCAGCTTAGTAATACCTGCAAGCTTGCGTGTTCCACTACATACGATGCTGCAGCGCTTGCGCAGGTTGTTATTAGTGCTGCGCAGCATAACGGAAAGGTGTGCCATGACTAGTTTTTTTGAATATACAGCTGGCACTACGCTGCTTCATCGTGCACATCCTCTCGCAAAGCTGCTTCTTGCATTCTCGGTTATTATTGCTGCGTTTTTAACCGATAAACTGTATGTGCTTGGTGCCTTATGCATTATTATTCTTGCAACAAGCGTCAGCTGCGGTCTTTTTTCGCAGCTTAAATCGCTGCTATCTGCACTTATCGGCCTATCGTTGGTTATGCTTATTATCCAATGCGCGCTTAATAGGCATGGCGATGTGCTCGCGTTGTTTATTACCAATTTGGGCCTTATAACAGGCGCACGTGCAGCGCTTCGTCTGTGGTGTTTTGCGCTGCCGCTCGTGTGTTGTTTTGCACTTACGCGCCTCGAAGATCTTGCCAATTGTGTGGTTATGTACCTGCATGTTCCGTACACTTACGTGTTTACGCTCATGACGGCAATTCGGTTTGTTCCTATTTTTTCAAGCGAAATGAAACATATCACCGATGTCCAAACGGCGCGTGGGGTAGAATTTGATACCACAAATCCTCTTAAAAAACTCAAGCTTATGATGCCGCTTATTGTGCCTTTGCTTGTTGTGTCGGTGCGAAAAGCCGACATGATTGCCCTTGCTGCCCAGCAGCGTGGCTTTTATTTGCGGCAGGCTCACTCGTGCTCAAAAACATATCCTGTACATCTGTGTGATGCACTTTTGGTTAGTGTTGGATGCTGTTTAATTATTACTGCAATCCTTATATAATGAAATGTGCGTATGTATGCGCACCTACAAGCAGTAATACTTAAAGGAGACATTGTGCCAACAAACACCTTTACTGATATTTGTCGCATTTTTGTAAAAGGCGGCGATGGCGGAGCTGGCTGTACATCATTTCGCCGTGAAGCATATGTGCCTAAAGGCGGGCCTGATGGAGGCGACGGTGGGCATGGTGCAAACATAATTTTGCGTGCAAACCCGCAGGTATCGTCCCTGGTTGCATACCGTTTTAAGCATCATTTTAAGGCTGAGCGCGGAACGCATGGCCAGGGTGCGCGTAAAGCTGGTAGCGACGGAAAAGACATGATTCTCGATGTACCGCTTGGTACTGTTGTGCGCGAAGTCGATCCAAAAACAAAAAAGCCGCTCTATGTGATTGCTGATATGTGTCATGCAGGCATGGAAGTTGTTGTTGCAAAAGGCGGCGTAGGCGGTCGCGGTAACATTCACTTTGTTACGTCGGTGCGCAGATCACCTGCATTTTCAGAAAAAGGCGAGCCTGCTCGCGAACACGAAATTGAACTTGAAATGAAGCTTCTTGCCGATGCCGCGCTTGTGGGCATGCCATCGGTTGGTAAAAGCTCTATTATTGCACGTATATCTGCTGCTCGTCCAAAAATTGCCGATTATCCTTTTACCACGCTCACACCCAATTTAGGCATGGTACGTGCGTGTTCGGGTGCATCGTTTGTTGTTGCCGATGTGCCCGGTCTTATCGAAGGTGCAAGCTGTGGCAAAGGTCTTGGCCATCAATTTTTGCGTCATATCGAACGCTCGGCTGTTATTTTGCACGTTGTTGACATGACGGGCGGGTTTGAAAGCCGCGATCCTGTTGTTGATTATCACACCATTAATAACGAGCTTGCCGCGTATGCGCCGATGCTTGCTGAGCGCACGCAACTTGTTATTGCAAACAAGTGCGACATGCTAACCGATACAACGCCTATAGAGCGTTTGCGTGCAGCTGCCAAGCAAGACGGGTTTAGCTGTATCGAAATGTCTGCGCTTACAGGCATGGGCGTTGATGCTGCTATCGAAACCATCGCGCAGGTTGTGTCGCGCCTTCGTCCCTCTATCGATGCGTATGTTTCGCAAGACTCGCTTGAAGCGGCAGAGCACGTGCGCTTCCAGCAACAACACCGCGAGCGCATTATTCACATTGCGCAAGAATCTACTGGTATTTGGCGTGTTTCTGGTGAGCTTATTGAGCGTATGGTTATTCAAACCGATTGGGATAACGATGAAGCGCTTATGTATTTGCAGCATCGCTTCGACAGGCTTAAGCTCGAAGATCGTCTGCTTAAGGCGGGCGCACATAAGGGTGATGAAATTCGCATTTTAGGGTATTCGTTTACGTTTGAAACTGCAGATGATCTTGAGTCGGAATTTGCCGGTGAATGTGCAGGTGATGATGAGCTTGATGCTGCGCACACTGCAGCGTTTGAGCTTGAGTGTGATGATAGTAGCAGTGATGGTGCCGATGCTCCCGCAGCTGCTGATGCAGCTGCGGCGTGCGACGATATAGACGGGTAGGGCAGTTTTGTGATTTCTACCTACCGCGCACTACCACAAATTGGTGAAAACCCGCATAAACACTATCGTTTGGGCATTATGGGCGGCACCTTCGATCCTATTCATAATGGGCACTTGGTGGCAGCCGAAACGGCGTACGATGCTCTTGAACTCGACCTTGTTATTTTTATGCCTGCTGGTGTTCCTGCATTTAAGCGAAAAAAGCAGGTGAGCCCCGCCGAAGATAGGTATGCGATGACGCTGCTTGCTACGGCTGACAATCCGCATTTTGTTGCGTCGCGTTTTGAGATTGATCGCCCGGGTGTTACGTATACCGCAGATACCCTGCATATGATGCGCGATTTTTATCCCGAAAATGTTGAACTGTTTTTTATAACGGGTGCTGATGCTATTTCTGAAATTCTTACCTGGCATAACGCCGAGTCATTGGCAAGTGAAGCCACGCTTGTTGCAGCTACGCGTCCCGGCTACGATTTAGAGCCCACGCAGCGTAAGCTTGAGCATGCTGCGTTGCATTTTGACGTGCGCTACCTTGAAGTACCTGCGCTTGCTATATCCTCGAGCTATTTGCGCTCGCGCATTGAAAAACAACAGTCGCTGCGCTATCTTACGCCCGATTCAGTAACAGGGTACATTCACAAGCACGGCTTATACGGCACGGTACTTTCTGTGTATAAACCCTTGGGTTCGCTCTAGCAGGCTGTGTTTACCTGCCGCGCGTGCGTTTGTGCAGGTAGCATGGTTATCTTTCCATACATATTTTAATCCTATGATATTTCTATCATAAGCATGTAAATTCTTGTGTTACATCAAACGAAATTGTGCGCATGGTGGTACTATGGTACGCGTGCGATGAGAAGGACGCGTCGCTTAACGATGCACGTTACAGAGAGCAACAGATGCTGAGATGTTGTACGAGAGCTGTTAAGCGATATCACCTTTGAGCAGTAGCCCGAACATACCTGCATCTTGCATATGCCGCGCCTGGCTTTGTGTTTTTCGCGTCTGTGCATACGAGCATGTACCAGTAGGCACTACCGTCCGATCGACGAAACCGATCAACCGAGTAAAGCGAACGTGGAGTTTTCGCTCGCTGGGTATATATCGAAGCTGCGCACCTTGTGCTTACAACGCTTCGTCCCAGCTAGGAGACGGGCGTTATTTCAACGCCCTGTGCAAACAGAAAGGGTAGCGATGGCACAAGAATTCAAGCAATCAATGAACTTGCCAAAAACCTCATTTTCAATGCGCGCTGGACTCGCACAACACGAGCCCGAGCGTCTGAGTGTTTGGGAACAAAACAACGTGTATGAGCTGCTGCTCAAAAAGAACGAGGGCAACAAAAAGTTTGTTCTGCACGATGGCCCTCCCTATGCCAATGGTCCCATTCACTTGGGTCATGCCATGAACAAAATTTCAAAGGACATTATCAACCGCTATTGGTCGATGCGCGGCTATCAAACACCCTTTGTGCCCGGTTGGGACTGCCATGGTCAGCCCATTGAGCACAAGGTTGAAACCATGCTTGGCACCGAAAAATTTAACGCGCTGCCCGTGGCAAAAATCCGCGAGCTCTGCCGTAAAATGGCTGTTGAGCAGGTAGATACCCAGCGTCAAGGTTTTAAGCGCTTGGGCGTGTTGGGTGAGTGGGAAAATCCCTATCTTACGTATGTTCACGACTATGACGCCTGCGATATCGAAATCTTTAAAGCGCTGTTCGACAACGGTAGTGTGTATCTCGGCCGCAAGCCCGTGCACTGGTGCATGTACTGCCACACGGCGCTTTCCGAAGCTGAAATTGAGTACTCCGACGAAGTTTCGCCTGCTATTTATGTGCGTTTTGAGCTTTCGAGCACGCCTTCTGGGCTTGAAGATTTTAGCGGGAACATTTACGTTGACATCTGGACAACGACGCCCTGGACGCTTCCTGCCGACATGTGTGTTATCTTGCAACCTGAGGCCACGTATGTAGCTGTTAAGCACAACGGCCAGCTCGAAATTATGGCCGAAGCCCTCTATCAGCACTGTTGTGAAAAATTTGGCTACGGCGAAGTTGAGCTCTACCATGTGCCTTCAGGTGAGCTGTGGCAAAAAACGGGTAAGGAGCTGGTGCATAACACCTACAAATTGCCTATTTTTGATACCGCAGAAAAGCAAGGCGAGTTCATTTATGCCGACTACGTTACGCTTGACGACGGTACGGGTGTTGTTCACTGCGCACCTGGTCATGGTGTCGACGACTATATTGCCGGCTGTAAATTTAACATTGATGTTGTTATGCCTGTTGACGACAACGGTTGTTTTTACGAAGGTGAGGGCATCGGTACAGGTGGTATGTTCTCTAAAATGAATGTAAACGACGCAAACCCCAAGGTAATCGATCTTTTGCGCGAGCGTGGCACCCTCATTTTGCACGAGGACATCAACCACTCATATCCGCACTGCTGGCGCTGTAAAAAACCTGTTATTTTTAGAGCAACCAGCCAATGGTTTGTATCTATGGACAAAACGCAGCTTCGCAAACAAGCAGCTACCTGCCTTGATTCGGTGGCGTTTTACCCCAATCACGCCCGCAAACGTATAGGGTCGATGGTTGAAGGTCGTCCCGACTGGTGCATTTCTCGTCAGCGTAACTGGGGTGTTCCAATTCCTGCATTTACTTGCGACGATTGCGGCGAGCTTGTTATGAATGACGATACGCTCGATTGTGTTATCGCGCTATTCAAGCAAAAGGGCTCTGATGCATGGTTTACCGATAAGCCCAGCGATTATCTTGGAGATGCTTGCGTGTGTCCTGCGTGCGGCTCGCACAATTTGAGCGCCACTACCGACATTCTCGACGTGTGGTGGGATTCTGGTGTAAGCCACACCGCCGTTTGTAAGCATCGCAAAAACCTGCATTTTCCTGCGGATATGTATCTTGAAGGTTCCGATCAGCACCGCGGCTGGTTTATGAGCTCGCTTATGACGAGTGTTGGTGCATACGGCGTTGCTCCTTATAAAGCCGTTGTTTCGCAGGGCTTTACCCTCGATGGCCAGGGCAGAAAAATGTCGAAGAGTCTCGGCAATGTTATCGATCCAAATAAGGTGTGTGCAACGCAAGGTGCCGACATCATTCGTTTGTGGGTGGCATCGGTTGATACCTCGGTCGATGTGGCGTGTGACGATGATATTCTGTCGCACGTTGGCAACGCATACCGTCACTTTAGAAATACCATTCGTTTCTTGCTTGGCGAGCTCGAAGATCAGTTCTCGTTTGAGCGTGATGGTATAAGCCCCGATGCGCTTGAAGATTTAGACAAGCTTATGCTTGCGCGTATGTGCACCGTTCATAACGAAGTTACGCGCGCGTACGAAAATTACAAGTTTAACCAGGTATATCGCCTGCTATACGACTTTGTGGTTGTTGAACTTTCACAAGGCTACCTTAACGCTACAAAAGACCGCATGTATTGCGGCAAAGCAACCGGTCATGCACGCAAGAGTGCACAAACTACCTGGGCATATTTGCTAAGCATGCTCGTACGCGACTTGCAACCAATTTTGGTGTTTACCTGCGACGAAGCTATGAGCCACATGCCAGCATCGCTGCGCGACGATCAGCAATTTGCTGCGTTGTTGTCGTGGTTTGAGCTGCCGGTGGGTGCTGAGTTTATCGCACATAACGAAGAGGCCTACACCAACGCCGTAACGCTCCGCAGCGCCTACACGAAAGCCTACGAAGCTGCACGTACACAGGGTGATATTGCTGAAAATTCAACGCAGGCAACACGCTGTGTTGTAAAAGCACCTGCGTTGGTGATAGACAACCTGCAATCGTATTCCGCGCTCGATTTAGCGGAGCTTTTCGTGTGTTCTGAAGTTACGCTTGAGCCCGCAGATGCCGTATCGTGCGAGGTATATCCTGCGCGCGGTACTAAATGCGTGCGCTGTTGGAACTATCGTAGCTGCAACGACGAGGGCTTATGTGAGCGCTGCGCAGATGTGATGGCTTCGCTCTAACATACATTGCTAGCACACGCTTAGCCGTCTGCGCCCGCGCGCCTGCTAAACGTGTGCGCTTTGCTTTACCGCGTGCACTGAGTCTGCGCGCGTCCAACCAGAACCATTCAACCAAACGAAGGCGAGGGGATATGAACAACACTGGCACGATGTGCAACCACCACCAACAGCGCTGTCTCAAACTTTGGCTAAGCGCGCTTATCTGTTGTGTGCTTGTTGCATTCGACCAGCTGGTAAAATGGCATATCCGCTCGTCTTTTGCGGTAGGCGAGGTGCAGCCTGGCATTGCGGGCGTGTTTGAATTTTGCTACGTGCAAAACAGAGGCGCTGCGTTTGGTGCGGCTCAAGGTGCTCAGGTTATCTTTTGTATCTTTGCTGTCGTCATTGTGGGTTTTTGTATCCGCGTGCTTGTGCGCTCTTCGCGGCTTGCGCTCCTTGAACATGCATGCATACTTGCTATTTGCGCAGGTGCCCTTGGCAATGCTATCGATAGGGTAGCGCTTGGCTATGTTGTCGATTTTATCAACCTGAGGTTTATGACGTTTCCTGTGTTCAATCTTGCCGATATCTACATTACCTGCGCTGCTCTTGTTGTTATGGTGATGCTCCTTGTGTGCCCTTCGCGCGTATATGCGCTTATTTCTTGTGGCAGCCGTACTTCAACCAATTCGAAAGAATAGGTGCGTATGAGTCAAGAGAGGCAAACATTCCTTGTATCACCACAATTCGACAATATGCGCCTTGATAGCTTTTTAGCTGCGCAAAAGGACATGCCCGCGCGTTCTGCGTGCGCAAAGTATATTGAGCGCGGCTGTGTTGAAATTAATAACACCGAAGCACTTTCAAAAGCAGAGCATGTGCGCCTGGGCGATCGCGTGTCAATTGTTATCGAAACGCAGCAAAAACCTACCGTTATCATGCCAAATCCGCAAATTCCGCTTGACGTGCGCTATGAGGATGAGTATCTGCTTGTTATCTCAAAACAAAAAGGGCTTGTGTGCCATCCTTCAAGCGGTCATATTGACGATACGCTTGCAAATGCGCTGGTAGCACACTGTGGGTTTGACCATTTGGGCAAATTGCAGGGCGACGATCGTCCCGGCATTGTGCACCGGCTTGATATGGATACCACGGGGCTTATGGTTGCTGCAAAAGACAACGAAACACAAGAGCAGCTTCAAGATCTCATTCGCTTGCGCGATTTTGACCGGCGCTATCTTGCGCTTGTACAAGGATATGTTTCGCCTGATGAAGGCACGATAACTACCGGTATTGCGCGCTCAAAGAAAAACCGTCTTAAAATGTGCGTTTCAAAAGACCCGCTTTCGCGCCAGGCAATTACCACGTTTAAAACGCTCGATCGCTTTGAGGCATCTGCGCACGATGACGGCTATTCACTGTTGGAATGTCACTTGTATACTGGCCGTACGCATCAAATTCGTGTGCATATGCGCTATACCGGGCATTGTTTGGTGGGCGATCCGCTATATGGCAAGGCGGGCGAGCGCATTAACCTGCACCTTAAGCGGCAATTCTTGCACTCCTGGCATATTAATTTCGATCACCCAATTACCCATGAGCACATCGAACTTTTTGATACGCTTCCTTCTGATTTATATACGGCGCTCACTAATTTGCGCCCGCGATCTATGGGCGAAACCTCATGGGGTGCTATACTATACAACAAACTAAACATACAGTAGTTAAAGACGCACGTGAGCACTATCGTTGCTGGTAGTACACGTTACTCGCCAATTGTAGAGGTGAATGCATGAATCTATACGTCATGGGCATTACGCCCATTGTCATATTCAACGGTTTGGTATGGGTGTTTTTTACATTTGCCTATTTCTATCAAATTGTTTACCTGCTGCGTGTGATGTCGCGTGGCGACGTTGTGCTGCCCAAAGCAAAAAAGAACCATCGGTATGCATTTGTTATTCCCGCGCATAACGAGGAGTCGGTTATTGGCAATTTGGTGCACTCCATTCTTACCCAAGAATACGACGGCGTTATCGATTGTTTTGTTGTTGCCGATGCATGCACCGACGCTACCTTTGAGCGCGCGCAGCAGGCAGGCGCCATTACCTGGCAGCGCAACGACCTTGTGCGCAAAGGTAAAAGCTGGGTTCTCGATTATGCATTCAACCGTATCTTAAATGAGTACGAAGACAAGTACGATGCGTTTTTCATTATGGATGCTGACAATATTTTGTCGCCCACCTATGTAAGCGTTATGAACCAGGCTTTTGATGCTGGCTATCTTGTATGTACAAGTTATCGTAATTCTAAAAACTTCGATTCAAGCTGGATTAGCTCAGCATATGCTCTGTGGTTTTTGCGCGAGGCAAAGTTTCTCAATAACGCACGCATGATGCTCGGCACCAGTTGCGCCATTTCAGGGAGCGGCTGGATGGTTGCTGTGCCCATCATTCGTGGTATGCACGGTTGGCGCTTTCATTCCCTTACCGAAGACATTCAGTTTTCAACCTTTTGCTGTGCGCACGACATTCAAATTGGGTATGCACCGGCTGAGTTTTTTGACGAGCAGCCCGTTACGTTTAAGGCGTCGTGGACGCAGCGTATGCGCTGGACAAAAGGCTTTTACCAGGTGTTTTTCTCATACGTAAAAAATCTGTTACGCTCCATTGGTCATCGCCGTTTTGCTGCATACGACATGCTCATGACAGTTGCTCCGGGCATGATTTTAACGCTGCTTTCATTTTTCATTAACTTTGGTTACCTTATTGTTGGCTACGTATCGCACGGCTTTATTGCTACATCTGCCGAGCTTGCCATGTGTATTGCGTCGTTGGTAATAACGTTTTTATCGATGTATGTAACCTTCTTTATTCTTGGCGTTATCACCACACTAAGCGAGCGCAAGCACATTCACGCAAAAAAGCAGTGGCGCATTATTTCAAACCTCTTTACCTTCCCGTTGTTTATGATGACCTACATTCCTATTACCGTTGCAGCGCTGTTCAAAAAGGTTGAATGGGTGCCAACAAAGCATGACATTGCGGTTGATTTTGACGATGTTATGAGTAGTAACTCGTAAGCGAAATGTGTTTTATGAGTTTGATATAAGGTGTTACAATCGATATACACGGGGGCGTCTGTATGCGTCGCACATTGTACATTCTTCGGCATCGCAGCGTTTAGCTGCATTGCCGTGTGCATTACGGTAGCCGTACTACATGACATGCGAGAAAAGGAGATAAGGCATGGCAATGTTTTTTAAGGAAGAGTCACACACATTTTCTGAATACTTACTTGTGCCAGGGTATTCTTCTCACGTTAACATTCCTGCCAACGTTTCGCTTGAAGCGCCGCTTGTTCGCTACAAAAAAGGTGAGCAATCGGCAATTTCCATGCATATCCCCCTGGTTTCATCCATTATGCAAGCTGTTTCTGGTACCCGTCTTGCCATTGCCTTAGCGCAGCAGGGCGGTATTTCGTTTATTTACGGCTCACAAGCGCCCGAAAGTGAAGCACAAATGGTGCGCGAAGTAAAAAGCTACAAGGCTGGCTTTGTGGTTTCCGACTCCACGCTTACGCCTGATATGTGCCTTGCCGACGTGCTCGAACTTAAGGAGCGCACCGGTCATACCACCATGCCTGTTACCGAAAATGGCCTGCCACAAGGGCGTTTTTGCGGTATTGTAACTTCGCGCGATTATCGCGTTTCTCGCGATGATCCAAATAAACCAGTGCGTGAGTTTATGACGCCCGCAAACGAATGTGTTACCGCAACGCCCGATACCTCGCTTAAAGAGTGCAACGACATCATTTGGGAAAAGAAAATCAACGCACTTCCTATTGTTGATGCCGCGGGCAATTTGTCGTCGCTCGTTTTTCGTAAAGACTACGACCAGCACAAATCCCGTCCCGATGAGCTTCTCGACGAGCATAAGCGCTACGTTGTTGGCGCAGGTATTAACACACGCGATTATGCCGAGCGTGTGCCACTGCTCATCGAAGCTGGTGCCGATGTGTTGTGTATCGACTCATCTGAAGGCTATAGTGAATGGCAAAAACTTACCATCGACTGGATTCGTAAAAACTACGGTGAGTCGGTTAAAGTTGGCGCTGGTAACGTTGTTGATGGAGAGGGCTTCCGCTATCTTGCAAACTGTGGTGCCGACTTCGTGAAAGTGGGCATTGGCGGCGGTTCAATTTGTATTACGCGTGAGCAAAAAGGTATTGGTCGTGGTCAGGCGTCTGCTCTTATCGACGTGTGCCGTGCTCGTGATGAATACTATAAAGAAACAGGCATTTACGTGCCCGTTTGCTCCGATGGTGGTATTGTATACGATTACCATATGACGCTTGCACTTGCCATGGGTGCCGACTTCCTTATGCTCGGCCGCTACTTTGCGCGCTTTGATGAATCGCCAACTCGTCGTCTTAATGTTAACGGCTCTTACGTAAAAGAGTACTGGGGCGAAGGCTCTGCACGTGCACGCAACTGGGCGCGCTACGACTTGGGCGGATCTAAAAAATCGCTCTCGTTTGTTGAAGGCGTCGACTCATATGTGCCGTATGCTGGTCCTTTGAAAGATAACGTAGAAAATTCACTTACCAAAGTTCGCTCCACGATGTGCAACTGCGGTGCGCTTACCTTGCAAGAGCTGCGCGAAAAGGCGCGTATCACGCTCGTGAGCTCAACATCGCTAGTTGAAGGCGGCGCTCACGACGTTATCCTTAAAGATTCATCCACCGATATCAACTTTAGATAACACACACAAACGGTAAGCTGCAAGCATCACTATGTGGTGAGTACACAGCAGGTACCACACCTAACACAGCACGTAAGGGGAAGTCATGGCACAATCTACGCAGAACACAGGCGCGCCTCACGCCGCGCCCGCCTACAATGCTCAAGATATTGAGCTTCGCTGGCAGGGCATTTGGGAGAAGCATAACACCTATCAAACACCATCATCGTCGTCTAAGCCCAAGCAGTATGTGCTTGAGATGTTTCCATACCCCTCAGGCGACTTGCACATGGGGCATGCACGTAATTACACCATTGGTGACGTTATGGCGCGGCAGCTTCACATGCGCGGCTATGACGTACTTCACCCCATGGGCTTTGATGCGTTTGGTTTGCCTGCCGAAAACGCTGCTATCAAGCACCACACCGAGCCTTCCGTGTGGACGTATGGCAACATTAAACAGGCAACTGCAACCATGAAACGCATGGGTTTTTCATACGACTACGCGCGCACCTTTAATACCTGCGACCCTGAGTATTATCGCTGGGGTCAGTGGATGTTTATTAAAATGTGGGAAAAAGGTCTTGCATACCGTGCGTATTCCGACGTAAATTGGTGCGACACCTGCAATACTGTTCTTGCAAACGAGCAGGTAATTAACGGTTGTTGCTGGCGCTGCCACAGCGTTGCGCAAAAGAAAAAGCTTTCGCAGTGGTATCTTAAAATTACCGCGTATGCCGATGAGCTGCTTTCTGACTTGGATACGCTTAACGCGTGGCCCGAAAACGTTATTGCCCAGCAGAAAAACTGGATTGGTAAATCGACGGGTACCGAAATCGATTTTGAACTTGCTTCGTGTGCAAACGGTTCTCCTCTTGCCAACAGCCAAAACAAGCTGTGCGTGTTTACTACGCGTGCCGATACCATTTTTGGTGTATCGTTTTTGGTGCTGCCGCCTGAAAGCGACATTGCGGCTCAGCTCGTTGCGCACACCGAGTATGAAGGTGCATTTAACGAGCTTAAAGCTGCAACCGAAAAAATTTCTGCCATTGATAGACAGGGTTCCGATCGTGAAAAGCACGGCGTCTTTTTGGGCGCATATGCAAAGAACCCCATTAACAATCGTTTGGTGCCCATTTGGGCTGCCGATTACGTGCTTGCCGATTACGGTACCGGCGCGGTTATGGGCGTGCCTTGCGGCGACCAGCGCGATTTCGATTTCGCTAAAAAGTACAACCTCGAAATTGCCCCTATTATCTGCAAAGACACCGATCCGCTTTATGATGAACTTAAAGACGAGCGCGATCTTGTTGTCCGCAGCGTAAGCTGGGATAGCGCCATGGAAGCCGAAGGCTACTTGGTTCAGTCGGGCGAATTTACCGGTCTTGTGGGCGGAAAGCATTCACCGGCCGAAAAAGCTATCACGCAGGCACTTGTTGCGCGTGGCTGTGCACGCAGCACTACCAACTATCGTTTGCGTGACTGGCTTATTTCGCGCCAGCGGTATTGGGGAAACCCCATTCCTATGATTCATTGTGATGCATGTGGCGATGTGCCCGTGCCTTACGATGAGCTGCCGGTGCGCTTGCCCGAGCATGTAAACTTGCACGATGGGCAAAATTTGAGTGATGTAGAAGAGTTTGCGCGTACTACGTGCCCGCGCTGCCATAAACCTGCGCGTCGTATTACCGATACGATGGACACATTTACCTGTTCAAGCTGGTATTACCTGCGCTACTGCGATCCCCACAACACCGAGCTGCCGTTTAGTCAACAGGCAGTTTCGCGCTGGATGTGCGTCGATCACTACATTGGCGGCATTGAGCATGCTATTTTGCACTTGCTCTACTCACGTTTTTGGACAAAAGTTATGCGCGATTTGGGGTTATGTGCTATCGACGAGCCGTTCCGTCATTTGCTTTGCCAGGGTATGGTGCGCGATCATAATGGCGAAACGATGAGTAAGTCTAAAGGCAATGTAGTTCCACCGGCGAGTGTTATCGAGCCCTATGGTGCCGATACGTTGCGTCTTGCTATTTTGTTTATTGCACCTGCCGAAAAAGATTTCGACTGGGACGAAGACGTGGTGCAGGGCACCAACCGCTTTATTAAACGTGCATGGAAACAGGTGTGGCAGCTTGCACATCTTGCGCGCGCTCACGATGCACATCTGCTGAGCGATCCTGCGTGTGAAATTACGCTGTCTGATTCAGAGCTTGCTGCACTTAACGCGTCTGAGCGTGTGCTCTTTTCTTCGCTACAGGAGCTTGGTACAAAATGCACTAACGATTTTGAGCGTTGCCAATTTAACACGGCGATTTCTGCAGTTATGGAGCTTGTAAACGCTACAACAAAGTGTCTACACGACGGCAACGAAACCATGAATGCGCAGCTTGCTGCCCTTATTGCGCGCGATATTGTGCTTATGTTGGCAAGCGTGTGCCCGCACATGGCAGAGGAGCTTTGGCATACGGCGCTCTATCCGCAGCTTGATGAGGGTGTAAGCGTATATGATGCAGCGTGGCCTTCCTTTGATGTGTCGCGCGTTCAGCATACAACAGTTGATATGGCGGTGCAGGTACAAGGCAAAGTACGTGCACATATTCAGGTTGAGAAGGATGCAACGAACGATCAAATTCAAGCGGCCGCACTTGAGGCCGTATCGGCGCAGCTTGCTGGTAAAACCGTACGTAAAGTGATTGTTATTGCAAACAAGCTTGTCAACATCGTAGCGTCTTAGCTATGTCTTAGCTGTGCGGTTTCATGAGTTTGTGTTCACCTGCTGCACGTATGTGCATCAGCGGTTCCTTTAGTTGTGTGCGCACGCGCCATGCACGAAGTTGTAGGGGACGTGAAGACGAAATTGTTGTTGCGCAACTATTACTACTCATGATATAGTATCTGTTCGTATGTTTTAATAATTAAGCGATCAGGAATCTCATGCCTGACGATTAGTGAGTATAAGAGAGGTTAATGATGGCAGTTCCCAAGCAAAAAAAGGGTCGCGGCGCAACACACACTCGTCGTTCGGCAAACAGCAAATTGGCAGTTGCAGCTCGTTCTGTATGCCCACGTTGTGCAGCAACTAAACTCCCTCATCATGTATGCACCAACTGTGGCTACTACAAAGATCGTGAAGTTGTAGTTACCGACTAGCTTGTTTTCACATAAAGCTATTGTATGCACGTAATGGAGGGTCGATCCACCAATATGGGTCGGCCTTTTTTACTAAACACTGGCTTAAACCTGCCAGGTTATATGCAAGCGTGATGCGCGCTCGGCTTTATAAGCGTTATATGTGCTGCATTTCGTGTACCATACGTGCTGTTGCGTAGATATTGGAGATTTACATGGTTCGTGTTTGCGTAGATGCTATGGGTGGCGATGAACAACCATCTGTTGTGCTTGAAGGTATTGCACAGGCGCTTAGTCAAGATCCCGATTTACAAGTATTGGTGTGCGGCGCGCGCGACGTTGTTGTGCCGTTTTGCGACACACATACTCGTGCCTGCGCACTTGTTACTACGCAAACAATCGACATGCATGAGCATCCTGCAGAGGCAGTGCGCACCAAGCGCGATTCGAGCATTGTTCAAGGCTGCCGCGCGGTAAAAGAACACCGCGCCGATGGCTTTTTTTCTGCCGGTTCCACGGGTGCTATTTTTACTGCAGCCACACTCGAAATTGGCCGTCTTAAAGGTGTAAAACGCCCGGCAATTGCGTATGCAGTGCCTTCAACCTCGCAGCATCGCACCGTGTTTCTCGACCTTGGTGCCAATGCCGATGTTCGTCCAAACGCGCTTGTCCAGTTTGCTGTCATGGGTAGGGCGTATAGCCGCAGTATGTGCCACGTAAAGCAGCCAACGGTGTGTTTGCTTTCCAATGGTCGTGAGTCTACAAAAGGGTCGCAAAGTATTTTAGAAGCGCACGCAGCGCTTAAAGCAGCTGGTAGCTGGTTTATTGGCAATTGCGAGCCCACCGATATTTTTTCCGATTATTGCGATGTTGTTGTGTGCGATGGTTTTTGCGGCAACATCACGCTTAAAACAATTGAAAGCACCATGAAATTTGTTGCGCAGCGCTTAAAACAAGCGGCGCGTACCTCGCTTGGCGCGGGTATTGGTCTTACGCTTGCTGCGAGTGCGTTTCGTGATATTAAACACGATCTTTCGGGCGAAGAGCATGGCGGAGCGGTGCTGTTAGGCTTAAATGCGCCGGTATTTATTGGTCATGGTTCAACATCTCAGCTTGCTATTTGCCAAGGTACGCTTGCCTGCGCAGACGCAATTCGCAGCAATCTAGTGAGTAAACTTGCCGAAGATTTATAGCGCTTTTCTGTAGTAGGTTCGCTTAAGGCCGGCATAGGTGTAGCAGCTGATACGTTGTGGCTTGTACTAAGCGGCCTGTGTGCAATAGCTTGTACGGAGCGGCTTGGGTGTACCCTTGTTTTTTTCGTAGTTTGTCCGCCCACGGTTCATCGCTGTCCATAATGCATTATCCTAGTACTATGAAGTAAACCGTGCACACCACGTGCCTTGGTGGCATACGTGCGTTTATGCAGGTCATACACGTGTATGTTGCACCGCAGCTTTGCATGTGTTTGCACGCGCGCGGCGTTTTTTGGTTTGCTTCATGTTCGCATGGAATCTGCGTGTATGTGCGCTTGTTTCATACGCAGACTACAAAGGAGCAATTATGGATAATGCTGCTATTACCGATAAAGTTTTCGAACTTATTAGTACAGAACTCGAAGTAGACAAAGCCACACTTACGCTCGAAACTCGTTTTAAAGAAGATTTAGGCTGCGATTCCTTTGATTTGTTGTCGCTCGTAACGGCGTTTGAGGATGAATTTGCTCGCACGCTTGACGACGATAGCCTTCAGCACATTGTTACTGTTGGTGATGCTGTTCGTGCGGTTCAGCAGTCGTTATAGGCGGCGATGGTATGACGTACACAGAGCGTGTTTGTCGCGTGCAAGAAATTCTTGATTATACGTTTTCAGATATAACGCTGGCAAAAGCAGCGCTTACGCATCCATCTGCGGTTGAAGGCCAGCCGGTGTCTGCAAGTTATGAACGACTTGAGTTTTTGGGCGATTCTATTTTAGGTGCCATTATTGCCTGTGACATGTTTGAGCAATTTCCCGATATGGACGAAGGTGCACTTACGCGCATGAAAACGTCACTGGTTAGTGGTCAAACATTAAGTCAGGTTGCTGATGAGCTCGGCATAGCCCCGCTTATCGTGTTTGGTGAATCTGAGCGAGGTACGGGCACGCGTGGTATGCATTCAGCACTCGAAAATGTATACGAAGCGCTGGTAGGAGCCATGTATTTGGATGGCGGCTACGACCCAACAGCGGCATTTATTCGCAGAACACTTGCCGAATATATGGTGCCGCAGCGCGCAACGCACCCCATATCGCCCAAATCGGAGCTGCAAGAATTTTCGCAGCGTATTTATCATGAAATGCCTGTATATGAGCTCGAAGAAGAATCGGGTCCGGCGCACTTGCCGCACTTTACCACAGCGGTGTACGTTAACGGTGAGCTTGTTGGCAGGGGAAGCGGCACCTCTAAAAAAGAGTCGCAAACGCAAGCTGCTCAAGCGGCGCTCGATAAGCTCGAAAAGTAGCGCTGCGCACCAGGTAGATGGTCGTTTTGTCAGAAAGGTACACGCGTGTATTTAGCATCGTTAACGCTTAAAGGATTTAAGTCGTTTGCTGATAAAACGTCTATCGTGTTCGATCCAGGTTTAAGCGTTATTGTCGGTCCCAACGGTTCGGGAAAATCAAATATTTCTGATGCTATTTTGTGGGTTCTTGGCGAGAAGAGTCCAAAAATTTTGCGTGGGCAAGCAATGGAAGACGTTATTTTTGCTGGTTCAACCAAGCGCAGTGCCGTGAGCATGTGCGAAGTGTGCCTGGTGCTCAATAACGACGATCACACGCTGCCCATCGATTTTCGCGAGGTTGCGATTACGCGCCGGCTTTATCGAAGCGGCGAAAATGAATATCTTATCAACAATTCACCTGCACGCCTGCGCGACATCATAGACATTTTGCACGATTCGGGCTTGGGCAAAGACACTCATTCTATTATTTCGCAAGGAAAGCTCGACGCCATTCTTGCTTCTAAACCAGAAGATAGACGTCAGCTTATTGAAGAAGCTGCGGGTATTGCTAAGCATCGCCGTCGTAAACAACTTGCCGAAAAAAAGCTTGAAGCAATGCATGTTCATCTTGCGATGGCAAAGCATACCCAGCGCGAAATTGCCCGTCGTCTTAAACCGCTTGAACGCCAACTTGAACAAGCACAAAAAAGTACTGAACTTAAACAGGGCTTGCGCAAAGCACAAACGATGATTGCAACCGACGATGTGCGACAGTTAAAACAGCAGTATACAACCCTTGAATACAGCATGAAGCAAGCCGATGCGCAAGTTGAACTTTGTGCGTATCGCGAGCAAGAAGTGCAAAAAAGTTTGCACAGCTATCAAGTGCTCCTTGAACAAAAAGGATTGTTTGTTGGCGACTTAAGTGAACAGCGCCGTCGTATGCACGATTGTGTCGGCAGACTCGATTCGGATATGCGCCTTCTCGAAGAAAAAGGCAAGCATATGGTTGAGCGTATAAGCGAAATTAGACGTTCAATTTCGGCACTTGAACGCAGTAAAGCGGCTGATACAAGCGAATTTCACACGCTGAGTGCAGACAATGCCGAGCTTGCAGAATCGTTGCGTGTGCTTAAGGAACAGGTGCAGCAGCACTCATCCGATTTTGCCGATGTAAAAAAACGACATAATGAACTTTCATCGAAGATAGCAGCGCTTAATGCCCAGCAAAAGGCAACTACGCAGGAATATAACAGCGTGTATCTCAAGCGTGCGCAAGCACAAGAGCAAATTGAACAACGCGATGCTCAGCATGAACTATTTTCGCTGCGGACGCATGAACTTGAAGATGAACTTTCCCAGCTTACTTCGAGGCGTGAAGTTCAAACACGTGAACGTAATGAACTTGCTTCGGCGCTCGATGTGCAGCGTGCTACAAAAGATGAACTTACCCAGCAACAAACGCAGGCGCAGCAAGGTGTACGCGAGCTTGCGCAAGAGCTTCAGCAGGCACAACAGTCGCTAAGCGACGTGCGCGGAAAAAAGCAAGCGCTCGAAAGTTTAATGAACCACCTGGCGTGTTCATCTGAAGCGCAAAAATTTGTACGCACATCTGGTGCTGTTTCGATAGCATCGCAGGTAATCGACCTATTTTGCGTACCTGCTGCATATGAACAGTATGTTGAATGCGTTCTTCGCGATGTGTTATCGGGCTTTGTTGTAACAAATACGCTTGAAGAGCTATGCGCGTTTGTTGCTAGCGATGAGTTTGCGCGCAAACAAGGTGCCGTATGCTTAGTTGCGCGTGATGCTATACTACACGAAGGAGCCGCTGATAGCACGGATGCGCGGTCTTTACCTGCAGAAACGCTTACACTACACAACGTTTGTGCACATAGTTTGTATCGGGCAATTACGCCCGCTTTGCCCGACGATAACGCGGATGTTGCTGCTGCTGACAGCAGTGTTGCAGATGGTCTTGCGTACGCATTGCTTGCATCGTGGTATAGCGTTGATGATGTGCACGCGTTGGCTTCATTCCATAGGGCATATCCAACGCTTAATTTTGTAGCGTCGCAGGGAATTTGTTTATATGCGGATGGCAGAATATGTGCCGCAACCAGCGCAGATGATAATCACGCATTCGAAAGAAAGCGCATGCTTGCATCGTATACAAAAGAGCTTGCCAGGCTCGAAGATACCTGCGCGACGCTTGCACATAAGCACAAAACCGCGCAGCAACACGTAGATAAGCTGCAAGAAAAACGCACGGCGCTTCTTGCTACGCTGAGCGCTCAAGACGCGCGCCATACCGCGCTTACAAGCGAGATTGCTCAGATAAACGCTGGTATTTCCCGCGCGCAAGAGCAGATTTCTGTTGTTACTCAAAAGCAGCATGATGCTGATGCGCGTTTTGAACAAATCGTAAGCAACCATAAAACGTATATGCAGCAAGAACAAGAGCTCACAGCTAAACTCGACACGCTTTCACGTGAGCTTACAAGCTGTCTTGACGAGCGTCGTGAACTGTCGTCGCAGCAGCGGCATCTTGACACGCGTCTTAGCGAAACAAAGCTTTCACTCGCGCGCACGCAAGAGCGGTATCGTCACTGCACAGCGCGGGCAGAACAGCTCTCTTCGCAGCTTGCTACCTATGATGAGCGAATTTCTAATCTTGAAAAAGAAGCCTTTGTGTTTGATGGTATGAGTAAGCGCGTAGATCCACTGTATCAGTGTTACCAAACATTAGCTTCGGCGGCGGCAGCCTGGGCCGAGAAACTCAAGTCTACAGCAACCCTTGCCCAAGCCGATTCTGACGCGCTTAAAAAAACAATTCAAGATGCAAAAGATGCCTGCGAAGCGGCACGTAACCAAACGCTCGAAGCTGAACAAAAGCAGCAAGAGCTTACCATTGTTAAAACAAAGCTCGATGTTCAAATTGAACATGCTATCGAGAGAATGTGCGCGTATGGCTACAGTTTAGATGATGCACTTGCGCTTGAACCTCTGCAGGATCGCGCCGTACTTGAGCGTCAAATTGAACATATTGAACATGAACTTTCTGAACTGGGTCCGGTAAACGAAGCTGCACAAAGCGAATATGACGAAATACGTACGCGCTATGATTCAATATCTGCCCAGGTAGACGACCTCGAAACAGCATCGGCATCATTGAAAAAAATTACGGCAGCTGTTGAACGTGCTATGAAAAAAGCGTTTTTAGCGTCGTTTGCCCAGATAAATGACAACTTCTCGCACATATTTAGCATGTTATTTATTGGCGGTAACGGTCATCTTGAACTTACGTCGCCCGACAATATCGACGAAACGGGGCTTGAGATTATTGCACAGCCACAAGGCAAAAAGGTGCAAAAAATGTCGCTGCTTTCCGGTGGTGAAAAATCCCTGTGTGCACTTGCGCTTCTTTTTGCCACGTATAAAGCGCGCACCGTGCCGTTTTATGTGTTCGATGAAATTGAAGCTGCGCTCGATGATATTAATTTGTCGCGCTTGCTTGGCGCTATAGAATCGCTAAAAGCATCTACACAGCTCATTGTTATTTCTCACCAACGCCGCACCATGGAACAGGCAGACGTGCTGTATGGCATTTCGATGCATGCCGACGGTGTGTCGCATGTGGTGTCGCAGCGCCTTGAAGGTGCAGCTCAGCACACCTAATGATGCTCTTGGAAATGTTGGATAAATTGTTTGCATATCTCGCGTAAATACCGTACAATTGTACGTACGATGTAATTCTCATACACCACGAAAGATAGGATATCGATGCCATCATTCACGCAACGGCTTAAAGAAGGTCTTGAGCGTTCGCGCAAGGCAATAAGTGAGATTTTTTATTTTGGTGCCGCCGTCGACGACGACTTTTGGGAGGATCTCGAAGATCACCTTGTGATGGGTGATGTTGGCGCCGATGTTGCAGGGAAAATTGTTGATGATTTACGCCTGTTAGCTGCGCAAAACAATTATAAAGATGCATCAGCTATTAGAGGCGCACTTATCGATAAACTTGCTTCGTATGTGTATACCTCTGATGTAGATCCGTTTGCTACATACCCTGCTTGTGTGCTCTTTGTTGGCATTAACGGCGCAGGTAAAACAACAACGGTGGGCAAGCTTGCGTATGCCGCCTGCGCAGCGAAGAAACGCTGCATTATAGGCGCCGCCGATACATTCCGCGCGGCTGCCATAGAGCAGCTCGAAGTATGGGCAACGCGTGCGCAGGTGCCGTGCGTTACGCGCGAGCGGGGAAGCGACCCTGCAAGCGTGTGTTTTGATACTCTTGTGCAAGCACAACAAACCAATGCCGATGTTGTGCTTATCGATACCGCTGGCCGCTTGCATACGTCTAAAGACCTTATGCAAGAGCTGCTTAAAGTAGTTACTATTACCAAAAAACATGCCAATATGCCGGTATATGTTGTGCTTGTGCTCGATGCTAGTTGTGGTCAAAACGGGCTTGTTCAAGCGCGCGAGTTTAATGAGGCGCTTGGTCTTGATGGTATGATTGTTACAAAACTCGACGGCACATCAAAAGGTGGTATTGCAATTCGTGCTTCTCATGAGCTTCAACTGCCCATTTTTAGAATTGGTGTTGGCGAAACGCTCGAAGATTTGCAACCGTTTTCTGCGCACGACTTTGCCGCAGCGCTTGTTGGCAGCGAGTAGTGACATCTTTGCACGGCGGTTTTACGGTGAACGAGGTACAAGGGGGATTTTGTGTTTAGCAGTCTTTCTGATAGATTACAACAAACGTTTTCGCAGCTTCGCGGCAAGGCGACTCTTACCGAACAAGACATTGCTGCAGCTATGCGCGAAATTCGTATGGCGCTTCTTGAAGCCGACGTTAACTATCGCGTGGTAAAAGAATTTGTTGCAACGTGCAAGGAAAAATGCTCAACTGCAGAAGTGCTCTCTTCGCTTACGCCTGCACAAAATGTAGTTAAGGTAGTATTAGACGAGCTTACACGCTTGTTGGGTAGCACATCATCGGGTTTGGTGCTCTCTTCTGGCCGCACGCCTAACGTTATTATGCTTGTTGGTCTGCAAGGATCGGGTAAAACAACTGCTACCGCTAAGCTTGCATATTTGCTAAAACAGCAGGGTAGAGCACCACTTGTTGCTGCCTGCGACACACACCGACCAGCTGCTGCCGATCAACTTCAAACGCTTGCACATGAGATTGGTGTTGGTTTTTATCGCGCTGACAATACAGCTGCGCAAGATGTTGCAGCTCAGGCTATCCAAGATGCAGTAGACAAACTTAAAGACATAGTTATTATCGATACCGCTGGCCGCACTCAGCTCGATGAAGAAATGATGCTTGAAGCTATTGCCATTAAACAAGCGGTAAAGCCCGATCAAATTCTAATGGTTGTCGATGCTATGGCTGGTCAGGACATCGTTAACGTTGTAAAAGAATTTTCGGCGCGCCTTGATTTCGACGGTGTTATTATCTCTAAGCTTGATGGTGACGCTCGTGGTGGTGGCGCGTTATCTGTTCGTGAAGTTACTGGTAAACCCATTAAATTTGTATCCATGGGCGAAAAACCCTCCTCTCTTGAGGTATTTCACCCCGATAGGATGGCAAAACGTATTTTGGGCATGGGTGATGTTGTTGGTATTATCGAACAAGCACAAAAAGTTGCCCAAAAATCGGACATCGAACAAGCTGAGCGTATGTTGCGCGAAGGATTTACGATGAACGATATGCTTTTGCAAATGCAGCAAATAAAAAAGATGGGTGGTATTCAAAAGTTGTTGGGATCGCTTCCTGGTGGTGATAAAGCGCTGCGTGAGGGCGCTGCCGAACTTGGAAGCGAGCAAATCAAAACAACCGAAGCTATCATTTATTCGATGACAAAACAAGAGCGCTTACACCCTAAGATTATTAACGGTCAGCGCAGAAAACGCATTGCTCAAGGTTCTGCCACCAGTGTACAGCAGGTAAATCAGCTGCTTAAACAGTGGGGCGAAATGAATAAGATGATGAGCAAAATGAAACAGCTTACGCAGGCTGGTAAAGGCGGCAAAAAAGGCATGCGCCAGATGCGCGACATGATGCGTTCGCTTCAGCAGTCAAATGGTGCTGCCGGCCGTGGTGGTATGGGTGGCTTTGGCGGTTTTGGCGGCGGCATGGGCGGCATGGGCGGCTTTGGCGGGAAAAATCCCTTCGGTTTCTAATTATGCCGTGTATTCACCTTGCATTCAAAAACGATCCTGCACTTGCAGCTTATACGCAGCTAACAGCACGCCAGCTGCAAGCACGCGGAAATCCATCTTCTGCAAAGCTTATCTTAGAGTCGCAGTTCGTTATTAAAACAGCACTTGAGCGCGGCTATCCGCTTGAGAGCATTCTTGTGTGTCGTGAACATTTCGATACACTTATGTCCACGCTTGAACCCTTTGCAGCAGCTCTATCCAATCTGCCTATTTATACCTTGCCCAAGGAAGAAATGAGCACGCTTGTTGGATTTTCTGTGCATCGTGGCTATTTTGCCTGCATGCCGCGCCCTTCGCGGCGCACCGTCGCGTCGCTCAATCTAAGCTCTGCTTCGCTCATTTGTGTGCTTGAAACCATAAGCGACGTAAGTAATATTGGAGCGCTCTTTCGTTCGGCTGCGGCGTTTGGCGCAGACGGCATTATTCTAAGCGCAAGCTGTGCCGATCCATATAATCGCAGGTCAGTGCGCACATCTATGGGCGCCGTTTTGTCGCTGCCGTGGGCACAAGCAGCATCAGCTACGTCACATACGTGGGCAGCCGATACCGCCTGCATGCTTTCTTCGCATGGATTTGTAAACATAGCATGCGCGCTTGATGATAACGCGATGAGCCTTAATGCCGTGCAAATGCAGTCATTTTCCAAAAAGGCACTGTGGTTTGGCAGCGAGGGGTGGGGTCTTAGTCAAGAAGCCCGCGCTGCATGCGATATGAGCGTTATGATTCCCATGCAGCGCGGTATCGATTCTCTTAATGTTGCTGCAAGCAGCGCGGTATTTTTCTGGGAGTGCGCACGCAGCGCGCGTTAGTGTATTGTTTTATCCTTCCGCAGGTTCTGCCTGTTTTGGTTTGGGCGCAAAGCCATCTTCTCGATTAAGAATATTCATAAACTCGTCGCCCGTAATTGTTTCCTTAAGCTGAAGATAGCGTGCAATTTCGTGCAGCTTAAACTTATAGTTTTGCAGGGTTTTAAGCGCTGTTTGGTGCGCTTGCTCAATAAGTTCTTGCACTTCTTTATCTACCGCTACAGCGGTGCCTTCGGAGCAACTGAGTTCTTCGTCGCCGCCCAGATACTTGTTGCGTGTTTCGCCAAGTGCCACCATGCCAAACTCATCGGACATACCAAGCTGCGTTACCATTGCACGTGCAATTTTTGTTGCTTTGGCAATGTCGTCTGCTGCGCCAGAAGAGCGGTGTCCAAATATAATTTCTTCGGCGGCACGGCCGCCACAAAGCACGGCAAGTCGCTGCTGGTATTCTTCTTTTGTTGTAAGGTAACGCTCGTCTTCTTCGGCTTGCATTGTAAAGCCAAGCGCGCCCGAGGTACGCGGTATAATTGTGATTTTTGAAACGGGCGAACGTCCATTTTGAACAGCTGCCACAATTGCGTGTCCTGTTTCGTGATACGCAACCACTTTACGCTCGTGCTCACTCAACACGGCGGTTTTCTTCTTTTCGCCGGCAACAACTACGTCTACCGACTCTTCCAAATCGTTTTGCGTTACACGGTTTCTACCTGCGCGTACTGCACGCAGCGCCGCCTCGTTAATCATGTTAGCCAAATCGGCACCCGACGTACCGGGTGTTTGACGTGCAACCTGCGTAAAGTCGACATTTGGTTCAATTTTTACATCATGCGCATGAAGCTTAAGAATAGCCTCTCTACCTGCAAGATCGGGCAGTTCAACGGGGATACGCCTATCAAAACGACCAGGACGCAAAAGTGCTGGGTCGAGCGTTTCGGGACGGTTCGTTGCGGCAAGCACAACAATACCTTCGTGGTTGTCAAAGCCGTCCATCTCGGCAAGAAGCTGGTTGAGCGTTTGCTCGCGCTCGTCGTTTGAGTTTATGCTCATACCACGTTTTTTACCAACGGTGTCGAGCTCATCAATAAAGATGATACATGGTGCTTTTTCTTTTGCCTGCTTAAAGAGGTCGCGCACTTTAGCTGCGCCACGACCAACGAACATTTCAACAAATTCTGAGCCCGAAATTTGGAAAAACGGTACCTTTGCTTCACCGGCAACGGCGCGAGCAAGCAGCGTTTTACCAGTACCAGGAGGGCCTACAAGCAATGCGCCCTTAGGACAACGTGCACCTATAGCAGCATATTTTTTGGGATTATCCAAAAAGCTTACAATTTCATGAAGGGAATCTTTTGCTTCATCCTGACCTGCCACGTCATTAAAAGTAACGCCGGTTTCCTGGCCTTTTACCTCTTTTGCGTGCGACTTACCAAACGATCCAATGCCGCCAAACCCGCCAAAGCCACCGCCAAAATTCATGGACGGCGAATCGTCGCCCAGCTGCTTTTTAAGGCGTTTATTAATCATCCAACCAGCAAAAATAATAATGATAAACGGCAGCAGGTTAATAAGTAGCCACAGCCATGCGTCTTGGTTGGGGTCGGGGATAAGCGCCGAAAATTCAACATTGTGCTGCGTGAGTTTTGAAACCAACGTTGCATCTTGCGGGAATTGACCCGTTTCATATACTGTTTCTGCGCCTTTGTCGCCTGTAGTAAAACGAATATATTTAGTACCAGTATCAAGCTGCACTTTTGTGACTTGTCCTGCATCGAGTTTTTCAAGAAAATCGCTATAGGATGTTTTGGTAACTGTTTGCTGACTTATCTGCGGCATAATAATACTGCGCACGATGAATGCAATACCGAGCGCGATGATGATGTAGAGAATCATCGACTGTCTTCTGCGTTTGGTGTCCATTTTTTTCATATGCTGAACACTCCTTTAACGTACGTAAGGGTAGGATGCACTAACTATAATATGTATAGTGTGTCCCTGCCGTATGGCATAAAAAACTGTGCGTAAAAACTATAAGTAGCCCCATGCGTTGCAACAATGAGCACGTGGTTGCCCTAAAACACACTATTGCGTAGGGATGGCGTGTATGCCCGAGGCGATGGCATCCTTCATAAAAATGAATAATAATGCATAGATATTGAATAATGCAATATGTTATGTGCGTTTTACCGCTATATGCGCAACCTAAGAGCAGCATTTATACGTTCGCAAGCAATGTAACAAATACTAGTATTAACCTGTATGTTCCCGATATCTTCACATCTTTACACCGTTAACATACAGAAACCAACCGTTTACGGTATTCGTGCGCAATGAAAAAATCATAGGTATTTTTATTGGATATACTAGCTACTAGTACACACGCACCAATGGTACGCGTTGCCAGCGATGGTACGTAATGTTGGCATGGTGCGCCAGGGCGTGTTGTGTTCTTTGTAAGTGTGTGATTGGTGCTTGCATCTAACCATCGTTTGTACGATTATTCCGTTGCACCACTCACAACCCGACTGTATGGGAGGCATCATGGCTAACGGACTGCACGTCCACAGCGAAATTGGCACCTTAAAAAAGGTCTTGTTGCATCGTCCTGGTGAAGAACTTCTCAATCTTCCGCCCGATGAACTAAGTCGTTTGCTTTTCGACGATGTACCATTTCTTGAGGTAGCGCAACAAGAACATGACCGTTTCGCCGATATCTTGCGTGAGCAGGGTGTAGAGGTATTGTATCTTGAGAAATTGGTAGCTGAAGCTCTCGATGCTGCCAACTCGCGAGAAGAGTTTACCAATCAATGGCTCGATGAATCGGGTCTTGCGGGTACGCACACGCGTAGCGCGGTAAAGGAATTTATGGATTCAATTACCGATACTCAAGAGTTTGTTGAGAAGTGCATTGCTGGTATTCGCAAAACTGAAATCGATCTTCCAACCAATTCGTCAAGTTTGCTTGCCGATGTCGTTTCCAGCGACAAAGAATCCGAGTCGGCGCTGCTTATCGATCCTATGCCCAACACCTATTTTACGCGCGACCCCTTTGCTATCGTAGGTACAGGTGTAAACCTTAACCGCATGTTCTCAATTACGCGTAACCGTGAAACCATCTTTGGTAAGTATTTGTTCCGCGATCACCCCGACTATTGCGATGCTCCTTTGTGGTACCGCCGCGATGCTGCCTATCACACCGAGGGTGGCGACGTTCTTAACCTTAACAGCCACACGCTTGCTGTTGGTATTTCACAGCGTACGCAAGCTGCTGCAATCGACTGCATGGCACAGCACATGTTCTGGGAAAAGAAAGACGAGTGTGAAATCGATACGATTTACGCCTTCAACATCCCCGTATCTCGTGCGTTTATGCACCTTGACACCGTGTTCACGCAAATCGATGTAGATAAATTCACCATCCACCCGGGTATTATGGGTACGCTTCAGGTATTCAAGCTTACACCTGGTAAAACGTATGGCGAAGTTCACATCGAAGAGATGAACGACACGCTTGAGCACGTACTTGCTAAGGCATTAGGTCTCGACCATGTAACGCTTATTAAATGCGGTAATGGCGATCCTGTTGCTGCAGCACGTGAGCAGTGGAACGACGGTTCCAACACCTTAACGGTTGCTCCTGGCAAGATTTGCGTGTACCAGCGCAACACGGTTACCAACGACGCGCTTTACAAAGCCGGCCTTGAGCTGCTGGTTTGCCCCTCAGCTGAGCTTTCGCGCGGTCGTGGCGGCCCTCGCTGCATGAGCATGCCATTTGAGCGTGTAGACCTCTAATCGCGCATTGTAGTGTATACTAGCCGGGGGCAAAACGCCCCCGGCTTATAATTGTGTTTTTGGTTGTATTACAACCAACGAGTTGAAAGGACTCACAATGGGAGTTAACCTTCGTGGACGTAATTTCTTGAAGCTGCTTGATTTCTCAACAGCTGAAATTGAATATCTTATCGATTTATCTGCAGAATTTAAGCGCATGAAGCTCGCTGGTATTCCTCACCGTTATCTTGAGGGTAAAAATATCGTTCTTCTCTTTGAGAAAACTTCTACACGTACACGTTGTGCATTTGAAGTTGGCGGCATGGATTTGGGTATGGGTGTAACCTACCTTGAGCCAGGTTCTTCTCAGATGGGCAAAAAAGAGTCCATTGAAGACACTGCTCGTGTACTTGGTCGTATGTACGACGGTATTGAGTACCGCGGCTTTGAGCAAACGAAGGTTGAGTGCCTGGCAGAAAATGCAGGCGTGCCTGTATGGAACGGTCTTACCACCGAATTTCACCCCACACAAATGATTGCCGACATGCTCACCATTAAAGAAAACTTTGGCAGCCTTAAGGGTCTTAACTTTACCTTTATGGGCGACGCAGGTAACAACGTAGGCAACTCGCTTATGGTAGCGTGCGCAAAGCTTGGTCTTAACTTTACAGCGTGTGGTCCAAAAGAGCAGATGCCAAGCGCTGAGCTGGTAGAAACCTGCAAAAAGCTTGCTGCTGAGCACGGTTCAACCGTAACACTTACCGAGGATGTTCACGAGGGCACCAAGAACGCCGACGTTATTTACACCGACATCTGGGTATCGATGGGCGAGCCTGATGACATTTGGGAAACACGTATTAAGCTCCTTGAGCCTTATCGCGTAACCAAAGAAGTTATGG
Organism: uncultured Atopobium sp.; assembly: GCA_946997485.1. GTDB lineage: Bacteria > Actinomycetota > Coriobacteriia > Coriobacteriales > Atopobiaceae > Fannyhessea. The sequence goes on from CAMPVF010000002.1 coordinate 161,945, forward strand.
CAAATGCTGCAGACGATGCAATCTTCCTTCACTGCCTGCCTTCATTCCACGACACCAACACCACCATTGGTGCTGATATCGCTAAGAAGTTTGGCGTAACCGAGATGGAAGTTGCCGACGAGGTATTTGAGTCGAAGCAATCGAAGGTATTCGACGAGGCCGAAAATCGTATGCACACCATTAAAGCCGTTATGTATGCAACGCTAAAATAACTCTGTAATAACGCTGTTCAATAAAGCATGTAAGCTTGTATGCAGCAGCATTTTTGCAGGTAGCATCCATAAATGCATGAATGTAAAGCACCGGCATCACTGTCGGTGCTTTTTCTTGGCGCTAATACATGGCAGCGCTGCTCGTTTTTTAAACGCCCTGGTTTTCAAGGGTATTTGTAACTTTTCACATCGCGCCCGTTCTCCCGCTCGTCAAAGTATAAATATTGCATAATATGCAATAAAAATACGATATTTTATTATGTGTTGATATTATGATTAGTTTGTAGGTGTAAGACGACCTACTATATGCAATTTTATAAACATACATGTAAACTGCGTAAAGTGGTTTTTAACCTTGGTATATTGCGTTCCAAATCTACAAAATCTTTAGTAGTTTTATACAAAACATCTACAAGCGTGCCAACTACCGTCTACCACCGTATTGCATAACGTTCACGGAATTATTTTATATTCTCAACGGATTTATTGACAAAGTAGTTTACACTTATTACGACATGAAGCGCAAGGCATGCCTATGTCTCGCGTGCATGTTTTAGATATTCAACCGATGAAAGGAGTTGCGATATGTCTAATGCGACTGAGCAGCCGAAGAAGAAAAGAGAAATGCTTTCGTCATTCTCAATCATCTTCATCGTCCTCATTATTGTTGCCATAATATCTTTATGCATGTCTAGTGTTACACCTGATATTACAGCAGCTACGGTGGGCGATTTCTTCATGGCTCCTGTAAAGGGTTTTGAAGATGCTCTTGGTGTTTGTTTGTTTGTTATGGTACTTGGTGGTTTTCTTGGTATCGTTAGCAAAACAGATGCACTTAACACGGGTATTTCCGTCCTAGTACACAACATGAAGGGTAGCGAGCTGGCAATAATCCCAGTTCTTATGGCTGTTTTCGCACTTGGTGGATCTACGTATGGTATGTGCGAAGAAACGGTAGGCTTCTACGCACTCCTTTCGGCAACAATGATGGCTGCTGGTTACGATTCACTTACCGGTGCAATGATTGTTTTGCTTGGTGCTGGCGTTGGTTGCTTGGGTTCAACTGTTAACCCGTTCTGCACTGGTGTTGCTGCTGCTGCACTTAAAGACATGCACATCGCTGCCGACCAATCCGTAATTATTGGTCTTGGTTTTGTTCTGCTTGTTGTGTCATATCTCATTTCGGTATTCTTTGCTATGCAATATGCAAAGAGTGTAAAAGCCGATCCATCACGTACGCTTATGACTTCAGCCGAGATTGAGGCTGCCGAAGAAACGTACAAAAATGATGATCTTGCCGAAAAAGAGGTACGTTTAACTGGTAAACAGCGCTGCGTACTTTGGGTATTTGCTATTACCTTTGCTGTTATGATTATCTCGTTCATTCCATGGACGAAGCTCGGTGTTGATTTCTTCGAAATGGATGCTGCAAGCCACGACGAAGTAACCCAGCTTACTACCGATGATCTTAAGAAAACCTTTGCTGACAAAGAGCTCGGTAAGCTTGATGTTAAGGGCGAAGCACAATACACCGTTACTAAAGAAGTTACCGACAACGCTGGTTGGTCGTCATTGCTTACTGGTGTACCTATCGGTCAGTGGTACTTCCCTGAGTCAACTACCTGGTTCTTGCTTCTCGGTATTATCATTGGTATTATCGGTGGTCTTTCCGAGCACGAAATTGTTGACGCGTTTATGACGGGTTCAGGCGAAATGATGAGCGTAGTTCTTGTTATCGCCGTATCTCGTGCTGTTACCGTTCTTATGAACTCAACCGGTCTTTCAACATGGGTACTTCAAAGCGCATCTGATGCACTTGCTGGTACATCGGGCGTTGTATTCTCCGTTGGTTCGTACTTGCTGTACTTTGCTTTGAGCTTCCTTATTCCATCAACATCTGGTATGGCAAATGTTTCCATGCCAATTATGGGACCGTTGGCTCAGAACCTTGGCTTTAACCCCGCCGTTATGATTATGATTTTCTCCGCTGCTTCTGGTGTTGTAAACCTCTTTACACCCACCAACGGTGCAATCATGGGTGGTTTGGCGCTGTCTCGTATCCAATACAGCACATGGATTAAGTTTGTTGTAAAGATCGTTGCTGCAATCGCCATTTCGAACATGATTATTCTGTCGATTGCGATGCTCGTTCTCTAATACAGCATCCTGTAGCATTGTGAAGCGCTCTTTTGCATGCGAATAGCTTGCATGCTTAATTGCCCACACGCTAAGTACACTAAAACCCTGCCGGTGTCTTCACGGGCAGGGTTTTTTGTATATATGTTTGCATAAGGTGCCTTGCTGCGGGTAGAATGGCATTAGAAACTATATTATGGCAATTTCTTAAGGAAGTTTTTATGCACTTTTCTCATACACTTGGGCGATCCATTGCATCCGCTGCTATTGTTTGTGGTGCACTAAGTGGATTTGCACCGTCTTATGCAGCTGCAGCATCATTCATACCTGCCCCCCCCCTTCGGAATAGTACCCGTTCTGCAGCACTCGCTTCTCAAGCAAGTGCTGATGCTTTGCTAGAAAAAGAGCCAGCAGACAATCTAGTTAAAAAGTCAGAAAATGACAATGTAATCACCTACACACGCACTAAAGATTTAGCTGTTAAAAATCCGTTTCCAACTGTTATAAGCGATGAAGAAATTACCGCGGCGTTTAAGCATAATAGCTCCATTCAAAAATATTTCTTTACGCCCGATAGTGATCCTGCAAAAAAGCCTGTACATATAGAGAATAAGATTATTAAAGATGAGCCTGGTACCTATACGATTTATACTGTTGTAAACAAGTATTCTAAAACGGGATTATCTAACACAATATATGCTCAAGGCTACCAAACAAGAAATGGCTCTATCCTAAAAGACGGAAGCATCTATGCAGGCTCTGACAAAACTGTTACCTATACGATGCATCCATATTCTTTTGAATTTAATGGTTTACAGCTTGCTAATAATGCAACAAAACGAACTAAAATTGAAATGCAATCTCGCGACCATTATCTCTATTACAAAATTGTATTTAGCAGTGATGGTTCGTTAAACGAGCGCATACTTACCAATTATGGTGATGAAACTAATACGGGTGGAGAGGAGTTTAGTTGGTTTATGTATGAAGCTGCTCCAAAGGTGAGCGCACAATTTCACTTTGTAGACGACGTTACGTATCGCGCACAAACACAACAAATTGATGTTGATGCGCCGTTACAGCAGCGCGGCAATGCAGATACCCACTCATCGTTATCAAAAGAAGAGAAAGACAAGGGCTTTGTTATATCGGCAGTACCCAACCACAAAATAGACGGGCTGAGCGATCTTACCAAACCTGTGGAAACTGATCCCGCGCATTTTATGCGCAATAGAAATAACGACGTAAAATATTCGCTCCTTTCGTTTAAGGACGACCCCGACACACCAAAAACTGAAAACGGCAGAACAACAGGTGTTTTTCGTCCTACGCTTGAGCAGCTTACCTCAACAAATATTCCGGGATACGTGTATTGGGACAACGACATCGATAAACCCAAAGGCGACACATTTCAAAACAACAAGGACACCAAAGATAATCCGGGTAATCATTACCTTTCGTTTGCCTATGAAATGAAAGATGGAAAGCCGATTAAGCGGCTTGATATGAAGTATTATTACGTAACGTTTCGTAAAATTCCTACGCAAATTGTTGTGCATCAGTTTAAGAAAGATGCTGCTACGGGTAAGTCTGTTCCCATTACCACCGGGAGTTTTGATGTGTATCAGCGCGTGGGCGATAAGGATATGCTCGTAAAGAAACATATAACGCTCAGTAATGATTTTGCAAAAGATACAGCGCCAACATTAGATGGTGTTGTGAGTGATATGAAAACAAAGAAGTCGTTCCAACAGGCTGGGTATTACCAGGTAAAAGATAAGATTTACTTGCAGCCAGGATCGTATGTGCTTCGCCAAACGCAAACGGGGAAGGATGCACCCAAGCTAGACGATATTGCGTTTACTATAGCATGGCAAACGAAAACAGGTGATACAACCACACTTACAAAAGAGCCATCTACGCTTCATATTATCGAGATTGATAGAGACAAGATAAAGCCACCTGCGCCAAAGCCTCCGGTTCCTAATCCACCGGCGCCGCACGAGCCTGATGACTCGCACACGGATGTGTCTGATGTGCCAACACCGACGCCTGCCCCCGTGCCTGCATCTACGCCCGCTGCGCCTTTGCCGGCTTCGCCCGCAAGCGATACTACGGAGCCTGCGTTGGTGCCTGCCATGCCTGCGCCGCTGCACAACGCTCCTCGTAACAATAGGCAGTTTACCCGACTTCCCCAAACGTCTGACATGCTTACAGTGCCGTTTGCTGCACTTGCACTTCTTGGTATTGCAGGTGTGTGCATTACAGCAGCGGCGCTGCGTATGAGGCATTCTTCAAAATAAAAAACACCTGCAGCTCGCTTCAGGCGCGTTGCAGGTGCTGTATGCGTTTCGTGTGTTGTAGCAGGTACTATAGCAGGTAGTGTAGCAGGCGTTGTAGCGGGTACTAGAGCCCCCGCGTAAATTAATACACCATCCCCATGGTTTCGCGTACTTCTTGCAAGGTAGTATTTGCAATGGCGTTGGCTTTTTTGTTGCCTTCTGCCAAAACTTCGCGAATGTAATCCATGTTGCCCATAAGCTCGCATCTACGTTCGCGAATTTCTGCAAAGTAATCGTTTACGGCAGTGCTTACAACTTGTTTGAGCATGCCTGCGCCGCCCATACCAATTTCGGCGGCTATGTCTTCGGGTGCGCGACCTAAGCAGATAGCAGCAGTGGAAAGCAGTGCCGATACACCAGGACGGTTTTCGGGGTCATACGTAATTTCACGCTCGGAATCGGTTTTCGACTTTTTAATGAGCTTGGTTGTTTCTTCTTTTGTCATGCACAGCGAAATGGCATTGCCATACGACTTGCTCATTTTGCGACCATCAAGGCCAGGAAGCATGGTGCTAGCAGTAAGAAGGCCGGTTACCTCAGGAAATACTGTGCCATAGCGTGCGTTAAAGCGATGCGCAATTTTGTTTGTAGTTTCGATATGTGGCAGCTGATCGCGTCCAACCGGCACCACGTTTCCTTTGCAAAACAGAATATCGCATGCCTGATGCACGGGGTAGGTAAGTAACAAACCTGTAAGCGCGTGACCTGAGGCTTCTTGCTCGGCTTTAACGGTTGGATTGCGTAAAAGCTCAGCTTCAGTAAGGAGCGACAAGAAGGGGAGCATTAACTGGTTTAATGCGGGCACTGCCGAATGCGTAAAAATCATCGTTTTCTCAGGGTCGATACCGCATGCAAGATAATCGATAACCATGTTATACACATTATCTTGAATGTGTTCGGTGGTGTCTCGATCGGTAATTACCTGATAATCGGCAATGATAATGTTGGTTGGCATGCCGAGATTTTGCAGGCGAACACGCTCTTTTAACGTGCCAAAATAATGCCCCAAGTGAAGGCGTCCTGTTGGTCTGTCGCCCGTAAGCATAGTATAGTCGCTTGCGTGCTCTTGAATGCGTGCAAGTACCGTATCGGAAGCAAGCTGCGCTGCCTCAAAGCTTTTTTCGTTTGGCATGTATACTCCTTGTAGTTGTTTTTCCTCTTGTAATGATACGCTACTTGCCCTTCGTCATTGTCCAAGTAGCAAATTTTGTACAAGTTAATTGTGGAGCCTACAGTTATTTTCGCAAATGTGTATGTGTCTGTTTACAGCGCTGCAAATCTTTGGTAGTATTACATATCGTTGTTAGTGGGGAATTAGCTCAGCTGGGAGAGCGCATGGCTGGCAGCCATGAGGTCACGGGTTCGAAC
>CAMPVF010000003.1 GCA_946997485.1 uncultured Atopobium sp.
GCGCATGGCTGGCAGCCATGAGGTCACGGGTTCGAACCCCGTATTCTCCACCATTTTTTACGATTGTTTTCAGTGGCAACCAAGGGTGATTGTATGAATATGCTTGCACGCAATGTAAAACTTTCGTCTATCCTTGCATTTATTGCAGGTATTCTCACTGTAATTGGGTCCATCGCTTTTATTATTGCACATCCAATTTCTGTAAATAGCTATGTTTGCTTGTTTGATAGCTGTATTCTTACTCACCTTGGTTTTCAGAGTGCACGGCGCATTAACGTGCCCTCCCAGGCCTATAAAATTATGAATCATGCTGCAGTTGTAGTGCTTGTTGCCTTTATATGTGCAGCGTTTTTGCTTATCGACCGCAATAAAATTATTCTTGAATTTATTATTGGCTCAGCGTGCTTACCCTTGTCGTTGTTGGTGTATGTGCTTGCGCGGCGTATGGTTGTGTTTCAAAAAAAGCAGTAAGCAGCAGCTTTCATGGTCATCTACAACCTAACTACGCATTTTTCTTGCACGTAAAAATAACACTTGCGTAATTGTGGTTTCTTTCGTAATCTACATAGGTGGATAATTACTGTCCCATACGGGCCTATAGCGCAATCGGTTAGCGCAGAGGACTCATAATCCTTTGGTTGTAGGTTCAAGTCCTACTGGGCCCACCATTGCATTTTATGCCGAAAGCACGTCTTTCGGCTTTTTTTATGCGGCTTTTGCCTGTTTTTTGGCTTATCTGCAGATTTACAAAGACTATACACCCACACATCTGTATACCTTTGGTGTGTTTGCCCTGTGGGGGCGTGCTTAGACTTCATTACCCTTAATTGTAAACTTATAAAAGTCCCATCGCTTATATGCAACGGCATATTCCAGAGGCTTTCCTGTTGCGGCTGAATATGTTAGACGTATTTGCTTTGCACACGGCTCACCTTTCGTTAAGTTGAGCATTTGCGAAATATGAAGCGGCGCCGGATATACAATACTATTTGTTTCCTCGTAGGGTTCATCTTCCATAACAATGCCACGATCTTGTTGGAGACGCTCATAAATCGATGTGTAATAGGCAAGCGGTTTGCTTGTATCGATAAGTGATTTTATAAGATAGCTTTGGTGATAGATAACAGGCGTATCATTGACTGTACGCGTACGACGGATGGCAATGTAATGCGCATTTTTATTGAGCTGCAGCGTTTTTAGAATTTCGGGTGCGTTTTCTTGGATAATTTCATGTACATACACGTGCTCTTCGCTAAACGGATATAGCTCAACATCGGAAAATTGCACACGTTTATCTTTACGCGAACGCGAAATAAACGTGCCTTTCCCCTGATGACGGACAAGGTATCCCTCTTTTACCAGGTCGTTTAGGGCACGAATAACCGTAATTGAGGAAACGTTATATTTATCGATTAGCTCAGCCTCGGTGTAAAACTTTTGACCATTCTTTAGACATCCTGTAACTATGGCATTCTTGAGTTCATTTTTAATAACTTGATATTTTGGTATCTTCATGCATTAACTCCTTGGACGAGGGATGTATGCTTGAAATAACTCACTGTGCGTTATATACGATAGTTATTATGCACAACAGTGGGTATGTTTCTAAATGCAACAGTTATGTTCTCTAAACATTCACGTAATTCATAGCGTATGTAAGGCATGTTGTTGCTGCAAGCGCACGTATCTTTGCCTTGGTTTTTATGGGGAAGGACATACGCCACTGTAGCGTACTGACAAACTATAACGCATACGGTATCATCCGTTCCTCCTTATTTTCCTACCGTTTACCGACTACACCTTTTTATTTTTACCGTGTAAGTTAATATATTAATATATGAAAGTCGAGGGAATCAAACCCACTCATGTTCAAGAGGGAAGTTATGGTCCACACGTTTAGTATTCAATCCGATTCGTTCTACCTTAATGGAAAACCCTGGAAAATACTCAGCGGTGCTATTCATTATTTTCGTATTCATCCATCGGATTGGGAACACTCGCTCTATAACCTTAAAGCGCTTGGTTTTAACACCGTAGAAACGTATATCCCTTGGAATATACATGAGCCTTTACCCGGTACATTTATGTTTGACGGTATGTGTAACATTGAACACTTTTTGGAGCTTGCTGCGGCATGCGGATTGTATGCTATTGTACGTCCTTCACCTTACATTTGTGCCGAGTGGGAAATGGGGGGATTGCCGGCGTGGTTGCTTACAAAAGGTGTTCGTTTGCGGTCGAGTGATCCGGCATATCTATCATACGTTCAGTCATACTATGATGAACTTTTGCCCAGATTAGTGCCACACCAGTTGTCTTGTGGTGGCAACATTCTTATGTTCCAGGTTGAAAATGAATATGGGTCATACGGTGAAGACAGTTCTTATCTCACCTCTCTTGCCAATATGATGTACAGCGCTGGTATAACAATGCCCTTGTGTACTTCAGACGGTCCTTGGGATGCATGTTTGGAGTCAGGGTCGCTTATCGATAGCAATATACTGCCAACAGGTAATTTTGGGTCGCACGCGCACGAAAACTTTGCCGCGATGCGTCGCTTTTTTGCTCGTCACAATAAAGTTTTCCCGATTATGTGCATGGAATTTTGGGACGGGTGGTTTTCTCGTTGGAATGAGGATGTTGTAACGCGCAAAGTTACAGATTTTACGGAAGACGTGCGAAAAACCATGGAAGAGGGAAGTATTAACCTGTATATGTTTCATGGCGGTACCAATTTTAGCTGTATGAATGGCTGCTCTGCACGTTATGACAGCGATTTACCACAAATTACAAGCTACGATTATGGCGCGCCGCTCAATGAACAAGGAAATCCTACACAGGCATATAACGCACTTAAAGCAATAGTTCACCAGCTGTTTCCTCAGCTCGTGCAGCAACGTGCAAGAATCAAAACAACACTTAAGCCGCAGCATCTTAGCTATGTTGGTTCGTGTGCACTTGCTGATTGTGTGCGTGCATTGTCACAGCCAGTTAAATCGCTCTATCCGTGTTCAATGGAAGAGCTTGGTCAGCAAACGGGTTACACGTTGTATCAAACAACAATTACTACCTATGCGCCGCAGGAGGTGCTTTATATTATTGACGCGCGTGACCGTGCGATTGTGTGGATAGACGAAACGTACATACAAACGCAATACCAACAGGAAATTGGCAATGACATAACACTTTCTGTTACGCCTGGTACTCATACACTGAGCGTGCTTATAGAACACATGGGGCGCGTGAATTATGGCAGAAAACTTGCAGCTTATACCCAAAGTAAAGGTCTTGGTCAGGGTGTGATGCTTGATCATCACTTTTTGCAGCATTGGACACAGTATTCGCTTGAATTTATGCCCGTGTTTTATTGGCCGAAGCCTACAGGCGTAGATCTTCCAGGCTTACATCCTGCAAACTCAAATCACGCAGAGCATACAACTCTTTTGTCTGCAACCTCGCAACTTTTTGCTCATTATATTTCGCCTGCTAGCTTGTCTTCGCTTAGTTTTGATGAGCGCTACAACGTTAGTATGCATGCTCATATGCCCGCACTTCACGCATTTTCTTGTGACATTCAAATTCCTGCTGACACCTTTGTTGATATGTCGTCTTTTGGTAAAGGTGTACTGGTAGTTAATGGTGTAAATGTTGGTCGTTTTTGGTCTGTTGGTCCTCAGCAGACGTTATATGTGCCTCGCGGATTGCTGAAGGAGGGGAGTAATTCTTTTGTGGTGTTTGACACCGAAGGACGAGGTCAAAAAACACTTTCATTAGTTGGGCAGCATAGTATGTATACGCAAACGAAAGGAGCGTGATTGTATGGCTTATATCGCTGCACGTATCGATGGCCGCCTTATTCATGGTCAGGTAGCTAATCTGTGGACAAGCAGCCTTTCTATTAACCGCATCATGGTGGTAGATAATGAGGTAGCCACATCTGATATCGAAAAAGCAGCGCTTAAAATGGCAACGCCTTCTGGTGTTCGTCTAAGCGTTCTTCCGATAGAGAAAGCTGCAGCTAATATCACTAGTGGTAAATATGCATCGCAGCGCCTGCTTATTGTGGCAAAGCGACCTTTAGTATTTTTGGAGCTTGTCTTACGAGGTGTTGAGCTTAATACGATTAATGTAGGCAACATGTCACAAACAGACGAAACCCATCATATTTCTCAATCGATTAATGTACTTGATGAAGATGTTGAGGCGTTTAGAAGACTGCGAGATGCGGGCGTGACGCTTACTGCACAGATGGTGCCAAGCGATGAATCGAAAGATTTGTGGAAATTATTGGGTGATCTCGGACGTTAGGAGAAGTCATGAGTATTCAATGGTGGCAAATAGCGCTACTTTCGCTGTATGCCGGCTATCAGATTTTGGATGAGCTGCAAATTTACTCATCATTAAGTTCACCTGTTTTTGCCGGTTTTTTTGCTGGTCTGGTTATGGGCGATATGCAAACCGGTCTTATTATCGGTGGCAGCATGCAACTTACCGTTCTTGGTGTAGGTACATTTGGCGGGGCGTCTCGAATTGACGCAAACTCGGGTACCGTCCTTGCGTGCGCATTCGCTGTTGCGGTTGGTATGGATCCTCAGCAGGCAATTGCCGCTATTGCTGTACCTGTAGCAGCGTTAATGATTCAGCTCGACATTTTGGCACGTTTTGCAAACACCTTCTTTGCACACCGTATTGATAAAAATGTTGAGAACTTCGATTACAAAGCAATTGATAGGAACTTCCTTTTGGGAGCGCTACCCTGGAGTTTATCGCGTTTGCTTCCTGTTCTTCTTGCACTGTGCTTGGGTGGAGACTTTGTTCAATACATTGTTAATATTCTTACTGGTCCATTTGCATGGCTGGGTACAGGGCTTTCTGTTGCTGGTGCAACTCTTCCTGCGGTTGGTTTTGCAATCTTACTTCGTTATCTTCCTGTTAAAAAACACCTTGCATATCTTTTGCTTGGCTTTACGATTACTGCGTTGCTTACGACCGTGTTCTCAAGCATTCAAGTCCTTGGCGGTGGCGTTGCTTCTGTTGTTAAAGACTTCCATCACATTTTCAACGGTATGCCAATGCTTGGCGTAACCATTATTGGTGTTGGTCTTGCGCTTATCAGCTATAAGCAGAATCGTGTAGCAGCTGCTCCAGTTGTTGCAGCTGTAGCTGCAAGCACAGAGAGTGAAGAAGGAGAGATCGAAGATGACGAGCTCTAATAACAACAACACTTCATATAAACTTACACATGAAGACTTTAAACAGATTAACCGTCGATCGCTTTTGGGATTTCAGCTTGGGTGGAATTACGAGCGCATGCAGGGTTCTGGCTATTTGTACACTATTCTTCCTCAATTGCGCAAAATGTACGGCGATGGTACCGATGAGCTCAAGAAGGTTATGAAAACACATACACAGTTTTTTAACACTTCTAACTTTTTTAACACCGTAGTTACCGGTATCGATCTTGCTTTAGAGGAAAAACAAGGCGTCAAAAGCCTTGACAGTGTTACTGGACTTAAAGCTGGTTTAATGGGTTCGTTTGCTGCTATTGGTGACGCTATTTTTGGTGCACTTATTCCTGCTATTTTTGGTGCACTTGCTGCAAATATGGCAATGCAGGGTAACCCCGTTGGTATTTTTATTTGGATTATCGCTCAAATCGTTGTTATGGTATTTCGTTGGAAACAGCTTGAATACGCATATCGCGAGGGTACAGCGTTAGTTACAACAATGCAAGGTAAACTACAAGCTATCACCGATGCTGTTACGCTTCTTGGTGTGTTTATGGTTGGTGCACTTGTCGCAACTATGGTTAATGTGCAAATTGTTGCCGTTCCCCACATTGGTGACGTTGCCTTTAACATTCAAAACAACCTTAACATGATTCTTCCACGCCTACTACCCGCCGCAATTACTGGTGCTGTGTATTGGCTTTTGGGTAAGAAGAATATGACGTCAACCAAAGCTATTTTTATTGTTTTGATTGTATGCATTGCGTTGGGCGGCCTTGGTATTTTAGGTAAATAGTTTACCTGTCATTTGTTGTGTCCGTATAAGCAGCCACAGTTGTGTTCCTGCTTATACGGGCGTCTGCATAAAGTTTGGACTGGGATTTTATAGCGATTATAGTGTGTTGTTGGCTTGTTTTACGCGATGTTGCGTGTTTTCTATAATGGTTTTGTATGGTGGAGGTAAAATCTATGTCACAGGATCTTGTACTGGTAAGTCATGGCGATCTCGCCGCTGGCTTAAAGTCTGCGGTTGAGATGATTATGGGACCGCAAAAGCATATTCGTACGGTTGGGCTATATGAGTGCGAAGGGCAGGTTGATTTTCTAACGCGTTTTGAGGACGTAACTCGAAACCTCGATTCTTTTATTGTATTTGCCGATCTGATGGGTGGTACACCGTGTAATGTTGTAAGCCGCCTTGTGCTTGAAGGCAAACGCATTACGCTATATGCCGGTATGAATATGCCCATGGTTATTAATTTCATTAATGGCGATGCTATTGAGTCACACCAGGCTTTATGTAGTGCAGCTCAGCAGATGATTGTATGCATTAATGATGTTTTGGCAGCCTCTGCGGTAGATGATGAAGACGAATTGTAGCAAGTAATAGCCGACATAGGCGTTCACTACAAATACGTCTAAAACGCATACTTGTACAGAATGTGTCCTTGTGCACCTGCACACACAGCACACGTACACGTGCGTCTAGCATGCATTTACTGTTGTACAAAGTTGGCATTGATGTGTAGGTTCATAATACGCGTGCGCATATCGCATTTTTTTGTTATGATACTTACGTACTTCTTGCAAGAGAAGCTTGTGGGCGATTGGCTCAGGGGTAGAGCACTTCCTTCACACGGAAGGGGTCGTGGGTTCAAATCCCGCATCGCCCACCACTCTTTTTCTTATTAAATACCCCTATTTACCTGCATAAATGAAAAACGATCTGTGTAAAAGCGCATTGCCGCGTTTGCGGGACAAAGACTGGGTGCTTACAGGCAAAGTGCCGAAGATTGAGTTTGAGAATAAGCTTGCTAAGAAGAATACATATCCTCATGAAATTGAACAGGCAAAGCGTTTGTCGCAGCACGGCATTAAGTGCACCTTTCAGGTTGACTATGAGGTGGACAAGAAAACTAAGGGCACAGCAAGGCAGAAGATTGTGGGTAAACCTGATTTAAGCAGCGGCATAGAGCTTAAAAGTCTTAAAAATACTTCAAATCATAGAAAAAGAGTCGAAAAAGACCTCAGAAACGCGTATAAGAAAAAAGCACTTAAGGAATGTAATTTTGACGCAACAGGGACGAGGTTTACGAGCGAAGAAATAGAAAAATGCTTGAGACTTGAAGCGAAACTAAGGGGAGTTAAAACAGTGTCATACATAGACAGTACAGGCAAATATTACCGAAAAATAAAAATATAAAAACAGCATCATCAGGAATGCTCCCAACGATACTGCTTTTATTCTTTAGTTATACCACAAAGCGCACCACACGCAAACACGCATGTGGTACCACACCAACAACGATAATCAAAACGCCGCAAAACCCTTGTAAACATCCGCACGTGGTACAACTACGCTTCTTACGCACAAAAGTCTTCCAAGTTAATAATGTAATCGGCAGTTGCATTTAAAAATTCAACATCATGCGAAACAATAACGATAAGATGCTTGTGCGCCCGCGCCGCAGCCAGCACGCGTGATATGCGCATCATGTGCTCAAAATCCATGCCGCTTGTAGGCTCATCCATAAACACCACATCCCTTTGCTGCAAAAGCGCAACCGCAATTGCCAGCCGCTGCCTTTGTCCGCCTGAAAGCGAAAACGGATGCTTTGTAATATATTGAAGCAAATTAAGGTCGTTTAACAGGGCATATGCCTGGCTATGCGGGTCAGTTAGCTGACATGGTTTAACATTGGTGCCAAAACAAAGTTCCTCGGCAGCGCTCTCCATGAAAAATTGATAACTTACATCTTGCATAACCCAACTTGTGTAGCGCGAAAGTGCTCGGCGACTAAGGCGTTTACCTGCGTTTTTACCGCGCGTAACCGTAGCACCTTTTTGTAGACCCATAAGCGCGCGCAGGAGCGTGGATTTTCCAACGCCATTTTTGCCAACTATGCCATAAATGCAATGGTCATACAGCGGGTACTTTTGAATGCACAGCTTATGCATTGCAGAAAAAGCAAGCTCAAGATGAGTTATGGTGAGATATTCGATACGCTGCAGCTTAAGCTCCGCACCTGTCTCGCACACCGCACCTATCTTGCGCACAGCACCCGTCGCACACTCCGCACCCGTCTTGCGAGCAGCACCCGCAGCGCACTCAGCACCTTCCGCGAGCGGCTGCGCAAACCGGGCAGCGAGCTGCGGTTTTGTAATGCATCGCAAGCCCATACGCTGCCTTTCATCTTCGTCCAACGCACAAAACGCCCGTGCCGACATATCCATGCACACATGACCATGCTCAAGCACAATTACTCTATCTGCAATGTCCATGGCGTAGTACAGGCGATGCTCCGCAATAATGAGACTTACGTGTTGCGATTTGAGGATGGCTAAGAGCTTTGCCATGGCATCTATCAGCTCTGCGTCTAAGTTCGACGACGGCTCATCAAGCACAATAACAGGCGCGCAGGTGATGTAGGCCGCGGCTATTGCAAGCAGCTGCTTTTCGCCGCCCGAAAGCGCAAAAATGTCACGATTTAGAAGGTGTGCAATAGGTATGCGCTCCGACAGCGCGTCGATGCGACGCTGCATTTCCCTAGGGTCTACGCCCATGTTTTCGAGCGCAAACACAAGCTCCATTGTTGTATTCACATTAAAAAACGACGTTTTCGGATTTTGAAACACGCTTGCTACTAGCTGCGATATTTCATATATATGAAGAGAGGTAAGCTCGGCTCCATTGCAGCGTATCTGCCCTGTTATACGGGCGTTATAATAGCGCGTGGCAAGTCCATTTATGGCATGAAGCACGCTCGATTTGCCCGAGCCGCTTTTGCCGCATAGCACAACGCATTCGCCCTGCTGCACGTTAAACGAAATATTGCAAAGGGTAGGCTTTTGAGCTGCAACGCTGTCCATCTGCGCAGTCATGTGCGCGCCAGCCTTGCTGCATGGGATTTCATCGGGGTAGTACAAAGACAAATTTGTTATCGAGAGCACCACAAACCTCCACATCCGCACGCAAGTATAATGCAGGCAAGCATGAGCGCAAGGCACACGCCATCACATGTATGAAAGTGGCATTGCCGATAATGCGTTTTTGGCGCGGGATTTGCAATACCTTTTGTTTCTGCAGCTTTCGCCAGCTCATCGGCCAATTTACACGACACTATGAGCATTGGTACGCAAAAGCGTTCCGCATACATGATGGGGTGGCGAAGCGTTATATCGCGCATGGTAAGTGCTTGCTTTATAGCGCGGCTGTCTTCTCTATATGCAGGAAAAAATCGCAGCATAACACATAGCGGAATACTTATGGCGCTTGGTACACGTATGCTGTCGAGCGCTGCAAGCATGTTGCCAACATCGGTTGTTGAAATAAGCCACTTTGCTGCAAGCATGGGCACGTAAAATACCTTGAGCATGTAGATAAACGAATACATAACGCGTATGGGCGGCGCCATGAAACCACACGTACCAGCAGCTGTCATACACGTATCGGCATATGCAATAATGCCTGCTAGCAGTGCATACCATATAAGCGCTGATAGTGCAGCCTTGTAGTGATGCTCAAGCACAAATATGCCAGCAAAAACCACCACAAGAACCCAGGATAGGTGAGCGTGCATGCTCACAAGTGGCGTAAAGCCTAAAAGTATGGTGGCAGCCATTTTTGTGAGTGGGTGAAACGGGCTATGGTTTGTAACGTGGCATATCTGCATGCTTGTACCCTTGGTGGTTGCAGTGGTTTGTGTGTTTGTGTGTTGCATGCGGCGTATATGGTAAGACGCCGGTCATACATTGGTTATGCATCGGTCATACATGGTGGTAGCAGCCGTACGGTTAAGCGGTTATACGTACCGGTGGTTATACCTACCAGCGGCCGTACTATGCGCGTTCTTATGCGATGCCGGCTTTCTCAAAATGCTTTTTAAGCATAGCGTGGCCGAGCAGAGCTCCGAGCGCGCCTGCAATAAGAGCTACAACCATAATGAGTGCAATATGCGGCACGGTAAATACGTGCGAAAACAGGTCGGTACCCATCTTTTTAATCATGGACGTTTGCATTTTTTCGCTAAAAAATACAGCTACTAAAGGCAGGGTTGTCCAAATGTTAAACACCGAACACGCAGCAAGCATTGCGCGAAACGACGCGTAGTGACCCGCACGCAAGATGGCCTCGGCGGCGGCTACAAACACTATGCCTACCAGCGGCACAATAAAGGTGTGACCGGTAAATGCCAGCAAAAACGATGGAATAATGCCAAAGATAAAAAAGCCCCAGGGTTTTTGGATTTTTGTCATAAGGAGAATAACCAACGGACCTGTGATAACACCGCAGCTAAGAGGAGCAAGCGCAAAGCATGCGAGCGAGACTGCTACGCTGTTTGCCGCCATCGCGCAAAAAACCGCCGTCATGCTTGCGATACCGATGATGATGTAATAGATAACAAGAAAAATTCCAATGAGTGTGAGGTCTTTTATCTTGAGTGTGCTGGTTGGTGTGTGGTTCATTTTGCTACCTGCTTTCTTGCGCTGCAAATGTGTATATAGTACTAAACCACAAACGCCTCCGATAATGCTAAAACACATGAGTAAACCATATGCAACTTTTGCCGCGCACGGGTGTGCGCGGAGCTTTTTTGTGGGCACGTAAAGCGTGTTATAATAGGCGAGCACGGGTTATACGTGCAGTTTTTGATTGGCACCTGTAGCATAAGGAGACATGGTTGATCGCACTTGTCGATTCAATAGAAAAATCGTTTGCGTCGCAGCTGTTGTGGACGCAGGTTACCCTGCAGCTTAATGCAAATCAGCGCTGGGCACTCGTTGGGCCTAATGGCGCTGGTAAAACAACCCTGCTGCGCGTGCTTATGAAGCTCGAATCGCCTGATTGCGGCAGTGTGTCGTATGCAAAAGACATAACAATTGGGTATCTTGAGCAGGAAACAACACTCGCTGATAACACAACGGCGCTTCAGGAAGTTATACATTCTGCCGAAGAAATTCAGGCTTTAAAGCGCCGTTTGGCTGAGCAGGAACAGGAGCTTTCGCAGCTGCGCGTATCGGATGTGCAGCACGCCACGCAAACGCAGCACGCGCCAACCGAAACACAACAAGCCACACAAGCACATATTGACGAACTTCTCGACAGCTACGGCAAAAATCAAAGCCGCTTTGAGCAGCTTGGCGGCTATGAGCTTGAAGCGCGCGCTAAGCAAATTCTTGCTGGTTTGGGCTTTGCTGTTGATGATTTTGACAAGCCTGCCTGTGAATTTTCGGGCGGCTGGCAGATGCGTATTTCCTTAGCGAAGCTTCTTCTTAAGCATCCCGATTTACTATTGCTCGACGAGCCTACAAACCACCTCGACCTCGAAAGTGTTCGCTGGCTTGAGAGCTTTTTAAGCTCGTATACAGGCTGCGTACTCATTGTTTCGCACGACCGCGCGTTTATGGATGCCTGCGTTTCGCATATTGCAGCAATCGAAAACAAGCGGCTCATGACGTACACTGGCAATTATTCGAGCTATTTGCATCAGCGCGAAGACAATCTTGCTCAGCTTACTGCCAAACGCGCGCGGCAGCTCAGCGATATTAATCACCTTCAAACTTTTATTGAACGATTTCGTTATAAACCAACCAAGGCAAAGCAGGTACAAGAGCGCATTCGACGCCTTGAACACATACAGCAAGAACTGGTGGTGCTGCCGCAAGCCTCAAAAAAGGTGCATTTCCGCTTTCCTGCGCCGCCGCGTACGGGCGATATGGTGGTTGATGTGCACCAGCTCTCCAAACGTTTTGGCGATCATGTGGTGTGGAGCGACGCTAATTTTACGCTGTATCGGGGCGATAAAGTGGCGCTGGTTGGGCCTAATGGTGCAGGTAAAACAACACTTATGAAACTGCTGTGTGGCTTTGAGCAGCCAACTAACGGTACTATTGAGCAGGGCAAGCATGTTGAAGTTGCATATTATGCTCAGCATCAGCTTGAGGCGCTTAATGCGGCGCACACGGCTTTGCAAGAAATGATAGACGCTAATCCTGCGTGGACAACAACGCAGCATAGACAGCTGTTAGGTGCGTTTTTGTTCCACGGCGACGATGTGGATAAACATGTATCGGTGCTTTCGGGTGGCGAACGCGCGCGCCTGGCGCTTGCGTGCATGCTTGTGCATCCGGCACCGCTGCTGTGTTTGGACGAGCCTACCAACCACCTTGATATCGATTCGGTTGATGTGCTTGAGCACGCGCTTACTACGTTTGAGGGCACGCTCGTGGTGGTAAGCCACGATGAGCACTTGGTGCGCAATGTTGCAACCAAAATTATTGAAGTGTCCGACGGGCATGTGCGCTTGTTTGATGGCGACTATGAGTATTATCTCTATAAAAAAGAGGATCTTAAGGCACGCGATGCTGCCGAAGAAAAAGCGGATATGGCGCGCACGCACGGTGCCGCGGCAGGGGCAGCGCCTGGTTGCGGTGCGCATCCTCGCGCCGTTGTGGATGGAAATTCTGCCAATGCTGAGGGAAAAACGCCGGGTAGGAATGTTAAAACAAAGGAACAACGACGTCTTGAGGCGCAGGCGCGCAATGCTGCCAACAAAAAGCACGCGCAAGAAAAAAAGCGGCTTCGCGAAATTGACGCGGCGCTTGCAGCTGGATCTGCGCGTAAAGCGGAGCTTGAAGAAAAGCTGGCGGATAGCGATTTGTATAATGATAAAGCCGCGTTTGGCGATGTAATGAGCGAATATAACGCGCTTGTAGAAAAGGTTTCGGCGCTCGAAGAAGAGTGGCTTGAGTTAAGCGATGTAGTGGATGTAAACAAATGACCTATATTCCAAAAAGTTATGGTGCACAAGATGTAGAACCTACAGCCCCGCGACATAGCGAAGCTGCTCGTGCTGCGTATGCTGATGCACCTGCACTTCGTGCAGATGGGGCATGCGGCGTGACTGATATGCCTGCTATGCCTGGCGTGTCTACTGCGCCTGACGTGCAAAAAACGATGGTGTATCCGCGTGCGCGCGCATATCAGCAGGCACCTGCTTTCCCGCAAGACGCCTACCAGCAAGACGCGTACGCGCAGCAAGCCTACCAGCAAGACGCGTACCAGTCGGAATACAACTTGCCGCAAAACGCTGCTTTTCCGCAAAACGCGTACCAGCAAGATGTCTACCAGCAAAACACCTACCAGCCGGAAGCTGTCTTTCAGCAGGAACCCAGCTACGAGCAACCTGAGATGTACCCACAAGAGCCGCGTACGCAAGCGCGGGTGTATCAACCACAGGCAGCGCCACGCTATGATGTGCCGCAAACGTCGCGCTATGCAAGCCCGCAACCTGCTGCAAGTCCGCAGCGGCTGCAGCGCGCGGCCGTTCCAAGTCCGCAACGACCGCAGCACACACCTGCATTAGCGCATGGCGCGCTCAATACCGTGCCTTCCGTATCGCCATCCGAGCTTCTTTCTGCTTTGCCATTTCCGCTGCGTCATACGCTCGCGTTTTGTTGCATTGCGCTTGCGTGGTGTTTGCGCATGTTTTCGTGGGCACAGGTGGCTGTGTGCGTGGTGTCTATGATTGGATTTGGTCCCTTGCGCGCGCTTGTGATGTATGCAAATCTTGCAGTTCAAAGCTTGGTTCCGCAATTTTTGCTGGGGTATGCCGTTATTCCCACTGTGTTTGGCGGCGTGCTTCGCGGCGATTTGGTATTTGTTGCCGTGCTGTGCGCTTGTTTCGATTTTCTTTTGCAGAAGCTAGCGTATCGCCTTCGTCAATAGTCCGCGTGAGCGTGCGTACCTTTACATAGGGTTGCGTACCTTTACGTAGCTTTACGTACGTTTACATTACACACCGTTTTACGAATAGGATGGTATCGTGCCAAGATTTACCCTTGATAGTCTTATAAGTGCAGCTATAAGCATTGCAATCATCGTGTTTGCATCTATCATTCACGAAATTGCACACGGCGTTTGCGCGCTTTGGCGCGGTGACACAACCGCGCGCGATGCAGGTCGCCTTACGCTCAATCCCAAAACGCATATCCACCCATTTGGATCTATTATTCTGCCGCTTCTTATGGCGTTTAGTGGAGGTCCGGTGTTTGGTTTTGCAAATCCCGTTCCCTATAATCCGCGTCGCCTTAAAAATCCGCACGTAGATGCCTTTCTTGTTGCAATTGCAGGGCCTTTAGCCAATCTGCTTCAAGCGCTTGTGGGCACCCTTCTTTTAGGCGCTGTTTTGTGGTGTGCGCGCACAAACGTGCAGCTTGCATCTGAGTATATTGGCATTATCCTGCCTGCACAAAACATTCTTCAGCGCTACATTGTGTGCAATTGCGCACTGTTTGCTTTTAACATTGTGCCCTTGCCGCCGCTCGATGGCGCCAGCATTATTTCGCTTGTGTTGCCGCCCCGTCCGCGTGCACGGTTTGAAGAGCTCAACGCCTATGCACTGCCAATTTTGATGATTGTGCTTTATGTATTGCCCTCGCTTATTGGCGTTGATGTGATTTCAATCTACGTGCGCAGCGTGGTATCATTTTTGTACACAACGCTCATCTCGTTTATTTTGTAGGCTGAATATACACGCTGCACCAAAAGTTGCACCTCGGTCTTACCCATAGGGTACCTGCCAGGCTGCACGGGTGTTTGCACCCAAAGAAGTGAGGCTATGTCGTATCGAGTTCAAACACAGCAGTTTTCCGGCCCTTTCGATTTGCTGCTTTCACTGGTATATAAACAAAAGGTGTATATTGCTTCTCTCGACATTGCCGATATAGCTGCTCAGTACATACGCGAAATTCAAAAACTTACTACCATCGACCTAGATGTTGCGAGCGATTTTGTGCTGGTTGCCGCAACACTGCTGCAAATTAAGGCAAAACAGCTGGTAGCTGATAGTGAAACTGTGCCTGCAGACGATGAAGACAACCAAGACGAGTATATAACAGCACAGCAAGCACAAGAGCTTCTTGTTGCGCGACTTATTACCTACAAGCAATTTTTGGAGGCGTCGTCGTGGCTTCAAGCTGCGCATGAAAAGAGCTTGCGCAGGCATCCTAACTGCGGTCATGTACGTATTGCCAACTTTAATACCAGCGCATCGTATCTTGAGGGCACTACTTTGCGCACGCTTGCGGTGTGTTGTGCGGACTTGTTGAGCCGCCGTGAAGACGAGCTTATTCAATCGCACCACATTGCCGCAAAACGCAGGCCGATTGCGCTTACCTGCGCGCGCATTGATGCCATAACGCGCGAGAAGCTTCATATTTCGTTTTCGCAGCTTCTAGGCAGTGCATACACGAAGCAAGACGTGGTTGAGCACTTTTTGGCTATGCTTGAGCTTATTGCAGGCGGGTATCTTGATGCTGCGCAGTCTGTGACGTTTGGTGATATTGAACTTACGCGCACCGCTGCTACGCGCAGTGTATGCTATAAGCCGCTATCGAATGAAGGAGAACATTAAGCAATGGAACCAACACAAGACCAGCTTGGCATGGACATTGATGCCGCTACCATACGGCGTTTACTTGAAGCGGTGTTGCTGGTATCGGCAGAGCCTGTTGATGTAGATACGGCAAGCGCGAGCATTCATTGCACGCCAGACGTTTGCAAAGCCCAGCTCGAAGAGCTTTCTCGTCAATACGATGCTGAGTTGCGCGGCTTTCAGCTTGTGCAAACGGCATCAGGCTGGCAGCTTGTTACGCGTGAGAGTTGTCACGATTGCATCGAAGAGTATCTTGGTCGCATTGACGCACGTAAACTTTCGCAAGCTGCGCTTGAGGTGCTGGCGTGTGTTGCGTATTTGCAACCAATTGGTCGAGAAGCCATACGCTCCATACGTGGTGTTACCAGCGACGCTGCAATAAATTCGCTTAAGGCGCGGGGCATTATAAAGGAAATTAAATCGAAACCTACGCCAACCGGTGCGGCGCAGTATGGCACTACCAAAGCGTTCCTTGAGGAGTTTGGGCTTGCGAGCTTGCGCGATTTGCCACCCATTGAGCAGTTTGCTGCCGATGAAGCTGCTCAGCGCTATATTCGTGAGCGTCTGGAGCAAACGCCGCTTCATCTTTTTGATGATGATGAGCCCGCTGCTGTAAGCGACGAGGGTTTTGACGTTGATGCAGCAAATGAAGATACCGTTGAGGTTGATGCTGATGCTTCCTCAGCAGCTACAGAAACGCGTGCATGATGACAAAAACACCTGGTAGATACACACAACCGCAACCGCAGCCGTCTGAGCGCTCATGTGCTACGCGCTCCAATCGAACCGCGTGCACCCAACGCCCGAAGCTCAATCAGCCTACGCAGCCTACGCTTACCCGCGAGGAAATTGAGCGCGCACGGAACCGTCACCTTAAAATTACGCGCGCGTACACAGACGAAGACATTATGGCAGGCAATTTTCCCTCGTCCACATTTACAATGCGCCTTCAGCGGTATCTTGCTCGCTGCGGCGTGGCATCGCGTCGTGGTGCCGAAAAGCTCATTTCTGCAGGTAGAGTAACGGTTAATGGGGTAGTGCAAGACGTGCTTGGCAGCAAAGTTGATTGCGCTCACGATGTAGTGTGTGTTGATGGCACACCCTGCGTGCTTGGAGATGAGCACACCTATTTAATTCTCAACAAACCGCAAGGCGTGCTTACCACTATGTCCGATCCGTTTGGTCACCCATGTGTAGCTGCGCTTGTTCCCAAAGATACCTACCCGGGTTTGTTTGCCGTGGGGAGGCTTGACGGCGACACAACGGGGTTGCTTCTTTTTTCGACCGATGGAACCATGGGAAACCGACTGCTTCATCCGTCGCATCATGTGTGGAAAACCTATGTGTGTCTGCTTCAAGGTAGCCTTACCCGCGCGGCGCAAAAACAGCTGGAAGCGGGCATCATACTCGACGATGGCCCGTGTGCGCCGTCGCATATTACCCGCTTAGCGCCTACCGATGCGCTCTGCACGCTTGCGCCGCAATGCCATATACTAGATGGCATACCGTTAGCCCGCGGCTATACTATTTGCAGTATTTCTATTCGAGAAGGTAGGTATCACCAGGTAAAACGCATGTTTGATGCTGTTGGTTGTCCGGTTGTGCGTCTTCATCGCGCGCAATTTGGCCCGCTTTCTTTGGGAGATACGCTTCCATTTGGCGCGTGGCGTATGTGTACGCCCGCCGAGGTTGATGCGCTTATGCGTACCGTTTCGAGCGACGGTGGTACACCCAAGGCTCACAACGATAAGGATACACAATGATAATAGCTATCGATGGACCTTCTGGTTCGGGAAAATCTACAGTTGCACGCAGTATCGCTCGGCGCCTTGGCATTACCTATATCGACACCGGTGCGATGTACCGTTGCGTTACTATGTGGTGTTTGGAACACAACATTTCAGCTACAGATGAAGATGCCACCACGCGCGCCGCAGCTGCGCTGGATATCGATTTGGCGTATCATGACGGCGTACAACAAGTGCTGGTAAACGGTACCGATTGTACGCGCGCAATTCGTTCTGCTGAGGTTGACGCCAATGTATCGTCGTATGCCGCGCTGCCCAAGGTGCGCGCGCTTTTGGTTGAAAAACAGCGCAGGCTGGCACAGGCAAAGCATGTTGTTGCCGAAGGACGCGACATTGGCACTGCCGTGTTTCCTTCTGCCGAAGTTAAAATTTTCCTTACGGCAAACGCGCAGGCACGTGCCCACCGCCGTGCTGTTCAGCGTGCTGGCGGAGATGTTGCATCCGGAAGCATTGTATCTACTACCAAGGCCGATGAAGCGGCTATTCTCGCCAATTTGCTCCATCGCGATGATGTTGATTCACATCGCAAAACAGCGCCGCTCAAAGCAGCACCCGATGCGTTTCACATTGACAGCTCCGATAAAACGGTTGATGAAATCGTATCCATTATTTGTGCACGTGCACAGCCATATTTGGATAGCGCTGCCGCAGCTACGAGTGCCTCTACACAGCCTGCAGCTGACCGGGATGCTGCCGCAGGAGCATCTGCAACTCCTGCACCCTCATCCGTACCAGCGTCTGCAGCATCTACAGCATCTGCAGCGCACACCGAGCGCTACTCGTGGTTTTATGCGCACGCAATGAGTGAATTTCCGCGCGCGAGTCGTGTATTTCTTGCGATCCTGTGCGCTATTCTTTTTCCGATAACTAAGCTTCTTTGGCGCTGGCGTTGTTTTGATGAGATAGATGTACGCACGCTTGCAGGCAAGCCTTACATTGTTGTTATGAACCACGTGTCGGCAATTGAGCCGCTCATTACCATGCTTTACCTGCATCACAAAAAAATCCCCCTGCGTACGATGTATAAAAGTGAGTTTAACCGCCATCGTTTTGTGGCGTATTTGTTTGCGATAGCAGGCGGTATTCCCGTGGTGCGTGCAAGCGCCGATATGACGTGCATGCACTGGTGTACGCAGGCGCTTTCGCGCGGTGAGTGGCTGCTTGTGTATCCCGAGGGCACGCGCGTGCGCAACTTTGATGTAAAGCCCCCCATACGTGCCGGTTTTGCGTTTCTTGCGCTTCGCACACATGCAGATATTATTCCTGCAGCGGTAAGCGGCGCCTTTAGTATTGCACAGGCGCGCAGCTTCGTGCATAAATTTTCGCGCGTATGCATTGGTTTTGCTGCGCCTCTATCACACAGGCCTCCAGCATCACCCAATACAGAAGGCAGCGCTCGTATGTCAAAAAAGAAGATGCTCGAATTGCTTGAACGAGAGTCGATGAATAGGGTATATACCTTACGCGACGAGCTTAAGGCGCGTTTTCACACCCGCGCGTAACATATCACATTGGTGTGAAGTTTATTTATCGGTATGGGGTATATCGGTGTAGTATGTATTGGCATAATATTGGCGTAAGCTCGTATATTGGCATCTGCCATAGCATTTAGGCGGTGAAACTCAACGTATGCATATTCGCATTGCAACCGATGCCGGCGCGTGTTTTGGCGTTAATCGCGCACTTGACATGGTTCAAAAACTGTCACAAACCACGCACGGTAGTATACATACGCTCGGTCCACTTATTCACAATCCAACTGTTGTAAGCAAATTAGCCAAGCAAGGTGTGCAGCCAATTGCATCTGCCGACGAAGTTGCGGGTGATGCGCTCGTGCTGCGTACGCACGGCGTTACCCCCGATGAGGAAGCGCGTGCGTACAAAAGCCACAGTGTGGTTCTCGATGCCACCTGCCCGTTTGTAATTCGTGCACATAAAGCAGCGCAAACGTTTGAGCGCGAGGGCTATCAAGTGCTCGTCTTTGGCGAAAAGGGACACCCAGAAGTTATTGCAACCTTGGGATATGCAAAAAATTCAATATGTGTTGAATGTCCTGAGGACCTCGACACTATTACGCTTAAGCGGAAAGTTGGCGTTGTTGTGCAAACAACACAAACACGTGAGCGCTTACGTGCGGTAATAGCTGCGCTGGTAGGTAGGGTAGATGAGCTGCGCCTTATCGACACGATTTGCGGCGCCACTACCAAGCGCCAGCGCGCGTGCGCAAGCTTGAGTGCACAGGTTGATTGCATGCTGGTTATCGGCGGTAAAATGTCGGCAAATACCTGCCATTTAGCAGAAATCGCTGCCGAATATTGCACGCAAGTGCATCACATTGAACGTGCAAGTGAGCTTGAGCCGTCGTGGTTTACGCCTTCGTCTACGGTGGGTATAACGGCAGGTGCATCTACACCGCAGTATCAAATTGATGAGGTTGTTGCCGCCCTGCACACGCTCGATAGTGAGTTTGCTGCCACTACAGCCGCACAAACCATGCCGCCAGATAGCATGCCCACCTGCATTACCAATGCGCCTACCGGCAATAATGCTGCGCGCTAAGACGTGCGCTTTGCGCCTACGTGCGCGCGCACGAGCTTGAGGTGTACTCATGCGTATCTTGTAGGTTTCTTTTGATAGTCTTGCGCATTGTTTATACTTAAAGTACTTGTATTTTGTTTTATTGATATTCGCTTGCTTAAGAAATGGACACATTATGACCAAGCCGCTTGTTGCCATTGTAGGAAGACCAAATGTTGGTAAGTCTACACTTGTAAACCGTCTTGCAACAACAAAAACCGCTATTGTTCACGAATCGCGTGGTGTGACGCGCGACCGCTCCTATCACGACTGCGATTGGCGCGGCGTTGATTTTACGCTTATCGATACGGGCGGTATTGAGTCGCAGAAAAGCACTGATGTGTTTGCATTGGGTATTCGTGAGCAAGCACTCCTTGCGTGCGAAGAAGCCGATGTAATTGTGCAGGTCGTTGATGGTACCATTGGCGTGCTTGAAGAAGACGAAGAAGTAGCGCGCATTGTGCGCCGTTTGCATAAGCCCTGCTTTTTAGCGGTAAACAAAATTGATAATCCCGAAACTGTTATTGATGACTGGACGTACTTGTCGCTTGGGCTTGGGAGCCCGATTGCCATTTCGGCCACTCACGGCACACAAACAGGCGACCTTCTCGACCTTATTGTTGAATCGTTTAAGTGCATCGTCCAGGAAGACAGCCCCTACGGCGATGATATGTTGTCGATTGCTGTTATTGGCCGGCCAAATGTTGGTAAATCATCGCTGGTAAACAAGCTATCCAAAACAAATCGGTCGCTTGTTGCCAATATTGCGGGTACCACGCGCGACGCCATTGATATTTGTTTTGAGTATCACGACACGCCTATTCGTCTTGTTGATACAGCAGGTATGCGCAAAAAGTCGCAGGTACATGAGGACGTTGAGTACTACAGCCTTGTCCGCGGGCTTCAGGCTATGGACAAAGCCGACGTTGCACTTATGGTTATTGATGCTGCCGAAGGCATGACCGAGCAAGACCAAAAGCTCATGGGCATGGCTATCGATCGCGGCTGTGCACTCGTGCTTGTTATCAACAAAATCGACCTGCTTTCTGCAGAAGAAGATAAACTTAAGCTTAAAGACTCGCTTGCCATTCGCCTTACGTTTGCTACCTGGGCAAAGCAGGTGCAAATTTCTGCGCTTACCGGCAAAAATACAAATAAGATTCTTGATGCTGCAATAGCCGCGGCGCATGCCCGCGCAAGCCATCTTAAAACATCGCAGCTTAATGCCCTTATTACGCGTATTCGTGAAGCGGGTCATACTATCGTTCATAAAAGTCGTCGTCTCAAAATTCACTACGCTACACAAACGGGAGATAACCCGCCGCAAATTACCTTCTTTTGCAATGCAAAAGACCTGCTCGACGACGCATATATCCGCTTTTTGGAAAACCGCTTGCGCGAAGCGTTCGATCTTTCGGGCACACCTATTGAGCTTAAGTTTCGCAATAAAGAATAGGGTCGAGGTACGGTTGATTATTCGCAGCACACCTAGCGCTATGCTGCGTGCGTTATGTGTTGTGTAAAGCGGGGAGTAAAGCGGGGTAATTCATGCAGACGCTTTTTATTGCAACTGCTTTTTGCATGCTGGTGAGCTATGCATTATGTGGGATTCCATTTGGCGTTATTGTAGGTCGCCTGTTTTGCGGCGAAGACGTGCGCCAAAAGGGATCGGGCAATATTGGCATGACTAACGTTGCGCGCGTTGCAGGCAAAAAAGCAGCAGCACTTACCTTTTTGTGCGATGTAGGTAAAGCCGTGTGTGCCATGCTCATTGCGCGCTGTGTGCTCATGCCGCTTTGCATGCAGCTTTCTGTCTCAGGTTTATCTGCGGATATAACGGCTGAGCTTGCACGTGTGCCTTTTGGTAGTGCACTTGTATCTATGGGGTGCACCACGTCGGCGTTGCTGTTTGAGTTTTTGCTTGCCTGCAATTTTGCTGCCTGTGTTATTGGACATATTTTTTCAATCTACCTGCACTTTAAAGGTGGAAAAGGTATTGCGGTTGGCTTTGGTGCCTGCTTAGTTTTAAACTGGCCGTGCGCGCTATGTGCTATTGGTGGGTTTTTTATTGTGGTAATTCCAACAAAAACCGTTTCGATAGGTTCTGTTGTGGCTGCAATTTCGATACCCATCTGGGCGTACGTGTGGGGCATTCATGGAGCGTCGCTTGTACCCATGTGCTTTGTGGCGCTGCTTGTGTTGTGGGCGCATCGCTCCAACATTGCCCGCCTTCTTGCAGGCAAGGAGCAGGGTTTTTGTGTGGCACAGCCTGCCGCACACGCGGCTTCAGCAGATGATGTGCGCGCTCAGGATAAACCAAACCAACCTCAACCAAACCAACCTCACAGCGTATAACAAACCTTTATGCTCCTAGCAGCGTTGCGTTTTGGAGTGGTACACGAAAAGAAGTGATAAGCATGACAGTGTCACGTGTTGCAATACTGGGTTCGGGTAGCTGGGGAACAGCTGCTTCTGGCCTTTTAGCGTCATCTGCCGATGAAGTGCGTATGTGGTCGCACGAAGAGCCGTGCGCGCAATACATTAACGCGCATCACAAAAACCCCGATCATCTTGTTGATTACGAGATGTCGCATAACGTTGTTGCTTCAACCGATTTTGCATGGGTGCTCGATGGTGCACAGGCGATTATTATTGTGGTGCCGTCGATGTTTGTGCGTGCTACCTTACGTGCAGCACGGCCACATATCAGCGGCGATATTCCAACCATTGTACTTACAAAAGGTATGGAGCCCACGTCGCATTGTACGATGTGCGACATTATTAGGCAGGAGTGGGACTGCATTTCGCAGATTGCGGTGTTAAGCGGTCCTAATCATGCTGAGGAAATTTGCCTCGGCAAAATTTCTGCTGCAGTTATTGCTTCTCGTGATCCTACTGTTGCTAACTTCTTCCAACAACTGTTTATCAGTGATACCTTCCGCATTTATGTGTCGAGCGACGTTATTGGCGTTGAGCTGTGTGCCGCTGTTAAAAATATTGTTGCTATTGCGTGCGGCGCTGCTGCAGGCATGGGCTATGGCGATAACACGCTTGCTGTTATTATGTGCCGTGGTCTTGCCGAAATTAGTCGCATTGTTGCTAACTTAGGTGGTATGCCACTTACCTGCATGGGGCTTGCCGGTGTAGGCGACTTGGTAGCTACGTGCACGTCGGTGCATTCGCGCAACCGCAGCTTTGGTGTGGCGTTTGCGCATGGCGAAAGTCTTGCCGAATATGAAGCGCGCACCAAAATGGTTGTTGAAGGTGTGCGCGCTGCCGAGAGTATTTGGCAGTTGTGTGAGCAGCGCGGAATTGAAGCGCCGCTTACCCAATGTGTGTATACCATTTTGTATAAAGACGCTCAACTAAAGCAAGCGGTTACCTGGCTACTTGAGCGTAAGCCCATCGAAGAATTTTATGGATTAGACATACAACACTAGGAGCGTCTATGTCACACGATACCATTGCCATCGCACCATCTATTCTTGCTTGCGATTTTTCTCAGCTTGCGCGCGAGCTCGATTCTATACGTACCGCCGATGCTATTCATTTTGATGTTATGGATGGACATTTTGTGCCCAACTTGAGTTTTGGCGTGCCTTTGCTGCAGGCAGTAAAGCGCGTATCTTCGCTTCCAGTTGATGCGCACATTATGGTTTCTAATCCAGAAGAGCAAATAGGCTGGTATATCGACGCCGGTGCCGACTCCATCACCATTCACATGGAAGCGCAAACACACATTCATCGTATGATTTACTCCATTAAAAACGCTGGTAGAAAGGCCGCTGTTGCCATTAATCCGGGAAGTTCGATTGAGAGTTTATCTGCCGTGTTGCCCGATATCGACATGATTTTAGTAATGAGCGTAAATCCTGGTTTTGGCGGTCAATCGTTTATTCCTACCACCACGCAAAAAGTGGCTGCGCTCAGCGCGTTTTGCCATGAGCGCGGATACGATCCGCTTATTGAAGTTGATGGTGGCGTTACAGAAAACAATGCTGCCGAACTTGCGCGCGCGGGTGCACGGATGCTTGTGGCAGGCTCTTCGGTGTTTAAACACGAAGATAGAAGCCGTGCCATTGCTACTATTCGTGCTGCTGCACAAGACGGGGTAGCACGCGCTTAGAGCATCGTTGTGTACCGTGTGAGATGTTGAAAGAATGATTTGATATGCAATCGCCATATACCTACTTAGATTATGCTGCCAGCGCACCTGTTCGTGCGTGTGCACAACAAGCGCTTGCGCGCTATAACGATGCAGCGTATGCAGGTGCAAACCCTAACTCGCTTCACACACCAGGTCGTCTGGCTCGAGGTGAGCTTGATTTTGCACGAAAAATGCTGTGTGCGTGTTTTCATGCAGATGTTAAGCCCCATGAGCTCTACTTTTGTTCGGGTGCAACCGAGGCCAATAACTGGGCAGTTCGTGGTCTTGCATCTGCCATGCACGCTAAAAATCCACATCGCGATCGCATTATTATTTCGCAGGTTGAACACGACTCGATTTTTGCGCTGCCGCGTATGCTTACGCAAGCGGGATTTCGCGTGTCGCTTGCGGCGCCCGATGAGCACGGTGTTGTTACTCCTGCTGCAGTAGAACACCTCCTTGATGATGATGTGGCGCTTGTAAGCTGCATGTATGCCAATAATGAGACGGGTATTGTTATGCCAATATCGGAAATTGCGCACGCAGCACATGCTGCCGGTGCGTATATGCACACTGATGCAGTGCAGGCGTTTTGCCATGTGCCACTCATGATTAGTAACGTTGATGCAGTTACCATATCTGCGCATAAAATAGGCGGATACGTGGGTATAGGTGCACTTATGGTACGCCGCGGCGTGCATATTACCCCATTGCTCTATGGCGGAGGTCAAGAAGCTGCGCTTCGCTCTGGCACGCAGGCTGTGTGTTTGGCATCGGCATTTGCTGCAGCAGCTGCAGAGTGCGATTCAGCGCTTGCCTCATCAATGCAAACAACTACGGCATTAGCACGCGATGTTACCAAGCAGCTTTGCGATTCAGGCATGTTTGAGCCCACTTCTGACATTCCCTATGGCGAGCTTCGCTTGCCTGGTATTGTGTCGCTTACGCACAAGAGCATCGATGCGCAAACGCTTGTTTTGCAGCTCGATGCATTAGGATTTGGTATTTCTTCGGGATCTGCCTGCGGCGTTGCTCACGCGGCGCAGGATGGCGTCTCTCATGTGCTTGTTGCTCAAGGGCTTTCTAAAGATAGGGCAGCACGAAGTATTCGCATTTCGTTTGATGAACGTGTATCTAAGCAGGACCTTCAACGGTTTATAGATTCTGCTTGTAATATCCACGCGCGATAAGCATATCCAGTAGTATTATTTGTGCCATATGAAAGGAATTACATGCAGGAATATACCGCGCTTATGCAACTACAAGAGCTTGATCTTGAGATGTTTCGCCATACAAACCGCCTCGATCATTTGCCTCAACGTGCAAAATTAGATGCATGCACAAAAGCTGCTCGCAAACTTAAAAAAGAATGCACCACATTGATTGGTCATGCAAAAGACGCTGCCAGTGCGCTTGCCGATAACGCTGCGGCTCACGCTGCCACTCTGGATAAAATCGAGCAGGTAAAAGAGCAAACAAAGCTTCATAAAAGCGACTATCGTGCCCTAGAAGACGATCAAGCACAGCTGGTACATTTGGCAAAGCGTAAAGAAAAGTTGAGTTTTGATCGTAAGGGGCTTATAGCACACCAGCAAAACTGCACAAAAGCCCTGGAAAACGCTCAAAAACTTGCGCAGACGCTTGCCGCGCAGGCACAAGACCTTACCCGTAGTTACAAGCTGGATAAACGTGCTATTAAGCAGGCACTTAGTGCACTTGAGGAAAAACGCGCCCAGCTTGTGCGCGAAATTTCAGATGAGCATATGCGTGCATATAACGATGCCGCCGCACGTTTTCAGGGCCTGGCTGTAGAAGAGCTTGTTGGCAATATCCCAACCGTGTGTCGCATTAAGCTGCAGCCGAGTTTGTATAATCAAATTCGCAATGCAAATGGTATTGCATGCTGTCCGTATTGTCACCGCATTCTTATTTTGCCAAGCGATACCGATGCTCCAACCACCGATAAATAGCTGGTAGGTTGTCTTTTTGCGGCACGTGCGAGTATCAAAAAAGCACGCGTAAAGCAGAACAACGAGTGAGCTGCCGGCACATACCCATTCATACTCATACCAACAACGCTCAAAGGATACGCTATGATTCATGTTTTAATGATTGTTTGTGGAGGTATTGCAGGCTATAAAGCGCTTGAAACGGTTCGCATGCTCAAAAAGCTTGCGTGCGACGTGCGCGTTATTATGACACCTGCTTCCACGGAGTTTATTGCACCTAAGAGTTTTGCGGTATTGTCGGGGCACGACGTTGTTGTATCCGAATCTTCAAGCTGTACTACAGCTGCAATTTCTCATATTGAGCTTGCCGGATGGGCCGATGTGTGCTGTGTTGTACCAGCTACTGCCAATACCATTGCCAAGTATGCATATGGCATTGCCGACAACATTGCAACGTCTGCGCTGCTTGCCACCACGGCTCCCGTGTGTGTAGCGCCCGCGATGAATACGCACATGTGGCAGCACCCCGCAACACAAACCAATATCAATATGCTGCGTAAACGCGGTGTGTGTATAGTTGGCCCTGATGCAGGCGAGCTTGCATGCGGTACAAGCGGTGCAGGAAAGCTTGTCGATCCAGAAGATATTGCCCTGTACACCTACAGCTTGGCGCTTCGTCCCGCGCGTGATCTTGTAGGTGAAGATGTGCTTATCACAGCAGGACCTACGCGTGAAGCGCTCGACCCTGTGCGCTGCTTAACCAACTACTCAACAGGCAAAATGGGCTGCGCTCTGGTGCGTGCGGCGCGGGTGCGTGGCGCACGCGTTCACCTTATTGCAGGGCCTTTAAGCTGCGTATATCCAACGTGCGATAGCTGCGATCACGTGATATGCGCCCAAGAAATGTATGAAGCTACCACGCGGTATCTTTCGTCGATGACTATTGCGGTGTGCACTGCGGCTGTTGCTGATTGGCAGCCTGCAAATGTTGAGGCTCAAAAAATCAAAAAAGACAAACGCGCCTACTACGACTTAAGTCTTATTAAAGCGCCCGACATTTTGCAGTATATAAGCAGCCAGCATTGTGGGTATGTTGCGGGGTTTGCAGCCGAAACAACCGACGTTATTGCGTATGCTCAACAAAAACTTGCACGTAAAGGCTGCAATCTTATGATTGCAAACGATGTGTCGCACGCCGAGTCTACCTTTGGCTCCGACACCAACAAAGTAAGTTATGTGTTTGCCGATAGGGTAGAGCACGCGCCCTGTGCCGACCTTACGTGCGTTGCGCACGACATTTTTACGCATATTGTGGCCGATAGAACCAAAAGCGCCGCTGCAGCAGGCGCACCTGCGACCGCAGCATCAGCACCATTAACACAGTCTGTTTTACCATTGGAAAAGACATCTCATGACACCATACATTAGCTGCGAAAACATAAGCCTTGAGCGTGCAAGCAAACCAATTTTTGTGCGTCAGTCGTTTGGCGTTTCTAAAGGTGAGTGCATTGGTGTTGTGGGCAACAACGGCTCTGGTAAATCTACCTTGCTCGATATTCTTTCGGGCTCGCTTATGTGCGATTCGGGCGACGTTGTGTATCGCAACAACCTTCATATTGGCTACCTTGCGCAACACGATGCATTTACTGACGACATGCTTGTTCGCGCCTGCGTGCTGGGGTCTGTTGCCGACTATGAGTGGGCGCAAGACCCAAAAAAGCGTGCCATTCAGCGTGCTCTGTTGCACGATATTGCCTGGGATGCCCCGATAGGCACACTCTCGGGAGGTCAGCGGCGCCGCTGCGATTTGGCGCGTGTGCTTATGTCTACCTGGGATGTACTTTTGTTAGATGAGCCTACAAACCACCTGGATATGCATACCATTTACTGGCTTAGCGAATACGTGCAAACGCAGCAGGCAACTTCTCAGATGTCGCTTGTTGTAGTTACGCACGACCGCTGGTTTTTGGACGAGGTAGCGCACCACATTTGGGAAGTGCATGACGGTACAATCGATGCCTACGACGGTGGGTTTAGCGCGTATGTGCAGCAGCGCTGCGAGCGCGAAGCTATGGCACAGGCAAGCTGGACAAAGCATCAAAATATGCTACGAAAAGAGTTAAACTGGCTTGCGCACGGTGCAAAAGCACGCACGTCAAAGCCTAAATTTCGTGTTGATGCAGCGCTTTCTCTCATCGAAAAAGATCCACCGGTGCGCGATACGCTTACGCTTCAAGCACAGGCTCAAAGCCGGCTTGGTAAAGTGGTGTTTACCCTCGAACATGTGAGTAAATCGTTTGGCTCAACGTTGGTGCTTCGCGATATCTCTTGGCTTATTGGGCCAGGTGAGCGTATTGGTATTTTGGGCAACAATGGCTCGGGCAAATCAACTTTGCTTTCGCTTATGTGTAAAGAAGATACGCCTACAAGCGGCATTGTAACGGTTGGTAAATCGGTGGTGCTTGGCATTGTTGACCAGCGTCTTCATTATTTTGATGATAAACAAACGCAAACCTGCGCACAGGTCCTTGGATTAGGTGCGCAATCAATTGTGCTCGAAGATAAACGCTATACGCCCGAGCAGCTCTTTTTGCGTCTTGGCTTTAATCACAACGAGCTTGCAAGTCGTATTCAGGATTTGTCGGGAGGTCAGCAGCGTAAGCTTGCCATTCTCATGTGTCTTATTGGCAAACCAAATGTGCTTGTGCTTGACGAGCCCGGAAACGACCTCGATTGCGATATGCTTACATGTATTGAGGATTTGCTTGACGGCTGGGTGGGTACACTTATTTTGGTGAGTCATGATAGGCATTTGGTTGAGCGCGTATGCGACGATGTGTACGCACTGATGGATGGTACTATTCGGCATCTGCCTGGCGGTGTTGATGAATTTATGCGCCTGGCTCAGCCGGCTGATGCATCCGCTGCGCAGGCTGCAACCACTGCTGCAACTACTTCTGCACCTGCGCCTTCGAAACGTGCCGCTACCTGCGACGATGCGCCTGAAAAATCTGCTGCACAGCTGCGATTTGAGCGCAAAAAGCGCTACGATAAACTCGATAGAAAATTACCAAAATTGCAAGAGCGTGTTGATGCTATTAAAGAAGACATGCTATCGTGCGATCCCACGTGTGCAGAAAAGCTTGCCTGCCTTCAATCGGAGCTTGAAGCCGCACAGCAAGAAAAACAGCAGGTAGAAGACGAGTGGCTTGAGCTTGCGTGCATGCTTGACGAATAGGCGTATGCATCTTGGGATTGCATGCGCTATCGCCGTATTGCATACCGCCGATTTACGATGGTTTACCAGCAGCCCTTTTGAGCAATTCAGCTAGAAACGCGTTGTTTGGTATGTCTTACAGCAATGAAATTTGGGTTATGCGTACTACCATCGAAAGAAGGTGTATGTTTTGAGCAAACTATGCAATATTCGCGCACATATGCGCCCGTATCTGCCATTGGCGTTTGGCGGTATGGTTGGTAAAGCTATTGAAGTTGTGTTCGAAATTATTACACCGCTTATTATTGCGCGTCTTATCGACGACGCCATAGCTACGCATAATAGTGCATCTGCCCAGGTATATTGCGTGCTTCTGGTGGTATGTGCGGGCATTAGTTATTGCTGTACGCTGGTGTGCCAGTATGTTGCCGCGCGCACATCACAGCGTTTAGCTGCGGATATACGCCGCGATGTGCTTTGTGGCATACTCAATCAACAAGGTGCAGAATCTTCGCGGTTTTCTCATGCAACGCTTCTTAACGCGTGTATGTCCGATACTAATCAGCTGCAGCTTGCTTGTGCACTTGCCATACGTCAACTCATTCGCTGTCCATTGCTGGTTGTAATGTCGCTTATTTCTGCCTTTTTTGTGCATGTACAACTTGCTTCAATCATGCTTGTGTGCGTGGCGCTTGTATGTGCTCTTTTTTGGGCGGTAATGCGTCTTATGGCGCGCGCGTTTGGGCGCACGCAGAGTATGCAAGACAACGTAAGTGCCTCTACGCTGCAATTTTTGCGCGCGCAGGGGCTTATTCGTATGAGCAATACGCAAAAAGGTGAGCTCGCTTCGCTCACAAAGGCAAATAGCGACTACACCGCGCAGCTTTACGCTTCGGCGCGCCTCTCAACTATGTTGTCGCCGCTTACGTTTTTTGTTATGAATGCAGGTATATGCTGCTTATTGTGGCTAAGCGCAGGCGCAGACGCAGGCATGGCAGCTGCGCAGATTGGTGCTTCTTCTGCTTGCGGCGGCGGCGGTGTTGCGGACGTTATTTCTCGTTTATCGCTTGCTCCCATTTCGCAGGGCATGCTTGTGTGTCTCATTAACTACATGACACAAACCTGCTTTGCTATTATTTATATTGCAAATTTGCTGGTATTGCTCTCGCGCGGTTATGCAAGTGCGCAGCGTATTGAAAACGTACTTGCATCTATGCACACACAACCGGAAATTACTCCGCCACCTGTTGAAAAACCCACATCGTCCGAGTCGCTCAAGCCACCCGTAGCGCGTGCTTCGTCTTTACAGCCTGATACGCTTTCGCTTGAGCGCTGCAGTGTGTGGTATGCGCCTTCTGCCTTCGCACAACACCACACTTCTTGCAATGATGCATCCTCTTCCAACAACACGCCGGGGCAGCCTGCCTTGGCATCTTCTTTGCAGGGGTCTTTGGAGCACCATGTATTACCTGCACTTTCAAACATTTCCTGCACGTTTCCGAGTAGCGGACTATGCGGTGTGGTAGGCCCTGTTGGGAGCGGTAAATCTACCTTTTTGGCATTGTGCGCTGGGCTTATTGAGCCAAGATGTGGCCAGGTACACTATGGGAGCT
The DNA here is from genome assembly GCA_946997485.1 of uncultured Atopobium sp. GTDB lineage: Bacteria > Actinomycetota > Coriobacteriia > Coriobacteriales > Atopobiaceae > Fannyhessea. Next base: position 30,976 of record CAMPVF010000003.1, read on the forward strand.
GTGCTCCTTCAGCGCTTTCAGATGATGAGTACCGCGCGGCATTCTGTCTTATTTCTCAACAGTCTCAACTTATAGAGGGAAGCGTTAAAGACAATATTTGTTTGCGCGCGCTCGATGCCAGCGATGAAGAAATTGCACACGCGCTGTATGCGTCGCGTGCCGATGAAATTGTAAGCTCGTTAGACTCTGGCTTAAAGACCTATATACCTGCGCATTCGCGACAATTTTCGGGAGGGCAAATTCAGCGTTTGTGTCTTGCGCGGGCATTTATACGCCCTGCACAGGTGCTACTTCTCGACGATTGTGTAAGTGCGCTTGATGCTAAGGTATCGGCGCAGGTACTTGAGTCGTTATATGAGCTCGCGCACGATCGGCTGGTACTATTTGCGTCTTCTCATGTGCAAGATGTGCAACGCGCGCAAAGCATTCTTGTGCTTAATAATGGGTCGATATGCGCGCAGGGCACACATGAAGAGCTCTTAGAGCACTCATCGCTTTACCGTGAACTGTGTGGCTATACCTACATGGGTTCAGCTTCGCCATCAATAAACGAAGGACATGCAGGTAAGGAGGTGTGTCGTGGCTAATCCCTATATTGCAGCTGGCTCTACAGCAAGTGTTATTCAAACGGCGCATCATGCCGAAGCGCAGCATTCGCTCTGCGAAGAAGCGCACACGACCACGTCTGCACGCAGCGGATCAAACCTTCATACCCGCGCGCTTTTCCAATTTATCTCAACAAAAGACTGCATGGCATTTTTAGCCAAGCAGCTTGTGCACTATCGCATGCAGCTTGTGTTATGCGTACTTTTTTGCTGCATAAGTGTGGCTGCAAGTTTGTATATTCCTGTAAGCATTGGCGTGCTTATCGACAGTATTGCACCTGCGCACAAAACCGTATCTGCCACACAGCCGCAATCTGAGCTTGCACGCCTATTGGCGTGCATATGTTGCTCGAGCGCGTGTATGTGGATATCGTCGCGTCTGTGTGCGCGTACATGTTCGCAGCTTGTTTGTGCGCTTCGGCGCAAGCTTATTTCTCCTATCGACCGCGTACCTATGAGCGACCTTTCGGGCGGTATTCAAGCCGACATTCATAGTAGACTTCTTGTTGATTGTGAAACGTTTGGTGATGGGTTGTTGCAAGGCACGTACCAGCTTATGAGCGGCGTAATTACGCTTGTTGCGGGCTGGGTGTGCATGATGCACATATCATTTGTTATGGCAGTATGCATGCTGATACTTATGCCAAGTTTAGTGTGGGCAAACCTTACCATCATGCGCCGCGCGCAGGCGCACTTCTCAGAAAACCAAAATCTACAAGGTGCGCTTAGCTCGTTTATCGACGAATCTATTGCCGCGCGCGGGCTGTTTCGTGCATTTCGCCTTGGCGCTTCGCGCATGGCTACCTTTACCAGGAAAAATGCAGACATGTATGAGGCGGGCATGCGCGCACAATTTGTAAGTTCGCTTTCTAATCCTACAACGCGCCTTATCAACAACCTGCTTTATGCTGCTATTGTGGCCATCGGTGGGTATTTTATTATTACTCATGCTGCGCCGTTTGGCATCGCGGTTAACCTCAGTATTGGTAGCCTTATTGCGTTTTTAACGTATGCGCAGCAAATGATGAAACCTGCCTATGAGCTATCTGCAACAGTAAGCGTTATGCAAGCTGCTACCGCGTCGCTGCGGCGTTTGTGTGCATTGGCGCAGTATGAGCATGCTGTCTGTGAAGATTCGCCCGAGACTGCACGTTTGGGCGACCCTCGTGGCAACACGCCCGCGACCGCTGGAGCTGTTGCTGGAGCTGTTGCTGTGCATCCGGCGCCATCTTCATCGGCGTGTGTACAATTTGATAGCGTGAGTTTTTCATATACACCGCAGGTGCCGGTACTCAGCGATATTTCGTTTGAAGTGAAGCAAGGTGAGCATCTTGCTATTGTGGGTCACACAGGATCGGGCAAAACAACGCTTCTGAGCTTACTTGTGCGCTTTATTGCGCCACAAAAAGGAAGCGTGTATTACAAAGGCCAAAACATTACGGCGCTTTCGCGCAAGCAGCTACGCCAGAACATTGCACTCGTTTCGCAGGAAAGCGCGCTTATGCACATGAGTGTTGCTGATAATATGACGTATGGGTGCAGCGGCATTTCTCGCGCGTCACTTATTTCTGCAGCTAAAACCCTTGGTGCGTATACCACCATTATGCAGCTGCCTTACGGCTTTGATACCAGTATCGACCCTCTTCATACCACGCTATCAGCAGGGCAAATACAGCTTATTTGTATTGCGCGTGCACTTTTGGCAAACCCGGATTTATTGCTTCTCGACGAAGCTACCAGCAATGTTGACGTGCGAAGCGAGCACATTGTACAGGCGGCGTTCGATACGCTTATGCGCGATAGAACGTCTATTGTTGTTGCGCATCGCTTATCTACTATCATGAATGCAGATACTATTCTTATGCTTGATAAGGGACGTATTATCGAAAAGGGCTCTCATGCACAGCTTATGCGTGCACGCGGGGCATATTATGAGCTCTTTCAAGCACAGTTTACGAAAAACGCGTAGGTTATAGCACGGGTAGATGGTTTTACTGAAGGTATACGCGCCTTTGGTGGAAGTAACCTATACGCATAACGCGCACCTTTTTTGTGCAGATATTTTGTACAGAGTTACATAAAAATGTGAATGGTTATTGCGTGAGTGCATAACAGGATTTATAGCAAAATGTATACCGAGAAAAAATGGTCGGGTGGACTGGATTCGAACCAGCGACCCCTTGACCCCCAGTCAAGTGCGCTACCAAACTGCGCCACCACCCGAAATGCATGTGCGTTATTGCAGAAGTTATAGTATCACGTTTTAGCCGCGCGGGAACGTAGAATTTTTCCGCGTGCACAGTATCCTCACTCATATGCAACGCACTGCGCCGCTGTTGCGGTGTGGGTCTTCATGCGTGTAAGAGGGAAGATGCGCAGGTATACGAGGAATACATACCAAAACGCGCACGTGCTGGGTAACACGCGCGCGTATGCATCGCTCCATAGTATCTGCACGAGAGCTCGCGCAGTGTACGTATATACCGTGAAACTCAATTAGTGACGTGGGCAGGCAAGCGTTTTACCCATCGAGCTCCATGGGTCAACTTCAACGTCTTTACTCGGATCGTCCCAGAGCGAAAGAAGCTCTGCAGGAACAACATCGCGTTTTACGTCAACTTCGCCGCCGTAGAGCTTAAACCACGGGCCGCTCATAATGAGATATCCATTTTTACCGCGGTCTTCACCCCAGCTGTTTTCTACGCGCCATGCTTGAACTTCGCCCTTATCATCGAGCTGAACGCCTTGGAAGGTCATAGCATGAGTAAGGTGCGTTTCTTGTGCGTCGAGCATTTCGCTGCGCGTCATCGACATATCAATACCAAAAAGACCGCTTAAATCAACACTGTCAAGGCCAAGAACATACTTAAAGTCGTCAATATAGCGCGGGAACTCCTGGCACACGTCGCATGCCATGGATACCGGTGCATCCGCTTTAAGTGACGCGATAGCACACTGCTCAAGTACACGCTGCGGCACGTTGAGATAGCGCGCTGGCATGCAGCCACCCAGCACCGACTCGTTATAGCGTACGTGGTATACCTTGTTGAATTCAAATTGCGAATGCGGAATAGAAACAAGCTGTACGTAGTTGGTAGGACAAATGGGCACGTATTTATGCATAAACGAGAGGGGAGTTAAGCCGCAATCGCGAAGAAGGCGTCGCTCGTCCTTCTCGTCTTTTTCATTCTTTTCGTCTTTGTCAGCTTGTGCATCATCCTTGCTTCTGCTGGCTTTTTTGCCTTCGTCTTTCTCGTCATCTTCTTTGTCTTGAGGCTCAATTACCGAAATAAGCTCCTTTGCCGCCTTGCACTTTTTGCCCACTTCAATCGTAAAATCAAAGGTTTGAGGAGGGTTGCCCAAGCAAATTGCAAGCAGCTGGTACACTTCTTTCATAGCGGCTTCTTTTTGAGCGGCAAGCTCCTGCGCGGAAGCTCCCTTGGCAAAGCTTGTACGCAGCGCAAGCATGTGTTTGTGCAGCAGACGTGCCAATTGGTCGTCCATGGCTTCCGAATTTTCGGAGCAGGCAGTTTCGGGCATTACGTCTTTTGGTACCATGCCCCATTTTTCAATCATGCTCATGGCATAGCAGTAGTAGCCGCCGTCTTGCGCCACCATATCAAGCTGCCACATAACGTTGCGATCGTCGAGGGGCTTATCTGCTGTTTGAATAGCATATTCAAGGCTCGCATGTGCTTTTTCGAGCTTGTCATAAAACATGCCATACGCTTGGCTAAACTCAAAGTTATCAACATCTAAAAATTTAATTGTTTCGTGTCGAAGAACATTAAACGCCGTAAACATCCAGCATCTACCAGAATGTTTTTGGTTTGTTATATCTCCTGTGTGCTTGAGCTTAATGCCAAAGGTATCATGATAGGTGGGCATTACAGAAATGTCGCGCGCCACGGCCATAACGTCCATTGATGTTACGGCATTGCGTGCAATGCGGTTTGCACGATTGCTGGTAAACGAATTAAAGCATGTAGCTGCCCATTCGTGTGAAAGACATGTAGATGACGATGTGTTGTCCATGGTACCTCCGTGTACAATGCTCAATGTAATTTGTTTAAGTATCATACCATAGAGCGCCGAAAGTGATGTAAGCCATGGCTATACCTGCGCATGTTTGTAACATATCCACCACGTGTACGCTGCCCATTCCGGCGTATGCGCAGCGTGTTATAGCAACGCTCGAGCGTGCAGGCTATGAGTGTTGGGTGGCTGGTGGCTTTGTGCGCGACTGTTTGCTTAATCGTCCGTTTTGCGATATCGATCTTGCTACTAATGCGCATTGGCAAACAACAAAAAAGCTGCTCGAAGCTGTGCACATACACGTGTTTGAAACGGGGGTTAAGCACGGCACGCTTACAGCAGTGGTAGATGGCGCTGCGGTAGAAATTACCACCTTTCGCCAGGAAGTGGGGTATAGCGACCATCGCCACCCCGATACTGTGGTGTTTGTAACGTCTATTACCAGCGATTGTGCCCGCCGCGATTTTACGATAAATGCCCTGGCTTGGCGCAAACAAGACGGGCTGGTTGATTGTTTTGGCGGCGTGCGCGATCTTAACGCGCGCCTTGTGCGTTGCGTGGGCGATCCTCACACGCGGTTTTCGGAAGACCCGCTGCGCCTTGTGCGTGCGCTCCGCTTTAGCGCAACGTATGCATTTCGTATCGAAGACGCCACGTTTGCTGCGCTTTGTTCGGATATTCACGATATTGCGTATGTGGCGCCGCAGCGCATTGCGCAAGAGATTAAAAAACTTGCTGCGTGCGATAGATTTGCATACGCGCTTTTGCGCTATCCTTCGTGTTTTGCCGTATGCTTATCTGCGTTATTTCGTGATGTTCTGGCAGAGCCGCTTACATCTTCGCAGGTAGAGTATATAGCAGCTTGCTGCGGCTTGTATGGTGTGTTAAGCGAAACCAAAGGAAATCTAAGCTGTTATATAGCTATATGGCAGCGCGCGTTTGCTCGGATGAATCTGATGCATACGCGCTCATGTTCGCGGATGTGCGCGCGGCTTTCCTATCCAAAAAACACGATGCGTCGTGCGGCTTTTTGCATAGCAGCAGCAGACGCGATCGAAGCGCTTTGTGGGCAGCTCGCTGCATCTTCGTGTGTTTCGCATTCCGATGTCGTGGCGCGCGTGCAGCTGTATTTGTTTGATATGTCGGCGCATATAACGCATCAGTCGCGTGCGTACCTTCTTTTACGTGCATATGATGCAGTTTATCTGTTAGAAGCTGAGCATGCAGCCGCACGTTTAACTGGACGCTCTTCCAATACGTGCGCTACACAGCCTTCAAGCCTGCAGCTTCCACATGCTGTGTTTGAGAAGATACGTTGTGCGCTTCATGAAATTTGCGCCACGCGCGCGCCACTCTGTTTTGCCGATCTCGCTATTTCAACACGCGATCTTATGCGTGCGGGCATTGTTGGCGTACACATTCGCGACGCGCAGCGAAGGCTTTTTTGTGATGTTTGCGAAGGCACTATACCAAATACTAACGCTGCACTTTATGCACGTGCATGTGAGCTTAGCTAACAGCGCACGGCACCTGCGCCTATACGTCGCACTTATGCATGCGTATAGGTAACAAAGCGAAATGCAATGCCGTCTTGTGTGTAGTGCGTTTGTGAGGTTTCGGTTATATGCCAATTGCTAAGGGCGTCAAGGTTGGGAAAATAAGCATCAGCTTCGCAGGTAACATCGTGTTTGGTTACGATAACCTCGCTGCACGCATCGAGCAATTGTTTGTATACTGTAGCGCCACCAATTACCCAGGTGTCATTAGTATCAATGGCACGAAGCGCATCTGGAATAGATGTGAACACTTCGTAATTTATCTGCTGCGCTCCATCAGCTGCGCAGGTTACACGCGGAAAGCCAGCACGTTCGTAGTGCGCATCAAACGCAAGAACAATATTGCGACGATGCTTGAGCGGCCCTTTCGGAAAGCTCTCAAAGGTGGTGGTGCCCATGATTACCGTATGGCCGGTTGTACAGCTTACAAAGTGTTTCATGTCAAGCGGATTATGTATGAGCAGCTTTCCTTTGTAGCCAATGCCCCACGATGCGGTGGTTGAAACAATTGCTTTCATGCGTTGTCCTTTAGTACGTAAGCGTGTTGCACCGTGTGCTTGCGTGTGCGCACGCAACCGTAAACGGTATGCCGCGCACACATAGCGCACGGGCACAGCGCACACAGCAGTCACTGTGTGCGATAGTGCAGCTAAATGGCGATAGGAATATTAGTTACCTGAGGGCCGTGTTCGTAATTTTCAACAATAACATCATCGGGCGTAAAGTCGTAGAAGTTGGTAATTGCCGGATTTAAGCGCACCTGTGGCGCTTGGTATTCTTTGCGCGAAATAAGCTCTTTTACCACGGGGATGTGGCGGTCGTAAATGTGCGCATCGGCAATCATATGCACAAGCTCGCCTGGAACCATGTTTGTTGCCTGCGCTACCATCATAAGAAGCACCGCATATTGGCACACGTTCCAGTTATTTGCCGCCAAAATATCCTGCGAGCGCTGCACAAGCAGCATGTTGAGCGTTGGTTTTGCTTCGTTAGGCGTTTTTGTTACGTTATAAATAACGTTATATGCGCACGGGTACAAATGCATTTCGCTTAAATCGCTAAACGTATACATCGACGTAATAATGCGGCGCGAATAGGGGTTATGGGTAAGGTCGAACAACACGCGGTCCATCTGATCCATGTCGCCTTCAGGGTAGTGCGAAACCTGCGCAATTTGGTAGCCGTATGCTTTACCAATTGAACCTGTTTCATCTGCCCATGAGTCCCAAATGTGCGACTTAAGATCGTGAATATTGTTCGACTTTTTTTGATAAATCCATAAAATTTCGTCTACGGCACTCTTAATTGCCGTGCGGCGCAGTGTAAGCGCAGGAAACTCTTGGCGCAAATCGTAGCGGTTGCACACGCCAAACTGCTTAATTGTATATGCAGGCGTGCCGTCTTCCCAATGGGGACGTACCTTTTGTCCCTCTGTTGATGTGCCATGGTCGATAATGTTTTGGCACATTGTTTTAAATATTCCATCGGCTCTACTCATTGAGATCCTTTCGTATAAACGTCTCGTGTGTTCGATGGGCGCGTAGCTGCTGTGAGCTGTGCATGTGCAGAGCTAAGAGCACTCGCAGCTGTTCTGGGATCTGTGCGTGGCCCTAGCAGCCGCGCGAGCCGTAGAACAAATCGCCCCACGACATTGCAACTGCCTGCATAATGGCAGCGTCAGCATCAAGCCAGTCTACATCGAACAGCTGATCATAGCTTACCCACATAAACTCGGAGTGAACATGGAGCTTTGGTGTTTGACCTTCTGGCAAGTGTGTGCCAAACGCTTCGAGCTCAATGGCACCATCTGGCAGCGCTACACGCGTTTTGTCGAGCGGCCATACACTTTCGAGCGTAATATCGAGCTCTTCGGATATTTCGCGTACGAGTGCCTGGGTGGCGTCTTCGTTTTCTTCAACTTTACCACCAGGAAATTCCCAGTATTTTCCGTTTACGGGTTCGAGTCGTTTTGTCGCTAAAATACGCTGGTTGTGCTCAATAACTGCACAAACTACATGACGTGTTTCCATAACGTCCTTTTCCGCACACAGGCGTGCATGCATAGCTGGTGTTTTTTTCGCTTATGCCGTGTTCATTGTTGGTATAAGCACATTCTTTGGTACATGTATTGTATGATACTTAATCGTTACTATTGCTACAACACTACTGCGGCGATTACACAAACGCTCAGTATTCACTCAACTATTAAGGATGTTCTACACCACATGAATCAGTCCACGTTGTTTATTACCACGCCCGATGAGCTCAAGGCATTTTGTGCGCACGTTGCACAAGAGGGGTGTGTTGCTATTGATACCGAATTTATTCGCGAAAAAACCTATTATCCACAGCTGTGTCTTATTCAAATGGCAACGCACACACAAAGCGCGGTTGTCGATCCGCTTGCGTGTAGCTCCTTATGTGACCTTGCGTGTTTACTTGAGGATAAATCGATTATTAAGGTGTTTTTTGCTTGTTCGCAAGATATTGAAGTGCTCTATGATGCTCTCGGTGTGGTTCCTAAAAATGTGTTTGATGCGCAGCTTGCAGCCGCGTTTTTAGGGTATCGCTATCAGCTTGGGTATGGCGCCTTGGTGGAGGCTATGGTTGGTGTGCACCTGCCAAAAACGCAGGCACTCACCGATTGGTCGCTGCGCCCACTTACTGAAGAGCAGCTTAAGTATGCTGCCGATGATGTTATTTATCAGCCGCGTATGTATACGCTTCTTGTGCGTGAACTTACGCGTACCAATAGGTATGCGTGGTTTACTCACGAAATGAAACAAACGTTAGACGACATGCTGCAGCGCCGCGATCCCGCTCAGGTGTTTCGGCATATTAAACGCGTGAACAATTTAACGCGCAAGCAGCTTGCAATAGCAAAAGAAGTGGCGTTGTGGCGCGATGATGTGGCGCGCGGACGTAATGTGCCGCGCAAGTGGATACTTTCCGACGAAGTAGTCATTGAGCTGTGCAAACTTGCACCAACAACTAAAAATCGTGCGCTGCGGATTCGCTCCATTGATACGTTGTCTGCTCGCGATCTCGAAGGGCTGCTTGCCGCAATTGCGCGAGGAGCTGCCTATGTGCCCGAGGATTGTCCGCAAAGCGGTAGAAAAGAGCGTCCTTCTCAAGATACCGAAAGTGTGCTCGATTTGATGTATGCGCTGCTTCGCATTATTGGCGCAGAGGAGCACATTGCAACGCAGCTTGTGGCAAGTCGCGATGATTTGTTTCAGTTTCTTAAAAACCCGCAAGCTTCAAAGCTTCTTCAAACGTGGCGCTATGATATTGCGGGCGCGCGCCTACAAGAGTTACTTGCGGGTACAATTGGTTTAACGGTAAAAGATAATCATGTTGAGCTGGTGTAGCGCGTAAACCTACACGTAAGTCTACGCGTAAGCACACGTTTTGGAAGCGCGTTTTGCACGGCTGCAGCATGGTTATGTGCACCTATCTGGAAGGGGTTTGTATGTTTGGATATGGTTTGGGATATGGCTTTGGCTATGGCATCGATCCCGTGTATTTTGGCATTATCGTTATCTCACTTATCTTGGGTGCGCTCAGCCAGTGGTACATCAAAAAAACCTACGCTACTTGGTCGCATGTAAGCACATCTACCGGTAAAACGGGCGCCGAAATTGCGCGCGACATGCTTAATTTGCACGATTGTGCGTCTGTGCGTATTGGTCATGTTGCAGGTTCGCTTACCGATTATTTCGATCCGCGCACAAACAGTCTGCACCTAAGCCCCGATAATTACACCCAATCGAGTGTTGCTAGCGTTGCTGTTGCCTGCCACGAAGCAGGTCATGCCATTCAAACAGCGCAGGGTCTTGTGTTTTCGCGCATACGGCAAGCGCTGGTTCCTGCCGTTAATTTTGCACAAAATGCATGGAGTATGGTGTTGTTTATGGGTGTTGTGGTAAACGCTATGAGTTTTGTTAAGCTCGGCGTTGCACTATTTGCCATTGTTGTTCTGTTTCAAATTATTACGTTGCCGGTCGAAATTGACGCATCGCGCAGAGCGGTTAAATTTTTGTCGAGCCATGGCGCTATTATAGACGAACAAGGTGCGCGCCAGGTGTTAATCGCTGCCGCGCTTACCTATGTTTCAGGTGCTCTTGTTTCTATTTTGCAGCTGGTTTATCTCTTAAGCCGCACGCGCCGAAACGACTAGTGCACCAATGCTGGTATTGGGCGCGCGGGCGGGCGCATAAACGCAGTCCGCGCTACATGACTTGTATGAAGGGGTGATAATGTGGAAGATACTCAATCGTACCTTTCGGTATTCGATGCGGTAACGCTTGCAAAAGATACATTAAGCACGCTTCCGAGCATCTGCGTAGCAGGTGAAGTTTCGGGCTTTCGCGGACGTAACGCTCGCTCAGGGCACTGTTATTTCCAGCTTAAAGACGCTCAAGCATCTATGGATACCATTATTTGGCGTTCTACCTATGAAAACGCACATATCGAACTCAAAGACGGTATGCAAATCGAAGCGCGCGGTTCGTTTAGCGTGTATGCAGCAAGCGGCAAAATGAGTTTTGTTATTACGTCGTTTCATTTGGTGGGCGAGGGAGCCCTTCGTCAACAGGTGGCGCTTCTTGCCAAAAAATTGCAGGCAGAAGGCCTTATGGATGATGCTCGCAAGCGTCCGATACCGCGTTTTTGTAATCGCATTTGTGTGTGTACGTCGCTTTCGGGTAGCGTTATCGACGACGTAAAACGTACACTTGCGCGAAGAAATCCACTTGTTGTTATTCAGGTTGTTGGCTGCGCGGTGCAAGGTACTCACGCACCAGATACCATTTGTCGTGCATTGCGCGTTGCACAAGAGGCTGCTCCCGATGCCATTTTGCTGGTACGTGGTGGCGGCTCCTTCGAAGATCTTATGTGCTTTAACGACGAGCGCGTGGCGCGCGCTGTTGCTGCGTCATCTATTCCTGTTATTACGGGCATTGGCCATGAGCCCGATGTCTCTATCTGCGATTTAGTAAGCGATAGGCGAACAAGTACGCCAACTGCAGCGGCAGAATCGGTAGCGCCCGCCCTCGACGAGCTCCAGCACGTGCTTGCGCAAAGGCAAGATCGTCTGCAGCAATGGCGCAGATCCACCATAACACAGACGTCTTCAGAACTTGCTCAGAGCCGCGAGCGCCTGCTTCGTGCTCAGCGCAGCTGTCTTTCACGTGCAGCGTCTTACGTAGCATCGCTGGCTCAGCACCAATGTTTGCTTAGTTCCAACGGCTTTTTAATTGATAAACGCACGCAGCTCGAACTTACAAGTGAACGCTTTTATGCAGCGCGTGGGCGTATGTTTACGCCGGCAGCTCAGATGCTACAAACAAATACAGCAAACATGCAGCATATTGCTCGCAGTCTCGTAAGCTCAAAGAAGCACGCTGTCGATTTGCTTGCTACGTCGCTCGAAGCGCTCAACCCCTTATATGCACTTAAACGAGGCTACAGTCTTGTTCAAGATGAACGTGGGCACGTTATTACAAGCGCCTGCGCATGTACGCCCGGAGACGATATATCCATTTGGCTTAAATCGGGCGCTGTTTCTGCCCACGTTACCCGCGTAGATGCAGACGCGCAGCTTATTTCTCACTAGTGTTTTTACTTGGTTTTAGGACACCGTTTTTGTTTTTGTTAGAAAGGACACATCATGGAAACCACTCAAACACAAAACACCCCATCTCAACTCACGCAAAGCGATATCGACAAGCTGAGCTTTAAAGAAGCGTCAATTGAACTTGAACAAATTATTCGCAATTTGGAGTCGGGTGAACTTGAACTTGAAGCGTCGCTGGTACAGTATGCAAACGGTGTATTGCTTCTCAACAGCTTGCAAACGCGTCTTACTAATGCTGAACAGCGTGTTCAAGTGCTTGAAGACACAACGCAAAAAGCTGCTGAAACAGTTGACACAACTGCTGCACCAAGTAGTGCGTATGTAAACGAATAGAGCGCCTCGCATAGTAATACAGGCAGATTTGCCCCAGGGCAGCTTGAGCGTGGTAAAGGAGTACGCAAGATGAGCGATTGTATTTTTTGTAAGATTGCACAGGGTGAAATTCCCTCAACCTTTGTGTATGAAGACGATATGGTATGTGCGTTTAGCGACCTAAATCCGCAAGCAAAACACCATATTCTCATCATTCCAAAACAGCATATTGCGTCTGTTGATAAGGAACCTACACCCGAGCTTTCTTATGCGCTTTTTCATGCTGCGCATGAAATTTATGCGAAGTCAGGTGAGCACAACGGCTATCGCCTGGTAACAAATGTTGGTAAAAACGCTGGTCAAACAGTGTTCCACTTGCACGTGCACATGCTGTTTGGTGAAAATCTCACGTCATCATTTGGTGCGTAGGGGTGGATGAGCGCTGCGCTATGTATATGACGCACGAAAAAACACCATAAACTATAGGTATTACCGGTTGTGGTATGCATTGTGTAAAGGGTAAGAGTACAATACTACAATCGTAATGGAAACATGCATAAACTCTTTTGAGAGGGACATATATGAATATTCTTGTTATAAATGCGGGTAGCTCATCACTTAAATATCAGCTCCTTAACCCGAACACCAAAGAAGTGTTCGCAAAGGGCAATTGCGAGCGTATTGGTATTGATGGCTCATTTATTGGTCACGAAGAAATGGGTTCTGAAAAGCAAAAACTCGTTGTCGATCTTCCTACTCACAAAGAAGCTATTAAGCATGTGTTTAGCATTATTAAACCCTTGGGCAAAGAAGTTGACGGTATTGGTCACCGCGTTGTGCAAGGCGGATGGTACATTTCAGAGTCCTCGATTGTTACCGACGAGGTTATGAAACATGTTCGCGAAGTTGCACCGTTGGCGCCTTTGCACAATCCCGTTGAGGCCGACGTTATCGACATTTGCCGCACCATGTTTCCGTCTATTCCAAACGTTATTGTGTGCGACACGTCATTTCACTATCACATGCCCGAAAAGGCATCGCGCTATGCGCTTCCTCGTAAGGTTGAAGACGAGCTTCACATTCGCAAATATGGTATGCACGGCACGTCGCACCGCTTTATTTGGCAAGCTACCAGCGCGTTTACTCATGGTGAAACGCATAAACTCGTAAGCTGCCACTTGGGTAGTGGTGCTTCACTTTGTGCTATTCACGAGGGCAAAAGTGTTGATACAACCATGGGCTTAACGCCGCTTGATGGTCTTATTATGGGTACGCGTACCGGTACACTCGACCCGGCTGTTGTGTTCTATCTTGTGCGTGTAGGCGGCTACACCATCGACGAAATCGATACCATGATGAACAAAGAATCGGGCTTAAAGGGTCTTTCGTGTGTTTCAAGCGACTCGCGCGATATTGAACAGGCGGCTGAGAAGGGCGACAAAAATTGCATTCAAACGCTTGAGATGTACTATTACCGCACCGCTGCACTTATTGCCGAGATGGCGCAGGCTATGCACGGTTTTGACACCATTGCATTTTCTGCAGGTGTAGGTGAAAACTCCGACATTATGCGCGCAGGTATTGTTGATGAACTTGGCTGGCTTGGTGTTTCGATTGATCCTGAGAAAAACAGTGTTCGCAGCGACCAAGTTCGTGACATTTCTGCACCTACATCACGCGTCCGCGTCCTTGTAGTGCCCACCAATGAAGAACTTATGATTGCTCTCGACGTGCAGGCGCTTATCGCGTAGACACTGCCATGTAGCATCGTGCTTAGGTTGCAAGGTGCTTAACCGTGCCGCGCGCATGAGCCACTATGTTTAATCATATAAAACCAGCCGAATCGAGCGTGTACGTTTGGTTCGGCTGGTTTGTTATATTTGCGCTAATACTGCGCTATATCTGCGTTATACTGCGCGCTTAAGCCATCATTTGTGCTTGAACGCAGGTAATAGCAACAACACCCACGATGTCTTGTGCGCTGCAGCCGCGCGAAAGATCGTTTACCGGACGCGCAATTCCCTGCAAAAGTGGGCCATACGCATCGGCGTGAGCAAAACGCTGGACAAGTTTGTATGCAGCGTTGCCGCACGACAAGTCGGGGAAGATAAGAATGTTTGCGTTTCCTGCAACAGGGGAGCCGGGTGCCTTCGATGCGGCAATTGAAGGAATAACAGCAGCATCCACCTGCAGCTCACCATCAACCGCAAGGGATGGATCTTTTTGTGAGGTAAGCTTGGTTGCTTCGATCATCTTATCGGCAACTTCGCCTGCAGCTGAACCTTTTGTTGAGTAGCAGCACATGGCTACCTTTGGATCGCTTGTCATAAAGCTCTTCCACGATTTTGCACTTGAAAGGGCAATTTCAGACAGGTCGTCTGCAGAAGGAGCAATGTTAAGACCGGAATCGGCAAACAGCATGGTGCCGTTTTCGCCAAATTCGGCATCTTTTGTGCACATCATAAAGAACGCCGACACGAGTTTGGTTGAAGGTGCTGTTTTAAGAATTTGCAGCGCAGGGCGCAAGGTGTTTGCCGTTGAATGGCATGCACCCGACACCAAACCATCGGCATCCTGGGCTTTTACCATAAGCGTTGCAAAATAGGTTGGGTCGAGCACCTGTTTTTTTGCATCTTCGAGCGTAACACCCTTATGTTTGCGCAGTTCATAAAAAAGTTCAGCGTACTCGTTTGTTTTTTCGCAAGTTGCAGGGTCAATAACACGCACACCGTCAATCGAAATGTCCTGCGGATTACCAATGACAATGAGGTTTGCAATGCCCTCATCAACAATCATCTGTGCTGCTTCGATAGTGCGCGGATCTTCACCTTCGGGCAAAACGATGGTTTTTTTGTTTGCACGCGCGCGCTGTTTCATGTGTTCGAGAAAATCGCTCACTATAACTCCTTTGCATGTGATGTATACGCCATATTCTCACGAATATGTATCCATTGTAAGCTTTTTTTACATGCGTCAGTACGTACGTTTTGCGCTCCATGCTAAAATAGTTTCATGTACATTGTGTACACTAGATTCATCTATGGTGCTATGCACTAAAGGAGTTTTGTATGAATATTACCAGTGGCTTACCTACAGATTTTAACCCGCACGCATATGATGCGTTGGTGGTAGGTTGTGGCTTTGCAGGTGTTGTTTGTGCAAGAAGACTTGCAGAGAATTGCGGATTTCGTGTTGCAATTCTCGAGCGTCGTAATCATATTGCCGGAAATGCATACGATTGCCTAGATGATGCAGGTATTCTTATTCATACCTATGGTCCTCACATTTATCACACAACCAGCCATCGTGTGCACAGCTTTTTGTCGCGTTTTACCGATTGGCTGCCCTACCAGCATAAAGTGCTTGCCAATATTCACGGTACGCTTATGCCCGTACCGTTTAATCACACCTCACTCAAGCGTGCGTTTGGCGATGAACGAGGCGAGGAGCTCTACGAAAAACTTAAAGCAACGTTTGGCAGCGATAAAAAAGTTCCTATTATGGAGCTTCGTGAGCGTCATGACGCCGATTTACAAGCTGTTGCCGATTACATTTACGAAAACATCTTTTTGCATTACACCGAAAAACAATGGGACAAAACGCCCGACCAAATTGACCCTGCTGTTATGGGGCGCGTGCCGGTATTTATTGGCGACGACGATAGGTACTTCCCGCAGGCCACCTATCAGGGTATGCCCAAAGATGGATACACGGCACTTTTTGAGCGCATGCTCGATCACGATTTAATTTCGGTATTTGTCGATGTAGACGCGCGCGACGTGCTTTCTGTTGAAAATAACGAAGTCCACGCATGTGGCAGTCGCTACGACGGTGAGGTTATTTATACTGGTCCTTTGGACGAGTTGTTTAACCTCGATAATGGCGATTTGCCCTACCGCACTGTTGACATGCAGTTTGAAACGCTCAACCAAGATGAGTTTCAGCCTGTTGCTACCGTAAATTACACCGTAAGCGAGAAATTTACGCGCATCACCGAATTTAAGCACATGGGCGGCCCGCAGCCTCATGGAAAAACTACCATTTTGCGTGAATACCCCATGCCATATACCCCTAATAGTGGCCAAACGCCGTACTACGTTATTAATGAGCCGCAGAATATTGAGCGCTACAAACAGTATCGCACGCGCGTTGATTCCATCCTTAACTTCCACGTTGTTGGGCGTCTTGCCGAATATCGTTACTACGACATGGATGGCGTGTGCGCATCTGCATTAGAACTTTCCGACGAAATCATCGCTCATCGCTAGTGCGTGTATGTTCACGCCTGCTCACAAGCTGTCACACGAAAGAAACGGTAACCGCATGCAAAAAGTAATCAGTTTTGGTATTCCTTGTTACAACTCTGCCGCCTACATGGATCATTGCATTTCTTCCATCCTTGAGGGTTCGCAGTATGCCGAAGACGTGCAAATCATTATTGTTGATGATGGCTCTACCAAAGACAATACCTACGAAAAAGCGCTTGAATGGCAAACACGCTATCCAACCATTGTAAAAGCCGTCCATCAAGAAAACGGCGGACATGGTATGGCGGTGCTTGCCGGTTTGCATAACGCCGACGGTGTGTACTATAAAGTGGTCGACTCCGACGACTGGCTTGATGCTGATGCACTCGATACGTTGCTTATGCGCCTGCGTTCGTTTATTAATAACGACATTCGCGTTGATTTGGTAATGAGCAACTACGTGTATGAGCACGTTGAAGACAACACGTACAACAAAATCGATTATGCAAAAGTGTTCCCCAAAGACCGTATTTTTTCTTGGGACGACATTGGGCACTTTGGTTTAAGCCAATATTTGCTGATGCACTCGCTGTGCTACCGGCGCGATGTGCTGCTTGATGGCGGGCTTCCGATGCCTGCGCACACCTTTTACGTTGATAATATCTACGCCTATGTGCCATTGCCACGCTGCAAAACCCTGTATTACCTCGACATCGACTTGTATCGCTACTTTATTGGTCGCGACGATCAGTCGGTTAATGAGCAGGTACTTACCGGTCGCATCGACCACTACTGGCGTGTAGCAAAAATCATGATTCACGCCTATCACGTGTTTGACGACATTACCTCCGTTAAGCTGCGCAATTACATGCTCGATCACTTAAGTATTGTTATGGGCATAACCTCGGTGTTCTCGCGTCTTTCCGATAGACCCGACGCTATGCGTGAGCTTGCAGCCACCTGGGACGATATGAAGGCGTTTGACGAGCGCACCTATCGCCACACGCGCCATTCACTGGTGGGCATTTGCACTAATTTGCCAACTGCGGCGGGCGAAAAAGTAACAATTGGGTTGTACCGTATTGCTCAAAAGCTTGTGAAGTTTAACTAAACAGCTGCTCTACGCACATGTATTACGCATATGTATTACGCACATGTGCGTAGGTAAGGTTACTTAGGTAAGGTCGCCACCTGCGGCAACGTATGCCTTAATGGCACGACAACGCCGCTTGGAGCCTGGCGGGCACAGCTTATCAAATGCAGGCATAATGCCTCTAAAAATAACATCCGACTTAGCCTGCTGCGCTTTTCCTCTCATAGTTTGCTGCGCGTGATTGAGGCGCTCTTCGAGCACATCCAACAGCGCACTTCTGCTTGCAAAATCCCAAAAGTAAACAGCAAAGTCGCAGGTAGGGTTGTTCCATGGTCTATCGTCAGGGCCTGCATAGTGGATTACTGCCGGATTTGCGCGCGCGTCTTCATACTTTTGACGAATTTCTTGCGGCGCTTGGGCAATAATATGCATACGTCGCAAGCCCTTCCAATCCATGAGCGTATTCCAGCGCATGTCAAGACGCACATACGAGCCATCGGCAAGCATGTTAAGGATGTCTTGGTCAAGCCAGCGCCAGGTGCGCACGCAGCTTAGTTTTAGCATGTCGTCGATGGTAAATACGTCGCGAAACGCTTCAAGGTTCATAACGAGCACGCCTGCTTGGAAGTAAGCATACGGGTCGGAAAGATTTAAATCGCGCATAAGATAGGGGCCAACCGTGTCGTCGTAGCCTTCAAGCTGTCCTATGGTATCGGCGTCGGGCGTAGCGGCAAGCAGGTAGCCATCAACGTTGGTGTCAAATAGCGTAGCTAAATCGTCGAGTACAACCAAATCGCTGTCGAGATATACTGCTTTTTTTACGTTTGGCAAAATCCACGGCGCAAGTAAGCGAAAATATGTTTCGGGACGAAAATGCCCATGATAGGGCAGCGTAACGCCCGCAAGTGCCTTGCGCACATCTAAAAAGCGCAAATGCACGTTGTCTACGTGAATATTGTTGCAAAGCGCATTCATCGTTTTTTGCTGAATATCGCGGGTAAGGACAATAATATCAACATGACGCTCGCGCGTTACGTTTTCGACAATTGATTGAATAGTAACCGCTGTATAGGGCGTAAAAAATTCGTTGGCAGCAAGTAAGATAACAACGTCATCTAACGCACACGCAAAATCGTCTGCCGTTTGTGCCATGCGCACAATCTTGCGCGCAGGTGCGGCGCACGCAGTTGTATGCGCATGCTCATGTGTGGTGAGTGTGTTTGTGTGTGTCATAACGTACCTCTAAGCTGGTTGTTTTCAAGAATTGTATATGCACGGGTTTCATACGTACATCTATAGTATAGCAGGATACCCGAGTTTCGATAACAGCTGCACGCAGCGGGCAATTGGCAATCCCATAACCGTATAAAAATCACCATCAATTTTCTCGATAAATAGGCGTGCATGCCCTTGAATGCCGTATGCTCCTGCCTTATCGTAGGGCTCTGTGCTGGTTACATATTGTGCGATTTGCGATTCTGTGAGCGGATAAAAATATACGGCACATGTTTCGCAGAACGTATGAAGCGCGCCGTTTGCAATAATAGCAACGCCGCTTGAAACATAGTGTTTTGTGCCGCTCAGCTCGCGTAACATGGCTGCAGCTTCTTCTTTGCTGTGGGGTTTGCCTAATATGTGAGCATCTTGTGTCCACACAACAGTATCGGCAGCAAGTATTGGCTCGTGGCATATGTGTGCGGGCGCATCTGTAGCGCATGCATGCAGCGCCTCTTCACAGTGACGTGCTTTTTGCGTAGCAAGACGTACAACAAGCGCGCGCGGATCTTCGTGTGGATGCGCTGTTTCGTCGATATTTGCAGGCATTATAGTGAGTGTATAGCCTGCTTCTTTAAGAAGCTGTTGCCTGCGGGGCGATTGAGATGCAAGTATCATAAGTTCCTTTTGGTAGATTGGTTAGTTGAACGATTGGTTTATTGAGAAGTTGGTCAATACTAAAAGACTAGTAACCACTATATTACGCCGAGCATATCGCTTGCAGCTTATTTTCAAAGATATAGTATACTTCCCGTACATAGATATAGATGCGCGCTGCTGCATCTTTTACCTATCTTCCTTGTGCAGGCTTGAGCATTGCATGGTTGTATATGTGCCATCTACCAGTCCATTTCTATACGATATGATACGACTAAGGAGATCATATGCGTTGTAATTCACATTTCTTTCTCTCATCGCAATCAGTTGCATTCCGCGTGCTTGGCGCGGGTCTTGCGGTTGCGTTTTCTGCTGCTATGGCAGCTCCTGGCGTGGCATTTGCTCAGTCTGCAAGCGCTGCTTCTGCACAAGCACAAGCAGAAACGCCGTATACTGATGCCTCAGGCCTTGTGGGTGTATTTCGTATGTATAACCCTAATAGTGGCGAGCATCTCTATACGCTCTCAAAACAGGAGCGTATAAGTCTTATCGCAGCTGGTTGGACGCCCGAAGGTATTGGTTGGTTTGCACCATCAACAGGTACTACCGTGTATCGTTTATATAATCCGTATGAGTATATGCATCTGTATACGTCGGATACACAAGAGCGCGACCGTCTTGTGGGTTTGGGCTGGCACCTCGATGACGTGCGTGTTATTTCTGCTGGCGACAAGCAGATGTACCGTGAGCGCAATCCGTATGGATATGCCAATCGTTACAACTGGACATGTGATAAAGCTGAGCATGACAATTTAGTTGGTCTTGGCTACGTTGCGGAAGATGCTACCGGTTTTATGTATGAAAAAGCTGGTATAAACCAGTCCGCGCTTGATAAACTTGAAGGCACTTCGTATGCTTCACTTTCTCATACGCCAAAGCAGGCGGATGCGAATAAGATTCGCGAAGGTTCACTTGCTTATTTTAGAGATAGGGGCGATAGAGCTGCTGTTGATGCGCTTCTTAATTGCACTTATAAAAAGTACACGCACATTGGTAATGCTGCTGATGCCACGCGCATAGAATATATGCGTCAATCATTTAAGTTTATCCGTTTTTGTAATGAACTGCGAAAAAAGCATGGTTTAAGCGAGCTTAAAGTTACCCGTCTGCTTATGGCGCAAGCGCAAGCAAATGCAAACGCATCTGCCATAACGTACAATCATACAAGACAGTTCACAGTAGGTGAAAATCTTGCGTGGGGCTACTCGCAGCCATTTGATGGGTGGTATACCGAGGAGCGTGCAATTTATCTTAAAGACCGTGGCGCATCTGGACAGGTTGGGCACTACCTCAACATTATTAATCCACAATATGAAACTACCGGCTTTGCTATAAGCCAATATTGCGATGGGTGTAATGGCGATGTATGTAGTCAGGTATTCAATTTTGGCGCAAGTGATGCTATGACTGTAGATGAGCTTGAAGCCGACTTTAATTGCTGGTTAAAGGAAATTGGCTACACGAAATAAGTGATGGAGCTGCGCATACCGTGTGTGTGCGCCTAGCGCGCGGTGCACGCTCGCGTATACTACGAAACCACAACGTGAGATAATCCCACGTTGTGGTTTTTTGTACACCGCGCAGGTTGGGCATGCAGGATTGCACGCCTGCGTGTGCACATGTGAACTGAGCTAGATGAACTGAGCCAATACAATGCCCGCTGCCATAAGCGGAATGTTAAACACGAGGAATGTGGGTACGCAGGTGTCCCAAATGTGACTGTGTTTACCATCAGCATTAAGGCCGCTTGTAGGCCCTAACGTGGTATCGGATGCCGGAGAGCCGGCATCGCCAAGCGCTGCTGCCGCTGAGATGAGCAATATGGTGGCAGGAGTAGAAAAGCCAAGACTTTGGCAGAGCGGCACAAACAACACAGCCAAAATTGGCACCGTACCAAATGACGTACCAATACCCATCGTTACAAAAAGCCCGATGACGGTAATAACGGTTGCTGCAAACCACTTGTTGTGCCCCATGATACTCACGCCAAGCGAAACGAGCTGGTCAACGCCACCACTAGCGCCCAGTACCTGCGCAAAACCGCCTGCAACAAGCATAACAAATGCAATAAGCCCCATAAGCTTAAATCCGCCCTGAAGCTGGCTGTCGATGTTGTTCCAACTTATTGCTTTACCTGCAATCATAACGGCAAAGCCACAAATAGTAGAAAGTGACAAATCCTTGGTTATGCATTGCACAAGCACAACAACGCCAATAGCTGCAATGGTAACGTAGTGCTTGTAAGAAAGGGTAGTGGCGTGCGATGCGGTTTGCTCGCTGTTATTTGTTGCGTCTGCGTGTGCTTCTGGTTGCGTGGCACATGACTGCGATTCAGAGTCTGCGCAAGTGTTGTAGGAGCGTGGCTTTCGATAGAGCACAAACACGCTTACAAGAAGTGCAAGGCCCATAGCGGCAGCAAGGTACCAATTAACTGCGGTTACATCGCTTACTTCTACCGCAAGGCCGCTTTTGGTAATGTTTGTAGCTACAACCGTTTGAAAAATGAGTCCAAAGCCAAATGGAATAGCGATGTAGGGCATTTCGAGACCGAATGCGCTACAGCAGGCAGCTGCACGCCTGTCGATGCACAGTGCATCCATAAGCGGCAATAAAGGCGGGATGAGAATTGGAATATAAGCAATGTGAACAGGGATAATATTTTGTGACATGCAGGCACAAATAGTGAGAAGAAGCAGCAGTTTATACTTACTTTTGCCAATGATGTGGCTTAGTTTTACCGTGATTACATCGGCAAGACCAACCGTTGTAATAGCCTGGGCAAACGTGCCCAGCAAAATGTAGGCAAGTGCGGTTGGCGCGTTTGTAGAAAAGCCTTCGCACAGCAAGTTCATAATGCTGTTGCTGTTGCTGCCAAAAAGCGGCAAATTTCCGGCAATTCCTCCTGCAATGCACGCTGCAATCATCGCGAGGAGTACGTTGAGTTTAGCTAAACTAAGCGCGCATAGTACAACAACGGACACAATGACGGGGTTTGTTAAAACGTGTAGTATCTGCATAGGCTACTCCTTTAATTGGAGCTACTTTAGCGTGTAAAGTTGAGTAGATGAGCACGATTAGCAATAAATTACGAAACGTTTACACAATGCACACGTTTTGCGAAAGTATAGCTGTGATGGTGCAGATGTGCAGCGCCGTTAACGCTCGAGTAGCGGGCATAACACGGCAAAGTCATTCTGCCACCAGCTACAAAAAAACGCACCCTCCAGCACGAGAGTGCGTTTATTGTGCATATGATAAAACGCGGCAGCGCTATAAGCGCCCCTGCATACACCGTGTGCGTCGTAAATCGGCTAAAAGCGCGGCTTAGTGCAGCTTGTTTACGAGCAGCTGAACACCACTTTTACGTTGTGCAGCTTGGTTTTTGTGAATGATGCCTTTGGAAGCAGCCTTATCAAGCAAGCGGCATGCATTGCGCACAGCAGCGTCTGCTTTTGCGACATCTTTTGCTTCAACCGCAAGACGGACATCTTTAACAGCGGTTTTGAGTTCTGAACGTACTGCTTTGTTGCGGATGCGTGCTTTTTCAGCGGTAGCAATACGCTTAATTTGAGACTTAATGTTAGCCACGGTTTGTATCCTTTCGTGTCACTGAATGAGACCTCTAGATTTTCGATGGAGGATGTGGGGTATCCAGCATCTGACACGGCGAGGTCAAAAAGTAAGTATAACACTTTGCAAAAAATACGCTATCATACTCTATATGAATACAAATAAACACAACGATACATCACATATCGACATCACACATATCCGCAATTTCTCAATTGTGGCTCATATCGACCACGGTAAGTCGACGATTTCCGACCGTATTCTCGAACTTACGCATACGGTAGACGAGCGCGACCTCGATGCTCAAATGCTCGATTCTATGGATATTGAGCGCGAGCGCGGCATTACCATTAAGTCGAACGCCGTGCGCGTGGAATACACCGCCGATGATGGCGACGTGTATCAGTTTAACCTTATTGATACGCCAGGTCACGTAGACTTTACCTATGAGGTGTCGCGATCGCTTGCCGCCTGTGAGGGCGCCGTGCTGGTTGTTGATGCCACGCAAGGTGTTGAAGCACAAACGGTTTCAAACGCAACGCTTGCGATGAATGCAAACCTCGATATTGTGCCTGCTATCAACAAAATCGACCTGCCAAGTGCGCATCCGCTCGAAGTTAAACAAGAAATTGAAGACGAGCTTGCCATCGACTCAGCCGATGCTGTGCTGGTATCGGGTAAAACGGGCGAGGGTATTCACGATTTGCTCGAAAGCATTGTGTATACTATCTCGGCGCCAACATGCACGCCAGGCGCTCCTTTGAAAGCGCTTATTCTCGACTCATACTTTGATGAATATCGCGGCGTTATTGCCACGGTGCGCGTTATTGATGGCTTTATTACCGCAGGCCAAAACCTCCATATGATGGCTGTGGGTGACGATTTTTTGTGCGACGGCGTAGGCTGCAAGCGTCCGTGTGAAGTGGCACTTGACAGCTTATATGCAGGTGAAGTGGGCTATGTTATTACCGGCCTTAAAGATCCGGCGGCGGTTAAAACGGGCGATACCATTACTTGGCTTGATAACCCCACAGCAAAGCCCTGCGACGGCTACCACGAAGTTAAACCCATGGTCTATACGGGGCTTTTTCCTACCGACACCAAATATTACGAAAATTTGCGCGACGCGCTCGAAAAACTCAAGGTAAACGACCCATCGCTTACGTGGACTGCCGAAACATCTATCGCGCTGGGGTTTGGTTTTCGTGTTGGCTTTTTGGGACTGCTTCATATGGAAGTGGTAAAAGAGCGTCTTGAACGCGAGTTTAACCTCGACCTTATTGCAACGGCGCCATCGGTAAATTACCACGTATATACCACCGATCACACCATGCGTTCGATTACCAGTCCGCAAGATTTGCCCGATGTAACGAGCATCGATCGTATTGAAGAGCCCTACCTTACTGCTAAGGTGATTGTTCCGCCTGCATATTGTGGGGCAGTGATGCAGCTTGTTATCGATCATCGTGGTATTACTGGCGACATGGTGTATCTTACGCAAAAGTCTGTTGAACTGCATTTTGATATTCCTTTAGCTGAACTTATTTTGGACTTTTTCGATCAGCTTAAAAGCCGCACCAAAGGCTATGCATCGCTCGATTACGAAATTGATGGCTATCGTCCATCACAGCTGGTAAAGCTTAACATTTTGCTTGCGGGCGATGAAGTTGACGCGCTGTCGTGCATCGTTCACAAAGATAAAGCGTATCCGATGGCGCGCGCGTTGTGCGATAAGCTCAAAGAAATTATTCCGCAGCAACTTTTTGAAGTGCCTATTCAAGGTGCTATTGGCAGCAAAATTATTTCGCGCTCAACCGTGCGTGCCCGCAGAAAAGACGTGCTTGCTAAGTGTTATGGCGGCGATATTTCGCGTAAACGCAAGCTGCTCGAAAAACAAAAAGAAGGTAAAAAGCGCATGAAGTCGATAGGCTCGGTTGAAGTGCCCCAAGAGGCGTTTTTGGCGGTGCTTAAAGTGGGCGATGAATAGTGCATACTCCATTTGTATCGCCGCAGGTTGATACGGGCGCCGTTGTGCAGATAATACAAACCTATGCGCCAGCAGCAGAGCTGTGCGCATGGAGTGATGTGGTAGGCGCGAGCAGCCTTTCGCAGGGTGTTATGGCACATGCGACAAACGCAGTGCACGGGGCACCTCTTTCGCGCGATGATGTTGCCGGTGCGTTTGCTCAGTTTCCCTTTGTAGCTGCGCCTATGGCATCAGTAAGCGACAAAAGCTACCGCATTGTAAATGAATGTGCTGGTGCAGGCTTTGCGTATAGCGAAATGGTTTCGGTTGCCGGCCTTCACTATGACAGCGACAAAACCTGGGATCTTATTTGTCCATCTGATGTCGAAAAACCCCTGGTCGTCCAGCTTTTTGGTTCAAAACCCGATCAATTTCGAGCGGCGGCAGCACGGATAGCCGAACGGCTTTCTGGTCGCTTGTTGTTCTTCGATGTGAACATGGCGTGCCCCGTTGCTAAGGTAACTAAAAAGGGCGAGGGAAGTGCGCTTATGTGCACGCCTAAGAAAGCAGCTGCTATCGTGCGTGCGTTGTGCGCCGAAACCTCGGTTGCTGTTACCTGCAAAATTCGACGCGGCTATGAGCTGGGTAATGAAACAGCAAGCGAGTTTGCGCGCGTGCTTGAAGATGCCGGCGCGGCTGCTATTACGGTGCACGGACGCTATGCCAAGCAGCTTTATAGTGGTAATTCGTGTGACGCGTGCATCGAACGCGTGGCACGTGCTATTTCGGTGCCTACAATTGCGTCGGGCGATATTCTTACGCCTGAGCGTGCATGCACACTGGCTTCTTTACCAGGCGTAGCAGGCGTTATGATTGCACGTGGCACGTATGGTAATCCGTGGATTTTTTCGGACGCATATAGGCTTTTTTCTCAGCAACAAGGTACCACGCATGATAGCGCTTCTTACGGCGGCGGCGTTAGCGCGGGTGTTCATGTGCCTGCGGATGCGTCGCGCACGGCACCTTCTCGCCGCAGCTATCTGGCGCGCCTTGCAGCTATGCGCCTTTCTGTTCACTTATTGGCGGCTCACGGCAGTCATATGGCTCGCGCGCGGAGCATTATGAGCTGGTATCTTGCGGCATTTCCTCATGCAAAATCGTGGCGTGCGCGGTTTATGACGTGCAAAACGCTTAGCGACTTTTTAGCATGCATAAACGAGTTAGAGGCCACCGTGTGCGCCAGCGATGCCGCAGCCTTGGCAATTGGCGACAAACACGCTGGTACAAATGCTGATACAAACGCTGCCCAGCCGGGCGTAGATTCGTCTCATACATCAGCTTATTTGGGCTTGTCTCATGAGCGCCTGTAAGGTCGCACGCCCGCGTACGTATACCTATGCCGAGCGCCGCGCTGCGCATAGCACCTACAGTTTGTATGTGCATATTCCGTTTTGCTCGCAAAAATGTGGTTATTGCGATTTTGCATCGTGGCCTTATGCAGCCAAGACCAACGATCGTGCGCGCTACCTTGCAGCTGTGCGCACCGATATAATGCAGCTTGCATCATGGGGCCTCTTGTGTGATGTGCAAACAGCCTATATTGGCGGCGGCACACCAACGTGTCTTGGCGAACAGCTGCCCGGGCTTATTTCGAGCATTGCTGAGTTGTGCGCGCCTGTGGAATTTAGCTGCGAAGCAAACCCCGATTCTACTCCTGATGAACTGGTGGCTCAGCTTGCACAAAGCCCACTTACACGCATTTCGTTTGGCGTGCAGTCGTGCCACGAGCGTGAGCTGCGTGCGCTTGGAAGAACGCATACAGTAAGACAAGCCTTATCGCGCCTGCACACGGCGGCAGCGCAGGGGCTTTGTGTGTCCTGCGATCTTATGTGCGCTATTCCGTATCAAACGCCTGCTTCGTGGTATCAAAGTCTTACGCTTTGCTGCGAGCAGGACATATCTCACATAAGCATCTATCCACTTGCAATAGAGCCTCACACGGCGTTTTGGAAGCGTTATAGCAGTGCGCATCCTGCGTTTAATAACGATTTAGTGCAAGCGGCGCGCATGAAGGCTGCAGCACGCATATTGCAAGAAGCGGGGTTTGTGCGCTATGAAGTGGCGTCTTATGCGCGCGTAACGCCGCGCGATACGCAGGCTGCAACGCCTGTTCAGGTGCCATTATGTGCGTGCGCGCATAATCGCGCTTACTGGACACAAGAGCCCTACCTCGGTGTTGGTACAAGCGCAGCTTCGATGCTTACAGCCTGGCAATACGATACGCTGCGTGAGCATATGCCGCAGCTTCCCGCGCGGATAAGCAGCATGGTGCGCGTGCGCATTACGGTAAACGACTCGCGTGCGCATATGTGTGCATACCCGGGATGGCAGCATCGAAATCTCACCCTTGAATTTTTTAATGAGGAGCAATGTACTGCAGAAGACCTCATGCTGCAGGCGCGTTGTACCTGCGGTATTGAACCCGATTTGCTTGCACATGCCTATGCGGTGTTTGGAACAAACACTATGGATGCGCTGTTAGAGGAGCTTGAGCATTTTTCGCTTATTGTGCGTGCAGACGGGCGCATTCTTCCTACAGAAGCGGGTTGGCTTATGGGAAATGCTCTATTTGAGCGCTTGTGGGGACTGGCACAAGAGCCACCTTTTACGCTGCACGTGCGTGCATGAGTGGCGTTCTTTTTTTGCATAGCGGGCGCAGTATCTTTCACAGTGGCTCTGTTGCCTGTGCGCATTCGCTATTAAATACGCATTCACCATTTTAAATACGCATTCACCATTACATGATCATTCACCATTAAATAACCACCATTTACCAGTGTATAAGCGTTACAATTTGTGCACGAGTTTGTAATTTACAACCACTTTGAGTTTTACCATTCATTATCGCGAGGTACTTCATGGCACAAAGCAACTATTACGAAATTCTTGGCGTATCCGAGGATGCAACAGCTGCCGAAATTCGTAAAGCGTTTCAGCAAAAGGCACGTACGCTGCACCCCGACGTTAACAAAGCACCCGATGCAGAAGAAAAGTTTAAGCAGGTGTCCGAAGCGTACGCAGTGCTTTCAGACGAAAAAAAGCGTGCGCGCTATACCGCGCAGCTTCATGGCAATCCCTTTGCTGGTAGCGCAGCCGGCGGTGGTTCCTATGGTAGTGGTGCGTATGGTCAAGGCCCCTATTCATCAGGCGATTTTTACGACCTCAGCGACATTTTTGCCTCTATGGGTGGCTTTGGTGGCTTTGGCGGGTTTAGCGATTTTGGTGGTTTTGGTGGTTTTGATACCAACGATGGCTATGACCGCTCTGCGCACGCTGCACCTTCCGTGTGCGCGTATAAACCTCAAGATGGTAAAGATATCGTTATTGAAGTGCAGCTTTCTGACGACATGGCAAAAGACGGCATAACACAAGCGTTTAATTACAAGCGCTATGTTCCCTGCGAGCACTGTCATGCGCACGGTATAGAAACGCCCGCGCTTGATGTAGACCCAACGCGCGATATTGCCTCGCATGTTGTTGAGTGCTCTGTGTGCGACGGTACAGGTACGCTTACGCTCGATTTACGCACGCTTATTGGCTTTGGTTCGTATGCTATGACCTGCTCACATTGTGCTGGTGCAGGCAAGCTCGTCGTTGATGCGTGTACCACGTGTTCTGGTTCGGGTCGCGTACTTACAAGCGCCTCTGAGCTCGTTTCAATTTCTGCGCATACACATGATATGGATGAGTTTCGTGTGGCAGGCAAAGGTCATGTTGGCACCTACGGCGCGCGCGCAGGCGATTTGATTATTCGCTGCCAAGTGGCCTCAGAGCGCCTTAGTGCTTCTGAGCGTCTTGGTGCGCAGCTTATCTGCCTTGTGCTGCCATTTTGTATAGCGCGCATTATTACTCAAACGCTTATGAGCGACATTGTTCTTATCGGCATATTAGCAGTAGTGGGTGTAATGCTTTTGTGTAAGCGGGGAGCTGTGCACCCTATGCTCTGGTGGCTGCATGCCGCAGCAAGCGGCAAAGTTGCATGCATTGTTTCGTGCATCTATGCAGCACTTATACTTCTTCGCTTTTTTATGATGTAAGTGCGCGCCCATGTATATGTGGGTAGGATATTGTATAGTTGTTGAGCAAATGTAAAAGAGAGGTTTACCACATGGCTCAATCCAAAGATTATTACGAGATTTTAGGTGTTGCAAAAGATGCTGACGCAAAAACCATTAAGCGGGCATTTCTAAAACTTGCGCACAGCTATCACCCCGACGTGAGCAAAGAGCCCGATGCGGAAGCAAAATTTAAGGAAATAAACGAAGCATATTCGGTGCTTTCCGACGAACAAAAACGTGCGAATTACGATAGATATGGCGATCCTGCAGGTCCTGGTGGTTACGGTTCCGATTTTGTTGACATGTCGGATATTTTTGGCGCAAATGGTTTTGATGTGGGCGACATTTTTAGCTCGTTTTTTGGCGGCCGCGGGGCAGGTCATGCAGGCAAGCCTTCTGCTGGTAGAGATATGGCAATTACGATGACCATTTCGCTTGAGGACGCTGCGGTTGGGTGCGTAAAAAAGATTACCTACGAGCGCTTGGCTCCCTGTGAAGATTGTGCAGGTAAAGGTAGTGCTGAAGGCGGCAAGCTCATACCGTGCAGCGTGTGTAAGGGTGCCGGCTATGTTGTTGCAACGCAGCAAACGATGTTTGGTCGCATGCAAACTCAGCAGATGTGTTCTGCGTGCAAGGGTGAGGGCTCTAAGCTCGATAAGCCGTGCGAAACCTGTGATGGTCAGGGGCGTTGTCCCAACCGCGAACATGTAGAAATTACCATTCCTGCAGGGGTTACCACGGGTCAGATTATTACCATTCCTCACATGGGTGAAGCAGGCATTCGTAATGCAGCAAGCGGCAACTTGGTTGTACAAATTGCAATTCACGCTCATCCACGCTTTGAGCGCGACGGCAACGATTTGTACACGTCGCTCACCATCGATTCGCTTGAAGCGCTGGTTGGGTGCACAAAGCAGGTTGCTGGTATTTTGCCCGACGAAACCGTTGATGTTGTTGTGCCGCCGCGTGCCGAATATGCGCAGCATGTCGTTGTAAAGCATGCAGGCATGCCGCAGCAGCGCTCGGCATCCCGTGGCAACTTGGTAGCCGTGCTTAAAGTGGTAAGCCCTGCGTCGCTCACCAAAAAAGATATTGAGCTTATTTCTGAAATTGTTGAGAAACGGCAGCGTACGCACAAGAAAAAGAAGTAGGAGTGTGTATGGAACACCGAGCACACACATCTTCTTTAGAACCAAGCGCGCCTTCTGCTGCAGCTGCGTCTACATCTGCCGATGCGCAGTCCGCACGCCCGCCAAAAGTTGCATTTATTAACCTTGGTTGCCGCGTAAATCGCGTAGAAACCGACGTAATTGCCTCTGAGCTTGAGCGCGCCGGCTGTGAAGTTGTGCCGCAAACTGAAGCCGACGCTATTATCATAAATACCTGCGCGGTTACAAGCGAAGCCGAAGCTAAAACGCGCAAGGTTGTGCGCCGCGCGGCACGACTTGCGCATACGCCGTTTGTGGTTGCTACCGGTTGCGTAGCGAGTTTGCATGCCGACGAGCTTTCGTCTATTGCAGAAAACGTAAACGTGCAAGTAAATAAAGCGCAGGTAGCGTCATGCGTGCTTAACGAATTTGGCTGCATTGCCGGATCGGTAGACGATAGCGGCAACCTCATTTCTACGCCCACGCCAACTGGTCGTACGCGTCCCGGCATTAAGGTGCAAGATGGCTGTAATAACCGCTGCTCGTTTTGCATTGTGTGGAAAGCGCGCGGACCTGCGCGTTCGGCCGATGTAGATGAGATTATATCTCAGGTGCGCGCGACACAGGCCCACGGTGCGCACGAAGTGGTGCTCACTGGCATCAACCTCGGTGATTATCGCTTTGAGTATAAGGGCACGCGCCTGCGTCTTCCAGGTTTGCTTACCGAAATTATGAAGCAAACAACTATTGAGCGCATTCGTTTGTCGTCGATTGAGCCGCCCGATATTACCGATGAGCTGCTTGATGTTATTGCAGGGTCTGAAGGGCGTATTGCACAGTTTTTGCATATTTGCCTGCAGTCGGGCTGCGATGCTACGCTGCGGCGCATGAAGCGCAATTACACAACAGCGTTTTATCGCTCGGCTGTTCTGCGCGCGCGTGCGCGCATGCCGCATGTTGCGCTTGGTACCGACCTCATTGTTGGTTTTCCTGGTGAAACCGATGAGGAATTTGCCACCAGCTACAACTTTTGCAAGGATATCGGATTTGCAAAAATGCATATTTTCCGCTATTCAAAACGCAGTGGTACTCCTGCGGCCACGGCTGAAGGGCAGGTAGATCCCCATGTTATGGCGGCTCGCAGTCGCAGCATGCACGAGCTTGCAGCACAGATGCGCTACGCGCAAGCTCAAACGCTTGTTGGTATGCGCGATAGCGTGGTTGTTCAAACGGCAGGGTATGGCATTACATCAGGCCTTTTTGATGCACATGTCGATAAAACTATTCCTATCGATACGCTCATCGATGTAACCATTGCTTCGGTTATGCCCGACTCATCGCTCATTGTTACCCGCATGTAGCACGCGTGTTATGGATGTACGCCGTCTGTGTGGCGGTTTTTAGCCGCGCGATGTAGCATGTATGCTGCTAAATCCGCTATACTAGTACAAACAATCGTTGCGCGTTGTTTGCGCACGGTTGCTGTCTTACTCACTCATCGCTAAGGTTTTGCTATGCCAACACACGATACCTCAAACACTACTGACACACTGCACAGCGAGGGAGCACCTGCGTCTGATGCTGCCACAACGCCTGCCGTCACATCCGCCGTGTCTGCGCAAGACAGCGCAGCGTCGCCTGCTGCCATGCCCGAAGCCTGGCAGCACACCACGTTTTCGTTTTCATACGACGAAGGTGTTCAGCTTTTGCTTACCGAAGAGCAAATGCGTGAAATTTGCTTATACGTGCTGCACGATCAGCAGGTATCGCGTCCGTGCACGATTTCCATTTCGATTGTTACTATCGATCATATTCACGACATAAACCGTGAGTTTCGCGGGCAAGATAAACCAACCGATGTTATTTCCATTGAGTGCGAGCGTCCAGACGACCCGAGTTTAGCTGTAGGGGAGCCCTGCGAGCTTGGCGATATTATATTGGCTTCGGAGTACATCGCGCATCAGGCAGACGATTTTGGTATGGATCACCAGGACGAATGTCGCCTGCTTCTCATTCACGCAATGCTTCATCTTTTGGGATACGACCATTTGTGTGACGCCGACGCTGAAGTTATGGAAGCGCTCGAAGATAGGCTGCTTATTGAGGTGGGCACCACCAAACACGTTGGGCATGTTACTCTTACGCGCCACAGAGATGAGCAGCGATGATTCCTGGCAAGCATCCCTATCACCCCTCATTTAAGCGGTCGTTTCTATTTGCGCAGCAAGGCTTTCGTCTTGCGTTTCATCAGGAACGCAACATTAAGGTAATGCTTGCGGGTGCGCTTGGTGGGGTGGTTGTAGGCATCATTGTACACTTCGATGCACTATCATGGCTTATCTTTGCTTTATGCTGCGCAGTTGTGATAGCAGCAGAACTGTTAAATACCGCTATCGAAAAAGTTGTCGACTTGGTATCGCCCGAATTTCATCCTCTTGCAGGTCAGGCAAAGGATATTGCTGCGGCGGCTGTTTGGTCGATGTGCGTTATTGTTGCACTGATTGGCGCCGGTCTTGTGCTGCGTGCGCTTGGTTGGTGGGGCTAGCATGTGTGCATGCACACCGTTGCACCTGTGTACACCTGCGTTTTCGTACTAAAGGAATAACCATGGATTCAAACACTACAGCTCAACATGAGGGTTTTAAAAGCGGGTTTGTGGCGTTGGTTGGCCGTCCCAGTGTTGGTAAATCAACGCTTCTTAATGCCTGCTACGGTGGCAAAATTGCCATTACATCAAAGGTTGCGCAAACTACACGCAAGCGTCTTCGCGCGGTTATTACTACCGATACGTCGCAAATTATTCTTGTTGATACGCCCGGTCTTCATAAGCCTCAAGATGCCTTAGGTAAAACCCTCAACCAAACTGCTCTGTTGGAGCTTAACGATGTAGAAGTCGTTGCATTTCTTGTGGATGCAACAGCTCCTATTGGTCGCGGCGACGTGTGGGTAGCTAAGCATGTTCATGCAAGTTCTGCTGCGTATAAAATCCTCGTTCTTACCAAAGCCGACAAGGCTTCGCAGGCTCAGGTTAACGCTCAACTTGAGGCTTCATCGTTGCTTGGATCGTTTGACGATACGCTGGTAGTAAGCGCAACGCAGCACTTTGGTGTGGATGAATTTTTGCATCGTATTGAAGACCATCTGCCGGAAGGTCCACACTGGTTTTTTGATGATATGGATGTAGATGCCACCGATGAAGAGCTTATGAGCGAATTTATTCGCGAAAAAATCCTGAATCTTACGCACGACGAAATTCCTCATAGCGTGGCGGTGCACATTGACGACGTTGTGTGGCGCTCTAAAAAACTTTGCAGCATACGCGCTACGATTATGGTTGAACGTGCAGGTCAAAAGGCTATTATCATTGGTAAAAAAGCGGCGCTCATAAAAGAAATTGGTATGCAAGCGCGCCGTGACATCGAAAAACTTGTTGGTGCGCAGGTATTTTTGGATTTAGTTGTACGCGTGTACCCAAAATGGCGCAACGACCAAAACGAAATTAGACGCCTTGGTTATGAGGCTGAATAATGCAGCGCCGGCCGCTTATTCATATTCGTGCGCTTGTTATCGATCATCGTGTGCGTCTTAAGGAAAAAGATGTTATCGTGCGGCTCTTGTGCGAGGACGGCAGCCTGCGCAGCGCTGTTGCAAAAGGCGCTCTGAGGCCTGGTGGTCGCTTTGCGAGCAGAACTGAACTTGGCTGTGAAGCTGATTTTTTATTGAGCGAGGGCGCGTCGCTCGACACCATTCAAGAAGCGCAGCTACGTAATGCAAACGTGCACATTCGTGAAGATCCCGATATCTTTGCTCTCGCGTGTGCCGCCTGTGAACTTACGCGGTATCTCAGTTCGCATGATGCGCGCGACGGATATGTGTTTGCCATTTGCACGGCATTTTTAGCTGCTATTAAAGCTGCGAAAAATCGCAATCGTGCTCTGGCGTTTATGTGCGCATATACGCTGAAACTCATGGCGCATGCAGGGTATATGCCTGTCCTTACCTCGTGTGCATCTTGTTCAGATGAGCAGGTTGCCTATTTTTCTGTGCTTGATGGAGGAGCGCTCTGCGCGTCGTGTGCGCGCGGGCAAGATATGCTGAAGCCCTACGATACAGCCACGCGCACGCTCACAGAGCAGCTGCTCAAAGCGCGTTTTACAGACATCGCGAACATGGCGGTTGAGGGCGAACCTGCATATGCAGCAGCGTCGCTTATGTGCCTTTGGGCGCAAACCTATCTCGACGTTCGGCTTCATGCGTTTGAATTTTTGTTGCACTAAGCGCTCGCGGTGCAAAACGTTGCATGAGCTTCGTTTCTTTGTGAGCACGCGCATTATGTGCATAACGTGGAGTCTTTGTGCACGCGCACCTCAGCACAGTGTACCTGCCGCTTTTACACGGTATCTCATGCTAAACTTGATAAGTTCGTACCTCACACTTAGATTGATGCGCACACCTGCACGCATTCTCAGTTTGAGGCAAATCCTATACGAAAGGTGGAAACTCATGGCAGTTTCAAAAGAGCGCAAAGCGCAGCTCATCGCTCAATATGGTAAAGACGCTAACGATTCAGGTAGCGCAGCTGTTCAGGTTGCTTTGCTTACCGAGCGCATTAAGGGTCTTACCGAGCATGTTAAGGAACACAAGCACGACTTTCACACGCGCCGTGGTTTGCTTATGCTCGTAGGTAAACGTCGTAACTTGTTGGGCTACATTAAACGCCAAGACATCGAAGCGTATCGTAGCCTTATCAAGAGCTTGGGTATCCGCGACAACATTCAGTAAGTTGCACATAAGCGCCCGATTACGGGCGCTTTTTGCATGTGGAGGCACTTTTCACAAGGGGTGAAAAGTAGAGGTTAAGGATATATATGGCAAAAGTATCATACGAGTTCGATTTATACGATAAACACTACAAGCTCGAAACGGGCGAGCTTGCAAAACAAGCAACAGGAGAATGTCTCGTTTCGTGCGGCGATTCTACCGTTAATGTTACTGTTGTTGTTTCAAAAGAACGCAAAGACTACGATTTCTTCCCGCTTACCGTTGATTTTATCGAAAAAATGTACGCCGTTGGTCGCATTCCTGGCGGCTATCTCAAGCGCGAATCACGTCCCACCGAAAAAGCTACGCTTACCGCGCGCATGATCGATCGTCCTATTCGCCCGGCATTTCCCGATGGCTTTCGTAACGAAGTACAAATTGTTGCAATGCCGCTGGTAGCCGACCAGTTTAATCCCGTCGACACCATCTGCGTTATGGGTGCGTCCTGTGCAATGCGCACCGGCGGTGTGCCTTTTGAGGGTCCGCTTGCATGCGTTCGCATTGGCCGTAACACACAAACCGGCGAATTTATTGTGAACCCCACCTACGAAGAGCGCAAACACTCCGATCTCGACCTTGAGCTTGCTGGTTCTGCAACCTTCATCTCCATGCTCGAAGCTGCTGCGCAAGAAATTTCCGAAGAGGATATGCTCTCCGCGATGGCGTTTGGTCAGCAAGCTATTGCTGCGTTTTGTGCCGAGCAAGAAAAGTTCTTCGCGAAGGTTGCCGAGGTAAACGGTCCTATCGAAGAGCACATCTACGAGCTCGATGAGCCTATCGAGGAGCTTCACAACCGCGTATTTGCACACTTTGACGAAATGAGCGCTGCGCTTAAAGATGACGACAAACTTCACCGCATCCAAAAAGTTGAAGAACTTAAAGCTGCGATTGTTGATGAGTTTACCGAAGAAGAGCAGGAAGAATGGGCAATTGCACTACCTGCTGAGCTTAAGAGCCTCGAAAAGCATGCCATGCGTCTTATGGTTGTTGAAACGGGCGAGCGTGTTGATGGCCGAAAGTCAACCGAAGTGCGTCCGCTTATGATTAAGCCCGATTATCTGCCGCTTGTTCACGGCTCTGGTTTGTTCCAGCGTGGTCAAACACAGGTGCTTTCGGTAGCAACCCTGGGTATGCTGAGCGAATGGCAGCGTCTCGACACTATCGAGCCGCAAGAAGGTAAGCGCTATATGCACCACTACAACTTCCCGCCATACTGCACCGGCGAAACCGGTCGTTTGGGTTCGCCTAAACGCCGCGAGATTGGCCACGGTAACTTGGCTGAGCGCGCATTGTTGCCTGTTATTCCAAGCGAAGACGAATTCCCATATGCAATTCGCGTTGTAAGCGAAGTTATGGAGTCGAATGGCTCATCGTCTATGGCATCTACCTGTGGTTCTACGCTCGCCCTTATGGACGCTGGTGTTCCTATTGTGCGTCCTGTTTCCGGTGTTGCTATGGGTCTTATTCAGGAAGAAGGCAAAACCGTTGTCCTTACCGACATTCAAGGTCTTGAAGACTTCTTAGGCGACATGGACTTTAAGGTAACTGGTACAACCAAGGGTATTACCGCCATGCAAATGGACAACAAAGCAACTGGTCTTACCCCCGAAATTTTGCGTCAAGCGCTTCAGCAGGCACACGTTGGCCGCATGGAAATTCTTGATGCCATGCTCGCGCAAATTCCTGTGCCGCGTGCTCACACTAAAGAAACTGCACCTAAGATTATCAGCATTAAAATTCCTGTTGACACCATTCGTGACGTTATTGGTTCGGGCGGCAAAGTTATTCGCTCCATCCAAGACGAAACAGGTGCTACGGTTGAAATTCAAGAAGATGGTAGCGTCTTTATTGCTGGTGTTGGTGAGGCCGCACAGGCTGCTGCCGACCGCATCAACATGATTATTAAGGTGCCCGAAGTGGGCGAGGAGTACCATGGCCGCGTTGTTGGTCTGCAACCCTTTGGCGCCTTTATTGAGCTTTTACCCGGAAAAGACGGCCTGCTTCACATCTCTCGCGTGGCAAAAGGCCGTGTTGAGAAAATCGAAGACGTACTTTCTGTTGGCGATGAGGTTGATGTTGTTGTCCTTGAAGTAGATGACAAAGGAAAGATTTCCCTCGATCGCTTGGATAAACCCGAGGTAGCACCAAGTGCTGCACACGATCGTCCTGAGCGCTCATCACGCGGAAAAGACGCACGTCGTGAGCGTGGCTATGTATCGAAGCCGCAGCATCGTCACTTCTCAGACGCTGCCGCAGCAGAGGCCCGCGAGAGCGAATTGCGCCTCGGTCACCGTCAACTTCGTCGTCACCACACTGCGCGCGAAGATTAAGCGTTTGCGCTCGTGCTAAAAGAGCCAGTCATAAGGCTGCGCTCACGCTACGTGAAAAAACGTGCGCGTGCATGGGTTATATATGGTAGCTGGTATAACACGCCTGTTGTATGCAGGCGTGTTTTTTATTGCGAAAGGTACATTGGAGCTGCTGTGCGCATCAATTGGGTCTGCCTTGGAGCTTAATCGCAGCTCATCTGTGCGCGCGGCTCCACAACAATCGCCTATGGTTGCAGGTGTTGCGCAGGGTAGCGTACATGCGTTTTTAACGTAGTTTCATATCTTAATCGCGCGGCTCTTATCGCCATCATGTAAAATAGTATGTTGCTAAATTACTTTACACATTCACACATGCTTGCCATGTGTTTAATACTTGTACTGC
Source organism: uncultured Atopobium sp. (assembly GCA_946997485.1). Taxonomy (GTDB): domain Bacteria; phylum Actinomycetota; class Coriobacteriia; order Coriobacteriales; family Atopobiaceae; genus Fannyhessea. The sequence goes on from CAMPVF010000003.1 coordinate 68,729, forward strand.
TACGTTTGAAAGGACACGCATGCGAAAAACCAAATCTGTACTAAAAATTATTCCGCTCGGAGGCCTTGATGGCATCGGCAAAAATATGACGGCGTTCCAATATGGTAACGATCTTATCCTTGCCGACTGCGGTCTTATGTTTCCAGACGACAATCAGCCTGGTATCGACCTTGTTTTGCCCGATTACACCTACGTACTCGAGCACGCGGACATGCTGCGCGGCATTATCATTACGCACGGTCATGAAGATCACATTGGTGCTATTCCATATTTGCTTGGCGACCTTCAGCAAAAAGTTAACATCTACTCAAGCAAACTTTCACTTGGCTTTATCAATGCAAAGCTCTCCGAATATAAGGTAGTAGCTCCAAACTTGTGCGAAGTTCACGACCGCGATGTTGTTCGTTTGGGCTCATTTGAAGTGAATTTCTTCTCAATTACGCACTCCATTCCTGGTGCACTCGGTATTTACACGAAAACTCCTGCGGGAAGCTTTATGCTTACCGGTGATTTTAAGTTTGACCAAACGCCTATCGACGGTGTTACCACTGATTTCCAGGCAATTTGCGAATTTGCTCAAGAGGGTATCGATGTGCTCTTGGCCGACTCAACCAACGCAACCAAGCCCGGCTTTACGCCAAGCGAAGCTGCCGTAGGTCCCAGCTTGCGTCACATCATTAAAAATGCACAGGGACGCGTGTTTGTGGCCTCGTTCTCAAGCCACATTCACCGCATTCAGCAGGTATGTGATGCAGCTGTTTCGGTGGGTCGTAAAGTTGTGGTAACAGGTCGTTCCATGATTTCAAACACCCGTATTGCGCGCGAGCTTGGCTATCTTAAAATTTCACCCGATGACATTATCGATGCACTTGACATGACCGATATGCCCGACGACAAAATTGTTGTGATGTGCACCGGAAGCCAGGGTGAGCCGATGAGCGCGCTTGCGCGTATGGCCACCGGTGAACACAAAACGTTTACTATTCGCGAGTCGGACACTGTTATTATTTCGGCAACACCTGTTCCCGGCAATGAAAAGAGTGTTCAGGGCATTGTTAACCTGCTGAGCAAAACGGGCTGCGACGTATACGACAGAAGCCGCACGCTTGTGCACGTATCGGGGCACGCAAGCCAAGAGGAGCTCAAGTTGCTCATGGCTATGACCAAGCCCACGTATTTTGTTCCCGTTCATGGCGAAGCGGTGCACCAGCGTCAGCATGCAAAACTTGCCGAGCAAATGGGTATCGCTCCCGATCACATTTTTATTGCCGATAATGGCGATGAGCTCATTATGAAAAATCACAAGCTCCAATGGGGTCAAAATGTTGAGTCGGGCGTTATCTATGTTGATGGACTGTCTGTTGGCGACGCCGACCCCGTTGTATTCCGCGATCGTCAAAAACTCTCGCGCGATGGTATCGTTTTTTGTGTTGTTACTATCACAAACCAGCGCAAAATTGCCGATGTTGAACTCTCAAGTAGAGGTGTATCCTTTAGTCTCGACGATTTAGCCGAGCATGCCATTGAGCTTATTCGCAATTATATTGAGGGTTCTCACAGCTACGATGCTGCCGGTGTAGAAGCGTACCAGCAGGGTATTCGCCAAAAACTTTCGTCACTTTTGTGGTCTAAAACGCGCACGCGTCCAATGATAATCCCGGTTGTCATGGAGGTATAAATGGCAAGGGGTTCCGCAAAGAAAATTGCACGTCAACAACCTCATCCAGCTGCTAACACATACGCAGCGTCGCCGCGCTCGCGCGATTTTATCGGGCTTGCGTTTGCGCTGTGTGCCGTGTGCTGCGCCTTGTCGCTTGCAACCCGCTCAAGTGCGCCCGTTGCGCAATATTTAGCAGGCGCGCAGGTATACCTGTGTGGTCAGTGGGCATGGGTTATTCCGCTTGCTCTTGGCTGCTGTGCGCTCAGTTTTTTTATCGATGACGCTGCGCTCGCGCGCCCACGCATTGGTCTTGGCATTGTTATCATTGCATGTTCGTCGCTTGGTCTTGCCACGCTGTGCAATCTGCCGCCTTCTGTTGTGTCTGCTGAGCAACTTCTCGATACAAGCCTTGTCACATCGCTTGGCGGCTACATTGGCTGCGGTATTGCTGCATTTTTATATATGTTTTGCGGAAGTGCGCTGGGTATTGCTATTACTACCTGTCTTGTAATTGCAGGCTTTGTTATCTGCGGATTTTCGCTCTCAGCTCATCTTACGCGCTGGTTTCATGCGATAGTTGATTTTCTTTCTGTGCTTTCGCCTTGGATATCGACTACATCATCAACGCTTGCCCAAAAAGCTGCCATGTCGTATTCATCACGGCGGAGTCGCGCAGCCGCACAGCAGCAAGCAGGTAGTATGCAACCGCAAGCGCCTACGCCCGCTTTTTCGCGCGGGCTGCGCCGCAACACTCCTTCAGCCGAGCCTAAAACAACCTATTTAGGAAGCCGAAAAACAACCGTTCTCCAGCGTAACGATGCTGCAGCAGAAGGCATGCAAGCTGCTGTTTTACCATGCGACATGCAGCCAGAAGCTCCCACTACAAAAATACGCCGCACGCCACATCCCGATATCGATGTTGGACAAACTCAGCCGGCAGGAACAATGCTCAATCGTGCACCTCAACCTGGGGTTGAACGTTCATCTGATGTGCCTGCGTTTGACACCGTGCAAACAACAAAAGAAGCGCGGGATGCTGCCGCAGCTCAAAGCACCCGTGCGCGCGTTGGTGCGCCCGCCATACCCGATTTTTTGCTTCGTGCACAAGGAGTGCGCGCAGGCGATACGTCTTCTCAAGTAAGCGCCGATGTTCACGTGCCAACAAGTGGCTCTACTGGTGCCGGCAGTGCTGGTAGTGCTAGCAGTTCGCATACCGCGAACGCTCAGCGCACGAAGGCTCAAGCTCATCCTAATGCTCAATCTAAGGCGAAGGCTCAAGTTGAGATTAAGCCTGCCCCTGCTCTGTGCACGCGCCCTGGCGATGCCGACGATTCGTACACCTTGCCTAGCATGAGCTTGCTTAGCTCCAATCCGCACAGTGCACAAAGTGCATCAAGCGATGCCGAGCTTACAAAAACCATGCAGCGCTTGCAAAACACCTTACAAGAGTTTGGTCTTCGTAGCCGCGTTGTCGATTATGTATCTGGACCTTTAGTTACTACGTTTCGTGTTGAGATGGGCGAGGGCGAACGCGTTAACAAAATTCGCAACCTCGAGGATGATATTGCGCTTACGCTTGCCGCGCAAAAGGTGCGTATTTTTGCTCCAATTGCAGGTACTTCGTTTGTTGGCATCGAAATCCCCAATCAAACGCGCCAAAATGTACATTTAGGCGACGTGCTTGCCTATGCTACCAAAGGTCCTCTGCAGGTTGCCGTTGGCCGCGATTCTGCTGGTAAACCCGTTGTTACCGACATCGCAAAAATGCCGCACATGCTCGTTGCGGGTACCACCGGTTCGGGTAAATCGGTTCTTATCAACTCAATGATTATGAGTTTGCTTATGCGTACCACGCCAAAGCAAGTGCGACTTATCATGATCGACCCAAAGCGCGTTGAGTTTAGCGCGTATAACGGTTTGCCGCACCTGTACGTGCCGGTTGTAACCGAGCCTCGCCAGGCGGCATCGGCGCTTCAGTGGGCGGTAAGCGAAATGGAGCGGCGCCTTAAGCTCTTTGAGCGCGCGTCTGCTCGTGATATTGGTGTGTACAACAAACACTGTGTGAGTGCACGCGAAGACGGCGATGAAGATGCGCCTGAGCCTCTGCCGTACCTGGTGGTAATTATCGACGAGCTGAGCGACCTTATGATGGTTGCAGGCAAAGACGTTGAAGCGTCAATCGTCCGCATTGCGCAGCTTGCGCGCGCAGCCGGCATTCATCTGGTGGTTGCCACACAGCGCCCCAGTGCTAACGTTGTTACCGGTCTTATTAAGTCGAATATTGATACGCGCGTGGCGCTTAAGGTATCTGCTGGTATCGATTCGCGTGTTATTCTCGACGAAACTGGTGCAGAACGCCTACTTGGTAATGGTGACATGCTCTTTAAAGACCGCGGGCTTACCCCAAAGCGTGTGCTTGGCTGTTACACGTCCGATTCAGAAATTCATGCCGTGGTTGATTTTATTCGCAGTCAAGGTGAGCCCGACTACCACACCGAAATTCTTTCGCAAGTGGTGCCTGGTCAGGTAAGCTCGAATGCTGCGTCAAGTGGCGAGGACGACGACGATCCGCTCATGTGGCAAGCAGCACAAATTGTGGTTGATTCGCAGCTTGGTAGCACATCTGGCTTGCAGCGTCGCCTTAAAGTTGGGTATGCTCGTGCAGGCAGGATTATGGATATGCTCGAAGCTAAGGGCATTGTAGGTCCGCCCGATGGCTCCAAGCCGCGCGAAGTTTTAATGGATAACGAGCGCCTTGAAGAGTTCAAGGCATTAGAAGCACAGTATAGGCAGGTATAGCATGGCACGTCCGCGTTTTAGCGAAATGTTGTTTGATAGGCGCAGACAACTAGGGTTATCGGTTGATCAAGCCTCACGCAATCTTCGGTTAAAGCCGCAGGTAATCGAAGCATTTGAGGAGGGTGACTTTCTTAGCATTCCAAAAAGTGGGTATGCACAAGGCATGCTCGCCTCGTATGCGCGCTATCTTGGTTTAAATACCCGTGTAATTGTGAGTCAATTTATGCACGATCTTGCTGAGTTTAATGAGCAAGATGCTGCGCGCTCCACGTATGGAGTAAGTGCCGCTCAAGATGCGCTCAATACAACAAACCGCATTGTGGTGCGCACACCGCGCGATTATCGCGGAAAAGAAGGTTTGCTTCCAACAACCGGTGGCTACGCAGGCGATATGCACGACTATGCAACTACGTCGCAGGTGCGAAGCCGTCAAACAGGAAACACCGTTCCCATTATGCCGCAGCGCCACTACGGACGCATTAATCCGCACACGGCATTAGAGCAACCTGCGCAAACGCGACCCGCACGTACAAGCCGGCTTGATACCTATGTGCCTGCCACATCCCAGCGCCGTTTTACCAGCAGCGATGCCTACCATCCCAATCGCTCATATACAGCTTCGCGCACGCAGGCTGATACGGCAGGTTTAGATGTGCGCACAGGTGCGCCTTCACGTATGCCACTTGGCCGCGACACCGTGCAAACGCGTGATATAAGTAATGCTCATTATGTTGATGACCTGCGCTTTGATAATGCATATGCCTACGAAAGTGCATCGTCGCCCCAGGGTAGAGTGCGTTCGCGTAATATTGCCAATGTGAAGCGTCCCAGTGTACACAGGCAGCAATCGCGGCGTCCCCAACGGCAGGCGCGCCGCAACATGCAGCCACGTACTGCAAAAGATTATCTGTTTGGCATACTAACGTGGTTTGTGGCAACGCCGCGCCGTCTTATGGTGTTGCTTAGTGTACTTGTCGCAATTTTTATTACCGTGCTTCTTATTGTGTCGGTAACATCCTGCGTAAATAACAACCTGTCTAACGCTAAAACGGTGCAAGTTGCATCCAACACACAGCCTGCAAAACCCTCAAGTGAAACGGTAGCTACGCCTGAGGCCGAAGAAGAGGCTCAAAAAGCAGCGAAAAATAAAGCCGAGCAAGAGCAACAAGCCGCGCAGCAAAAAACAACCGTTGATGTAAGTGTTGCCGAAGGGGAAGTAAGCTGGGTTGAGATAGTGCACGATGGAAAATCGGTAATTGCTCAGCAGGTAACTGGCCCTTGGACGCAGTCGTACGATGTTCAAGATGCCATAACCATTCAGGTAAGCAATCCTTCGGCCGTACGCGTTACAAAAAATGGTGATCCTGTTAAGTTTGACACCAAAACTGCAGGTATAGGCACGGTAACCATTAAGGGAACCAAGCCTAAAGACGACCAGCAGCAAGACGGCGATGCCACTGGCGACAAGCAAAATGGCAAAGCAGACGACAAACAGAATGCCGGATCTTCGAACAAAAAGCATGCAACAAAGCAAGATAGCAAGCAAAATGGAGCCTCAAATGACGGCGACGCACCCGCAAAAAAGAAGAAATCGAATGGCTAGCGGGCTTGGGCTGCGTTTGAGCGCAGTTTGAGCGGGGCGTCTCAATGTTTCTGTGCATAGGTTCTCGCCCATATAACGGTGGTTTTGCGCACACACCCACACCCCAGCGACATGGACATGCCACTTAGAAAGGACATATCATGGCAAAAGAGTCGAGTTTTGATGTTGTAAGTGAAGTTAATATGCAAGAGGCTGATAACGCCTATCAACAAGCGCAGCGTGAGCTTGCGCAGCGCTACGACCTCAAACAAACGGGCGCAACTATTAGTTTTGATAAGCAGCTTGCATCCTATACGATTGCTGCTCCGTCGGAGTTTGTTGCAGGTCAGGTTATTGATGTGCTACGCGCCAAGCTCTCAAAGCGTGGAATCGATTTAAACGCGCTTTCCATACAAAACCCAACGCCCGCACAAGGGGGGAGCGTAAAACAAGAAGCCAAGCTCATCCAGGGTATTCAACAAGATGTTGCTAAAAAGATTGCGAAAGACATTCGCGATTTAAAGTTAAAATGCAAAGCTATCGTAGAGGGCGATAAGCTGCGCGTAAGTTCTGCGTCGCGCGATACCTTGCAAGAGGTAATCTGCGCGCTTAAGGAAAGGGATTATGGACAACCACTGCAATTTACCAACTACCGATAACAACACTCAGTGTGCAACAGACAAAAACGCAATTCGCGCATCGTTTGATGCTGTGCGCGCCCGCGCTGCACATGAAACTGCCTGCAAAACAGCGCTAGAAGCGCAGCGCCCGCAGCCTTCGTCGTCTGGTGTTCCTGCATCAACGGCTCCTGCGCGCGCGGCAGACGCCGCACCTGACGATGCCATTAAGCAGGCAAACTATGGTAAAGGTCGTATGTGCCTGTTTGTTACGCTCGGCTGCGCCAAAAATCAGGTTGACACCGACCGTATGCGTGCGCTTTTGTTGGCGAGCGGTTTTCGCGAGGCGCATAACGCCGATGATGCCGATGTAGTACTTATAAATACCTGCTCGTTTTTAGCGTCTGCTACAAGTGAGTCGATTGATGTTACGCTCGACCTTGCCCAAGAACAACAAAATGGCATAACTACCTGCCCCATTATTATGTGCGGCTGCGTGCCATCGCGCTACGGAAAAGCGCTTACCGGCGAGCTTCCCGAGGTTGCGGCTTTTGTAAAGGCAAACGACGAAGACGGCATTATTGGCGTTGTGTGCGACGTGCTCGGCCTTGAGCACCCCAGTTTTTCCTTTGTTGAGGAGCTTACGCGTCGCGCACTTCGCACCAAAGAAGCAACAAGCGCGTTTGTAAAAATATCGGAGGGTTGCTCGCGCATGTGTGCGTTTTGCGCTATTCCTAATATACGTGGGCCTTACGCATCCCGTTCTCCTCAGGACATTTTGGCTGAGGTAGATATGCTGGTAGATGCTGGTATTCACGAGATTATTCTCATTGGTCAGGATACCGGTATTTGGGGCTGCGATTTTAAAGAACCAAAAACCTTAGCGTGGCTGTTACAGCAGGTTGCACACCATGTACGCGGCAAACAGTGTTGGATTCGCGTACTTTATTTGCAGCCTGAAGGCATGACGCCTGAGCTTATTTCTACCATACGCGACACGCCCGAAGTGCTGCCGTACATTGATATTCCTATTCAGCATTGCAGCGAGCGCGTGCTTTCGCGCATGGGGCGCACAGGAAGCGCGCAAGAACTCCACGAGCTGTTTGCAACGCTTCGCCGTGAAATTCCCAACATGGTGTTGCGCACCACAGGAATGGTTGGTTTTCCAGGCGAAACAGCCCAGGAAGCCGACGAGCTTGTCGACTTTTTTAAGGCAGAAGAATTCGATTACATGTCGGTATTTTCTTACTCGCAAGAAGATGGCACAACGGCTGCACGCATGCGCGACCAGGTGTCGGCACAAACAAAGCTCGAGCGCACACAGCGTTTGCGTGATGTGGCCGAAGAGCTTGGTTTTTCTGCAACGGCAAAGCACGTTGGCGAAGTTGTAGATGTTATTATCGATTCAAAAGATTATAATGACGATGGAAGCTACGAGCTCATAGGACACGCATGGTTTCAAGCGCCCGATTGCGATGGAGCAGTTCATTTGCCTGCTGATGCAGGTGAAATTGGCGACGTTGTGCGTGTGCGGCTTGTAAGCTCGTACTGTTATGAACTATCTGCAACGCTGTTAGGATCGGATGATGCCAACCATGCTCACATCAACACCAACGAGTAATAATGCACCATCGCCTGTCGGTCGCAGCAGCATTTGTACCCTGGCAAATATTGTTACCGCAATTCGTATTCTTGCTGTTCCTGTGTGGCTGGCGTTTGCCCAAGCGGTGGCGTCACATGCGCTTTTCGACGGCGCAACCCTCGATACCAGCCTTGTTGATGCGGGTCATCTGCAGCTTGGTTATGCCATTGTGTTCGTGCTGTTTTGTATTATTTCGCTTACCGATAAGCTCGACGGCTACCTTGCACGTAGTCGTGGCGAAATAAGCACCTTGGGCAAGTTTCTCGATCCTATTGCCGATAAAATTCTTGTTCTTGGTGCTTTATGTTTTTTGCTTGAGCAAACCCTCGTTTCCAGCTGGGTTATCCTCATCATTCTTACGCGCGAGCTGTTGGTGAGTGCGCTGCGTATGGTAGTTGCCACATCAGGTAGCGTCATTGCAGCCTCACAGCTTGGCAAGTGGAAAACGGCAACAACGATGGTTGCATTGTGTGGCATTTTGCTTTCGCTGTGCTTCGACGGTGTTATGGTGTCGTTTGTGCTGTTTTGCATTGGCTCTCTTGGCATGGTTGTTGCTGTTATTCTTACAATTTGGTCGGGCATCGATTACTTTATAAAGTCCTGGCCTGTCTTAGTAGGTGATGAGTATGAGCAAACACAGAAATGTAGCGTGCGCAAGTGAATCTGATACCTGCATGGAAGACGGCGGCTCGGTGGGTTGTAGCTCTGTAAGCTGCACCAATGGTACAGGGGCAGAACTTGAGTGGCCACATGAGCTTTATGCGCAGGCAGAGCGCGTTATTAATTTACTCTTAACTACACATACAACCGTAAGTACTGCAGAGTCGTGCACTGCTGGTTTGGTAACGAGCGCACTTACCGAAATCTCTGGCTCGTCAGCTGCCGTGTGTGGTGGGTGTGCGAGCTATACGCCGCAGGTAAAACACGCTGTTTTGGGTGTTTCACAGCCGCTTTTAGACGATCCCGCGCTCGGACCTGTTTCGAGCTTTTGCGCACTTCAAATGGCACGAGGCGCGCAATCGCTTTTTGGCAGTACCTACAGTGTATCGGTTACCGGTATTGCAGGTCCCACGGGCGCGCTTCCTCATCGACCCATCGGCACGGTGTGGTTTTGCATTATGGGCACGCGTGGTTTTTCATGTATATGTAAACATTTTGAAGGCAATCGAAACGCTGTGCGCACACAGGCGGTATCTTATGCACTTTCACTCATTGAGCATGCCATTCAATCTGCGCTTTAGGCGCCTACGTGGTTTTGTTTGGTGCGGCAGCGCGCGTTTTTTGCACGTTATGAACGAGTGTTGTATTTCGAACATATGAGATTATAAATATGTGATTGACGTCAAACGAATGTTCGTTTATACTAAAACTGTAAGCACACAGCTCAAGGAGTTGCTATGGCAAAAACAAAACAAACGCGCGAAATACACGCTAAATCCTATGGTGCAGAGCGCGACGCTCAGCTCAAACTAACCACCGGCGAAATCGAAAAGAAGTTCGGTAAAGGTTCCATCATGAAGTATGGCGAAACTGGCCCCGACCTCGAAGTAGAAGCCATCCCAACAGGAGCTTTGTCGCTCGATGTAGCGCTGGGTATTGGCGGTGTTCCGCGCGGGCGTATTATCGAAATCTACGGACCAGAATCCTCTGGTAAAACAACGCTTTCGCTCGAAATATTGGCCGAAGCGCAAAATCTCGGCGGTATCGTTGCGTTTATCGATGCCGAACACGCGCTCGATCCTAATTACGCCGCGCGCATTGGCGTTGATATCGACGAAGTGCTTATCTCGCAGCCAAACAACGGTGAAGAAGCGCTCGAAATTTGCGATATGCTCGTGCGTTCTGGTGCCATCGACGTTATTGTTATCGACTCCGTTGCTGCGCTTGTACCGCGTGCAGAAATCGATGGCGAAATAGGCGACACCACCGTTGGCTTGCAAGCACGTCTTATGAGTCAAGCGTTGCGCAAGCTTGCCGGATCGCTTTCAAAATCGAAAACTACCTGCATTTTTATTAACCAGCTGCGCGAAAAAATTGGTGTTATGTTTGGTAATCCCGAAACAACACCGGGCGGACGCGCGCTTAAATTCTTTAGCTCCGTGCGCCTTGAAATTCGCCGTATCGAAACACTCAAGCAGGGTAACGACCTCATTGGTAACCGTGTGCGCGTGCGCGTTGTTAAAAACAAAGTTGCACCACCGTTTAAGCAAGCTGAATTTGACATTATGTATGGCACCGGTATCTCAAAGGAAGGCACCACACTTGACATGGCTGTCGATTGCGGTATCTGCGAAAAGAGCGGTTCGTGGTTTAGCTATAACGACATGCGCTTAGGCCAAGGAAGACAAGCAGCTTCAACGTACTTACGTGAAAACCCCGATTTGCTCGACGAAATCACCAAGCAAGTTAAAATCGCATACGGCATTGAGTTTTCTGACGACGATACCATGGAGCCCGCTGCCGCTAAAGCACATACGTCTGCAAGCGCAGAAAAGTCTGATGCTGCAGCAACAGGGAAGACAGGTGCCCAGCTTACGGCCAGTGCTGCAGCTCTCGACGCTGCCTGGGAAGCAGCCAGTCACGATGCCGCAGCAGAGGCTGCAGATGCGGCACATGCGGCAGAGCATTAATACGCGTATAGCATCATGACTAGCTCTTCTCGGTATTTTGAACAACACTCAGATGACGGGTGCAGTATAACGGTAGAACTTGCGCGCACGCGTGAGGATAGCTTTAGTAGCTTTGGCACTTCGGCCAAGCCTCAACGTGCGCGCGTTATATGTCGCGATTCGCTTGGTACTACACACACGGTGTATGTGGCTCAAGCTGTAGCCAAACGTCTTGTATTGCAGCTTAAAAAGGGGCTTGTGCTCAACACAGCTGCCGAGGCTTCTTTGCATATAGAAACACTCGAAAAGCGCATGATAGCTGAGCGCATTGAACAGGCAATCAATGCCCGCGATTATGCGCGCAAAGAGCTGAGCGACCTTCTGCTTAAGCGTGGCTTCACTTTAGATTATGTAACCTGTGCGGTTAATCATGCGTGTGATGTTGGTCTCATAAACGACAATCGCTATGCTGCGCTCTATATTCGCACCAAGCTTGCCTGCGGCTGGGGTCAAACAAAAATTGCCTTTGAGCTTAAAAAACGGGGGATTGTTCTTCAAGAGGTAGAAGGCTGGCCCGATGCTTTTATAACAGGCGATGAACTCTACGAGCGCGCATATGCAGCAGCGCTCAAAAAAGCTCACGGGAGCGGTGATATATATGCTAAGGTTGTGCGCTTTTTAGCGTCGCGCGGCTATAATGCGCAGCTTTGTTACCGTGTTGCCCGCGCCATCAAAGAAGATACCGAGCAAAATTAGCAATTTCTCTGCCTTTTCAGTGAAGGTTCATGTAATACCTGCTTATGTTCGTGCTCACGATTTGACAACATCAGTATACTTTTCGTACCATTAAGTATGTCTTTTGAGAAAATTCCTCGCTTGTGTATCGCTCATGGCGTGCCTGGAGTTGGTATGGGTAGCCGCTGCAATACACACGCGCTATGATTATTTTGTTCGATGTAAGAATCATATGCAAAGATGTGCACAGACATCTTTGTTCTACTAAAACGAATATCTGTCGTTCATGCGAGATTACTCAACTGATGGGTTCTGCGTTGCACGTTTGCTGCCATGCAGATTCCTGAACACTTATTAAACGTACATATGAGGAGTTTTATATGGATAACTTGTTGCCACTGCTTTTGGTGGCGCTTGTTTCATGTGTATGTGCAGGATTATGTGTATATTTGTTCCTTATACGAGTGAGCACAGCTAAGCTTGACCAAGTAAAGGTAGAGGTACAAACAGCCAAAGATAATGCACAACGCATTGTAAACGATGCGCAAAAGGATGCGCGAGCGGCCAAAAAAACAGCGCTCGTCGAAGCAAAAGAAGAAATTTATCAGCTTAAAAAAGCAGCTGAGGTAGAAGAAAAACAGCGTAAACGCGATTTGCAATCTCTTGAAAATCGTATTATGCAGCGTGAAGAATCGCTTGATAGACGTAACACATCCCTCGATCGCAAAGAACACCAACTATCTTGCCTTCAAGGACAGCTCGACAAGCAAAAAGTGGCTTGTGACGAGCTTGAGGCAAAGCACCTCGCTGAGCTCGAACGTATAAGCACACTCACCAAAGATGAGGCTCACAGTGAGCTGCTTGAGCGTGTGCGTAGCGAAACCACGCGTGAAGAGGCACAAATTCTGCGCGATTCTGAAGCACGCATTAAGTACCAAACCGATAAAATTGCACGTGAAATCATTTCCGTTGCTATCCAGCGCTGTGCTGCTGACCAGGCAGGAGAACTCACGGTAACGTCTGTTCACATTCCATCAGACGATCTCAAAGGTCGTATTATTGGTAGAGAAGGACGCAATATTCGTGCCTTCGAACAAATTTCGGGTGTTTCGCTTGTTATCGATGACACGCCAGAAACCGTGGTTCTTTCGAGCTTTAGTCCTGTGCGCCGCGAAATTGCCCGTGTTACGCTCGAAAATCTTATTGCTGACGGACGCATTCATCCTGCGCGCATCGAAGAAATGTACAAAAAAGCGCAAGGTCTTGTCCGTGAGCGCGTACAGGAAGCAGGCGAGCAGGCGTGCTTTGATGTGGGTATTCACGACATGCACCCCGAGCTTATGCGCGTGTTAGGTGCGCTTAAATACCGTACATCCTATGGTCAAAACGTACTGCAGCACTGCGTTCAGGTTGGTATTCTGTGTGGCATTATGGCCTCCGAGCTTGGTTTCGAAACTGGCCCTGCGAAGCGCGCCGGTCTTCTCCACGACATCGGTAAGGCTATCGACCATGAGGTAGAAGGTCCGCACGCTGTTATTGGTGCAGAACTTTGCCGTCGTTATGGCGAAAAACCCGAGGTTGTCCATGCTGTTGAGGCACACCATGCCGATATTGAGCCATCGTGTGTGCTCGATGTTCTTGTTCAAGCAGCTGACGCTATTTCTGCTGCTCGTCCTGGTGCGCGCCGCGAATCGGCCGAAAATTACATCAAGCGTTTGGAGAAGCTCGAAGAGATTTCTAATGCACATGATGGTGTTGCACGTACCTACGCAATGCAAGCAGGTCGTGAGCTGCACGTTATGGTTCAGCCCGAAAAGATTTCAGACGATCAAAGTGTTGTTCTTGCGCACGATATTGCAAAACAAATCGAAGAAGAAGTTGATTATCCAGGTCAAGTGCGCGTTGTTGTTATTCGTGAGTCACGCGCAACTGATATTGCAAAGTAGTGCATGTCAGCTTGTTTCCACGGTGCATTTCGTAAGCTCTGCGGGATAATCAAACTATAAGGGTTCGTGCCATGGGGTTTTGAGCTTCATGGCACGTCTTATATGGCAGCTGCCCCGAGCAGCGCACACGCACGCAACACCAGACAGGGCGGCTCACGGCAGTATAGCCGCGTTGGATTCTATGTATGAGTAAGGAGCATGCATGACAACAAGTAACCAAACCACGTCGTCACCCATACCTGCTCGTGCTGATGTAGAAAACACGCCACATACGCCCACGTCTGCGCGCGACTTGTCGTCGTTTATCAATGCGCATGCAAAACAAAGCCGCGTGCGTGTTGAAGACGACCTTGGCGATGGGTATGTGCGTTTGCACATTCAAGAGGCGCAAACACGCCAAGCAAAGCAAGATATTCGCTGTGTTGAGGATGCCGTTATTGAGCTGTTGCGCAATAGCTACGATGCAGGCGCGCATACGATTTATATCGCTTCAGAACGCCAAGAAACCACGCGCACGCTTGTTGTAATCGATGATGGCTGTGGCATTCCGCGCGCCCTTCATAAAACAGTTTTCGAAGCGCGCGTTACATCAAAGCTTAATTCCATGCATACTGATGCATGGGGTGTGCACGGGCGCGGCATGGCACTGTATTCCATTGCGCAAAATGCAAAAGCTGCCTTTATCTGCGCTTCCGCAAAGCAGCTTGGCTGCAGTCTGCGCGTTGAATTTGACACAACAACTATAGGCGAAAAAAAGGATCAATCTACCTGGCCTGTACTTCAGCGCAGCACGCAAGCAAAGCAACGCGTGCAGCGGCTCCATACCGCTCACAACACAGAAGCTGCAGGCGCTCATGAGACCAATCCTGCTGATGCTGACAGCGCAGATGCGTTCGCAAACTTTACAGGTCCGCACAATATTTATCGCACCGTGGCAGAATTTGCATGGCAAAATAAAGCGAATTGTCGAGTATATATAGGTTCACCTGCAGAAATAGTAGCTACACTCTATGCGCGCGCGGCGGATGATACCCGTGCAAGTGACATGCTTTTTATCGATTCATACGATGACATCCCTGTTTGCAACCGTTTATCCTGTGCCGCCGATGCTGCAGAGCTTATCTGCCTTGCGCACACGCTTGGGCTTGATATTTCAGAGCGCACGGCGCATCGCATTCGTTCGCATCACATAAAACCCTTACGGTCTGCACGTGTAAGGCTCGAGCATAAACCTCAACCTCAACCTGTGGTTGACATTTTTTCGCGTGACACTTCAATACATGTATCAGATGCTGATAAACAAACACTCCTGCATGAGGTTGAAGCATGTGTTGAACGTTTTTCGCGCAAGTATTACCTTCGGGAGGTAGGGGAGCCGCAGCTGCGCATTACAGGTGGCAAAATTAGTCTTCATTTTACAGTTGAACATGACGATTAGCTTGTATATGATGGATATATACGTGTGTGGCACGTAATTCCAAGCACGGTCCACACACCCTCAAGTTTACCTTTACACTTGTATTCATACCATATCTACACTTTATTCGGAGCACCCATGGACTATCTTAAAGTTTCAACCAAGTCATCGCCATCTGCTATTGCAGGTGCTATTGCGGCAATGATTAAAGATGCGCAGCCAGTTTGTATTCAGGCTGTAGGCGCAGGTGCCGTCAACCAGGCGATTAAGGCGGTTGCTATTGCGCGCGGCTTTCTTATTCCATGTGGCATCGATATTTCCTGTGCACCCACGTTTGCCTGTGTCGACATTAATGGCGATGCGCGAACCGCAATTCGTTTAAGCGTGTGTACGCATCCGCTGTACGTGTCATCAACTGCACAGAACGAGTGAGCTTTTAGAGTGCTCCCAACCATGTACAAACAACGGAAAAACGTATACCTGCACCAAAATAGGCTATAATCCTAAACGATATATCGATTGATACGAAACGTAGGCATGGTAACACCTTCACCTTCAACTATAGGTACATACCGGCCGTACTCCTACCGTATGCAGCATGGAAAGGCAGCTTGTGCAAGACAATAAACTTGTTGGAAAAACATACCTCATTAAAACCTTTGGATGCCAAATGAATCTTCACGATTCTGAACGTGTAGCTGGTCTTTTAGACGATTGTGGTTGCAACGAAGTACAAACGGTAGAAGAAGCCGATATCGTGGTATTTATGACGTGCTCGGTGCGCGAAAAAGCTGATACGCACCTGTACGGCGCCGTATCAAATTTGGTAGTGGTGCCAGCGCCTCCTTGCGGCAAGCGTGTTATTGCTGTTGGTGGTTGTATTGCGCAGCGCGATGGTGCACGCCTCAAAAAGCACATTCCCAATGTTGACGTCGTATTTGGTACAAGCGCGCTTGCAAGCGTGCCCGAGCTGCTGTGTGAGGCATTTGAGTCGGATGGCAGCGAGGTTTTTGTTGATACGGTTGAGAAAAACCGTGGTTTCTCATGCGAACTGCCTTCAAAACGCGAACAATATTTCCATGCGTGGGTGCCCATCATGACCGGCTGCAATAACTTTTGTACCTTTTGTATTGTGCCGTTAGTGCGCGGGCGTGAGCGCAGCCGCGTGTTTGAACGCGTTGTTGCTGAGGTTGCGCGCCTGGTAGATGATGGTGTACGCGAAGTTACACTCCTTGGTCAAAACGTAAACTCCTACGGTCGCGACCTGTACGGCAAGCCTCGCTTTAGTGAGCTGTTGCGCGAAGTAGGAAAAACGGGTGTTGAGCGTATTCGTTTTACGTCGTCTAACCCCAAGGATCTTTCGCACGACACTATTCGCGCTATGGCAGAAACACCAAATGTTATGCCACAGCTGCACCTTGCTGTACAAAGCGGATCCAACCGCATTCTTCGCGCAATGCATCGCGCGTACAACCGTGAAAAATATCTCAGCGTTATTGCTGAACTTAAAGAAGCTATCCCGGGCATCGCCCTTTCAACCGACATCATCGTTGGTTTTCCGGGAGAAACAGAAGAAGACTTTTTGCAAACAATGTCGCTGGTAGATGAGGTGGGGTATGCATCGGCATACACGTTTATCTATTCCAAGCGTCCCGGAACACCTGCAGCGAAAATTGTTGATACCACGCCGCACGAAGTTATCCAAGAGCGTTTTGAGCGGCTCACGAAACGCATTGAGGAGCTTGCTTATAGTGCAAATCAGGTAGATTTACATGCGCGTGTAACCGCCCTGGTAGAAGGCACGTCAAAAAAGAACCCGTCGGTGCTTGTTGGACACAGCCCAAAAAACCAAACCGTGCTCTTTAATTTACCGGAAGGCACAAGTCCCGAACACTTTATTGGGCAGATGTGCGAAGTAGAAATTTCCGAAGCGAAAACCTGGTACTTACGAGGATCGCTTGTTGGCGATATAAGCTAACAGCGCATATTCACATGAACACGCTCACTTCACATATGCAAACACAGTATGACCTTTGCGCCATTGTTGGACCTACGGCATCGGGCAAAAGTGCGCTTGCAGAAGCGCTTGCTACAGCCTTTAACTCTGCTGTAGTTTCGATAGATGCCATGCAAGTGTATCGCGGCATGGATATTGGAACGGCAAAAGAGCCAAAGAGCTTACGGAAAGCTCCCTTGTATATGGTTGATGTTGCTAACGTAAACGAACCCTATTCAGCGGCACTATTTCAAACAGAGGCCAGACACTGCATCGATATGCTCCGCGCGCAGGGAGCACTTCCTATTTTGTGCGGCGGCACGGGGCTGTACCTTAATTGCGTAATTGACGATATGCAGTTTCCGCAAGGGGAGCTTATGTCAGCTGCGCGTGCTACGTATACCAGTTATCTTGAACAGCATGGCCAAGATGCACTGTATGTGCTTCTTCAAACGAGGGATCCCGCTTCAGCTGCGCTTATTCATCCGCATAATACGCGTCGCATTATCCGTGCGCTTGAGCTTCTTGATGACAACAAAAGTTACGCCACGGTGCATAGTGGGCTTCACGTGCGCAAAAGCGTGTATACAAGCTGCATAGTGGGTCTTAACTGGCCGCGCGCCGTGCTATACGAGCGTATAAATGAGCGTGTACTTACCATGATGCAGCAGGGGTTTGTGCGCGAGGTAGAACAGCTTATAGATGTAGGTCTTCGCGAATCACACACAGCTTCGCAAGCTATTGGCTACAAAGAAGTGCTGCAATATCTTGCAGGTGAGCTTAGCTATGATGTCATGGTTGCCGCAATTCAGCAGCGTACCCGTCGCTATGCAAAGCGGCAGCTATCATGGTTTATGCACGATACGCGCGTTATCTGGATTGATTGTGAACATAAAACGCTCGACGATCTTACAGGCGAGGCGCTCGCGTACATTCAAAGCAGCGGCGCCGGTGCTACAAACGCTTAGCGGATAAGCAGCGCACGTATAGCACTGCCTGCCGCATAAATGCAAACCGGATGCAGTACATACACAAAAAGCGTGCGTTTGCCAATTGTTGACACAGCGCGCCAGATGCGGCTGGTGCTCACAAGCCGTACGCAGAGCTGTTCTAATGCAGTTTTCTCAAGTGGTTTTGTACCTGCTTTTCGTGTATGAGCAAAGGCATATCCAGCTAGATACAAAAAGCTAAACGGCACGAGGGGATAATAATCCCACGATTGAAACGTATGTGAGCAAAAACCTAAAAACGCAAAGCTGTTAGTTGTATAGAGCTGGGAAGGGAGCGAAAGCGTAAACCCGCCCGCGCCAAACACGCCTTCGGGCACGTGAACAGTAAGCACAAATGCGCAAATAAACACTGCAACCCATCCGTAGTGCGCAAAGCGGATAGAACACGTCTGTAAGATAGCTGCAAGTATGGTAGATGCACACATGCAAAAGATAATGCCATAGCTGATAGGTAAATCTACATATGGACTGCTGCTCACAAGCCAAATGAGCGCGGCTGTTACACCATAGCACGCAATGCGCTTATACATGTGATGCGTAAACGCGCACATCATTCCTGCTATAAACAAAAACGACCACGCAATGTGTGCACGCCACAACTGTTGAAGCACGCCCGAAAACCAATCGAGAGGCACGCCAAACAGCTCCTGCGCTATAAAACACGCGTGAAACACCACCATCGAAATACAGCATATGCCACGGATAACATCAATGCACTGCAGGCGCACCTGAGGCGTGTGAGCCACGTGAGATACGTGAGAGTCGGAATCTGTGGTGCTCCTTGCGCTCATGGCGTTTGCTTCATGCACAGCTGCAGTTCGCACTACGCGTACATTGTTTTGTGCGCTATTCATGCTAGGAAATAACGCGTCTAAAGAGGCCGATCACTTTTCCTAAAATAACAGGATTTTCTACGAAAATCGGCTGCATCGTATCGTTTTCGGGCTGCAGGCGCACGTAGTGCTCCTCTTTAAAGAATCGTTTTACTGTGCATTCATTATCGATAAGCGCAATAACAATTTCGCCATTGCGAGCAGTATCTTGCTGCTGCACAACAATGTAATCGTTATTATTAATGCCGATATTTTTCATGGATTCGCCACGTACCTGCAGGATAAAGGCTGCTTTATCGCCTGCAATGGTAGAAGGCACCTGCATGTATTCTTCAACATTTTGCGCAGCTAAAATGGGAACACCTGCCGCAACTCTACCAACAACCGGCAGCTTAATAGATCCTTGCGCCGATACAATAGCCTCCGTGCCCGATTGGTGGGTAACAGTTGGCGTAAGTAGAAGTGCACGTGGTTTTTTAGGATCGCGCTTAATATAGCCAAACTCTTGCAAAACACGCAGGTGCGTATGCACGGTAGAAGGGGAGCGTAGCCCCACAGCAGCGCCTATTTCGCGCACTGATGGTGGATAGCCATGTGCAGCGCTATATTCGCAAATATATTCGTAAATTTCTTGCTGACGTTTACGCAATCTTCCTGTTGGCATAACTCCTCCTTTGTTCGTACATCAATTGTAACACATGTTCGCACATATGTGCAAACGAATGTTCCAAGATTTTTTGAGATGCACCATATAGGGATCTACCTGCAAAAACTTTTATGTCGAGCGTATCGTGTACTATGCATTACAACATAGTTTGCCGCTTATAACCAGAAAGGAACCTATATGTCAAACAGTATACGCACGCATCTTAGCTATGGCAGCCATGCAGCCTATCAATACGATACGTCCGCACGTAAACTAAACGAGGGGTTTGCACAGCCGCACATGGCGCATAAGGCAAATACATCAGTCAAATCGCAAGTATCATGCGTCCAGGCACGAGTCATTCCGCTGCCATGGATTACCCAGCAAACAAAATCCCCGGCATATACCAGCATCCAAGCCCCAGCGCGCACCCAAACGAACGCTCAACGTGTGCGCGCAGCTAACGTAATGGTATGTGTTGCAGCAGCGCTGCTGTTTGTATGTGCCACACTTGTGTTCCACTATGCACAGGCAGCAGAGCACAACGCCACTGCAGCGTTTATTTCTTCAGCATCAAAAATAGCATATGAGGTAAAGCCCACCGATAGTCTTTATAGCATTGTGCAGGCACACTGCAAACCTACAGGTGCTGCACAACGTATACGCACAGAGGAGGTTGCCCAATGGATACAGCAATACAATAAGCTCAAACGCTGCACACTTACACCAGGTCAAATCCTTATCATTCCTACGCAGCAGTAATCTGTCAGCACGCATTGTTACAAGATTGTTTATTTTCGATTTCAAAGTTGTTTTATTTTCTGTGCCATCTTGCGTATCATGGTAAGTTACTAGTGGAGTTTAACGATAAGGAGATGTATGCACTGTCCTAAATGTGGATGTGATGTATCGAAAGTTGTGGATTCTCGTGCTTCTGAAGGTAATGATGCTATCCGTAGGCGTCGTGAGTGCGTAGAGTGCTCGTTTCGTTTTACGACGTACGAACGTCGCGAAGAAATGCCTATTTTAGTTATCAAGCGAGATGGATCACGCGAACCGTTTAGTCACGAAAAACTCCGTCGCGGATTAATGGCCGCAACAATCAAGCGAGATGTCGACCTTACAGAAATTAATGCGCTTATCGACCAAATTGAGGCTGAGCTGCGCGATTCAAGCAAATATGAGGTTAGCTCGCAAGAAATCGGTATGATGGTGTTGCAAAAACTCATCAATATCGACAAAGTTGCCTATGTCCGTTTTGCTTCTGTCTATCGTGACTTTCAGGATATCGATGAGTTCAATCGCGAGTTAAGGAGCTTATCACAATGAGTATCGATACCGTCTGCCTGCCCATTAAACGTCTAGATAGTACGGTTCAATTGCCATCCTATGCGTATAGCGGTGATGCCGGCTTAGATTTATGCTCAAACGAAGACTGCACCCTTGCACCTTTTGAGCGCAAACTCATTCATACCGGTATTGCAATTGCTATTCCCGATGGGTATGCAGGCTTTGTCCTGCCTCGCAGCGGTCTGTCGTATAAACAAGGCTTGTCTATGCCAAATAGTCCAGGTCTTATCGATGCACATTATCGCGGCGAGTTGTTGGTAAGTTGCGTAAATCTCGACCCAAAACAGGATATTGTTATCACAAAAGGCGAGCGTATTGCACAGCTCGTCATACAACAGGTTCCTATTGTTAACCTTGTAGAAGTGGATGAATTGTCGTCCACCGATAGAGGCGAATCAGGTTTTGGCTCCAGTGGTAATTAACCGATAGGCATAACCCTATCGGTTTTTTCATTTCTCTATAGGGTATGGGAAAGGAAGGTTATGGAACAATTCTTCAAAATGGCTGAGCGTGGCTCAAGCATTACGCAGGAGATCCGATCAGGATTTACCACCTTTTTAGCGATGGCGTATATCATCGCGGTAAACCCGGCTCTCATGCTTGCTGCAGGTATTCCAATTACCGCAGCTGTTACCGCCACGTGCATCGGATCGGGTGTTGTTACCATCCTTATGGGTTTGTATGCAAATCGCCCAATTGCACTTGCAACTGGTTTAGGTATTAATGCAGTTGTAGCATTTACATTGCCAACCATTACCGGTAACGACTGGCACGCGTCAATGTCAATCATCTTTATCGAAGGTGTTGCCATCCTGCTTTTGGTGCTGTGTGGTTTGCGCGAAGCCATTATGAACGCTATTCCTATTTCGCTTCGTCACGCCATCTCCGTTGGCTTGGGATTATTTATTGCATTTATTGGTCTTCACAATGGTTCAATCATTGTTACCAATCCGGCAACCTTTGTAGCCCTCAACAAAGTAACCGATCCCGCCTTCATTGTTGGCGTAGTTTCTATTGCCGCAACGGTTGCACTCTACAGCTTCCGCATTAAAGGTGCGCTGCTCTGCGGTATTTTTATCTCGGTGTTGGTTGGTATTCCTTTAGGCGTTACTCCCTTGCCGCAGGGTGTTGTTGCACCGCTCGACTTTTCTAGTTTTGGTGCGCCATTCCTTACCGACGAGGCAGGCGTTATGGGTATCGTTAAAACGCTCACCACACCTATTTGCCTTGTGTTTGCGTTTTCGCTTCTTATGAGCGACTTTTTCGACACCATGGGTACCGTAACCGCTGTTGCAAAGCCTGGTGAGTTTCTTAACGAAGACGGTTCTGTGCAAAACATCCGTGAGATTCTTACCGTTGACTCCGCAGCTGCCGCACTTGGTGGCTTGGCTGGCTGCTCGTCTATTACGTCGTTTATTGAAGCAGCCTCTGGTGCCGCAGACGGCGCGCGTACTGGTTTATCTGCCATTACAACCGGTGTGCTTTTTATCCTTGCCGCCATCTTTGCACCACTTATTGCTGTTGTAAGCTCTGCATCAACTGCCGGCGCACTTGTGCTCGTTGGTTTCATGATGATGAGCGAAGCAGTTGAAATCGATTGGAACAATGTCCAAGACGCATTTCCTGCGTTCTGTGTTATCATTGGCGTGCCATTAACCTACTCAATTTCAAACGGTATCGGTTTTGGCTTTATCGCATACTGCTTTATTGCGCTTATTTCTGGCAAAGCCAAGATAATCAAACCACTTATGTGGGTTGCAGCAGCAGCGTTTGTTGTCTACTTCGTGCTTATGTAGCACACCTCATGAGAAGTTACCCTAAAGGCTTTTCGATAGCTTCGGAAAGCCTTTTGGCATAACTATACTGTCCATTTGCATGTACGTGCATCTATTTACGTGCATCTCGCACGAGAAAGGAGTACAACCGTGTCGACGCACTTAAAACAAGAGCGCACGTCAGATGCCTGCAATGAGCCTGCTCAATCAGACATTATTGGCGTTGATGATAGGGTAGAGGTAGTACGCGCTATCCCCCTTGGTATTCAGCACATGATGAGTATGTTTGGTGCAACCGTACTCGTACCCGTACTCACCGGTTTAAACCCCAATATCGCTATCATGTGTTCCGGTATTGGTACCATTATCTACTTGCTCATGACGCGCAACCGGATTCCTAGTTACTTAGGTAGTTCGTTTGCGTTTATTAGTCCTATCTTGGTAGCAACCGCTGCTACCGGCAATGTTCACACCGCACTCTCGGGTGTTGTATGTGCAGGTGCCGTATTTCTCATCATTGCGGCAGTTATTAAGTTTGTAGGTACAACATGGCTCGATACGCTGTTTCCACCCGTACTTATTGCCTGTGTTATGGTGGTTATCGGTGTTGGCTTGTCATCTACCGCAGTTAAAATGGCGCTTACATCTTCAACCGGTGTGTTTATTCCAACCGCAGCACTTGTAAGCTTGGTTGTGCTTCTTGCTGCCGTCATTTTCTCAAGCTGCAAGGGGATTGTGGGTACGCTGCCCGTTCTGCTTGCCATTTTGGTTGGTTACGCGCTTTCTGCGGCCTTAGGCATGGTAGATTTTCAGGGCGTTATCGATGCCGCATGGTTTGGTCTACCTGCCGTTCAAATGCCGCATTTTAGTATTCAAGCAGCTATCCTTATAGCACCTGTTGCCATCGTTGTTGTTATTGAGCACATCGGGCACCTGTTAGCAGTTGGCGAAATTGTTGGTAAAGATTTTCGCAAAATGCTTCCTCAATCATTGGCCGCCGATGGTCTCTCAACCTGTATTTCCGGTTTTCTTGGAGGTCCTCCAACCACTACCTACGCCGAAAATATTGGTGTTATGAGTGTTACGCGCGTATACTCTACGCAGGTATTTTGGTACGCCGCCGGTTTCGCACTTATCGTTGGTGGTTTTTGTCCAAAGGTTTCTGCCTTTATTAACAGTATTCCTGTACCTGTCATGGGTGGCGTAAGCTTGCTGTTATTTGGTCTTATTGCCTCAAATGGTTTGCGTATGCTTGTTACCAATGCTGTTGATTTTAACGAGAACCACAATCTCATGATTGCTTCTGCTGTTATTATCATCGGAGTTGGTATGGAAACCGGTGGACTTACCATTCCAATAGGCAATTACGAAATCCCTGGTATGGCTTGTGCAACCTTACTTGGTATCGTGTTAAACGCACTTTTAACGCTTATTCGCAAGAAGGCATAACACAGGTTCCTTATAGTAACTACCTCAGAGCAACAGTAATGTCGAAAGAGCATTCGTGTTCTTTCGACATTTTTATGGAACATGAACGCACGCGCTGTGCATATGTGTTTGAAGCAGCGCAGGTGGGGTATTATGCTACCGTGTACGTAACACCATATGCATAAAAGAACTTAAACGATAGGTATAAGGAGCATACATGAGCATTGAAAGCACTCATCAACAGCAGCCAACAAACTCTCACCCTACACCTCAGGTACAGCTTGACACACCAGAAATTATCAAAAAAGATCTCGTTATTATTGGGTCGGGACCTGCGGGTATGTCGTGCGCACTGTATGCTAAGCGTGCTCTGTTAGACTGCATTATTCTCGAAAAAGAATCGGTTGGCGGTCAGATGATTGTAACCGACATGATTGATAATTACCTTGGTATTCCGCATGTTAACGGCTATGAGCTTGCAGAGCAAATGAAAGCACATGTTAAGGAATTTGGCGTTGAACTGAGTATGGAGCGTGCAAGCGAAATTATTAAGCATGAAGCTCAAAACAGCGAAGATGCACCGTATTTTGAAGTTAAAACATCTAAACACACGTATCATGCAACCTGTGTGCTTATTGCGTGTGGTGCAACGGCAAAAGAGGCCGAATTTAAGGGCGAAAGCACGTATACTGGCCACGGTATTTCATACTGCGCTACCTGCGATGCTATGTTTTATCGCGGAAAAGATGTATACGTGGTAGGCGGCGGCAATTCTGCTTGCGAAGAAGGGCTATTTTTGGCACGATTTGCAAAACGTGTAACGCTGCTTGTGCGCCGTGACACATTGCGCGCGCAAGAAAGCTTTGTTCAGCAGCTGCATGAAGCAGAAAACGTAACCATTGCATACAACACCAAAATTAAGGAAGTATCAGGCGAAACGTCGGATGCATTTACCCGCATTGTGCTTGAGAACACCAAAGATCACTCCTTAGAAACGATTACCTGCGCGCCGCACGAGATTGGTATTTTTGTATTTGCTGGCAGAAAGCCCATGAGCACGCTGGTTGGTAGCCTTGTTGAAAGCGACGACAAGGGCTTTATTATTACCAACGACCGCATGGAAACTAAAACGCCGGGATTATTTGCCGCAGGTGATGTGCGCTCCAAAGGCTTGCGTCAACTTATAACCGCAGCAAGCGACGGTGCTGTTGCTGGAACAGCGGCAGCAACCTACGTGCGCAATCTTAAACGTGAACTCAAGCGTGCCCAGCAGCAACGCTAACCGCAGTTCATTTCAAAGGTTGTACAGGTGCGATTTCCTTTAGTCTCTCCCCTTTGTTATTTAATTTGATAATATATCTTATGTAAAGTAAATAACGACAGACGCCACCCCGCGCAAAAGCAGCGTTAATTACCCGTCATTACACACCTGCGTTTGCTTGCTGAATGTATGTAGGCTCCTTTGGAGAACTGGTTTTTTGTTATCGCATATACGCAGCACGAAATTTTATGCGTTGGTATCGGACGTAAATGTTGTTTGAACAAGCCGTGTGAGCTGTACACGCACGCTGTGTTCATGCTCGCGCGGCCACACGAATAATACGTCGTCGCCATGCTGTAATACCGTTGAACCTTGCGGCAATACGTTTTCACCATGTCGCACAATAAGCACCACGCGCACGTATGCTGGAAGCTGCGTATCGCGCAATGCACAGCCGTCAAGCGCGCTGTAAAGACCAATTGTCATGTTTTCTACAAGCATGTGACCTCTAATATCACGCGGTGGCGTTTCAGGGGCTTTTGTAGCTTCTAGGTTCGCCTGTGCGTGCGTGTTAGACTGATGTTCATTCTGAGTGTTTACCTCGGTCACAATTGAACGTGATTCTGAACTTGAACCTGAACCAGCTTTTGAACTTTCGCTGGTAGTTTCTGCAGTTTGCTGGCTTCCTGCAGACAGATTAGCTGTACGCACATGCGGCATATGCTCTTCTCGGCGTTGCTGACGAATACGTGCGGCACATTTTTGCGTAAGATGTTCAAAAAAGCCATCTACACGGCATGCATTTGCGCATAAATATGACACGATAGCAACAATAGACACAGCAAGCAGCGAATCGAGCGTGCCGGTAAGTTCAAATGCTAATACTGCAGCGCATATTGGCGCGCGTATAACCGAGGCAAACATGCCGGCAATGCCAAGCACAATAAAGTTAATAACGTATACATCAGATAAGCCCACGGTTTCATATGCAACAAGCGCATATATAGCTCCTATGAGTGCGCCAAAGGTACAGAGCGGAAACAATGTGCCGCCTGGTGCTTGCGAAGAAAAGCACACACTTGTACAGAAAAACTTTCCTGCAAGCAGCGCCAGCAACAACCAAATAGGATGTGCTGCATGTGGATTAGCTAAAAACGAAAAGATTGCGTCTCCCCCGCAACATAGCATGGGAACTGCATAGATAACGCCTGCCGACGCTATAAATACGCAAATACGAACAAGACCCGGATATGCGCGGTCGATTGGCTTGAATACTTTTTCGCTTAAAAAGAACATCCATGCATTATGCACGCAGCCCAAAAGCCCGCACACAACACCAAATAAAATTACAAGCAAATAGTATGAATGACTAAGCTCGCGCACAATGTCGAAACGAAGCACGGGCGCAACACCAAGCAGGGTGCTCGACACGTAATCGGCACTAATACTTGCAATCCACGCAGCTACCAGTAACGGTGCGTTAAAACTACGATGCATTTCCTCAAGCGCAAATAAACAGCCTGTAAGCGGTGCATGAAACGCTGCAGACATACCCGCCGCAGCGCCACAACTTATAAGTAGGTGCGATTGCGAAATATGACGATGTGTAAGGCGGCTAATGGCACTGCCGCACATAGCGCCAAGCTGCACGCTTGGACCCTCTCGCCCAAGCGAAAGCCCTGCAAAAGCGCAGCTTATGCCCTCTATAAATTTAAGTGAAGCAACCTTCCACCAAGAACTATGAATGTAACCCTGAAGTTCAACATTAACTTGAGGTATACCGCTACCTGAGGTTAAGGGTTCAAGTTTAATGAGCCAATTTACAAACAAGCCTAACGCCGCACACGCAATAACAAGCAGCACGACAAGTGATGGATATGTTTGAACGAGCACGTGTGCCTGATTTACCATGTCTTCTGCCGTGTGAAGCGCGTAACGATACGCACTAATAAGCACGCCGGCACTTATGCCAACGAACAAACCAGCCACCGCGCAGTCAAACTGTACCGTACGCATAGAGTGTTCAATTCGTCGCGTAAGCATGCGCGGCGTTGTTTGTGAGTGAAATAACTGTTTAACCACGATAATACAATTCTCTTTTGTAATACGGTGTGTTTCACGCACGCCGCGCCAGCAGATTGTTACCTAAGTATACCAACATACGCCGACCGGATAAGAAAAAAGCCGCTCTTTGTATCGAGCGGCTTAGAATTCGTACCATTTGTACACGGAGTATGCAAATACTAAATGCATACATGAGTGTTTGGCAGCTTAGATAGCGCCTCCCCCTTCAAACGGGCCGCTATATTTAAGATACTGCGAAAGCGATTGAATCGTAGGACCATTGCGAACGCTTGAGTGGATAAACTGGCCATTGCCAACATACATACCTACGTGGTTAAAGCCGTTAAAGAAGATAAGATCACCAGGCGCAAGCTGGTCAACCGACGATTTCCATCCCCCGCGTGCCTTAATTTCGTCGCGCTGCGTCCAGGTAGTACGAGAAATTGAGCGACCCTGAAGCCTAAAGATATATTGCATAAGACCAGAACAGTCAAAGCCGCCGTTAGCAGGGTTGTTGCTCCCCCATTTATAACTGTAGCCCTTATTGAGCATTTGGTAGGCATTAGCAACAGGACCACCCGCATTACTAAAGCTCCTGGGAGCTTGCGGTTTTGGTGCTGCGGGAGCCTGCTCACGTGGAGCTGATGTGGGAGCACTCGGCTCTGCTGCAGGTGCAGCAGGAGACGGCATGGTAGCAAGCGTTTGAACTACGTCACTTGCAGGCGACGCTTGATCTTTTTGCGCCTGTTCTTCAAGCTGATTTTTTACCTGCTCGTTAAGACCATCAAAGTAGGTTTTTGCTTGCTGAAGCTTAATTTGAACGTCGTCAATCTTATGCTGAAGCTGCTGAGATTGCTCTTGTTCGTGTGCTTGCTTTGCTTGCAATTTATTGTGCTGGTCTACAAGCTCTTCGCTCAACGTTTTAACTTCGTTAATGCTGCGCGCATCTTCCGAAGAAATAGCATCGAGATAGTGAATGCGGCTTACCAAATCCTGCATATCAACAGAGCCCATAACAAGCGACAAGAGCGACAATGGACCCGATTTGTACGCACTACGAATACGCTTGCCAAGCTGCTCTTTTGCAGTAGCAAGTTTTTGCTTCGTGGTAAAAATTTCGTCTTTCGTTTTTTCGATTGAATATGCAGTGCGCTGAAGTTCTGCTTCATTTGCATCAAATTCTTTTTGAGCATCTTTGAGTTCTGAGGCTACATTATCAATTTCTTGCTTTGCACTTGCCAGATCGCTCTCGGGCGTTGCATACGCAAGCTGCGGAACCTGGGCAAATAGCAGCGTTCCTGCAATGACAGCTGATAGCGCTTTATAACCAAGAGAACCATGCTTGGTTGTATATGTCATTAGAAATCCTTCCATATACGCATAAGTACGGATAAGCTTTATGTGAGCGTATAACTGTTCTAACGATACTCGTTTTTGCTGCCGTATGTCAAGATTGCTAACCGTTTTTATACAGATGCTTCTCCCCATAAGAAGTTAGAAGACTAATGTCATTTGTGTAGCGAAGGCAAACGCAAATGCGCAGATAAAAGCACATAACACTAAGGGTAACGTTGAGGAACTGGGCTAAGAGGTGCCAACCGTAAGCTAGAGCTTGAGTGTTTGGAGCGAACGTGTGGCAGTCTTAGTTAACTTTAACAAGTGTGTATAACTCTTGCGAAAATTCGCGACTAATAACCTCACGCGGATGAAGAAACGCAAGCTCAAGCAAAAATGCAAAGCCAATAAGCTCGGCACCAGTGCGCTCAATAAGGTGCGCACTAGCAACAGCTGTGCCGCCCGTTGCAACAAGATCGTCCACAATAAGCACGCGATCGTTTGGGCACAGCGCATCTTTGTGCATCTCAAGCTCATTTGAGCCATACTCCAAATCGTACGACTCGCTAAGTACTTCGCGGGGCAGCTTACCAGGCTTACGCGCGGGCACAAAACCGGCATGGAGCTGGTAAGCAACGGGTGCGCCAAGCAAAAAACCACGAGCTTCTGCACCCACCACTTTTGTAATGCCTGCATCGGCAAAGTGTTCACAAATGTCATCTACCGCAGCATGAAAGCCATCAGCGTCACCAATAAGTGGCGTTATGTCCTTAAACACAACACCGGGTCGCGGATAATCCTTAATATCACAAATAAGCTGCTCAAAGTATTCAGATGACATAACGTCTCCCCAATCAATGGTTGGAATCAAAGAATTGTAGTGTATGGTTTTACCTCGCATGGTTTCACACGCAACCATAGTAGTTTACTCTTGGAGCTGCGTTTTAGCAAACAGCCATGCCTCAAAGGCGCGCAGACAGCATGACACCACATGAGCCGAGCGGCGGTATGCGCTTTTCTACTCGGTTGTATCTTCGGGGTGAAACGTTTGCTGAATGTGACGGGTAATAAGAGTGGTTCGCACGGTATTTGTAAGCGTAAGAATTTCGTGAAACGCCTCGTCAAAGGCCTCTTGACGTTCCTTTGTTTGCTGCGGGGTAACGCCGCCGGCTTTGGCACTAAACACCACGAGCGCATGCTCAAACATGGAGCGCTCACGGTTTGCAGCAATCACATACTGACGCAAGTTTTTGGGACCAATGCCAAAATGACGGAGCCTATCTGCTGTTTGAATAAGTGGTATGTCGCGCGCATCAACCAAATCGCGCCCCTGGGGACTTTTCTTAAAATGAATAAGACCCACATTGCACAGCTCGCGCGCAAAACTAATGCTTACCTGCGCAACTTCGGGCAAACGGTCGATAGGATACAGACGGTGTTGTTTAGCAGCGTCGATATACTGCTGTGCAGCTTCACTATCGAGCACATCGGCACTGGGTACAGCTGCCTCGCAGTCAAGCAGCTTTTTCTTAATAACGCCAAGCGGCATAAAGTGGTTTTTTTGCAGGTAAAGCACGTCTTCAAGCAGCTTAACATCGCGCTGAGAATAAAGCCTGTACCCACTTGGCGAGCGCAACGGGTGAAGCAATCCCTCGTCTTCGAGGTAACGCACCTTTGAGATGGTAAGATCGGGATAGTTCGGCTTAAGTTTTTGAACAACTTTGCCAATGGTAAGGGAATTTGCGTGCGTCATAGGAATACCAGCCTTACCGCTTACACGGCAGCATTCGTGTGGAAAATCATACGAAACGTGCCAATCTGAATTGTTGCGCCGTCTTTGAGCACCGAGTTGTTTACAATAGCGCCGTTAACCCAGGTGCCGTTAAGCGAGCCTAAGTCTTCGATGGTGGCAAAACCCGATGCAATATTAGTAAAGTCGATGGTAGCGTGCTTACGCGATACTGTCATGTCGTTAAGAAACACGCTGCATGAAGGGTCGCGACCAAGCGTAACTACACTGTTGGTAAGTTCAAATACCATACCAGTTTGAGGGCCTTTTACGATGGCAAGCGTTGGATGGGATGGCGCTTGAGCTGTGCACAAGCTTGGCGATGTGGTATCGCAGCTTGGCATCTTAAAAATTTGAGTTGTATCAAGCGTGTTATTTGTAGCAGGCGTTGTGTTAGTATCCATAATTCTCCTTACCATAAGACGTATATTAATTATACGTGTTAGCGCGCCTTATGTGTAGACAGAATACGAAAAGTGTACACCAACAACCATAAAACCCTAAAGCAACCCTCAATTATGCTATATGCAAACTTAAGACATAGGTAAAAGGCTCAAGATAACGCTAAACCAAAGCGTTATAGAAGCATTATAGAAGCGCGACAGTAACCGTATGGTAGCAGTGGATGCGTTACACACGTTACACACGTTTCATACGCGGCATACCCTCCCCAACCCTCACATACGTAGTTACGTGCGCTAACGGCACGCAATACAGCTTATTTCAATAAGTGCATCATGGGGTAGTTTTGAAACCTCAGCTACGCTCCGCGCAGGCGCGGGCGTATCAAAACGCTGCCGTAATACGGCATCTACCTTGTCTAACTGGGCAATATCGCGCATAAACACCGTAAGCGAAGCAACATCCGAAAGGTTACACTCAAGCTCGCCTAACAGCTTTTCGATTGTGCTTAGTATCTCGTGCACTTGCTGAGCTACGTCGTTTGCATCAGGCGCAACCTGACCCGATATAAAAATCATGCGCCCTGCTGACGTGCCATTTGAGTAAAACCCTAATGGCTCATCTACACCTGTAGCGTTTATAGCATACTTCATGGTGGCACTCTCCTACTTTTTGGGGCTATACAGCGCTTTTGCACCAAAGAAGGTATGGTCGCTTCGAACAAGCGCGTACTGTGTGAGTTCTTCTGGCGTGAAGGAACATTCATCTTCGCTCGTAAACCGTGCTAGATAGGGGTATTCCTTAACAAGTGAGCCAAATGCATCACTGCTCACACATGGCATAAGAAACGAAAACGAAAGAAGGCTTCTCCATATAACTTCAACATCGTCTTTAGAAATCACCAAAAGATAATACTCGGGAGCAAGACAAAGAACAAAACATGCGATATGCCCATCGAGGTGAACATACTCGCAGGTGAGTGGCTTTTGAGGCAGCTTCTCAGGAGCTTTTATGTAATCGCTCAATAGTTCCTGCGCACGCGTGCCGAAAAGCGAAAGAGCTATATAATCCCTGCCGATAGCATCTATACGCAAATCATCAAAAGGATCTGTGCTCGTAAGCGGTTTTTTCTGGGTGGCACTCGCGCATACTGAGCTTAACGTTAACGTGCTGCGCGGCGATGTGTCGATAATACAATAGGTGAGCGATGAGGGTCTATCGTCAAAACACGCAACAAATATGCTGCTTACGACTTTGCCATCTACAGAATAGAGGACATGTGGCGCAATGGCTCCTACCTTGGGCAATGCATTAGTGCACGTTTTAGTAAGAAAATTTTTCGCTCCCGTACCAGCTACTAAAAGAAGCGTAGCGTCTTCATTGTCACAGAGCTTAGCCGCAGCATTCGCGGCGTCACACGGATATGAAGTTACACACATCACGCCACAAGCATCGGGTGCAAACGTTGCGCCCAACAGCTCATGTTCTTTGTAAAGCGTACATTTATGAGATAAGAGAGAAGCAGCGTCATACATGGTAGTAACTCCTTTCCGTGCAGATGGTACACGCATGCGTTACGTCATAGCATTCGTGCTACCGTGAAACGTTTATCGCGTGCGTGCGGCTTGCCTTTTAAGCAGTGCACACCCCTCTTTTATATAGATAGCTGCGGCAATAGCCGAGCAAATACAACCTACGTAGATAAAAAATATACCAGCGGCACACGTCTGCGCATTAAAGCCGGGAAAAGCCGCAATCGAGGTAAGGTTAAGACCATTTACCTGGGGATATCCAATAAGCATATCGCAAAATCCCGTCATCAAACACGCTGTTGCCACTTTACCAATAAGAATAACGTCGAGCACGGGCAAATCGTGTTTACGCAGCACAAAGGAACCGTACGCCATAAGCATATCGCGGCCAATAACATACACTGCAATCCATACTGGCACCTCTTCGGTTACCACAAGACCAATAACGCCTGCTACAAGCAGTACTCTGTCCATAATGGGATCCATAATTTTGCCAAGCCAGCTTACCGTTTGGGTGCGTCGCGCCACTTGACCGTCGAGAAAGTCGGTAACAGCTGCCACAATGTAGCAAATAAGCGCAGGTATACGGTAAATTTTGAGCGAGAAAAGCGCAAGAAATACAAGCGTTAAAAGAAGGCGGGCAAAGGTAATGCAATTTGCAAGTGTAAGAATCTCAAAGGAAGGATTATCAGACGAACCCACCGGAGCCTGGGGATTGTGAGGTTTGAGCATGTCGGAAGAGGTTTGCGCGGGCTGTGTGCCTGCGGTTTGCTCGGTACATTCAGTATGTTCGGTACGCACGAGATATGAAGCAATGCGCTTTTGCGAATGATTAAGACGCGCACGGGCGTCTGTCTTAGCAGAAGTGCTCGCGCTATGGGGTTGTTGCGATGTAGTGCGTGTGCATGCCATGATAAACCATCAACCTTTCAATATCATATGTGCTAGTATAGCGTAAATTTATCGGCATACAAAAAAGCGCCGCATACAAGATACGACGCTGTAATACATAAGTTACGTATACACACACGTGCAGCCGTACGTAGGTGTGCGCACACATGTGCAAACACATACTGCACCTTGCTTTATGTGCAGCTCGCAGCCTATTTCACTTCTTCAATTTCAACATGAGCGCGGCGACCGGCAACACAAACGGGCTCAAGCTGAGTAAGATTTCCCAATACATTAATAGCAGGTCCCAACAAATCTATCGAGGGGATTTCGCGCTTATCGAGCTCAAGGCGAATTTCGCGACGCAGATGCTCATTTGCAATGGTGTGAAATACGGCCATATGCTCGGTATCCTTAATGTGCTGATTCAAAAAGTCGAGCACCATGGCAACGCTTGTAACCTCACGCAAACGCTTAATAATAACGGCGCCTTCCTCAAACTGGTCGGCTGCCGCCTCAACAACATGAGTTGCAGTAATGCCGCGAGAATCAGAAAGTACAAATACAACGGGAGTTTCGTTTTGAGTATCCTGTTGAAACGTAACGCTTGACATACATATCCTTTCGATTTTGCCCACGTTGCCATTGTGCGACCATGCGCGCGCCTGCTGCACACGCGGCAGCGAAAGTTCTAATGGTGAGTGAGCACCGATATATCCGCAACGTTGGTAAATACGCTGCAGAAGAGATTCAGCAATCTCAAACGATTATTCCTAATCTTAGTATCGTCGTCCATAACACGTATGTCGTCAAAAAATTCGTCAATCGGTAGGCGTAAGGCGGCAAGCGCAGAGGCAGCCACAACATAATCACGATTACTCAACGCTTTCTCCACATTATCCTGACCTTCAAGGCATGCGTGGTAGAGCTTTTGTTCGGTTGGTGCCAGCATCTCTACATCAACCGCAGTGCCAAGCTCAGCCTCGCGAATGTGATCGGCACGTCCGTATGCAATAGCCAAATCCTCAAATACATCGGCTTGCTGTTGTTGTACCTGCTCCAAGGCGTGTGCGCGTGCGAAAAATTCCTGCGGGTCGATAATTGAAATAGCACTAATTGCCATAACCACCTCGGGCGATACGTGCTCATCTTTTGCAAGAGAACCAAGACGGCCAAGGAAGAACTGCGAAATTTCGTGAATAGTGGCATCTGCATCGCAGCGTATCCCCTGCTTGTCATATAGTGCAAGCGAAGCTGTGATAAGCGTAAGCAGCGAGATGGCTGGCAACTCTTTGAGAATTGCAATGCACCCAAGCGCGCTTCTACGCAGTGCAAACGGGTCGGAAGAGCCTGTTGGAGGTTGGTTTATGGCAAACATACCGCAAATTGTGTCGAGCTTATCGGCAAGACTTACCACTTTACCGCAGGTAGACTGTGCAACGCTATCGCCTGAGAACCGCGGGTGATAGTGCTCTTTAATGGCAGCTACAACATCGGGGTCTTCCCCGCAGGCTTCGGCAAAGTATGCACCCATAACACCCTGCTGCGACGTAAACTCAACAACCGTTTGGGTTACAAGGTCGGCTTTAGCAAGGTATGCTGCGCGTGCACAATGCTCTGTAAGCGCATCATCAAAGTTGCAGGCCTGGGCAATCGTTTGTGCTAAATCGCGCATACGAACAGCCTTTTGAAAGACGCTTCCCAGTTTTTCCTGGAAGGTAACACGTTTCAAAAGTGGCACATAACTCTCAAGTGGAGCTTTAAGGTCTTCGGTGTAGAAGAACTGCGCATCGGAAAGACGCGCACGTACAACGCGCTCATTACCATCAATAACGTGAGTATCCATCTCAGGTTTAGCGTTAGACACGATAACAAAGAAGCAGGTTAGCGCCCCATCTGCATCGTAAATGGGGAAATAGCGCTGGTTTGTGAGCATCGACTCACAAATAATTTCGTGCGGAATTGCCAAAAATTGATGGTCAAATTCACCAATTACCACATGCGGCCATTCAGTAAGGTTAACCACCTCATCAAAGGTACCGCGCGGCATATCAACATGCATACCAGGATGTGCTTTTTCATACGCAGCAACATCATCTAAAATGCGTTGGCGGCGGGCATCTTCGAGCATTACATGTGCATCCTGAAGAACATCAAGATACGCGCTGGCAGAAGGCACAACGTGTTTGCCGGGTGCCAAAACGCGGTGTCCGAGCGTGTAGTTTGAGCTTGTTACATCGGCAAATGTGCACGGTATAACGTCGTCGTTCAGAAGCGCACATATCCAGCGCACCGGACGCACAAACGATTCGCAAGTTGCACCCCAGCGCTGCGAGCGGTAATTTGGCCATTCAAGCTTTGTTATGCAATTAGTGATAATATCGCCGAGCAAATCACGTGCGCTCAGCGAAGGCGTAAAGATATCGCACCATATGTATTCTTTACCATCTCTATCCTGTTTTTTGCTGAGCTGCTCTGGCGTAGCTCCTGCTTTACGTGCAAAGCCAAGACCCGCTTTTGTAAGGTCACCTTGAGCATCATATGCAATCGAAACCGCAGGCCCGCGTTTGGTGGTGTGCTTCTCTTGGGTAGCAGCAGCAAGACCATGCACTAATACAACAAGGCGGCGCGGTGAGTTATGCGCTTCAAGCGAAGAATAAGCCAAGCCGCACGCCTTAAGCTCACGCTCCATTATTTGCGCAAGCTGTTTTGTTGCACAAATAAGCGGAGCTGAAGGCATTTCTTCGGCACCAATTTCAAGTACAAATTCACACCGTGTATCACTTTGTGTGCTCATATCTATCTCCTTGAATACGCAGGTTTGATATACCAGCGAGCTTGAGGGTTATCGTAAAGGGTTCCTTGAGGGTAGTTACCTACTTGAGGGTTACCGTGAGGGTTAGGTCAAAGCGTCCGTAACGCGTCTTCAGCGCGCCACTAACACATGCTTAAGGCCTAAGCCGTATGTTCAGCGTTATCGTTAGCTTGAGCCTCACGCTCGCGCTGTGTTGGCGTTGCCACATAAGCCTCGCAGCACAATTTTGCCAGCGTACGCACACGCAAAATGTAGTTTGCACGTTCGGTTGCCGAAATTGCACCACGCGAATCGAGCAAGTTAAATGCATGCGAGCACTTCATAACACAATCGTAGGCAACAAGCGGCACATGATGCTCAAGACAGGCATGACATTCGCGCTCGTAGTCGTCAAATTTTTGGCGCATCATATCAATATTGGCAAGCTCAAAGTTATAGGTAGAAAATTCAAACTCATTTTCGTGATACACATCGCCGTAGGTAACAGGCTCGCCCGATGGCAAGTAGCTCCACACAAGGTCGAACACAGAATCCTTACCTTGTGCATACATGGCAATACGCTCAAGACCATAGGTAATTTCCACAGGTACAGGATTAACCTCAAGGCCACCTACCTGCTGAAAGTAGGTAAACTGCGTAACTTCCATACCGTTGAGCCACACTTCCCAACCAAGACCCCACGCACCGAGCGTTGGGCTTTCCCAGTCGTCTTCAACAAAACGTACGTCGTGCTCTTCAGGATTAAGACCGATAGCTGTAAGCGAATTGAGATAAAGCTCCTGCGCATTGTGCGGCGAGGGCTTAATAAGCACCTGAAACTGATAATAATGCTGCAAGCGGTTGGGGTTTGTACCATAGCGTCCATCAGCAGGACGGCGACAAGGCTGCGCGTAACACGCGCTCCAGGGCTTAGAGCCAAGCGAGCGCAACAACGTTGCCGGGTGAAATGTACCCGCACCCACCTCTGAGTCGTAGGGCTGCATAATGGTGCATCCTTGCTTTGCCCAATAGCTTTGCAGCGTAAGAATCATGTCCTGAAACGTAAGCGGCGTATGTTCTGTGTTCATGAAGAAAGCTCCTATCATGTTGGAATAATGCCTGGTAAATTGTGCCTAATAAAACCACCAAACAAACGAAAAGCACCGCGCAAGTAGGACAGTGTTAGCCTGATGGTGGTGCGAATTAGAGAGTCTTCCACGATGCAGGCGGCCAAATGGTCCACACTGCATGCGAGCTCACTTGGCTAATGGGCACAGCGCCAAAATAACGCGAGTCAAGCGAATTGGTGCGGTTATCGCCCATTACCCACAACTGTCCTTTGGGAACAACAAAAGGATAGCTAATTTTACCATTGGGCCCTATGCCCTGGTTTTCAATAGGCTCGGAAGGTTTGCCGGATGTATAGGGCTCTTGGAGTTCTTTGCCATCAACAACAACCTTGCCGTCTCGCAAGTCTACCGTTTGACCTTCGGTTGCGATAACGCGTTTAAGCAGCGTATGGCCGGTACCGCTGGGGTCGTTAAAAGTAATAACATCACCTTTTTGAGGTGTGCGAAAGTGGTAAGAAATCTTTTCACCCAAAAGACGGTCTTGCTCGTGCACCGTTTGCAACATGGAGCCCGACGGCACAAGATATACCTCGCCCACAAACGTACGAATAAGAACAACAGCAATAACGGTGCAAATGATGGTAATAATCCAGTCTTTAACACCAAGACGGCTCTCGCGGTCGAGCTCATCGAGGGTTTGCACATGATTGCTATGTGAGCCAAACAATTTCATAAAAACCCGCTTTTACTCGTTAGGACAAATCTTCGTTAGAAATGATAGTCTGTGCAAAATCATACTCTTGTTTTGTGATGCGTGCGCTGGCAAGTAAATCGGGACGCCAGCGCGCCGTTCGCTCAAGGGCATTGTGCCTGCGCCACCGTGCAATCTCTTGATGGTTGCCGCTCAGCAAAACCGCTGGTACCTGCATATCTCGATACGTTTGCGGGCGCGTATACTGGGCATACTCCAAAAGCCCCGTATCCGAAAATGATTCATCTTGTGAACTCATCTCGTCGCCCAATGCACCAGGTAATAGACGCACAATACTATCCATGACAACCATGCAGGGTAGCTCCGCTCCCGTTAAAATAAAATCGCCAAGTGAAAGTACGTCGTCTGCCTGCGAATACACACGCTCATCTACGCCTTCGTAGTGCGCGCATGCAAACACAATGCGTTCTTTTGTTGAAAGGTCCTCGGCAATACGCTGAGTAAATTTTTTTCCACAGGGAGAAAACATCACAATATGGCAGCGGCGCTCATCAATGGCACGCATGGCATCAAACGCTTCAAAAAACGGCGCGGGCTTCATAAGCATGCCCTGGCCGCCGCCAAACGGCGCATCATCAACACTGTGGTGCGCATCATATGTCCAGGTACGCAAGTTGTGACAATGCAGCTCAAAGAGGTGTTTTGCAGCAGCACGACCGGGAATTGACGCGCTCATGTAGGAGTTAAACAGCTCAGGAAAAATGGAAAGCACATCAAAGCGTATCATGGCTGTCCTTTTGTGCGCCGCGTGAGCGTTGGGGCACATCAGTACCCGTGCTTAACGTAAGTAAGCTTTTGGGGATGTGAACATAAAGAACATCGCCCATGCGCGAATCCATATCAACAAACGTATCGTGCACAGGAATAAGCACGTCACCATAGCTACCGCGCACAACCCAGGTGTCTTGAGCGCCGCTGGATAGAATTTCGGCAAGCGTGCCTAAGCTACCAAATGTGCGGTCGACAACTTCTTTATGCAAAAGCTGCGCTGGAATAGCTGCCAGCACGCAAGGATTAATGTGCGACGTCTCAATAAAAAGAAAACGACCTTGAAGTTTAGTTGCATCAGAAATGCTGGTAATGTCCTCAAACGCAACGATTGCCGATTCGGGCGCAGATGTTGCAGCATGTGCGTCACAAGACGCTGCGGGGCTTGAGGGCACAGCAAAAGAAGAGCGACGCGTAACATGCGCCACATGCAAGGTACGCGGAAGCGAAATTTCGGGCGGCGCTACAAACAGTACATCGCCTGTTTGTATAAGAAAAGGAAAGCCCTGGTAAGACTCAACCACGACTTCCCCTTTATTTGCATGAATGCCTTGCACGCGGGCTATTGCTTTATACGTTGGGCGTTTCAATGCTACCCCAATACCTCAACCTCTACGGCTGTGTTAACACGAGAACCAAGCGCGCGGGCAAGTGTACGAATAGCCTTAATGGTGCGCCCTTTGCGTCCAATAATGCGACCAGCGTCGTCGGCAGCACACGAAATTTCGATAAGTGCTCCGCCGTGCGAATCGGTGACATCAAGTGCAACAGCATCTTTATCGGTAACAAGACCACAAACGATGTACTCAACCAAATCGGCAACACGGTCGCTTGCAAGCTCGCCATCCTGAAGCTGAAGCGTTGTATGACCAGAACCCACGCCAGCAGGCTGCGCCATATCAGTTCCATTGGCACCAGTGATGCCATCAGCGCTGCCAGCATTGTTCATCTCAGCAGCCACAACAGCTTCGGCGCTCGCGTTTTGCACGTCTTGTGCGCCCAGCTCATCTTCTACAGAATAGCCAGGCTGCGAGGCGTATGTATTTGATTGAGCATCCATAGGATCCTCAGCAGAAAACGTTGTATCCAACACTGGCTACTCCGCCGACTCTTCAGCAGCGGCTTCTGCGGCCTCAGCAGCTTCTTGCGCAGCTTTACGTGCTTTTTCTTCTGCCTTCTTGGAAAGTTTTACTTTCTTTTCGGGAGCAGCAGCACCACTACGAACAATGTCGATAAGGTGGCCTACAGCTGATGAAGGCTGTGCGCCCTTAGCGAGCCACTCGTCTACCTTTTCGAGGTTAATTTCGATGGTTTTAGGTGAAGTAAGAGGGTTGTAAGCACCGATTTGCTCGATATAACGTCCGTCGCGAGGCATACGACTATCTGCGATTACGATACGGTAATACGGACGTTTTTTTGCGCCATGACGGGCAAGACGAATTTTTACAGCCAAAGTAGAACTCCTTTAAAACGCGCGACGCGATGGATACGAAGAAAAGTGCGCCGCATTGCCACTCAAGCAATAGTTAACTATACGACATATTGAGTATAATACCTCGTGATATTTTTGTGAACCTTTTTTGTTTTCCTTAGGAGATTGCATGTATTACGCACGCCTTTAAGGGCAATTTAAGACTCATGAGTACACTTAGTATAGTTTACTTCGAATTTGACCGAATTCTGTTCAAAAACGCTGTAACAAAATTGTAAGAACATGCTATAAATTTACCTTACATGGGCACCATAAGTATATCTACGTAAACAGAAAGAGGTTGTTGTGAACATCATTGTTATTGAGGACGAAAAAAACCTTGCCGATGCTATCGTTCGTATTTTAAGTGATGCTCATTATCATGCAGAAGCCGTGTACGATGGAACAACAGGCTATCGTGCACTTGCCAGCAATTTATATGATGCAGCTATTGTTGATAGAATGTTGCCTGGTAAAGACGGTGTTGATCTTATTCGCGAGCTTCGTCACAACAACAATTCGATGCCTATTCTTATGCTAACTGCGCGCACATCTACAACTGATAAAGTTGAGGGGCTCGATGCAGGTGCAGACGACTACATGACAAAACCGTTTGAAGCCGATGAACTTCTAGCGCGCTTGCGGGCGCTTACCCGCCGACAAGGCGATGTAATGCTCGACCAAGTATCATTCGCAGATTTTACGCTCGATCTTACAACACACGACCTAACCTGCAAAAATCACACCGTTCATCTGTCAGGTAAAGAGTTTGAAGTGCTAAAGATGCTCTTAAATTCGCCCTCACGCGTTGTATCCAAGCAAGACTTGCTTACATATGTATGGGGTGTTACCAGCGCAACGAACGAAAACTCGGTTGAAGCATATGTGTCGTTTTTACGCAAAAAACTTATGTACGTGCACTCGCGCGTACAAATTACCACTCTGCGCATGCTTGGCTATCGCCTCGAAGAGCTCTAACGCGCACAGCGCAAACAGAGCATCTACACGCACATAAAGGGTTATATAAGCTAGTACGTAAGCGCTTGAGCTATGCTACAAACTAGCGCAGCTAAGCGGTATACTAGTCATCACCACCAACAATAACCTGCTTTGCAACAAGCGTTGCACCTCCCCGATGCAACGAGCCCTGCAACGTACGTACAGATAGACGACTATGAAACAATTTAAGCTTGTTATGCTCAAAGAGCTTCGATACAAAATCGTGCTCATCATTATTATCCTGGTAGAAAGTGTGCTTATTGCGCATACCTGCTTATCGATGTATCTTACCTATCAAAATCACGAATCAACGGTGCGAACCTACCTGCACACGATTATTGGTGATGAGCACGTAGACTCCAGTGAATTTGGTATGGAGCCCCACCATCACGACGATGTAACCGACATGAGCAACATGCTTTCAACCGTTATTCCCAAAGACCTCGAAGATAACCATGATGCAAGCGCTACGCCTGGTGAGGACGACGCGGACGACGCGGACGCTAGGACAGATGGTGCTACAACACATACACCGGGTGATGCAACCACACAGGACAATCAGGCAACGCCCGAGGATAACGCGCTAACATCGGCTCACACACCCACAAAAATCGGCAATGCTTCCCTCTTTGAAATTGTGGATGCCATCAACAAAAGCGGCAAAACCGAAGGACACCTTGAAGAATATCATGTGTGGTTTTTGGCAAACGACACAAAAATTGCCCTTGTTGATACGTCTACCTTTGATTTTGCATTTACGCACAGCATCATTATGATTACCTGCATGATTGGCGGCACGCTTGCTGTTGTGCTTACCTTATCGTGGATTTTAAGCGGCTGGATAATTCGCCCTATTGCCGACGCCATGCACCGTCAGCGCATGTTTCTCTCCGACGCGTCGCACGAGCTTAAAACGCCCCTATCTGTTATTCTTGCCAACACCGATATTTTGCTTAAGCGATCCGATTTGCAGGAAACCGAGAAAAAATGGCTTACAAATACCGCCGATGAAGCGCTTCACATGAAGCATATGATTAACGATTTGCTCGAACTTGCAAAAAGCGACGAAGCAGCGGCCGGTTCACCCAATATTTTGCATAAAACATCCGTTGATATGTCGAACATGGTGTCGACAATTGCGCTTGAATATGATGCCATTGCGTTTGATAGAGGCTGCAGCATTGAAACCGCAGTTGATGACGACATTCACGTGTATGCCGACTCTGAGCTTATCAGCCGCCTTGTGCATATTTTTGTGGATAATGCCTGCAAATATGCACATCCCAACACGGTTATATACATTGGGCTTACCAGCACAGGAAAGCAAATGCAGCTTACCGTTACCAACACAGCAGACGTTATAAGCACAGAAGAGCTTGAGCACATTTTTGATAGATTTTACCGGAGCGACCGTGCGCGCAGTCGCGCCAATGGAACCGGCGGGTTTGGCTTGGGCTTAGCAATTGCAAAAAGCATCGTCGTTTCACATAAAGGCACCATTTCGGCAACAAGCACAAAGGAACACGGCACAACGTTTACCGTAGTGTTGCCCCTAAGCGACCACGCATAACTCGGCCACGCAAAACGCGTACGTGCGGACAGCCAACATTGCGAAACACGCAAGACTCAACGCAGCGCGAACGCATGCCTTACTGTGAATACTCAGGAAAACGCCTGCGCACAGCAGCCCATAACAAATCATACGAGGCACGCGATGCAGGTTGCGCGTGTGAAACTTGCATGGGCGAAGGCAATGTAGCTGCAGGCGCGGGCGCGTATGTAGGATGATGGTTGCTTTTCTCAATAATTTCGTCGGCGTCAACGCGCGCTGCCTCAATAAGGTCGATATCCTGCACCATGTCGCAAAACGTGAGCGTTTGCACACCACTTTGTTTGTAGCCAAGAATTTCGCCCTCGCTTCGAAGTTCAAGGTCGCGTTGGGCAAGCTCAAAGCCATCGTTTGTGTGTTCAAGCACCGCAAGACGCGTGCGCGCGGGTGTTTGCGGACGTGCAGCACAATGCATAAATACCTGCGCAGGCGCACTTCCTCTCCCCACGCGACCACGCAGCTGGTGCAGGGTGGCAAGACCAAAACGGTCAGCATCCAAAATAAGCATCGTGTTAGCATTGGGCACGTCTACGCCCACTTCAACAATGGTAGTTGCTACAAGCACATCAATCTCATGAGCACGAAATGCCTCCATTACGCGCTCTTTGTCTTCGGTTTTAAGCGCACCTGTTAAAAGTCCAATACGCCACGCAGAAAATTCACCGCGCAAAAGCTGTTCATACACAGTTTGAGCTGCATGGATGTGCTTTGTTTGCGACACGAAAGCATCGGCAACATCGCAGGCATCATCGGCGTGCGCACGCGCGCCAGTAGCGTCTGTTGCGCCAGTTGAGCCAGTTGTGGTGCCATCCGCGCTGCTTTCCGTAATAGACGGGCAAATAATATAGCACTGCTCCCCGCGGGAAAGCGCCTCTTGCATAGCACTATACGCAACAAAAAGATTTTCGGTTGGAATAATATGCGTCGTTATAGTTGCGCCCGCATGCGGCTTGTGACAAATGCGCGATACTGCCATGTCGCCATATAACGAAAGTGCAAGCGACCGTGGTACGGGCGTTGCGCTCATCATAAGCACGTCGGCTGTATGCCCGGGGCGCTCAGATGACAGCTGCGCTTTATGCTGCAGCTCCTCGCGCTGATGTACGCCAAACCGGTGCTGCTCATCAATAATAATATAACTTAATGCAGAAAATTGAATATCCTTGCTTAAGAGCGCTACCGTGCCAAACACAACCGTAACCGCGCCACGTGCAATGTCATTGCATATGCGCGCCCGCTCGGCTGCAGGTGTTGCCGAAGTAAGAAGTGCCCAGCTA
Organism: uncultured Atopobium sp.; assembly: GCA_946997485.1. Lineage (GTDB taxonomy): Bacteria > Actinomycetota > Coriobacteriia > Coriobacteriales > Atopobiaceae > Fannyhessea. The sequence continues at coordinate 112,808 of CAMPVF010000003.1, forward strand.
ATGTGAGCTGCATCCAACAGAGGACCTATACTTTGCGTGTATTGCGAAGCAAGCACCACGGTAGGTGCCATAAGCGCTGCTTGCGTGTGTGTGTCACAACATGCCGCCATGCCAAGCGCACACACGGCAGTTTTACCCGTGCCAACATCACCCAACAACAAGCGCAGCATTGGTTTGTTTGTTGCCATATCGCCCAAAAGCTCATCTGCACATTGTTGCTGCTCTGAGGTGTATGAAAACGGCAGCGCGCGTAGAAAGCGCTCCACACAAGGCCCCGTCGTGTTGTGCGCAAAACCTGTGCGCTCCCCCGTTTCGTTTACATGACGCATACGCAGCGCAAGCTGCAAATACAAAAGCTCCTCATAAGCAAAACGCCTGCGTGCATGGTGCACATCGGCACATGTGCGCGGCTCGTGCATACTTAAAAACGCCTGGTTAATGCCAAGCAGCTGATGTTTTGCAATTAAGGTTGAGGGAAGCCAATCAACCACAGGTACATACTGCGCCAAAGCCTGCTTTACGGCCGCACGATACACCGACATGGAAATATCGGCGCAGATAGCGTAAATGGGCATAACGCGCATATTGGTAGGCTGAGCGTATGTGCCTTGCGTGAGCGGCTGCGCAGCGTCGGTGGTCGCAGGAGTGCTCACAGGTGTGCTCGAAGCTGGCATGAGCACCTCAACAAGCGGCGCATTCATCGTTTTAAAACCATACGAAAACGCAACTTTACCCGAGAGCGCAACAACATCGCCCACGTGATATTTTTTGGCAAGCCAGGGCTGACGGAAAAAACTGAGGCGCATAGCTGCGCTTTTATCAACCACAAACATCTCAAAAATGCTCAGACGCGGCTTGGGGTAGGTAAGCTTAATAGAATCGATGCGCGCAACAATTGTTACCGTTTGATTGATAGCGGCGTGTGCAATATCTACCTGCTGCGTAAAGTCGAGGTAGCGACGCGGCATGCACATAAGCAAATCAAACACGGTGGTAATGCCCAAGTGAGCAAAGCGCTCCTGCCGTTTGGTAGAAACGCCTTTGAGTTTATCTAAGCTATCGGAAAGATGAGCCGTGTGATAAATACGCTCATCTGCGCTGCTCACTGTATATGTTGCATGCAACTCTTCGCTGCTCATCGCGGGGTGCTACATTACTCTAACGAGAAGATAACCGGATACAGCGGCTGCTCGCCTCGCTGCGGATCGACATCAAGCTGTGGGAACGCGTCTTCAATGGCAGAAACAAGGGTTTCAAAGTCGGCGTCAGAAAGGTCGCTACCTGCAAGAATGGTGAGCGTATCGGCATCTTCGCGCTCAAGCATTTCGCCTATAACACGCAGCGTTACGTCTTGCACGCTTGAACCAACAACGTCGATCGAGCCTTGCGCAATACCCATAACGTCGCCCGCGTGAATAGGAGCGCCGGTAGACGCCGTAGAATCGCGCACTGCGCAGGTAACTTCGCCGTCGCGAATAAGCGCAAGCTGCTCGGTCATCGATTGAGCAAGCTCTTCGGCATTGGATGTTTCTTCTACGGCAAACATAACCGAAAACGCCTGGAGCACCGACTTTGTAGGCACAACATATACGTGGCAATCGGCAAGCTCGCTATTAGCAGCTGTAGCTGCGGCTTCGGCCGCCATACGAATGTTTGAATTGTTGGGGAGCACAATAACGTTGCTCGCATGACACGCCTTAATAGCAGCAAATATGTCGGCGGTAGAAGGATTCATCGTTTGGCCACCCTGCACTATCTGCGTAACACCAAGCGACTCCAAAATTTCGGCCTGGCCACTACCTGCAGCAACCGAAACAAAGCCAAGCTCGATGAGCTCTTGAGGCTCAGGCTCAAGCGTAGCTTGAGCGGTGGTTAACGTAGACGCACCATCCTGAGCGTCTGCACCCGTCTTAACCGGGGCATCTGCGCTACCAGCATGAACGAGCACTTTGTTTTCGCGAATAGCTTCGGTGCGCTCGTTTGCTTCGATATCCATATTGTGCACAAACACGTTGTACACAACACCGCGGTGCAGCATGTGACGCAAAATGTAATCGGGGCGATTGGTGTGTACGTGAATTTTGTAATCGGGAAACGATCCAACAAGCAATTCACAATCACCCATCGCAGAGAGGTATTTAAGGTTTGATTCTGCATTAAACGAGGATTTGTGCGCCTTAAACAAAAACTCGGTGCAGTAGGTAAAGGCCGAGCCTTCCCAGTCGTCGTTTACTTCGATGTCTACAACATCGGCAACTTTTGATTTCGCCGAGGTAGATGAGGTGTCAATGGTGGTAGCAAAGTTGGTAAGCGCTTTATCGGAGCCGGTATATGCGTTAACAAACGCCTCAACAAACACGGCAAAGCCAAAAGCACCGGAGTCGACAACACCGTTTTCTTTAAGCACGGGCAATAGCTCAGGCGTGCGCGCCACCGATTCGTAGGCTTCAACCACAATGGCATCAAGCATCTCCTGCTTGGTTACGCCCGCTTTTTCGAGCTCATCGGCCTTATGCGACATGTCTTTAAGCACAGTAAGAATGGTGCCTTCAACCGGCTTGCGCACCGCTTTAAATGCAACTTTAACACCGTTGCGAAGCGCGGCTGCAATATCGGCGCTACACACAACATCGCCCGTGCAACTGCAAAGCCCTTCGGCAATGCCGCGCAAAATTTGGCTGGTAATAACACCCGAATTGCCGCGTGCGCCCATGAGCGAACCATGGGTAATAGCTGCGGCAACGTCCTCAATGGTTGCGCTTGGCGGCAGCTGCTCAATCTCTTTTACAACCGTTGCCAGCGTAAGCGACATATTAGTACCGGTGTCGCCGTCGGGTACGGGAAACACGTTGAGCTTGTTTATCTCGTCTGCTTTAGCAGCAACAGCGGCACTTGCAATAGGAAAACACGAACGAATAACAGTAGCTATCATAGTTGTTATAAATCCTTATATCTCATGGGTACATATCGTCGCGGGCGCATTATGGTAGTACGCATGCGCCTGGCGGCATGTGGTATACATGCCAAGCTGTGCAAAATCACAGCGCTATCAGCGCACCGTGAGCCTTAGTGACGAATATCCTCGATGTGTACAGATACCTCTACGTTTGAAAGCTCGCAAATTTTTGATAATACAAAACGAACCGCACTGGTAAGGTTTTCGCTTACCCGTGCAAGATTAACGCCTTGCTCCACAATGACGTGTAAAACAACATGAGGAACAGCGTCGATAATCTCTACATCGATACCGCGACGCAGACGATACATAGGAAGCAAATGCATAAGACCGTCTTGTGGATCGGCTGCTGCCATTCCAACAACACCATAGCATTCCAATGCTGCTCTACCAGCAAGATCGGCAATGCAGTCGTTAGAAACTTTTAATTCACCAGGGACGTTATGCATCATACATAAACTCCTTTTCATAAACGAACATGCGCACATACATATCGCACGCTCCAGCTGCACCGTGGGCAGACACGCAAAAGTTGCAGTGCTCCCCGCGCGCGCAGACGCAAAATGTTTGGTACTATTGTACCTGCTGCGCGCACAACGTGCATGCAAATATCATGTATTTTACAAGACGAAACAAAAAGCGCTGCAACCGCGCGCGCCATGCAGCTAGGATATACCATAGTCATGCGCATACTGCACATGCGCGCGTTTCCATGTATATGCGCAACACCTATGCACGATATACACACTAAACCACCATATACGGGCATAACCTACTTGCGCAAATACATCATTGTGATAAAGTTATACAGCACTTATGAATTAAAGGCGCATTAAGCGCTCCTGCTTTGGAGGTCAACATGTCAAAAGTTTGCGATTTTTGCGGTAAGCACGCAGTTGCTGGTCGCTCTATTAGCCACTCACACCGCACGGTTACCCGTAAGTTTAAGCCAAATATTCAGCGCGTTACCGTTTTTGAAGGCGGCAAAAGCCCCAAGAAGAACGTATGCACTCGCTGCCTTAAAACAGCTAAAATTGCACGTTCTGCTGCTCAAGCATAACATCCAAGCAGGGTATTTGCGCTTTTTGCACGTATACACAGTATGTAGCAATACGTAGCAATTATATGAAACTAAAAGCCACACATAGTGTGGCTTTTCTTTTATGCTCTTTTCGTACGATGCGCTAAAGCAGCTTATACACAATTGCGCGCCCGGCGTGCACGGTTACTTCGGCATATGGCGTATCAACAACATTCGACACACCCCTATCATTCAAAAAACCAAGCTGCACATGATCGATATTCCAGTGAAAACCACTTTCGGATAGTGTGGTAGCATTGCTCAGCGCCAACACCGACACCGTGCGACCCATGTCATCCTTACTAAACTGCCAGTGTTGCCTTCCTCGCGAGTCGAGCACACGCATTTCAAACGTATTCTCAACCACGCGCGGGCAATAGTGTGAAGCTGCCGATAATAACCCAATCACCCCAAGCGCATGGTCGGGCCGTCCGCCCGATACCGCACACAGCGTAAGGTGCAGCGTTTTTTGAGCCGCGTTCGCTTTCGCGCGGGCTTGTTCAATGGCGCACGCAAGGTCGGTCATGTCTTTCTCAACCGGCAAATCTATGCTTTGAGCTGCATGTTCGTGTGCCCAGGCGCCTGCCGCTTCGCTTACCGAATCGCTGTCACCGCAAAAAATATCGGGCGTAATCTGCGCATCATACAGCACGTCTGCTCCCCCGTCGCAGGCAATAATAAGATCGGCATCGCGCGCAAGCTGCGCTACACAGCTGCGCGTAGGCTTTTCGGGTGAGCCGCCAACAATAAGCGCGTGATACACATTGTCGCTCTCGGCAATGTGCGTTGCTGTATTAGACTCTGCCCTATCGCTCATCGGCGGCACCGGCGCATTCCAAGCGCTCAGGCGCTCATACGAAAGCTCGCTATAATGAGAAATCATAAAGTCGGCATAAGAAGCGCAGGTAGAAAAGTCGCGCTGCATACGCGGATCGAACAAGCACACCGTATGCAAACCCGCACGGCGGCCCTCACGAACACCAAAAGGCGTATCCTCAAACACCCAGGTGCTATTGGGATCGGTGCCCAAAAACTCTTGCGCATGCATCCAAATGTCGGGATATTCCTTTGAGCGAATAGGGCCTCCCGTTGAAAACGTTTTTTCAAAATATTTCATGAGACCAAAATGCTCAAGCGCAAAGTTAAGGTTACCTTGCGACGTGGACGATGCAACTGCCATTTTTACCCCGTGTGCGCGCAAATCTTCAAGCAGCGTTACAATGCCCGCAATAGGACCAGGGCAACGGATATACCCATCCTGCACAATGTCGGCAAAGGTATTCATAACGTCTTGCCCCGACGTGCCGCCATGAAAATGCGTATGAATGTACTCACACGTTTCATCGAGTGCAAGTGGCTCAATTGCTTCAAAAATCTGCGGCGTTAACGTTACACCATACAGCGCAAGCAGGCGTTTTGTGGCATTTCTCCACATAGCCATCGAATCGAGAAGTGTGCCGTCGCAGTCGAAAATTGCACCAGTAATTGCCATGGTAAGCCTTTCCTAATTGGTTTGGTTACATCTAACTAAACGAGTAAGCATGTGCGCATCAGGGCCATACGGATATGGCTGCACAAGAAGCGTGCTATCGTGAGGAAACGTAATACAAGCATCCTTCGAAATCCACCGTGAAGTCTCAGGGCACACAGAAGCTGCGTTGATATACACCTGTTCAAGCGTATCGCGTACAAGCTGCACATACGAAGCAGGAAATGCTGCGCGCGCAAAGCCCGCACCCTCACGTGATACTAAAAACGCAGCTACCACATCATCGTGCTCACAGGCTAACATAGAGCAGGTTGAATAATACAAGCTGCCATCTGGCGCCACCTGCCGCGAAGCCTCGCGCAAAAGCTGCAACTGCACTGCGGGCAAAGACGCACTATTATCCGGATCGATGCTCGCAGGCGTTGTGCGAAGTGCAATATCGCTATGCCGGCGTATGGTTGAAATGCCCGAACACGGCGCATCAAGAAACACGCAATCGTACGTTGCAGATGCCAGTTTAGCCTGCAGCGCCGTTTCCGCGTGCACAATCTCTAATGTTGTGGGTATTGCCGCCTTCTTAAACCGCGCCTGCAGCGTGCGCAATTTAGCAGGAACAATGTCGCACACCGCATGAAGTAAAGGCGGCTTTTTTAACACGTGAGCAATATATTCGCTCACCAGCGTTTTTGTACCATTACCAGCGCCAATCTCAAGCACACGCTCATGGGGCGTATATGCTATAGCAGTACAAATAAGCTGCGCTGCAATGTCGCTCGCTACTATGCTGCCCTGCTCAACCGCGCGCATAATGTGTCCGCGCGCAGCTCCACACACCCGATACATGCCAAACTGTTTGTTTATACACACGTCATCTGCAGAAACACCCTGATGCGCGTGTGCGAGGTATGGATTTACGATATAAAAAATGGGAAGTGAAGCGCGCATCGATACTGCATACCGCAGCATAAATTCAAGACCCCGCGCGTTTGCAACTGCGCGCAGCATAAACGCCGGAAGCGCACTTACGCGTGCGGCAGCAAGTGCCAGCTCATCTGTTGCTGTTGTAGTGCCGCTATCACATGTGCCGCTCTCACTAACATCGCCCGCGGCAGCAAGTGCCAGCTCATCTGTTGCTGTTGTAGTGCCGCTATCACATGTGCCGCTCTCACTAACATCGCCCGCGCCAGCGACACCTCGCTGCAAGGACGCATATGCTGCACGAAGGGTATCGCGTGCCTTATCCATACGCGGCAACTCTTCACGAATGAGGGTATGCAACACGCCGCTTACAAGCCCCACATAGCGCGGCTGTATGCTGCGTGCAAGCGCTGCATATTGGCTGCATACCGCATAATGCTCATGCTCCATATACAAAAGCTCAAACGCTGCAAGAATAAGCAACACGTGTAGGTTCTTTTCAACATGAGAAAATCGTTTGCAATATACACCAAGCACGTCGCACAGGTGACGGTATGCTCCTACGCTGCCCATACATAAAAATTCAGCAAAGGCTCTATCATCGGGCGTTAAAGCCGCAAGCTTCTCAGATGAGCGGAGGATGTCTTTTATGTAACGCGTGCGCGAAGATGATGCAGCTGTCGCGGTAAGAGGATCGTATTGCACAAGCAGCGCATATGCAGCGCGACGTGCAGGCGATATGGCAGATCGCGCATCTTTCGCGCGCGGCACGCGTGCACCTGTGCGTGCGTTTGCATTTGACGTATGCTCTTTTACCTGGTGTGATGTGTGTGCGTTGTACTTCATGCGATTGCATTCCACGTGCAGGATGTTATTTGCAGCCCGCGCAACCATGCGCTTGCGTCCATCTCTTGCTTTCCTGTAGGTTTAACGCGCAAAAGCTCAAGCGAGCCTCTATTGTCGTCTGTTGCTTTGCAGCCAAGGTACACATTGCGTTTTGTTGCATGCAACTCTCCTGCATCACACGAAACGTCTGCCACCTGCGCTTTGCAAATGCGCACAGCTTTGCCGGCAATTTCTACACGGCAGGGCTCGGCATCACTCGACGCTTGCACTTTGCGTGCTGCTGTGTAGCAATCGTCATCAGGCGATAAGAGCATCTCGGCCTTTGTTACTTTGTGGGCATAGCACACCTGCGATTCATCTTGCACCTGCCACGCAACCGTGTTGTGTTCAATATCGGTAAGTGCACACAAAAGCTCACGCGCGCCCAACTGCGAAAGTTCATGCGTAAGTTCATCAAGCGATTGCGCGCCAATAGCACATGATGCCTGACGACACACGCGACCACTATCCAGTTTGTGCGCAACTTCCATTATTGATACGCCCGTATGCGTATCACCTGCTAAAATAGCGCGCTGGATGGGCGCTGCACCGCGCCAGCGCGGCAACAGCGACGCATGAATATTTAAGGTGCCAAAAGGCGCACAGCGCAAAAGTTCATCGGGCAAAATACAGCCATACGCAGCAACAACAATACAATCGGGACCAAAGTCTTTAATGCGTTCAAGCACTACATCAGTTATACGATTGGTTTCGATGCATGGAATATCGTGCTCAAGCGCGCACGCTTTTACCGGGCTTGGACACAATGTACGTCCGCGTCCGCGCACTGCATCCGGACGCGTAATAACGCATGCAACAGTGTGACAAGAAAGTAATTGTTCAAGTGGATACACGGCAAATTCGGGTGTTCCCATATAAACAATGCGCATGAAGGTTCCCTTCGTAAATAGTCGTACTAATGTAAAGAACGTTTAAAAGAGGGTACGTGCATATATGCAGCTATAGCGCTCACGCTGCAATCAAGCACAATCAAGCAGGCAGGCTTAAACCTCAACATCACCTGGGCGCGCGCCCTTCTCAACTGCAATCTTATATTCTTTAAGCTTTTCAATTTTTTCGAGCGGCGGCAAATGGTCGGGTATGGTTATACCATCAATATGATCGCACTCATGCTGCAAACAGGCAGCCATAAGATTTCCTGTGGCTTCATAGCGCATGCATTCACCATCAAGGTTGTACGCCTCACAAATAACGTGCGATGGACGCGTTACGCCCACCATAATGCCCGGATACGACAAGCACCCCTCAGGCATAAGCCTATCTTTCCCATCGGCGGTAACAATAGTTGGGTTTACCAGCACATAGGGATTTTTTGCCGAGTTAGACGACCAGTCAACATCAATAACAACCAAACGTATTGTTTCGCCAATTTGCGGTGCCGCCAAACCACAGCCGTCGGTTGCATACATAACGTCGAGCATGTGATGTGCAAGTTCTTTAATGTCGGAGGTAATGTGTTCTACGGGCGTGCACACCGTTTGTAATATGGGCGAAGGAAAACAAACCATTTCCTTGTATGCAGTCGAATGTTTCATCGCATCTCCTTTTCATTGGTACTTACGATATTGTAAGCCGATTTTGCAGAAGGCTTGCATACGCAGCTTGTCGCAAACGTATTCTCCATCACATGCAATCAAGTGCATCAACGTCAATAGCAATACGCATACCCGATGGCGGCTGTGTATGCTCCATCGCACGCGAAAGCACCGAACCTACAGGTGCTGCAAGCGGCGCTTTTACCAGCACGTGCTTGCGATACCTGTCGTTTACTTTGCTCTTTAAACAATCCGACGGGCCCAACACATCCCATCTGCCATCCTCATGCAAAACAGCATCGCGAATAGCTGCAGCAACGCGCGCCACATACGCCTCAACATCGGCAAGCGAGCGGCTCCACACAATAACATTTGCCACACGCGAATACGGCGGGTAATACGCATCGCGCCTATCTTGAAGATCGCCCTGTACAAATTGGCTGCGATTGTGCGTAACAAGTGCCTGCATAATGGGGTGTGTTGCCCAGTAACTTTGGATAATAACGCGTCCGGGGTCGCTTCCCCTCCCTGCTCTTCCTGCAACCTGCTCGAGCAAAAAGTACGTTTGTTCAGCCGCTCTAAAATCGCACATTTTAAGACTGGTATCGGCATTAAGCACGCCTACCAGCACAACATCAGGAAAATCGAGTCCCTTTGCAATCATCTGTGTGCCAACGAGTATGGCACACGGCGCATTGTCAAACTGTTCAAGCAGTGCTTGGTGTGCGCCTTTTTTTGCCGTACTATCAGCATCCATACGCACGATAAGGGCTCTATCTGCAAAAATACGCTCAAGCTCGCTTTGCACCTGCTGCGTACCACAGCCAAACGCAGCCACATAGCGGCTGCCACACGCCATACATTGCGACAGTGGATTTGGATACACGTACACCGACCAGGCTCTGTCGCATTCATGGCATTTAAGCTCATGGGTATGCTCGTGATAGGTAAGCGTAAGCGAGCAGTGCGGACAGGTAGGCACGCACCCACACGCACGACACATCAAAAAGTTTGAAAAGCCGCGCCGGTTAATAAGCACCATCGCTTTCTTTTTTGCAGCAACAACATCCTCAAGCGCACTCATAAGCTCCCGAGAAAACATATAGGTATTATGAGCTGCAAATTCTTTGCGCATATCAACAATGCTTACTGCGGGCAAGAGCGCATGCGTTGCACGTTCGTGCATGGCAACACGAGTCCAGCACGCATCGTTGTATGTGCCTACAGCGCAGCGCTCAAGCGCTTCGTACGAAGGCGTTGCACTTCCTAACACAACAGCGCAGCCTGCAAGTTTAGCAAGCATACACGCTACTTCACGCGCGTGATAGCGCGGCGCCAGCTCTTGTTTGTAGGAGCGATCGTGTTCCTCATCAAGAATAACAAGCCCCAAATTATCTATGGGCGAAAATAATGCCGAACGAGCGCCAACAACAACATGCGCCTTATGATCGCGGATAAGCATCCACTGATCGTAGCGCTCGCCCACCGAAAGACGGGAGTGCAAAATAGCAACATCGTCACCAAAACGGCTACGAAATCTACCAACCGTTTGTGCTGTAAGAGAAATTTCGGGGACAAGTACAAGCGCCGAAAGCCCTTGCGCGCGTGCACGTTCGATTCCCTGCAAATACACTTCGGTTTTACCCGAACCGGTAACTCCGTCAATAAGAACTACATCACCGGCGTGAGCATCGAATGCATGTAAGATGGCAGAAAGTGCTTCTTTTTGGCCTTCAGTAAGGTGCTGCGGCTTTTGCGCATGTGCGCTTGATAAGGTGGTGTGGCTTACGCTGCGAATTTTTTTGTGCGATTCAATAACAACAACACCGCGTGCAGCTAAACTCTTAATTGCCGCGCGGGCTCCACTAATAAGCACCGAAAACTCCGCCATACGCACCGGACCCAGCGCAAGCGCATCAAGTACACGCTGCTGAACACGAGCGTTTTGCTTTGGCACAAACGTTTGCGCATCATCTGCAAGACGCACCCAACGCTCATCTGCCGGTTTTTTTGTTTCACACACAAGCTGCCAAGAAGGCGTATCTTCGCTACGGCGTATTTTAATGGTTTGACCAGGTGGCAACAGCAAACGCAACGCGCTTGGCAGCGGACACGCATATTCACGTGCCATCCAAAACGCAAGGCGACTATACATGTGCGAAAACGCAGAAGGAGCCAGCACATCTTGAATAGGCTTTATTGAATCTGGCTTTATCGCACAAGGCGCACCAGAACACGTATCCGTAAATGCACGCGCATCTTTGGGCAGCAGCTCTACCACATATCCAACATGAGGACTATTGCCAAAATACACAAGCACGCTGCAGCCAACTTCAACAGCTTCGGCTAAGTGAGCGGGTATACTGTACGTAAACGCGCTGGTAATAGTACGTGTAGGGATGTCGAGCACAACCTGCGCATACCCGGCTACATCGGTGTTAACAAAGGGTGCTAAAAGCGACTCGGGCGCCATGCACGCATCTTTCGCGCGTGTATCTTCCATATACCCCTCCTCTCTAACCGTGTATGTGTTCGTATACAGCGTACATTTGTTTGCACTATTCGTCAAGTACAATTTTTTCTGACGGAGTGAACATTTTGTGGTGATGCAACTAAATGTTCGTAAAGCTGAAAAAATACTCACACATCGGGTATACCTAAGATAACAACATAGCCTACAAACAACCTTTAAGGAGACATCATGGCACAAAAAGACTTGCTCTGCGCACTTAACGTTTATCTCGCAAATCAACAGGTCAACTACTTTAAGACACTTAGTATGCACTGGTATATTAAGGGCAAAGGCTTTTTCGTTCTTCACAAAAAACTAGAAGACATGTATTTGGAGAATGAGGAAATTTGCGACAGCGTTGCCGAGCGCATTTTGGCCTTGGGCGGCAACCCCAATGCAACCATGAAGGGCGCACTTGAGCTTGCAACTATTCCTGAGCGCGCAAATGAGCCAATTGCCGACGACGAAGTTGTACGCGAAATTGCTTCGAGCCTTGAATGGTGGATTGACGAGAGCCATAAGATCGTTGACCTTGCCGAAAAAGAAGGCGACGGCGCAACACAAGATATGTTTAACGAGTACATTGCCAAGTTCCAAAAAGATCTCTGGATGATTCGCTCCTACCTTGCATAAGTCGCGTACCGTTGCAATCGGAACCGTAACCGTCTAGCATAACCGTTTACTATAACCGTCTACCCAAGCTTTAGGCTTTGAGTAGACGGTTTTTTGTAACGCGTTCTCTCCTTCTCAAACACCCCGCCGCACGCCTTCGCGCGACACATTCGTTAACACAGCGATAACCTATACAAACGTGCAGGTACAGCCCGTATCATCTTACTTTTATAACGCAACAAACCGCTCAGCCAAGGTATTATATGAGGACGATATCAGAATCTCTTTTGAAGGTATAAACACATATCTCCACTGTTTTGTATCGTGCTTGTGTGCCCACTCGCTAGCAGCGTTGCAAAACTTTACCGCACACGCACGTTTAGCAAGAACGTCGGGATTAGTTAATTTATCTTCACCTTTAACCTCAAACCCATCGTAACAGTAGCCGTATCATCTATCGTAGTGGCACACAATGGTCGCAACCTTATACAGTTACAAAACATGTGGCGCCATCTCCTCGTAGCTCCAGATAATACTGCCTGGGCATGTAAGCCTGTTCTAGTTTCATTACGTGTTGGATACAATGAAACTTTGCCTTTATAACTCTGAAACTATTGCTCTGCACTCTGAAACCTTAACTTTAAATCCTGAACTTCCTCCATCTTATCTTCTGCCCAATCTACGTCTCTGCATCTTCTTCCAAATTGCCCGACACTTTTCGCACCATTTAGCATCAATGCCGAGAGCATCAACGAGAATCTCTTTATCAACGATATCAAGAGCCTTTTCAATGTCATCGCCTTCACGGACGACTGCATCAATCCGTTTCAGCAAAGACCGGCACGTTTTTTCATCAATGGCGTCCAGCTTGGGAAGCATAATATTTCCCATTTCTCCGGGCAATATCTCCAGGACACCGCCACCATAGCTGCGTCCGCAGATTTCCGTAAACGCAAAAGAAATGCTGTTATAGTATGCAAGCAGGATATTTTCCGGTTTTACATCCGAATTGAACTTCATCCGGTGCATTGTATCGGTCGATACAGCATTGCAGAGATTCAGAACAAATTTGGGGTAGAAGTTGTTCCTGCGAAGGAAGAATGCATCCGGAACCCATACTGACGGGACAATATACCAGCGATCTCTAATTGAGCATTTGTAGCCATCGTTTTCACCATTTGCTTCGCCCAATGCTATGTACGCTTTATGTTGCTCCGGATAGTCTTCTATTGGAATATCAGGAAAATTCACAAGCCGAGCGCTTTTCCCGGACGCTTTGTTCTTTTCCCAATCTTCGTCTGTGAAAAATATTCCGTGAGCATGGGAGCTTCTGCCGATCAGCGGAAGCGTAACACTTTCTAAGTCGTATTCATCGCAGACTTCTTCTGAAATTGAAAAGTATCCGTTGTTTCCGGTAGTGATACCTACATTGATAATCCCATAATCAGCAAACCTTGCAAATCTTTTATCTGTGCGGATTGTCTGGATCAGTTGCATTTCTTTCTCAGTTGTGAAATATCTTGTCCATTTTTCTTTCACATGCTGCATCTTTTGAAATCTGTTCTGTTGGAGATCAAGTTTATCAAAACCGGAAAGGTCACTCATTTCAATAATACGAATGCCTTTTTCTACAGAGCCTTTTTCTCCGATGAAAACCACGACTTCCTGTTCAATGTCAGGAAAAACGAGCTGTTCAAACGTAATCATCGTAATTTTCGCAAGATGCTCAGAAAGGAAAAACCGTAAATCCTCTGCGTAAGCTACCTGCAAGATTTCAGCCGGAATGACAAATGCTATTCTCCCGTTTTCAGACAGCAGCTGAACACAGGCTACCAAGAAAGCTACCCATGCATTGATGAGTTTATTCGCTTTCATTCCATGCGACGTAAGGATATTGGATTGAAGCTCTCTTTGCGTTTCTGTGAGGTATTGATAGCGAATGTATGGAGGGTTCCCTAAAATCAGATCATACTGCGTTTGGGCATCGACCATACGAAAATAGAATTCAAAGAAATCCTCGTTCAAGACATGAACGTTTTGATAGGTGCGATAATTACGCTGAACTTTTTCAGCTTCATCTGTCTCATTTTCTACTGCATCGATAGTTCCGATTTGCTCAATGAGGTTTAACTGCCTAAGACTGTCAAGAAATACACCGTCGCCACAGCTCGGCTCAAGAACAGTATGAATGTTTTCGGAGGCACAGAGATTTACCATTGCATTTGAAAGCTGCAACGGCGTATAATAAGCCCCCCTTAATTTCTGTTCAGAACTGTCTTTCTTGAGTCTCATGGTGATAACCTCACTTAAAAGTCCAACTGATATACTTTAGCAATCAGTTCTTCTATTTCCTTAATCAATGCGTCTTTTCTGGTTTGAAGCAGTGTCGAAATGCGTCTTGCAGGCTGGCTCGACAGAGTAGTATTTATATCATAAATTTCTTTACTGGCTTCAACGACACGATCATAGATGCCTTTCTGAACGGCGTTTTCAAAATCAAGCTCTACGAACGGAAGCGTCGAAAGAACGAATGTGCCACGTGCAATGAAGCCGCCTTCAAAATCGCTGCCGACAATTTCAAGAATCCTCTCCGTAATTGAATTGGACAGCCACGCCTGAATATACTCAAGTGCATAAGGACTGTCAGCCTTTTTATTCACGGCACAGTATCCTGCAGTACCACCGGAGGCAATAAGGAAGTCGTTCTTGTCAAGAACATACATCGGGTCTTTGCTTAAAACACCAACAATCAGTTTCGGTGTGTTGATGAATGCTGTCAGCGCCTGAGTTCTGCCATACTGATACCATGTGTCTGCCGTTGCATTAGGAACATCACGAATACCGGAATCGGATACGCATTTCGGGACTAACCGGTCATAGTATGCTTCAAGATAGGCATACGTTCCGGGATAGGACGCCTTCATTTCGTCAATTGAAATAAGATGCCCCACACTGTCATAAGGGAATATAATCCGCTTATCCGTCTGCAAAACACTATAAGAGTTCAATCCGCGTTCGTCCTGGCGTGTAGGCTTAAAATACGGGCGCAATATTGCCTTTTCAATCGTGTAATTGTGACCATCTCTGCGGATTTCAATCGTATCCTGATACTCGGCAATAATGTCTTCCGAAGAAAACCAATAAATCGGCGTGGGGCGCTCGGCACTTGTTTGAATACCATTGAAAATCTCGGTATGCTTTGTGAGCGGAACTGATAATTGGTCTAACTTTTGGAGCATTGCAAGGAAGTCCATATCGGTTGTCAGACGCCACGGAAGCTTGTTCAGGATAGATGCGTTTAATTCAATCTTGTTTACTTCTTCACCGCCCCAAAGCCTGTTTGCAGAATCAATACTTGAATATACAAACGTATCTTGTTTCGTTTTTTGAAGAAGCAATATAGAACTATAGATTGTCTTATCTTCAAAAAGCTGGGCATCGCCAAAGTCATCGAGGCTTACAAGCATTTGCTCTTTTGAGATTAAAGCTCGCAGTTTCTCTCCGGCTCCGATTTTGAAGAATTTGTTCGGAACAATGTAGCAAATATATCCATTTTCTGCAGTCTTCCGAACAGCCTGCTCAATGAAGATGAAATACTTATCGAACTGTTTATGAGAAGTCTTGTACTTCTTCTTGTATATTTCAACTTCCGGGATCGGAAGTAGCGCGTGCATTCCCTCTGTATTAACATAGGGAGGATTGCCGATGATTACGCTAAAAGGGTTACCGTTGTTGATAGAGTTCCAGTCAAACGGAGCCAGCTCAATCAAATCATCAGCGGATACCCGTATTCCATGAAGCTCCTCGGAACTTACGAGTGAATTACCGAAAAGAATATTTGTGCTCAGGTCAGGTAGTATCGGCGTTTCATCTGCAACCGAAGGAGCTGTCTCATTTTCAATCAGCTTAATCAAAAGTGAGAATTTTGCCACTTCGACTGCATGAATGTCTATATCAATACCGTAAATACAGGAACAGAGAATACGTTTCTTCTCGTCAAGCGGTAGCTTGTACGAACCGTTTCCGATCTCAAGCAAATGCTCCTGCTCACCATTGGCAAGATATTTCTGGACGCAATAGTTTTGCAGATAAGAAAAGGCTTCTTCAAGAAAGATTCCTGATCCACAGGCTATGTCAGCGATGTGGACATCCAAAATCTCTGCGGGTGTCTTTCCTTCACAGGTTCTACTCAAAGTCTTTTCAACCATATACTTCACAATCTCCGTCGGAGTTGTGACTACTGATCTATTGAGACAGTCTTTCTTTTTGCCAAGTCCAATCGTGCCATCCGGGAGAAGAACCAACTGTTCCGTCAGGAACATTTCATAAATTTTTCCAAGGAGATTCGGCTCGATAATGTTGAACAAATAGGGGCTCTGCGGGTAATATAGTCCTTTTATCATTTCAGAGATAACAGCACTGGACAGATCAAAAACAATATCGTCCCCAGAAAACATACCGGAGTTGTAACGATGGTCTGCAGAATGGAAAAGTTCTTCAAGCTTTGCTTGAAGTTGCTTCGGTTCAGAAACTGTATCTTGAAGTTTGTGATACAACGGGAGATTCTTATCTTCGCAAATGCGAAGGAAAACAATCTGGTTGATAAACTCCTGAACAACATCATTGAGGACTTCAAGTGACTGGTAACGTCCGCCTTTTCTATAAAGCTCATTACTCAGTGAAACTCGCCATTCGTTGATCTGCTTTAGGAAAAGGGTATCTACCTGCTGCTTCTCGCCGCCGGTCGCAGGGAAATTATCATCCAAATACCGATCAAATTCGCCGGAATAGACAACATCTCTTGAAATGAAAGAAATGATCTCGTCATACCGGTTGGCATATTCGGTAAAGTGGAAAATACGATAACGTGCTACAGTACATCCATCTTCCTCTTTTGGAACATAGCAAGTATCATATATCGCCAGATATTCAAAATTCGTAAGAACGGCAATTCTGTGATTGGCATTCCATCCGTATTTTCTTGTCTGAAAAGCAGGATCGGGCGCTCTTGTAATATCGATTGCGGGCTTCTTTGCTTCCACAAAAAACTTCGCAACACCTCTTAACGTCATCGTATAGTCCGGACGATCAGTTGATGTTGAATAGTTTTCAGCTATTACCTCACGGTATTGCGGCGCAAGACCTCTTTCATTTGCAACATCCCATCCGAGGATTTTCAGAAGAGGATCAATGTATTCAATACGGCAAGAATGCTCATTGTAATTGGTTCTGGTTTCCTTGTAATAAGCTAGATTCTTTTGAAAACGGTTGACAAGATCATTCAGCTTTTCAACATTGGTCATTTGTTATTCCAACCTTTCTCTTGTCGTTAGTAGGCTTTTTAGCATCTTCAGGAATGATCCAAATACGACTCATCCTTGTTGCGCCAACGATACGGTTGCTTTTGCAAAGTATTTGAACCTGCCGAGGAGTAATATTCCATTTTTCAGCAGTTTCTTGTACCGTAATGTAACCATTCATAGAAATCACCTCAAAGCAATCCACAATAATTCATTAACATTATATTCGGTTAAGCGAACATTTTTAAGAATTTATTTTATAAAAGTCCGAAATGCTTGAACGCTTCCTTAATTGCCTCTTCCTTTTCTTTCGTGCAGTTCGGCTGCTTAGAACCTCTGATTTCGTCAGATTATAGTTCTCCCGTTCGACGATTCCGAATTTCCGCTTTGTCTGCGCGATGTTCAGATTCGTTACATGCAGACTGGTCTGTTCTTTTACGTAATCCCTAATCTGATCATATGTCGCCTGACCACACTCGTCCTGTACCAGTTCTTCAACATCCACATCAATGTTGATATGCGTAACAAGATTTCTCAGAACTAAGAGGCATACAGTTTCCACGTGGATTGAGAGAACTCCTAGTATATCTACACTTTTTTGAGTGCACACTATGGATAGTAGGTGCACTTTTTAACGATAGAAAAAGGTAATCGTTAAAAGGTTTAAGATTGGCTTAATAGCTTGATTCTTGAGCATAAAAACAGCCTAGAGGTTTCCCTCTAGGCTGGATTGTGTAACATTTCAGATGCTCACGGTCTTTTGATTTTTTTGGTGCTCTTTCAACATTCACATTAATCTCCGATTTAAAAGTTACGCTGAACCTGTCCTCGTAGACTTTTATTTTCTTGATGTACTTTCTTATCAACTTCTCATCTAAGGTCTGATAAAAAATCACAAGCTTTGAGGTCAGCTTGGTATTCTTATGCTTTAGATATTGCTTAATTCAATTACTGCAGATGGTAGTCATGGTGACTTTCAAAACAATTGCGCTAATGAGGGCTATCACATGAATTTTGTGAATGAGCCGTGGTACGTTTTTACGAATAATTATGGTACGAACGAAGAGAAACTGTTAGTAAAATATTTAAATCAACTATTGAGCCAAAGCTTAAAACAAAAGGACTTGAATACTATCTTATTAGGAATGAGAGAATCCCTGAGCTTGCCATTTATTCGTTTGATTCAGGCGAACGTTTTAAACCTGATTTCTTGCTCTGTATTAGCGAGAAAGAGTATGAAGATGTTAAAACATATCAAGCATACATTGAGTCTAAAGGTAGTCAACTTTTATTGGAAGATGAGTGGAAATAAAAATTCTTAGGACAAATCGAGAAGAACTACAAGATTAATGATATTTTAGAAAGAGGACACAAGATTATAGGTCTTCTATTCTTTAATCAAGAAAACCGTATGGCTAAATTCAGTAAAGCCATAGATAAATTAGTAAATCAACTCTAAGAAGGTTTTAAATTTAAGCTAGATATGTAAATCTTACGCGATCTCTCATTTTGAGTGGTTGCTTTTTAATTAAATACATCACACAGACTCCGGAATAAGTCAAGTATTGATAAACCCCCTAAGGACTGAAAGAACACCCCCTAAATCAAAAACACACACCCTTGTCTAAATAGCACACACCCCTAAAAAGAAAAAATCTAGCGTCAATTCACGCCAGACTTTCATTCATGTTCTTCTTTTTCGTCAGCCTACAATAAACCCTTATTTACAGTGTTCTTTTAAGCAACAACCAACAGGCTTGGTATCATTTCCTGTAAAGTTATCTCTAATAGTACCATGCACGCTAGACATAAAAAAATGAAGATGTCAATCCACGCGAATGAATGTTTAAGCAAACAGGATAAACAACTGTAATGGCAACAACAGCAAAAGTGGTGGCAGCGAGGATAACAAACTGCTACCACTCGCCCACCACCACACTGCCGCCGCAAATACACCTTACCTCTGCGCGTAGTGCCTAAAGCACATGGCATGCGCAAGTGCATACGTGATAATAAAATACAGTATATAACCACAGGTCATAACCCCTGCAACAAGAAGCATGAAATCGGACGATTTGCCAATTGAAGGCGCGGATGAAGTGAATACCGTGTTTACACACAGCGCGTGCGATGCGCCAAGAGCCGCCGGAACAAAAAAGTACACAGCAACCTGCGCAAACAATGCCCGCGCGCACTGTGCCCGTGTCGCACCAAGCTGCAGCAGCTTACGCATATGTTCACGCGTAGAAATCGCCGCTGTAAGCTCGCGCAAAGCAAGCAAACACCCGGCAGCCACAAGCAACACAAGCCCCGTGTACACCGACATCAACGACCCCAACGATTTTGAAAGATTACCAATAACAAAAATCTGATACATACTCACCACTTCGATGTTTCCCCACGGCTCATTAATGTGCGCTTTAAACGCGTCCATGAGCTGCGTATTAGCGGCAACATCGTGCATAAAGGCAATTTGCCCCTGTTTGCTTGCATCGCTAAGATAGCCCTGTAATGTTACAAAATAGGGCTTTACCTGCGCATCAATCAGCGCATCAGGCACAATGCATCCATCGGAAAAGTCTTGAATGCGCCGCAAAAGCGCCGCGCGTTCAGGCGTCATACTACCGGTAAGGGTAAGCTGGTGCGAGCCAATCGAAAAGAGCGGCTTTTGTGCTGCAACACGCTGATACGCATCATAACGCGCAGCGTTTTCGGTTACAAACGCAATCTCGTTTGGCTTAAGCGTAAGCTCCTCCTCATTATGAAGGCGCAGCGCCGCATTTACATCCGAGAGTTTATAAAATGACACATGGTGTCGACCAATTTCCGTCATAACACCCGCTACCTCGGATGCATCAATATGCGCAGCTGGCTGGCTTAACAGCTGTTTCCACTCAAGCTGCTCATCGTTTGCACCAAGCCGCAAATAATAATGCAGCTCGGCAGTTTTGTCCACATAATCGGTCCAATGCGGCAGGTGCTCTACGAGGTAGTGGTTGAGGTTATACGTCTGCGCAGATGCTTGCACGGTCGACGGCGCAGCAACTGACGGCGCAGCAGCCGATGCACCGCCCGCACCACTCGACGATGCAGCAGCTCCTGCACCTGCAGCAGCAGGCGCCTCATCATAATTAACCGACGCAGATACCGATACCAAGTTGGTTGAGTTGTTCAAAGTGGCCATGTCCTTATTAAACGAAGACACAATGCCAAGTCCAATAGTAAGCGAGCTCAGCGCAATAAAAATGGTGGCAGTAACCATGGTAAGCGTGAGCCATGTTGAATTTACACTGTTGGCAAATTGGCGCACCACATAGCAGCACAAACCCCTGGTATACAGCGGCTTAATACTGCGCACCACCGTTACAACAAAGCCCGAGAGCGAAAAACAGCACAGCGCCGTGCTTATAGCTACAAGCCCCGTTGCAAGCAAAAATTCACTCTCGTCAAACCCATGCTGAGCGCACATAGCAAGGATATTGTAGGAGTGCCAAATGCCTACAAACGACATAATACATAGTGCAAACAGGATGTACGGATTTCTAAGCTTAAAACGCTCGGTAACAAACGAGTTTTTGAACAGCACGATAAGCTTAAACTTTGAAATGCATATCGCGCTAATAAGTGACGAAGCCAAAAATATCGCGCCAAATACCAGCACGGTAAACAAAAGCGCATCCCAGGATATGTAAAACGTGGAGCTATCGAGCGGAAGGTCGAGGGTTGTTGTTATGTATGAGTTAACAAATTGGGAAAAAAGCACGCCAAACGCCAGTCCCACCACAAGCGCAGCCGCCATACAAATAAAGTTTTCGACAATAACAATGCAAATGAGATGCGTTTTTCTCATACCAATAAGCAGGTAGGTTGCAAATTCGCGAAACCGGCGCTTTACCACAAAAAGGTTCACAGAAATTACCAAATAGGAAACAACGGCTGAAAGCACTATAGACACAGCACGAATCATGGTTTGCGCAATATCTCCAAACCGCACCGCCGAAACAGAAAATTGCGCGATGAGATCCTTATTAATAAGGCAGTTAAATCCGTAAAACAGCACAATGCCAATAACAATTGTTATGAAATAAATCGTAAAATCGCGCAGTGAACGCAGCACATTTCCCCAGGCGAGCTTAACAAACATCGGCATCATCGCCCCCCAAATAGCTTACGGTGTCCATAATGGTGTCAAAAAATTGCTTACGCGTTTTGTCACCGCGTTCCATTTGTGAAAAAATAACGCCGTCTTTAATAAACACCACGCGCGACGAATACGAAGCGGCAAGCGCATCGTGAGTAACCATAAGAATGGTGGCATTATCATGGGTGTTAAGCTGGATAAACGACTCAAGTAGCATGCGCGAGTTTTTAGAATCGAGCGCGCCGGTGGGCTCATCGGCGCACACAAGTGCCGGTTTTGTGATAATCGCGCGCGCCGCAGCAACACGCTGTTTTTGACCACCACTCATTTGATGGGGAAACTTGGTAAGCACGGCATCGATGTTAAGGTGCTGGGCAATTTGCGCCACGCGCAAGCGAATGGTAGAAGATGGCACATGGGCAATCATAAGTGGCAAGGCAATGTTTTCGTACGCGTTAAGCGTTTCGATAAGATTTGAATCTTGAAAAATAAAGCCGAGCTCATCGTGGCGGAATTTTGCCAGCGCTTTACCCTTAAGTTGCTCTATAGGCTTTCCGTTAATGAAAATTGAACCCGAAGTTGCACTATCAATGGTAGATATACAGTTGAGAAGTGTAGACTTTCCCGACCCTGAAGGTCCCATAATGGAGAGAAACTCCCCTTTTTTAACGGAAAGCGTAATCCCATTAAGAGCACGTGTAATGGAATCGCGCACGCCAAAGTACTTGGTTACATTGGTGCATTCAAGGACGAGCGATGCGTCATGTGTTGAAGTAATACCATGCTGTGCCATTCTTCCTCCTTTTGTAGAAATGATGCACCTAGTATGGCAGCGCAGCATACAAGAAACCATCGATTTGACTTATAGGAACCTTACAATTTTGTCACATAAGAACAACTGCACGCACTAACAGCAGCCGCCCAGTACTATTTTGCATACGATCACATCGCACCAGCACCCGCGACAGGCAAACCCTCAAGCTTAGATTTAGACTACATGATATCGTTCAAAGACGAGCTAAAGTGCAAGGTGAGGGTTGTACCCTCGCCTACACGCGATGCTATTGATACCTGCATTCCCATGTTACGTGCAAGTTTATCAACCAAAAAGAGCCCCATGCCCGTTGATTTTGCATAGGCGCGACCATTTTCGCCCGTAAACGCCTGTTCAAACACGTGCGCACAATCACCCTGTGGAATGCCAATCCCCTCATCGCGAATAGAAAGCGTAGTTGTAGTAACACCCATAGTGTCGTGCGTTTGCGCTGCGCTTATGTACAGGTAAGAGGCATCGTTTGTTGGCTTTCGATATTTAATTGCGTTGGAAATAATTTGCCCAATCATAAACTGCAGCCATTTGGGGTCGCTGCGCACGCGCACAGTAACATTCGAAAGGCGTGGAGTTATATGAGCCATAATCATATGCTTTGAATATGCTTGAATAGCTGCGTGCACAACATCGGAAAGTTCAATTTCCTTAATGATAAAATCGTGCTCAACGCTACTGGACCGTGCATAGTAAAGCGCCTGGTCTACAAGCTCTTCAATGCGGCTTATTTGCACCTCGATGCGCGATGTAATGGCATGATGCTGCGCTATGTCGTTTGCAGCGGAACGTGGCAGGTTTGGTGCATCTACCTGGGTGTTTTCAGAATTTGCCGCAGCCGCATTATGCAGCATTAAATTGCAAGCTGCAAGAGGCGTTTTAACTTCATGTACCCACATTTCAATATAGTGTTGATAATTGCCTTGCTCGAGCTTATACGCATCGATATACGCCGTTGCTGCGCGCGTCATACGCTGCATTATTGCATACACAAGCTGCTGCTCACAGGTTCGCGGGCGGGTGTTTAATGCAGATGCTAAATACGCCTTTCCGCCCAACGATTGGGAAAACGCATTGAGCTCCTCATAATATGCACGAACACGCATAAAATCAATACAAACTGTAACACAGCTGCACACAGCTACAAGCCCTATAACAAGGCTGAGTACAAAAATCGAAAGCCCGTGCAACAGCATAGCAACTATGGCAAGTACCAGCGTAAACGCAAGCAACAACAGATAGCCAATACGGTCGAGAATATAAGCGCTAAATAACATGGCACGCTCCTTGCGCTACAAACGGTGGCGAACATTGCACTATATAAGACAATACCCCAGACCGCGATGCGTGACAATTGCATGAGAAACGCCAATCGATTCAAGCGTTTTTCGCACGTGGCTCATATTAACCGTAAGCGTATTGTCGTCGACAAACTCATCGGTTTGCCACAGCTCTTCCTGAATTGTTTGACGCGACACAATGCTTCCGGCATGATTCATAAGCAGTGCCAGTATTTTCATTTCGTTTTTGGTAAGCGTAGCTGATTGCGAACCGTTTGACACGCAGCAGGTGGATAAATTTAACACAAGCGTGTTATGACGAAGAATTGCTGACATAGAGGATTCACCCTCGTATGCACGCTGCAATAAGCGATACACTCGTGCGCACAACAGACGCGGATTATACGGCTTTGATATGAAATCGTCGGCGCCATACGTAAGAAGCGTAAGCTCATCAAGCTCGGTATTTCTGCTGGTAACAACCATAATTGGCGCGGGTGTTTTTTCGCGAAGCATGCGGCACACAACCTCGCCATCAATGCCTGGCAAACACAAATCAAGCAAAATGAGCTGCGGATGAGCAGCCACAATGTCCTCAACCACACAGGCGGGATTTACAAACGACGCAACCTGATGAATATCGTAGCCTTGTGAGGAAAGAAGCTGCGAGAGCTGAAACGCAACTTCACTATCGTCTTCTACTATACAAAGTTTATACATGGTACCTACCGCTTATCGTGCCTATATGCTGGGGCGATACCGAAATTGGACACGCGCGGTGTGCTGCACATTGCTGGTGTGCTACAAGCACGCCACAAGTACACTGCACACGCAATGCACCCTAGTCCTCATCGTTATCATGTAGTAATTCTACATGAAGACACGCAGCCTCAACCATATAATCGAGCGTTTTAAGCAATTGCTCGGTGCGCTTTGCTCCCAAGTCGCTCAAAAGCTTCGTTACCAGAGCGCGCGTTTTTTTATGCATAGCATCGTATACGCTGCGTTTTTCGGGATTAAAACGAATAAAAATATGCCGCTTATCTTGTGTTGAGTTTTCACGATAAATAAGCCCCTTATCAAACATGGCAATAAGAGTGCGGTTCATTTGTGATTTTTTAATACGCGTTTTGGCGCACAGCGTTGTGGCGGTAATGTTTTCATTGGGGTGTTGGATAAGATAACGGCAGATAATAGCCTCGTTATAGGGCATATCGGTAACCAGGCGATTGTTATTAAGTATGGCGCTTAGCTCAACCCACGCGTTAATAATTCTCTCGTTTGTGTCGTCCATGACAACTCCTTTGTACTACTTAAAAGCAAAACGACATAGCACATACCAGTTGTTACGATTGCAGTAACGCACGCGGCACGGGTCTTGCTCGATGCGATTACCATACAACAAATATTGTATATTATTAACCTGAGTTACGTGAACGGTTGATTTTTTTAACTAAGCGTATACGGCATGCAACGCAGGCGGCGCACATGTGCACACGTACATGCCAAACGCGCATAGCCCTGGGCGGCATGCGCATACCGTATACGCCAAGCATCAATACATAAAAAAATACCGCCAGGCTGAAGGTACGTAGACCAGCCCAGCGGTAGCTTTATAGTAGCTTTATAGTAGCTTTGTACCTGCTCTGCAAGCACACGTGCCATGCGCACCTACCAGTAAACCCGCAGCTAGACGGCTTGCTGCAAGGCGTCAACACGATTGAGCGCCTCCCAGGTAAAATCGGGATCGGTGCGACCAAAATGCCCGTAGCATGCTGTTTTCTCAAAAATTGGACGACGCAAATCGAGATCGCGAATAATTGCACTTGGACGAAGGTCGAACACCTGCGATACCGCCTTGTTTAAGCGCTGCTCATCGGTGTGAGCCGTACCAAAGGTATCAACCATAATTGAAAGCGGCTTTGCAACACCAATAGCATACGCAAGCTGAACTTCGCATCTGTCGGCAAGCTGTGCAGCCACGATGTTTTTTGCCACCCAGCGCGCCGCATACGCACCGGAACGATCGACCTTGGTGCAGTCTTTGCCCGAAAACGCGCCACCGCCATGACGACCCATGCCACCATACGTATCAACAATAATTTTGCGCCCGGTAAGACCGGTGTCGCCCATAGGCCCGCCCACAACAAAACGACCAGTTGGATTAACGTAAATATCGGCATGTTTCCAGCTAATCTGCGCGCGCTCCATAATTGGCGTAATAACGTGTTTGATAAGATCGCGCTTAATAGTGTCCATGTTGGTAATTGCCGGGTCGTGCTGCGTTGAAACAACAATTGCCGTTACTTCTTGCGGAACATCGTTAACATAACGAATAGTTACCTGCGTTTTCCCATCGGGTCGAAGGTAAGGCACGGTGTGGTCTTTACGCACCTGTGCAAGCTGCTGGGCAAGCTGCTGTGCAAGATAGGCGCCCATGGGCATGTACACAGACGTTTCGCGCGTAGCATAACCAAACATCATGCCCTGATCGCCTGCTCCAAGCTCCTGGAGTGCTGACGTGTTTGCAGGTGCAACATCAGCTGCGAGCGCACCTGCAGTGCCGCCGGCCCGGCCTACTTCATAGGCACAGTCGACACCCTGCGCAATGTCGGGGCTTTGCTCGTGAATAAGATTGATAACGCCGCAGGTATCGCAATCAAATCCATACTTAGCGCGGTCGTAGCCAATGCGACGCACCGTTTCGCGCGCAATGTGTGCCACGTCGAGATAGGCTTCGGTGCGAATTTCGCCCGCAATAACAATCGTGCCCGTGGTTACAAACGTTTCACACGCACAACGCACATTGTCGACGCGCGCACGCTCGCCTGAAGGCGAGGTATAACCAGCTTTTTCGAGCGCGGCTTCCTTGGATAACAACGCGTCGAGAATAGCATCTGAAATTTGGTCACACATTTTGTCGGGGTGACCTTCCGTTACCGATTCTGAAGTAAAGAGGTAGTTTCTCTGTGACATAATTCACCATCTTTCATACGTGCAGTGCTTATAATCTTACACGTTTATACAAGCCGTCTTGCGTGCATTTTTGATGTCGTGAAGATGTAGCAAAAAATGACAGATAAGGCTGCGCGTCGGCGCATAAACCCATATACTAAAGGTGTTACCACGAAAAAACCTCCACAGAAAGTATGGTGTCGCGTGAAAACGGTTCAACAAGCAGATATGCTGCAAACCAATGATACAAACCAAAGCAATTTAGCAAACGCGAGCGAAGCACACGCGCATGCAAGCGCGCAGCCTGGTGCCACGTCTGGTGCCACGTCTGGTGCCCAGCCTCATGAAACGCGGCCAATCCGCGTGCGTTTTGCTCCCTCGCCCACCGGCAAACTCCACATTGGCGGTGCCCGTACAGCTATTTATAACTGGGCATTTGCCCGTGCAAACCACGGAACGTTTATTTTGCGCATCGACGATACCGATCCTTTGCGCTCAACCGAAGAAAACACGCAAATTATTTTGCGCGCGATGAGCTGGCTTGGTCTTGATTGGGACGAAGGCCCCATGAAAGGCGGCGCGTTTGGCCCCTACGCACAAACGGAGCGCCATGATTTATACGTTGCAGCGGCGCAAAAACTGCTCAACGAAAACAAAGCCTACTATTGTTTTTGCACGCCCGAGATGCTGGAGGCCGACAAACAAAAGCAAATTGCCGCTAAAGCACGTTTTCAGGGCTATACACGGCGCTGCCGCGGACTTTCGCGCGAAGAAGCAGAAAAGCGCATAGCTCAAGGTGAGCCATATACCATCCGCATAAAGGTGCCTCTTAACCGCGGCGATGTGCACGTTCACGACCTTATCCACGGCGACGTGGTGTTTAGTGCCCGTGAGCTCGACGATTTTATTCTTATTCGCAGCGACGGTACGCCAACGTATAACTTTGCAACAGTTGTAGACGATGCAGCTATGCAAATAACCCACATCATCCGCGGTGACGACCACCTTTCGAACACGCCGCGCCAGGTTATTGTATACGAAGCCTTGGGCGCTCAAGTGCCTATGTTTGCACACCTTTCAATGATTTTAGGTACCGATGGCAAAAAACTCTCCAAGCGTCACGGCGCCACCTCGGTTGAGGAATACCGCGATGCAGGATATGATGCCGAAGCGCTCGTGAATTACCTTGCGCTGTTGGGCTGGGCGCTTGATGGTACAACAACCATTGTTCCTCGCCGCGTGCTGCAAGAAAAGTTTTCGCTCGAACACGTTTCGAAAAACCCCTCAACCTTCGACCCGCAAAAGCTCGATTGGATAAATGCGCAGTATTTGCAGACAAAAAGCGATGAAGATTTTGCCTGCGGTGTGCTTATTTCCCAGCTTGCTGCAGCAGGGCTGCTCACGTACGCTCACGATGGCGCAGGTGCTGCTAGCAGCGCTGGTACGGCAAATGCAGCAGGTACGACAGGTGAAGCGGCGCCGCGTGCCGACACGTGCCGCAGTGTGTATAACGAAAAGCCTGCATGGTGGAACTTGCTAGCTGCTATCATTAAGCCTCGCTGTACCCGTGCAAATCAGGTAGTCGAAAAATGCACCTTCCTTTTTGAAGGCACTACCGTAACCTACGACGAAAAATCGGCTGCAAAACACTTGCACCAGCCGTTTGCACCGCAGGTACTATGCGCAGCTCAGGATGTGCTTGCAGCGCTTTCTTCCTGGAACCACGAAGACATTGATGCTGCGCTTATGCCACTTGCCGAAAAAACAGCCGAAACGCTCTCAATTAACAAACGTAAATTCTTTGGTGTAATTCGCGTAAGCCAATGCGGCAATCAGGTGTCGCCCCCACTTGGCGAATCAATGGAACTTTTGGGTAAAGATGTGTGCTTAGCGCGCATTTCCCAAGCACTGGCCTGGTGCGATGCGCATCCGTGTAATGAGGATGAGTAACACCCGCTCCATTGGGCATACTCATAATACATACTCAGTAATGCATATGCACACTCACCACGCACGCGCGCGCACCGGCGCACACTAAAGGAGTTGGTTGTTCATGATGACAACATCGGCATTTGAAGTCCTCGGACCCATTATGGTTGGTCCTTCCTCTTCGCATACCGCAGGCGCACTGCGCATTGCCCAGGTAGCACGCATACTTGGTCCCAAACCGCTGGAGCGCGTTGAGTTTGTGCTGTACAACTCGTTTGCGCACACCTACAAAGGTCACGGCAGCGATAAGGCGCTTGTTGCCGGTATTTTAGGTCTTGCTCCCGACGATACCCGTGTGCGCGACTCGTTTGAGCTGGCAAAACAGGCAAATTTGCGCTTTGAATTTATTCCGTCCGAAAATGGCGCCGGAAAGCACCCCAACACGGTGTGCATCGTAATGCACGGCGTAGACGGCACCCGCATGGAAGTTACCGGCGAGAGCCTCGGCGGCGGGCGCATGCGCATTAGCTCTATCGACAACATTGCCATTGAACTTTCGGGCGACTTGCCTACAATTTTTGTGGCTCACACCGATACACCCGGCGTGCTGGCGTCGCTTACCAGCGAGCTCAGCAAAGCGCACATCAATATTGCAACCTTGCGCACGTTTCGCTCAAAAAAAGGTGGCCAAGCGTATAGTGTTATCGAAATTGATAACGACATACCAGAAGAGCTGGTAGGCGCGCTACGGCACATTCACCACGTTGGCCTTGTTAACATGGTAAACATTCCTGGCACCGTGGTTTTAACGCCTGACGCTACGCTTACACACAATTTTGAAACCGGAAAAGAGCTGCTTGACCTTTGTCAGCGCTATAACCTGAGCATTGGCGAAGTTATGCGTCTTCGTGAGTATGAGCTTTCGAACTCAGGCGATCATGATGCCCGTATGCAGCACGTTCTCGACGTTATGCGACAAGAAGTGCACGACCCTATTGAACACCCCCGCAAGTCGCTTGGCGGGCTTTTGGGCGGACAGGCGCGCATGGTTGCGCAGGCGCAGGATACCTACGCGGACGCGCTTATGGGCACCACGCTTACGCGCTGCGTTGCGTTTTCGATGGCGGTGCTCGAACGCTCGGCAACCATGGGCGTTATCGTTGCGGCACCAACTGCAGGATCTGCAGGTATTGTGCCTGGAGCATTGCTGGGCGTGGCGCAAACGCTGCATAAAAGCGACGACGAAATTGCACGCGCGTTGTGGAACGCCTGCGCGCTTGGCGCTATTTTAGCGCACAATGCATCGGTAGCGGGTGCTGAAGGCGGCTGCCAGGCAGAAGTAGGCTCGGCCTCGGCCATGGCGGCTTCGGCCGTGTGTGAGCTGCTTGGCGCACCAGCACAGGTGTGCCTAAGTGCTGCCTCAACCGCTATTGCAAACCTGCTTGGTCTTGTGTGCGATCCGGTACGCGGTTTGGTTGAATACCCCTGCCAAGATAGAAATGCAATTGGTGTTGCTAATGCCATTAGTGCAGCACAGCTCGCGCTTTCGGGCGTGTACGACCCCTTGCCGTTTGACGAGGTAACACAAGCCATGAAAGAGGTTGGCTCAGCCCTTCCGGCATCGTTGCGCGAAACAGCATTAGGCGGGCTTGCGGCCACACCTTCGGCTGCAACAGCGCAGGCGGTGTGTGGTAGCTGCAATTTATGTGACTAGGCTGCTTGGAGGTGCTGTCTTACGCGTACAATCACCTTTTCCTGCTCGCACAAATAGCGATATTTTGTGAAGGGAGATAATTTCACAGAATTACACTTGCAAGATTTACCAGAATCCCGTATAGTTACTCCTTGCGCGTAAACAAGACGCAATTTGGGACGTCGTCTAAAGGTAGGACAAAGGTTTCTGGTACCTTCAGTGGGAGTTCGATTCTCTCCGTCCCAGCCATTTGTCTAACTCATGTCTATGGCCCGTTCGTCTAGCGGTTTAGGACGCCGCCCTCTCAAGGCGGAGATCACCAGTTCGAATCTGGTACGGGCTACCATTGCCTATTAAGCCACGCTTTTGCGTGGTTTTTTTATTAGCTCCAAACACCATGTTTCAATTCTTTACCAGCTGCGTTCTCCCCCACACGCAAACATGGCTGTATACACACGTATAGGTAAGCACGCGTAGCGCACACACCTGTCCCCGAGCGATAAAAAAACCTCAATCATACGACTGAGGCTAAAGAATTAGTGATGTATTGGCTGTAACACGCACCGCGCGCAAAGGCGCACACACGACCGTACAAAGGCGCACCAGGGCGTATAACGCTGCATAAGCAGCGTTATACGTGAGACCTGCGGCTAAATTAGGCCTTGCGGGAATGTAAGCGCCATAATGCAAATAGTGATACCAAAAATTACGGCACAGATAACAGTAAGGCGATCGAGGTTTTTCTCCCAAATACCCGAACCTGCTGCAGAATTGTACATAGACGATGCGATCATATCGGACACACCGGTACCTTTACCTGAATGCATAAGAATAAGCAATACGGTTAGTACTGCAGAAACGGCAAGAACGCCTAAAAGAATGCTATTAACGATACTCACGCACAACTCCTTGTCTACATGGCTTATTGCGTGTATGAATACTGCTAAGACGTGCGCGTGCGAACACGTTTGATGCACAAAGCAGTATAAGAAAACAAACGGTATTAGAATACCACATGTACTGCAGCGCTGCACAAAAAAGGCAAGCAACACACCGCTGCACATACAAGCTCTATGAACCCGATGCGCAGCGTGTGTGCTTTTGTGTGTAACTACAGAAACCGCGGACGCGCTCCATTAAAACGCAAAGCGCGCCTGGTCGTAGCTGCTTGACTTACATAGCCGCCTTTACCATTGCAGCAAACGAATCGGCCTTAAGCGAAGCGCCACCAACAAGTGCGCCATCAACGTCTTCTTCAGCCAAGAAACCAGCAATGTTCTCAGGCTTTGCGCTACCACCATACAGTACGCGAATGCCGTTAGCAAGCTCAGCACCAAAAATGTCGCGAAGCGTTGCACGAATAGCGCTGCAAACCTCTTGAGCGTCTTCGGCAGTTGCAGTTTTACCAGTACCAATAGCCCAAATTGGCTCGTAGGCAACAACATATTGCGAAGGCGATGTAAGGGTAAGACCCTTGGTGTCGGCCTTAATTTGCTCAACAACAAACTCAACGTGTTTGCCGGCTTCACGCACTTCGAGCGATTCGCCGCAGCACGAAATTGGCACAATATTGTGAGCAAGAAGAGCTTTTGCCTTTTTGTTGATGTCTTCGTCGGTTTCACCAAAGTAGCCACGACGCTCTGAGTGACCAATGATGCAGTAGGTTGCGCCAAGAGAAACGAGCATGTTAGGAGCAGTTTCGCCGGTAAACGCACCGCTCTCTTCCCAGTACACATTTTGTGCACCAAGAGCAATGGAGCTGTCCGACTGCTCAAGCGTAGCAGCAACGGCCTTTAAGTCGATGGTTGGAGGGCAAACAACAACGTCTACGTTGCCTGTAGAACCTGGA
The DNA here is from genome assembly GCA_946997485.1 of uncultured Atopobium sp. Classification (GTDB taxonomy): domain Bacteria; phylum Actinomycetota; class Coriobacteriia; order Coriobacteriales; family Atopobiaceae; genus Fannyhessea. Next base: position 144,790 of record CAMPVF010000003.1, read on the forward strand.
AGCTCACGAACAAGCCCCTGCGCAAGCTCAGCTGCTTCGCCATAGGTTTTGTTCATTTTCCAGTTGCCAGCAATCATGGTATTACGCATCGAGCAACGCCTCCACTCCAGGAAGAGCCTTGCCTTCAACAAGCTCCATGGATGCTCCACCACCGGTAGAAATCCAGGACATCTTGTCGGCTAAGCCAAACTTGTTAATAGCGGCAACAGAGTCGCCACCACCGATAATCGAAGTGCAGCTGCTGTCGGCAATAGCTTTTGCAACAACTTCGGTACCGTGAGCAAACTGATCCATTTCGAATACGCCCATAGGACCATTCCAAAATACGGTTGCAGCCTTGCGCACAGCGTCGGCATAGAGCTCTTCGGTTTTAGGACCAATGTCCATACCCATACGATCGTCGGGGATAGCATTTGAGCATACTACCTCGCCCTTTGCGTCCTCACCAAAGTGATCGGTAACAACGTTGTCAACAGGAAGGAGAATCTTAACGCCCTTAGCCTCAGCCTTTTTGAGCATTTCGCCCGCGCGCTCAACCCAATCGGGCTCCTGAAGCGAAGTACCTACTTTGTAGCCCTTAGCAAGGAAGAAGGTGTAGGCCATACCGCCGCCGATGATGAGCGTGTCGCACGAGTCGATAAGGTGGTCGAGAACACCAATTTTGCTGGATACTTTGGAGCCACCAACAATAGCTACAAACGGACGCTTGGGCTCAGAGAAAATAGAGGTAAGCGTGTCAACTTCTTTTTCAAGAAGGAAACCGGCAACTGCAGGAATGTATGCAGAAGGTCCAACAACCGAACCCTGTGCACGGTGAGCCGTACCAAATGCGTCGAGAACAAAAATGTCGCCATACGAAGCAAGCTTCTTTGCAACTTCGGGGTCGTTTTTCTTTTCGGCTTTAAGGAAGCGGACATTCTCAAGAAGCAAAATGTCGCCAGGTTTAACTGCCTTAACAGCAGCTTCTGCCTCGTCGCCATAGGTGTCGGCAACAAATTTTACTTCGTAGCCGCTAAGCTCCTGAAGCTTTTTAGCAACGGGAGCCAGCGAAAGAGCCTCTTCGTAGCCAGTGCCTTGAGGACGACCCAGGTGACTCATAAGCACAATGCCTGCACCGTGCTCTTTTAGATATTTAATGGTAGGAATAGCTTTTTGAATACGGGTGATATCGCCTACGACACCATCTTTTACGGGAACATTAAAGTCGACACGCATAAGAACGCGCTTACCTTTAACGTCTATGTCGCGTACGGTTTTTTTAGTAAAAGCCATACTAACCTCCTAAAATGACAAACGCTCAATGCGTTTTATGAACGGCAGAACACAAAGGTAACACAGGTGAACCCTACGAAGAAGCCTTCAATGCAACCTTGCAAAGCGCCTAGAAGGCAACCTGCAAAGCAGCCTACAAGGCAAAAGGCGCACGTGCAAGCTCTTGGCAATGCACATGCGCCTTCGTAGTGCATGGTATCAAGAAAAACGTGTTACCAATACGGTGATATTACGCCGCAGTCTTATGCAACAAATTTCTCGAAGTATTTGATGGTACGAACCATTTGTGAGGTGTAGGAGTTCTCGTTGTCATACCAAGCAACAACTTCTACCTGATAAAGGCCGTTACCAAGAGATTGAACCATGGTTTGAGTTGCGTCGAAGAGCGAACCAAAGGTCATACCAACAATGTCGGAAGAAACGATAGGATCTTCGTTGTAACCAAAGGTTTCAGGATCGGAAGCAGCCTTCATAGCAGCGTTAAGCGAGTCAACAGTGATTTCCTTGTCGCTCTTTACAACTGCAAAGAGAAGTGTAGTTGAACCAGTTGGAACAGGAACACGCTGAGCAGAACCGATAAGCTTGCCGTTGAGCTCAGGAATTACCAGGCCGATTGCCTTAGCAGCACCAGTGCTGTTAGGAACAATGTTTACAGCAGCAGCGCGTGCACGACGAAGGTCGCCCTTGCGGTGAGGACCGTCGAGGATCATTTGGTCGCCGGTGTATGCGTGAATGGTGCTCATAATACCGCTTTGGATTGGAGCATAGTCGTTAAGAGCTTTTGCCATAGGAGCCAAGCAGTTAGTGGTGCAAGAAGCAGCAGAAATGATGTTGTCGTTTGCAGTAAGGATTTCGTGGTTTACGTTGTAAACAACAGTTGGGAGGTCTTTACCTGCAGGAGCAGAAATTACAACCTTTTTAGCACCAGCGTCGATGTGTGCTTGTGATTTTGCCTTTGAGGTGTAGAAACCGGTGCACTCAAGTACAACGTCTACGTTAAGCTCGCCCCAAGGAAGGTTGTGAGCGTCTGCCTCTTTGTAAATGCGGATGGTTTTGCCATCTACGGTGATGGAGTCTTCGCCAGCAACAACTTCGTGATTACGAGCATAGTTACCCTGTGATGAGTCGTACTTAAGCAGGTGCGCAAGCATCTTAGGATCGGTTAAGTCGTTGATTGCAACAATTTCAGAACCTTCATGACCAAACATCTGACGGAATGCTAAACGTCCAATACGACCGAAGCCGTTAATAGCAACCTTAACTGCCATGCTTTCTCCTTTCGAAGGGCACACGCAAATCCGCATAACCCCATGCCATGCGTGAATGTGTCCTTAGACAATTATAACCGAATTGTGAATGAGTACGTGTACATCGTGTACATCAAACGCTGCGCACGTTGCATCAAGTTGTATACATGATGCAAGACCTCTTTGTTTCTATTCTAGTCTTATTTAACACAAAATGGTGTATACAGTTTATAAAAAACGCAAGCGTATACATAAAAGTTAAGTTGTTTACGATTTAGTGTACAAATTTACGCTTTAGTATTGAAATTGGGCGATGCGTGTGACATGCGCGATGCGCGAGCGGCCCTACTTATCTGCGTGTTCTTGCTGCTCAAGCTCGTCTTTTAAGCTCGAAAGCACCGCAAACGGATTGGCTGCGCGCATATCATCATCTAACGTAACGTGCTGCTGGTGCGGGCAGGTTGTGGTGTTAAGGTTGGCGCCGCACTCCAAACAAAGGCCTTTGCAATCTTCGCTACAGTGAATAACAAACGGCGTGTCCATCAATATGGCCGAAGAAAGCGCGCGAGTAAGGTTGATGGTGCTATCGTCGCCCACAAGCTCATAATCGAGTGGATCGGTTTCTTCATCCATGTGTGCGTCATCGGGTTCTTCGAACAAATAATACTCGTCAACCTCAGACGCAATAGAAAAACAAGCAGGTCCAAGGCATCTGTCGCAGGTACCGCGCACGTCGGCGCGAACCATACCGTTTACAAAGATGCCCTGACCGGCGTTGGTAAGCACAAGTGAGTAATCAATACCGTTTGGCAAGGTAAACGAGTGCGCACCGAGCGCGTACTCGGTTTCGTCGAGATGTCCATTGAGCGTGTATGAGCTGCCCGTTTGCGCAAGGCGGTCGTCTAAAATTGCAATTATTTGATTCATATGGTTACACCCGTGTTAAAAGATTACCACGTAAAAGCCTACCTCGTTAACGTCTACCACGTAACGTTATTCGACTGATTATGTGAGCCCGCGTTTTCGTTTAAGGTTTGACGAACGCGCGTTACCGAATTAGTAAGCGACTTTAAGTTGTCCTCAAGATGCGTTAACACGGTGTCGGCATATTCTTCGGCGTTATAACGCGTGTCGCGCTCGTACTGATCGGCGCGGTCTTTAATTTCGTCGGCCTGCTGCTGAGCCAAGCGACAAACTTCCTGGTCGCCTGCCAAAATAATTGCCTGCTGCTGAGCATCGGCAATAATTGCGTCAGCTTGTTGCTGGGCGCGATCGAGGGTTTCGTGTTCTTCTTTTACAATGCGGCGAGCATCGGTAAATTCCTGCGGAAATACGCGGCGAATTTCGTCCAAAATTTCGTACATTTGTTGCTCGTCAACAATCTTTTTACCAGGACCAGCTGCAAACGGCGTTTTGCCTTCGCTTATGGTTTGCTCAAGCTCAGATACAAGACTCTCGATTTCCTCACCCGGTTGCATACTGGGCTCCTTTCATTAGTGTATGGTGGGCTGCTATTAAGGTTTGAATATCCATACGAAACAAAGTGTAGCAGAAAACACACATAACGTACTTGAGGTTTGCAATTAAACAACCATTACACCAAAAAATTGTACAGTTGGCAAGGATGGTGTTATGGGTGAAGGATTATGGTGCTTTTGGTGCTAGGACTGCTGCGGGCGCAGCGTGTCGAGGTGCGCGAGCACCGCATGCGGCACCATCGAAGTAACGTCGGCGCCCATACGCACAATTTCGCGCACAATCGAGGATGACACATATCCATACTTGGGATTACTCATCACAAAAATCGACTCAAGATTTTTCGCCATACGCCAATTTAAGTCGGCTTGCTGCAGCTCATACTCAAAGTCGGTCATCGCGCGCAGGCCTTTTACCACGCCTTCTGCCTTATGCGCGCAGCAAAAGTTAACGAGAAGCCCCTCAAACGGCAACACGTTAATGTCGTGCACATCGGCTTCATGCAGGCTTTCCTGCACCATGCGCACGCGCTCATCCAGCGAAAACACCGTGCCGCAGCCGTTTTTGTTGGCCGAGCACGCAACCGCCACAGTAACGCGCGGAAACATGCGGTGCGCACGCAGAATAACGTCGAGGTGGCCGAGGGTAATTGGGTCAAACGTACCTGGCACAACCACGTGGTCGATTGTCCGCGCGGGCGCGAAAGCGTGGTCGTGGATGTGCGACTGGCTGCGTAACCGTGGATTATTCGGAATGTCGTTACTTGGAATGCTGTTGGAAATACCGCTGTTGGAAATGGTGTTACGTGACATGCTGTTACTCATAAGCTTCCTTTACTGGTGCGCGTGCGACGTGTAACGATACAAGCTCATATACGTTTGCCCGTGCGATTTTTCACTCAAAAGATCAAGCGAATATGGTGCGTTATCTGCGCAAACAAGAGGTTCGTTTCGGCTGTGCTCATACATAATAAGCGCTGACGGCGCGCATACGCCGCATTCCGCAAATTGCGCCAGCAACTTAGAAATTTCAGCCGCGCTCATGGCGTAAGGTGGATCGAGCACAATAAGATTAGCCGGCTGCGCAAAGCGCGTGTAGAGCGCAGGTGCAAAAATGTCGCCACATATAAGCTGGGCTTCTTGCGATGTTGCGTGCAAATTGCGGGCGTTGGCGAGCAAACACGCAAAGGATGTTCGGTTTTTTTCGACCGCAATAAGATGCGCAGCGCCACGGCTCAAGAGCTCAAAACCAAGCGCGCCCGAACCGGCAAACGCGTCGAGCACAGAGCATGCAGAAAAGCTTAAGTTGCACTGGTGAGCGCACATCGACATCATCGATTCGCGGATGCGCGAGGTGGTGGGGCGCGTGGTGCCGCGTCCTTCGTGCGTTGTAAGCTCCTTTGCCTTCCATTTACCTGCGAGAATGCGCATAGTGTCCTTTCGTGTGCGGCGTTGACAGTGCGCGCCAATGCGTTCTTTACATGAACCCTGCTGTGAGCACAAATCACTCACTCGTACACGATACAATGGCATCGCAAAAAACTTTGTACCAGCGGTAAGGAACCACGTGAAGAACACAGCTATAGCCTGGAACACCTGCGTTTCCAGTCGACATAATAATCTTAATATTATTCGTTTTATTGCGGCGCTTGCCGTTATTTTTTCACACTCGTTTAGTGTTACCGAGGGTGCGCAGTCGGCGGGCACGCTGCTCGACATCGTAACGGATGGGCGCCTAAGCCCAGGTGGCGTTGCTGTTGCCGTGTTTTTTGTGTACAGCGGCATTTTAATTGCAAAAAGTGTAACCACGCATACACAGCTTTCAAGCTTTTTCAAAAAGCGCGTGCTGCGCATTTTTCCCGAGCTTATCGTGTGCGTGGTGGGCTCAATTGCTCTTGTTGGCGCATGCACCACTACGCTTAATGCCTGGTCGTACTTCACAAACCCCGCCACGTGGCGCTATATGCTTAACATATGCATGATTCCAACTCACGCGCTACCAGGCGTTTTTGAGCAAAACCCCTACCCTTCTGTTGTAAATGCGTCGCTGTGGACTATTCCGGCGCAGTTCATGTGCTACGTTGCGTGCTTTGTGCTCTTTAAGCTCACACAGTTTAACAAGCGAGCATGCGGCATGCTCTGCGTGCTGGCAGTGGCTATAACCTGCGCATACCTCGCGTTTGCGCACAACGTTATGTTGAGTTTTGTGCGTGCGTTGCTTGAATTTTTTATTGGCGTTATGTTCTATGTTTTTCGAGATTATATTACGCTTAAACCTCAGCTGGCGCTTGCTGCCTGCGTGGCGTTTGCAGCGCTTGTAGCATGTGGTCAGGACGTTATTGCGATGCTGGTGTGTTTTCCGTACATGATTGTGTGGCTTGGCTGGGGCGCGCCGTTTGTGTTTGACCGTTTTTGCGCGCGGCAAGACTACTCGTATGGCATCTTTTTGTGGGGCTTTCCCATGCAGCAACTTATCGCGCATCTGTGGCCGGGCGTTGCCTGGTGGCAAAACATGCTGCTTGGCTGGATTTGCGCAGGTATATGTGCGTATATTGGCGTTGCGATTATCGCGCAGGTAAAAAAGCTTGGCGTGGCGTGCGTAACGAACAAGAACCAAAATGATACACAAAAGTGACGCGCAGCATAGCTAATCTGCAAATGGCGGCGCGTAAAAGCAACTGGTGCACTGTCAGGCTGCTACCAGCAGTACGTTTTAGTAGTGAACAAAATTCCCAAAATCGCGTACGAGTAGGAAATCAATTTTTCGGGAAAAATATTGAGCAAGATTGGACAAAATACCCACTTTGACACGAGGCTGGGGCTCAAAATCTCCCAAAACTGACAGACGGGCCACTTGGTTAATCAAGTGAACAAAAGAGCTACCTGCACAAATGAAAAATGTTGCCAAGCAAGGCGCGCCGGTTTTGCCTTCAGGCGCGGTTAGCCTCGTGTCAAAGTGGTGTTTTTGTACAATTTCTGCCAAAAAATCTCCCGAAAAATAAATAAAGTTTCCTTTGTGCTAACAATACTGCCTCTCACCTCGTTTTTATGGTTTATAAAGTAAACTTTCTGCCGCTTATAAATAATGTTTCCACTGCGTGCGCAGCTAGCTAATAAGCCGCTTACAAAAAAGTTGAACGATATTAGAAAAGTACCCCACTTTGACACGCGTTTTGAAGCCGAAAATTGCCTCTTGAAGCACATCTGTCCACTGAGCAAAAAAGCCTCAACGCTCCTACCTGGGCATTTGGAAAACGCACGTTTTTGCAACGGCATGAAGCGCGCTTGTGCGACGCCGAAACGCGTGTCAAAGTGGTGTATTTTTCTAATATGAACGCAAAAGTTTTGTAACACCCGCTCGCCCAGCAACTCACAACTCCATAAAAACGTTGCCGCAGTGCTTTGCACCGCGGCAACAACAAAGCGACTGCCCGTTTGTGCTTATATATAACAGGCTACTTAACAGCGCTGACTGGCAGCGTGCACCATTTAACTTCTTCCTTGCGCCAACCAGCCTTTACCATCTGCTCGATTTCTTTCGCGTCTGCTGTGTAGTGATGGTAGAACTTCTTTTCGTAGGGGTTATACATGCTGTAAAGCTTATTGAGCGTTACTTCTTTGTTTTGAGCGCTAAACCACTTTACACCTTCGTTTTTCCAGCCATTCTTAACGCATTGAGCAACTTCATCTTCATTCATGGTGTAGTGATGTTCGCCTGTGGTTGGATTGTACAAGCGGTATACGCCACCTTTTTCAGCATGTTTGTAAATGTAGCCTACACCGCCTTCACTCTTCCAGCCAAGACGCACAAGATTATCGTTCTCTACCGTTTCTGCGGTAAAGAAATGCTCGTGCGTGTACGGGTTGTACAGGCGGTACAGCGTTCCAAACCGTGGATCTTCGTCCTCTTTCTTAGGATTTTCCTTCCACATTGCAACAAGCGTAGCCGCAGATGTAACTTTTTGAGAATTAAAATCCCATTGTTTGTCTTTTACAAACCAACCCATAAACGCGCAATTTTGTTTGGTAGGATCAGTTGGTTTTGGCACTAAATCTCCTTGGTTTACCTGCACTTTAGCAGGGCCACTGAGTACACCGCCATTAGGATCAAACGTTACGGTATATGAAGGAAGCTTTTTCCAAACAGCAAATACAATAAATACCGGCGACTCCGCATGTAAAAAGTCTTTTTGCATACCATACTTGTTGATAACGCCATCTCGAATAATAGACCACTGATACGCAGGTCGCATGTGTCTTGCATCAAAACGCATTGTTTCTGCAGCCCAGTTGGTATAATCGCTGTAACACTTATTTTCCTGGTCAGGCGTTAAGTTCCCTTGACGCGTACATTCAAGCACATTGTGTATAGTATAGGCATTTTGATCATCATCTGGCGTTCCATCTGCCTTTTTAGGAAACAGCAGATTATAGCCCCAGCCTAAAAACTTATAACCAGCACGCTTGGGCACCTCTGTTGGAATATCCAGCTTATTATCTTTGATACGCACGCGCTTAAAAATCTTCTCGTTGTGATACACAAACGAATACTTATCTGCAGTTGACGGGTCTTTTTCAATTGTTAGTGCATCTTTCGCGTCATCTGCAGAATTGGCAAATATAAACTCCATGGGCAGCATAAAAAGAGTTGTTTTCACAAAATGGTCTTGAAGGTCTATAAACTGATAAGGGATATTCCAATTATCGCCCTTTTCAACGGGAGCACCGCTAGAGAGGGAATATTGTTTATTTATCTGAAAGGTAAGCGTTGTGGCAACAGGGCTTATATGGTCAGAATGATGCAAACTAAAACCTAGCGCAACAGGAGATGGTACCGTTTCACCAACAATAGAAATCTTGTATTCATGATCGGGATTAAAACCAAAGAAAATCCTGCTGATATTTACGGGATCACCAAAATCAAGCTCTCTGATGTTGGTTGCTTCTTGGTTAGTTGTGTTATCAAAAAAGCGAAACTTTACCGCGCGATACTTTGCAAGTACATCATTATGTTGCTTTCTACATGCAGGATCAGAGTTCGAACCATTTTGCCATGAAGTATCCAAAAGACCAAAATCGCTATCAGGTTGTATGAATGTAGTCTTGTCACCTGGAACAATGCGCGTATCAAGAGCTTTGTATTGCAGCGTTAGATTTATGAAATAATACTGCTTCATTTGCTCATTAGTAAGCTTAACAGGTTTATCGGCATCCGACGAAACTGCAGGTAAAGTAGGAGTTGTTGACACAGGCGTGGCGGCATAACAAAGCGAAGTAGCGGCAATCTGCGCAAACAATAGATTTATGATACTAAAAGTAGCAAGCAACTTCAGCAGAGGCTTACAATGAGCCTTCAAACTAACTAACGAGAGCGCCTGGGTACGTGTAAACTGTGATTTCATGGCATCTCCAACAGGTACATATGTGATTATATGCCGTCCTAGCGTAAAAGTTGGCGCGCGCCAACTTGTAGGACATGCACCGATAGTGTACCCCCCCCCCCGGAGGATTTTTCAAGTATAAGATGGTGAATGTGGCATGTGTGTGACATGTGATGCTGGTATATGCCCCGCGTTAATTCCAAAGGTTAGTAGAACACTAAGTAGAACACTTCACACGGTTACAAGACTTAGTAGAACGCGTACTACTAACTCTTGAAACGTCAAAGTGTTCTACTAACTTTTAGAATCAACCGAAGGGTAAAGTGCGTCAACCATATGCATGCGGCAAATGTAATGCAATTGTAATGCATTGTAAAACGGTTATATCCAATCGTAAAACGTTTATATTATATTGTAAAACGGTACCGCACGCTGTAGAATGTAATAAAGGTTGATAGCTGAATATCAAAAGCTAGAAAACTAGAAAGCGGTAACGGCAGCGTTTAAAACAGTAACACAAGATACAAGCAAGGCATGTAACCATATAATTAAGGAGCATATTATGGCAATCAGTACAACAGCAGCAGGCGCAGTAGCAACCGTGGCGGGTGCACCAGCGCCTGCGCAAACACACACAGCAGCAAAAACCGCGGCAAAAACCGCAAACATAAACGTGCGCGTCACAAAAGACGTTAAAGCTCAAGCAGAAGAACTATTCGCCAGCTTCGGCATAACTCTTAGCGACGCAATCAACATGTTTTTGCACAAGTCGCTTATGGTAGAAGGACTTCCATTCGACTTAAAGCAACCAAAATACAATCAAGAAACAATCGCCGCGTTTAAGGAATACGACTACATGAAAGCACATCCAGAAGAGTACAAGCGCTACGACAATGTTACCGAAGCATTGGAAGACGCGCTAAAATGAGCCTAAAAGTCGTATTATTAAATTCATTCAAAAGAGATCTTAAGCGAATCAAAAAACGAGGAAACGATATAAGACTCTTGGATAGTATAGTGCGAATGATTGCATCGCAAGAAACACTTCCTAAAAAATACAGCGACCACGCACTTACGGGAAACTATGTAGGATTTCGCGAATGCCATGTAAAACCCGACTAGCTGCTTATATATCGCATAGATAACGACGACGTAGTGCTTGTGCTTTCGCGCACAGGTACGCATTCCGACGTATTCAACGAATAAAATCTTAAGAAACAACAAGACGGAATAAAAATAACTAAGGCGTACAAACAATTAAGGCGAGCACCGTTTAATCAGTGCCCGCCTGAACAGCGTCTGCTTTAATGTATGAGCTGTATACGCTTACGATTAGTCGCGACTGTTATTAGCACAGATGGCCAACGCAGTTAAAGCTAATTAACGCAAACGCTTAGCGAAAATGCTTAGCGCGCTTTGCCGTGCACGCTCAACAAAAAACGCTGCCTTGCGGGTTTTGCAAGGCAGCGCACGTATTGCTTTTCTGGTTTCGCGTGTTGACGATACGGTATGTACAAATACTAATTACTTAGCGGCGTACCACTTGATTTCTTCCTTTACCCAGCCAGCTTTCACCATCTTAGCAATCTCATCTGGGTCAGATGTGTAGTGGTGGTAGAACTTCTTCTCATACGGGTTGTACATACTGTACACAGGCACGGTACCATTCTGAACACTGTGGAACTTGATTCCTTCGTTTATCCAACCAGCCTTTACACAAGCTGCCAGCTCGTTTTCGTCGGTTGTGTAGTGGTGCTCGCCCGTGTTTGGATTGTACAAACGGTACACACCTTTGCCTTGGTTAACTGCAACCATGCCTGCATTTTCCTCGCCAGTCCAGCCAGCGGCTACAAGGGTGTCGTACTCATCTTTATCAGTAGTAAACAAGTGCTCGTGCGTCCACTTATTATACAAGCGATACAACATCGTAGTAGCGTTTGCCGCTTCAGACTCAGCTATGTCCCCAGCATCGTAAACGTAGACGTGTTCCTGCTGAGTAGGCTCTTCAGTCTGTGCGTCTGCTTTGCCGTCGAGTTTACCCATAGCGTCTGTAAGGTCTGTTCTAGCTGTATTAAGACTCTTTACGGTTGCATCCTGTGCAGCTTTAGCGGTGTTGGCAGCAGCAAGTTTTCCATCAAAGGCATTCTTCTTTTCTGGTGTTGCCTTGGTGTATACATCTTCTTTTTGCTTAGCTTTGGCTTCATTAATCACTTTATCAAGAGCAGCTTTAGCAGCGTTAAGAAGTGCGGCTTCTACTTCACCTTCATTTTGGGCACCATTAATTTCATTTTCAAATGGCTTTTTCTCATCGTCAGTTAAACCAAGACCACCGAGCTCATCATTGGCTTTTTTCTTCTTTCCTGGAAGGTCAGTCTGTGCGTCTGCTTTGCCGTCGAGTTTACCCATAGCGTCTGTAAGGTCTG
>CAMPVF010000004.1 GCA_946997485.1 uncultured Atopobium sp.
CGTGCAACCGATGCTGCCGAATCATGCGCAGCGCCGGTGGTAGTGCGTGATGTTCGTTGTTGTCGCTTGGTTGGTTGTGCCACAGTGTTCTCAACTTTACTTTTGTTATATGCCCGTTACCTGGCTATTTGTTACATAAGCTAAGCACACGCTAACGTTTGCTAACAGCCGAATCCTGCGGGAACGTAGGCGCGGCGGCCTGCTTGGCAGCATACGTGCGCACACACTCCTTAAAGAACGTTCCGCGCTCTTCCATATTGGCAAACTCATCAAATGATGAACACGCGGGCGAAAGAAGCACGCAATCACCTGGCTTTGCGTGCAACACGGCAGCATCAAACGCTTCGCGCAAATACGGCTCGCACACAATAGTGCACGCCGTATTGGGATGCTCGGCGCACGCGCAGCTTAGCTCACGGGTAAGCGCCTGTGCAATGCGCGCGCCTGCTTGCCCATAACAAACAGCTACACAACATTTTCGCACAACATCATGCGCAAGGGCAGCTAAATCGGTTTGTTTGTCGTGTCCTCCAAGTAATACCACAATTTTCCCAGCGTCATACACGCGCAGTGCATGCTGAGCGGCATCGGTGTTGGTTGCTTTTGAATCGTTTACAAAATCAACGCTCCCTATACGCGCTACAAATTCAAGCCTGTGTTCAAGGGTAGAAAAGTGGAGCAACACATCGCTAATAGCTTGCTCGTCAGCACCCGCAACCAGCGCAAGCGCAGATGCAGTGAGCATATTTTGAATATTATGCTCACCTTGAAGCTTGGTGTTGCGCACGTCGCACAACGTGTACGTGCGATTATGCAAGCGAATATGCATGATATGGTTTTCAACATATGCGGCCTGCTGCGTATGCGGATCGGCGCCGGTACTTACGCACAACACCGGCACACCGCGCGCACATAAGCGCTCATAAATTGCGCGGCAATACACATCATCGCGAGAAATAATTGCCAAATTATCGGCTGTGAGCTGGGCAAAAATCTGCTCTTTAGCAGCAGCATAGGCTTCCATGGAGCCGTGCCACTCAATGTGATCGGGCGTTATGTTTAAAAGCGCTGCTGCTACAGGGTGAAAGTGCGACGTTTCGGCAAGCTGAAAGCTCGAAAGCTCAGCACAAAACCACTCGTCATCGCTGCGACTACACGCCGCTTCACAGCATGAAAGTCCAATATTACCTACAGCACGCGACGGAATGTGTGCACGGTGCAGCATGGTGTTAAGCAGCGTGGTTGTTGTTGTTTTGCCGTTGGTACCGGTTATGCCAAGCCACAAGCGCGGCTGCGTGCGCCACACAAATTCAACTTCGCCCATCATAGCTGTTGTATGGGCAGCGGCAGTTTTATACAGCGTTGAGCGCGGAGGAATACCCGGCGACGTAATACACACATCAAATGGCTGATTTACGGTTTCGGTGTTGTCGATAACATCACAAAAGCCCTGCGCACGCTCAAGAAGCTGCGCACTTGCTTTGTTTTTACCCGCATACACACAGATATACGACCAGGTAATGTGCGGCATGTGGCGCTTTAGATAAGCAAAATATGTTACAAGATGGATGCCGGTGTTACCGCCCCCTAAAATGCACACGCGGCCAAGTGAATGTGGCAACTGCAACGAAGATTGATTAGCCATGGTATCCTTCTTTATCTGTAACTCTCCAACAAGCATCAAGCGCACATGCACACATGTACACATGTACAATTCTGCACGCACAAGCTAGCGCAGCTGAAAATACATCGCAAAGCCAAGGGCAGCAAACGCGGCAGAAACAATCCAAAATCGAATTACAACTTTGGTTTCTCCCCAACCCTTTTTTTCAAAATGATGATGCAGCGGCGCCATTAAAAAGACGCGCTTTCCGGTAAGGCGAAAACTTACCACCTGAATAATAACGCTAAGCGCTTCAATAACAAATAACGCGCCCATCACAAGCGAAATAACTTCGGTTTTGGTGAGCGTAGCAAGCGCGGCAAACGCGCTACCGAGCGCTAATGAGCCCGTATCGCCCATAAAAATAGACGCCGGATAACAGTTATGCCACAAAAATCCAATGCACGCGCCCGCTATTGCAGCTGCATACACAGCTAAATCGCGATCGTCAAACGAAAAAGCAACCATTGCCATGCACAGCATTACAACAAGTGCGCACCCCGCCAAAAGTCCATCGAGGCCATCGGTAAGATTGGTGGCGTTTGACATGCCTGCCATAAGCAAAAAGACAAACACAAGGTAGAGCCATGGCACCGAGAATGTAAGGGTACCAATCGTAAACACGCTGGTACATATGCCTAAATTAACAGAAAAGCCGCCAGGAAAATAGATAATAGGCGACACGTCGCAGGCATTGGTTGCGTAAAGCGTAAATACAACACAAATAATGAGTAAACCGAGCATTTTTTGGGAGGCGGTAAGTCCGAGCGATCGCTTATGCGCAACCGATTCCAAGTCGTCGGCAAGACCTAAACACGCACACAAAAGCGTTGTAACAAGCGCAAGCACAAGGCGCTGCGTAAGCGCGGTTTGTACCAGGCACGTTACCACAATACTCAGCAAAATAACAACACCGCCCATAGTTGGTGTGCCTTGCTTAATGAGATGACGTTTAGGACCATCGGCGCGAACCTGCTGGCCAAAGCCCTCGTAGCGCATAAGACGAATAAAAGCTGGCATAAGCACAGCGCATAATAATGCCGAAATACCAATTGCAATAAATACCTGGTAACTAGGATAGATAGGATCGCCGAACATTACTGGATGACCCCTTTCACAAACACATCGAGCATACACGCACGCGAGGCTTTTACCAGCACGGCGTCGGTTTCGCGCAAGAGCGGCGCAATACGTAGCTGCGCTTCGTGTACGTCACGCACGTAATGCAGCTGCTCAGCAGGATAGCCCATTGTGCGCGCGGCTTCTACCATGCGTTTTGCATCTTCGCCGCCCACAAATACCAGCATGTCAACCCCACTTGCCGCCGCATATGCTCCTATGTAATCGTGCAGACGCGCCGACTGGCTTCCAAGCTCACCAACCTCGCCAAGAATGGCAATGTGCCTGGTATAGCCCGTACAATGATGAAGAACAGCAAGTGCTTGGGCAATAGACGCGGGTGATGCATTATAAGAATCATCGATAATAAAGGGTTTGTGCGGACGAGAAATTTCTTCAAGACGCATGTGTACGCATGAACACGCTTCGATAGCACGTATAGCTGCGGATCTATCGCACGCAAGCTCATCGGCAATAGCAAGCGCAAACAGCGCGTCGATGCAGGCTGCCTTTGAAGGCTGGCTCATTGATAGCGCATGTGTCTCGCCATCAGCATATATAAGCTGCGTATGAGCACAACCGTGTTCATCGAGGGAAATAGGCGCCTGCGTGCGAATGCACACCGCGCCCGCTGATATACTGGCAGCCTGCGAAGATGAAGTGGCTGGCGTTGGTTCAGCAGCGTGTTGTCCATGGTCAATATAAGAAATACGCAGGTTAGAGCCACCATGAGCACTGCCAGCATGAGCAGGTACACCAGCTTCATTATCGTACTCATACTGCTGCGCGTGGCGAGTAAGATACGCGCAAAAATCGTCATGTGCATCAAGCAGCAGCATAGGCGGAATTTCTGCAGGCAGAGGCTTTTGTACGGGCAGCTGCGCAGACGCATGCTCAGACGCGTGCGTCTTGGATGAACCTGTATATCCGCGTATAGCTGTAATTATTTCGAGCTTGGCCGTGGCAATTGCCTCGCGCGACCCAAGTATGCCGATATGACTTGTACCAATATTGGTGATAACACACAGACACGGAAGCGCAACACGTGAGAGAGTAGCGAGCTCGCCTGGGTGATTCATGCCCATCTCACACACAATAACCTCGTCTTGGGCAGATGCAGACAAGATTGTAAGAGGCACGCCAATAAGATTATTAAAGTTGCCCTGTGTAGCGTGCACACGATAGCGCGTGGCAAGCGCCTGCGCACAGAGATCTTTTGTAGTGGTTTTGCCGCACGAACCGGTAATACCAACAACAATCCAATGCATGTTTTGAGTGCGCCACCAGCTAGCAAGACGCAGCAAAAACGTTTGCGCATCATCGTTTTGCGCGCGAAGAAGCACGCAGCCGTTTTGCTCGGCTGCGCAGATAAGATCTTGCGGTGCATCTTGCGTAAGACAGATGCACGAAGCACCTGCTTCGAGGGCACGCAGCGCATAGTCATTGCCATTAGTGTGCTCGCCAATAAAGGCTACAAACATGCTGCCTTTTTGTACACGTCGAGAGTCGATAACCACGTCCACCGAGCGCAGCGTGCACGACGCACCCGCAGCCAGTGGAGCTATAACCTGCGCAGATGTTGCGCTGCATATGTCTTGTACGGTTGCTGATATCATGAAGTTACAATCCTTTTGTACGTATTTACTGGGCACACCATGACAACGTGCATATCCAGCATAAAACAGTGCACATCCATTATGGAACAAAAAACAACCATGGTGGCATGTGCCTTCACTATTATGGAGCAATTTCTCTGCTATTGGGGGGCAATTCCTAAATCGCCAAGAGAGTTCTTCATAATCTTCGAAAATGTGGGTGCGGCTGATGCATACGCAGAGTATGGTGTGCCATCGAGCATAACGGATACCTGGATGCGCGGCGCGGACGCAGGCGCAAAGCCAATAAACGAGTTGGTAAACGAATCGGATAGGTACCGTCCGTTTTCACCTGGCTTTTCACCAGTACCCGTTTTACCGGCAACATCATAACCTTCAACAGCAGCGGCAGCGTTGTGTTTATCTTTTACTACATCACGCATGTAGCTGGCAATTTCATCTGCCGTATCACTTGAAAGCGGATTTCCTTTCGCAGGCCAGCTTACTTCTGAGCCGCCACGTGCAATAAGGAAATGCGGCGTATACAAAGAGCCTCTATTTGCAATGGCGCCAATCGCCTGCACCATTTGTACCTGCGGAATGGATAAGGCCTGACCAAACGACATGGTGCCCAAGGTAGAGCCGTCGTACTCAACGCGCTGTTTTACCATACCGGCAATTTCACCCGGAAAATCAATGCCGGTTTTAGTACCAAACTGAAACGCAGCAACTCCACTACTAAATTTATCTGCACCAATGTAGTGCTGCGCTATAAGTGCATTTCCCACATTTGACGAGTGTACAAGGATATCACGCAAGGTCATAGTCATGGCTTCTTTGCGCTTTTCGGCATCGTGCACCATGCTATCGCCCACCTTAAGCTCAACGGGAACGTCAAAGCTCTGGTTTGGTGACACGCTTTTGGTATCGAGCGCAATTACCTGCGTAATGGGCTTAAAAATAGAACCCGGCTCAAAGGTGGCACTTATCGACTTTAAGTTAAGCGCGCCTTCGGGAATTTCGGCAACATCAGCCGGATCGTAGAGCGGCGTTGAACATGCTGCTAAAATTTCGCCCGTCAAAGGATCGGTAACCATCACCGAGCCCGCCTTAGCGCTGTAGTCTTTAATGGCTTGCGTAATAGTTTCTTCGCAGGTACGCTGCACATTTACATCAATGCCCAAAATAATGTCTTGGCCGTGCGACGCAGGCTCAATAGCCGGATGTTCACCTGCAATAGGCGTGCCGCCCCTACCCGCTTCAAAAATCATTTTGCCGTTGGTGCCTTTAAGCGTATCGTTATAATACAACTCAAGACCGGTAAGGCCTTCCTGATCGGCACCTACAACACCCAGCACCTGAGCAGCAACCGCGCCGTAAGGATACTCACGTTTAATATCTTGCTGCAGATAAATGCCGGTAATTTTTGCATCACCAAGTTTTTGTTGAATGGTTTTTGCGTCTTCGATGCTAATACGTTTTACCACGTATGCAAAGGTGGTATCGCCCGTAAGCGCCTGTGTGTAGTTGTCGGTAGTGCCGCCCACCGTATCGGCAATAATTTGGGCTGCACCTGAAGGGTCATTAACTTTTTTAGGATTTGCATATACCGTACGACATTCGCGGCTTATAGCAAGCACGTTGCCGTTTCTATCATAAATAGTGCCGCGGCGGGCAAACAGCGTCACAATATTGTTGCGTTGAGCTTGGGCTTTATGCGAAAGATCTGATGCCGTTACAATTTGAAAGCGCACGAGCTGTGCAATAATAATAAGCACAATGCACGATAGACCAACAACGAGTTTTGTAGTGGCAGAACTAAACCGCGCTTCAGCAGGGTTTATAGGCGTGCGACGTGCATTTGTATACGAACGAGGATTTGGGTCATAGGATGAGCCACGAAGAGAGTTTTTAGAAAACCACATGATCTACCTTAGCATATCGTGTTATGCACGCAAACAAAACGCAGCTAATCGCTGCCGGCGGGCGTACGTCTGCACACCTTAAGCAGCGCGTGCTACTAAGATGCAGCTTGCACGTCCTGCTCGCCTTGCGCATCTTGCGCATCTTGCGTACCGGCTTTTGGACTATCTTGCTGCGCTATATCTATAGTATCAGTAGTTGAAGGAAGTTGCATGCCATAACTTTGACTTGCAATGCGAGCAATACGCGATGTACTCGACAAAATAGAACGCTCAACCCTAAGTTCACCGTTTTTAAGCTGGGCTTTTTCAATATTATGCACAATAGCGTTGTTGCTTTGCAGCGTAGATACGCAGGCAGCTAAAATACCAACGCGCACCATACCAATAGCAACAAACACAATGGTAACCGCAAGAACGAGTTTAATTGAATGAAGAAAATGCTCACTTACACCAGCGCGCACCTTGGCATCAAGGCCGCCACCTTCAACAACTTCAAATGAAGGACGAAAAGAAGGGTAGGCTTCATTACTGCGATAAGGCAATCCATTAAATGGAGCATCATAGCGCTGAGGCTCAGTACTATATGCAAGATTGCCTCGATACGACATACCTTATCTCCCCTAAAACCACAGCTGCGAAAAAGCAGCGTCAGCAACACAACGAGCAATTCATACGTGCTGGACACGTACGTTGCGGGTGCATAAGAGAGCACCCATCCTTGTAGCAGGCACTTTGCAGGAAACCCCCGCCGCCTGCGCTCTTGCACATGTGTGCTAGAGCTTTTTGCATACGCGCATGCAGGCACTTCGCGCGCGCGGATTACGCGCAACTTCTTCGTCGCTTGCATACAGCGGCTTTTTTGTAATGACGTCGATTATCGGCTTTTTGTGACAGACGCACACGGGCAAATCAACAGGACACACACACCCGCGCGCATACTGCGCAAAGACGTGTTTAACGAGCCTGTCCTCAAGCGAATGGTACGAAATAACGCACATGCGTCCGCCTGTGTTGAGCCACGCCAGAGCGCGCTCTAACCCAACTTGAAGCACGTCAAGTTCGTGGTTTACTTCGATGCGAATCGCCTGAAATGTTTTGCGTGCAGGATGTTTTGCGTGACGGCGTGCGGCTGCAGGTATCGATGCTTTAATGATGTCTACCAGCTCAAACGTTGTTTCAATCGCTTTGGTTTGCCGCTCTTTTACAACCCGGCGCGCAATCTGCGGAGCAAATTTCTCATCGCCAAATACGCGTAAAATCCGAGTGAGGTCGGCTTCGTTATAGGTGTTTATAACCTCTGCTGCGTTTAAGGTGTTATTCCTCGGATCCATGCGCATGTCAAGAGGGGCGTTTTCGTGATATGAAAACCCTCGGCTAGGAATATCAAGTTGAGGTGATGACACTCCCAAATCGAATAAGACGCAATCGACACCAACTACTTCTGCCTTGAGCAAAAGCTCGTCGATTTGCGAGAAATTCCCTTGTAAAAAGCGATACTGCGCTGTGGGGCACGCACGAGTAATGTGCTGTGTTGCAGCGGCAATAGCAGCATCATCTTGATCGATGCCAATGCTTAATCCATCAGGACAAATACGCTCGGCAAGTGCCACCGTATGCCCTGCTGCTCCCAACGTGCAATCGCACACAATCTCACCCGGTTGGGGGTTAAGATACGCGAGCGTCTCTTGCAACATAACAGGAATATGCCGATATTCGCTTGTCAAATTACTCGCACTCATTTTGCCCATACATTAAGTCGTCAAGGTTCGCGTCAAACATGGCGCTTTGAGCATCAAAGGTAGCTGCATCCCAAATCTCAAAGTGGTCGTCTACACCAACGACGGCAACGTCTTTTTTGATGTTGACGGCTTCGAGCTGCTTGGGGTCGAGCTTACCTAATGCAAGACGCCCCGCATTATCCAAATCGAGCGTGAGCGTGCGCGACAGTAATGCCGTACGCAAACGGGCAGCCCTTTGATCGCGAGGATTAACTCCTTGCGGGAAAAAAGACTGTATCCAAGCGCGATGACTTTCTGGAGTAAAACCATACACAGCGTTGTTGAGCGGAACCAAACAAATGACGTCGCCCAACTGTTTGCGAAACACGGAAGGAAGCGTGATACGAAACTTTGCGTCTAAACTGTGTTTATACGTTCCTGTTAAGTACACAACTTCCTCCTTTACGCTCGGGTGGCATTCTCCTAGCAAGTGCCTATAACTATAGCGTAAAAACGCCCCACTTCGCAACACTTTCCAACACTTTCTCCCATTTTTTTATGAGGAAATCGAAAGCGATGCTGTGGGCCGCACATTTACGCTAAAAGCGCACTACATGTTGTAAGAACAGGCGTTTGTTTGCACAATACTACCGGGTACGCCGCATGATTTGTGCATATACTATGAAGTTGTGCAGGTGGTATGCTAAAAGCGCATAAGACGATGCATGTATGATATCGCATGAGGCTGTGTACACGGGTAAACACCAGGTCGCCGCGCGCTACGGTGCAATACGCGAGGTACGGGCGCAAGGTGGAATACGCGATACGCGAGGTAAGGGGCGCGATGTACTAGAGCGCAGTATGTTCGCGCGACACATGCGCACGCGGATGCGCGAGCAAATATTCACTTCGAATGTGGGAAATATCAATGTGTGTGTATAGCTGCGTTGTTGCAATGCTCGCATGTCCCAACAGCTCTTGCACAATACGCAAATCCATACCACCTTCAAGCAAATGCGTAGCATAAGTATGGCGCAGTGTATGCGGGTGAAGACCACGAATGCCCACCATACGACCATATTTTTCAACGAGCGCAAACACTGCTTGGCGCGATATAGCGCTCCCCCGCACACTCAAAAACACGGCACTATTGCTACGTCGCGGATTATAAAGCTCGGCTCGCCACGTATCAACATACCGCGTATATGCAGCAAGCGCACTTCCAATAAGCGGCACGACGCGCTCCTTTGAGCCTTTGCCTATCACACGCAGTACTTCATCGGTGCGCGAAACATTATCGCAGGTAAGGTTGCACAGCTCGCTTACTCGAAGTCCGCAGCCATACAAAAGCTCCAAAATAGCCTTATCGCGCCAAAAGCATGCTGCTTTAGTCATGGTTGTTGTACCTTGTTTGGTGGTGTGCGCAGCAGGCTGCAACTCTTGCAAAAATGGCTCATCTAACAGGCGTTCTACTTCAGTATGGGAAAGCACCTGCGGCAAGAGCGCGGGTTTTTTAGGAAGTGCAATATCGGCTGTTGGGTGCGCGGTGCAAATTTGCTCGATAACCATAAAACGGTGAAAGCTTTTAATGGCAGACACGCAGCGCTGCACCGACGAAGGCGCTTTGTCGAGCGTTGCTACATACGAAAGATACTCCTCTACTACACGGCGCGTGATGTGTACAGGAGCATCAATATGCTTATCTGTTAAAAACTCGCAATAGGCATTAAGGTCGCGGGCATACGCCTCAAGCGTGTTGCCCGAAAAGTTACGCTCAAACCGTATATAACGAAGATATTCGTCTATCGCTTCGCGTACTACCAACCGATGCCACCTTTATGAGGCGTTTGTACACGCAGACTTACGCGGCGTTACGTCGTGACGATTTACACCTTCGTGACGTGCAATTGCCGCGCGCACAAACTCGCGGAACAAAGGCGCTGGATGCGTTGGACGGCTCTTAAACTCAGGGTGTGCCTGACTTGCCACAAACCATGGGTGAACATCTTCAGGCAGCTCAACCATTTCAACCAACCTATCGTCGGGCGAAAGACCACCAATCACCAAACCAGCATCTACCAGCTGTTTTCTAAATGCATTATTAACTTCATAGCGATGACGGTGACGCTCGTATACCAAATCTTGACTGTAGGCTTCGTGCGCAAGTGCACCTAACACCTTGCAAGGATAGGTGCCCAAACGCATGGTGCCACCCTTTTCGGTAACGTCCTCTTGATCTTCCATGAGGTCGATAACAGGATACAGCGTATCGGGGTCGAACTCGGACGAATTTGCATTGGTAAGCCCGCATACGTGACGCGCAAACTCGCTTACTGCTACCTGCAAACCAAGGCATACGCCCAGGTAAGGAATGGCGTGTGTACGTGCATATTCTGCAGACAAAATTTTGCCTTCAACACCACGTTTGCCAAAGCCGCCGGGCACCAAAATACCATCGGCATCAGCGCACACGTCGTTTACGTTTTGTGCCGTAAGGTCCTCACCATCGATAAGCGTAATGTGAATGTGGCGGCCATAAAAAACGCCCGAGTGGTGCAAAGCTTCGATAACCGACAGATATGCATCGGGAAGCTGGATATACTTACCAACAACCTTAATTTCGGTAACATCTTGCTGCGCATTTGCGTTGTGCATAGCGTCAACAAAACTGTTCCACTGAGTCATATCGCGTGTGCGGGCTTCAAGACCAAGCTTTTCACACACTTTGTCGTCAAAACCCTGCTTTGCTAAATGAGCAGGTACTTCGTAAATAGACGCACAGTCGGAGTTTTCGAATACCGAATCTTCGTCCACATCGCAAAAATGCGCAATTTTAGCGCGAATAGCTGCGTTTATTTCGTGATCGCCACGGCACACAATGAGATCGGGTGTAATGCCCATCGAGCGCAGTTCCTTTACGGAATGCTGCGTCGGCTTTGTTTTTACTTCGTGCGCAGCAGAAA
The DNA here is from genome assembly GCA_946997485.1 of uncultured Atopobium sp. Lineage (GTDB taxonomy): Bacteria > Actinomycetota > Coriobacteriia > Coriobacteriales > Atopobiaceae > Fannyhessea. Next base: position 10,984 of record CAMPVF010000004.1, read on the forward strand.
TATACGGAACCAAACTTACGTGAATAACAAGGGTGTTACCTGCGCCTTTTTCTTTACGGAATTGGCGAATGGCTTCAACAAACGACTGACCTTCGATATCGCCTATGGTACCACCAAGCTCAGTGATAACTACATCTGCCTGCGTTTGCTCTTCGATACGGCGAAAACGCTCTTTAATTTCGTTGGTAACGTGAGGAATAACCTGTACGGTGCCACCCAAAAAATCGCCTGCTCGCTCGCGCGAGATAAGCGATTGATAAATAACACCCGTGGTGAAGTTTGAGTTTGCGGTAAGGTTTTCGTCGATAAAACGCTCGTAGTGACCAAGGTCGAGGTCGGTTTCTTTACCGTCTTCGGTTACAAACACCTCACCATGTTGAAATGGACTCATTGTGCCAGGGTCGACGTTAAGATATGGGTCGGCTTTCTGCATCATTACCTTGTAGCCACGCGACTTTAATAAACGACCAAGAGAAGCTGCGGTAATACCTTTACCTAACGAGGAAACCACGCCGCCTGTTACAAAAATGTGTTTTGTCATGGTGATTTGAGCCTTTCGCAAGTAACATGTTTGTTATTCTACGAGGTTTTATAATACAACATCACACGACACATACGACGCATAATATAAAACACGCACTGAAGTTATATATTTGTGTGCGCGAATGGGCTGGCTCATGGATGGGCTCATGAGCTGACTCATAAGTTGGCTCATGGGTGCGCGAGCAGGCGCATCATAAAACGTGCTCATCGGTGAGCGTATCTGCTTGCGCATCATCCAACATCTTTTGTGCATGTGTAAGTGCAACTGGTGAGTTATCGCCCGAAAGCATGCGCGCAAGTTCACGTACACGCTGCGTTTCATCGAGCGTGCAAATGCGGGTTTCGGGCACGTCAAGACCATGTTTTTCAACACGAATATGAACGGATGCATACGCGGCAACCTGCGCTTCGTGCGTAACCACAATAACCTGGTGCGTTTTTGCAAGGCGGGCAAGCACGCGCGCAACAGCATGTGCCGCAGCACCACCAATACCTGCATCTACCTCGTCAAATATAAGCGTTGCACTGTCGTCGCTTGCACCTTGCACCACTTTTATAGCAAGCATGACACGCGAAATTTCGCCGCCGGACGCAATTTTTTTAAGCGGGCGGCATGCCAGCTCATGGCCCGATTGATACATAATTTCAACCCGTGTAGAACCGTGATTTGTCCACGCGTCAAATGGCATATCCTCGCAGCTTATGTGCACCGTTGATGCCGGCATATCAAGCGCGCGAAGCTCGTGGGTAATAGCACGCGAAAGTAAGGGCGCAAGGCGTTTTCGCTCGGCTGCAAGCGCATGTCCAGCCACTATAAGCGCCTGTTTTGCTTCTTCTTGTTCGTTTTTGGCGCGCGCAATGTCATCTTTTGATGTGTGCGCACGTGCGAGCAAATCTTGCGCTTTTTGGTAGCGCGCAAACACGTGCTCCATGGCAGGACCCCAATTGCGCATAAGACTCTGAAAACTCTGAAGGCGAAGGCGCATGTCTTCGAGCTGCTGCGGGTCAAGCGACACGTTGTCGATGTGTTTTCGCACTGCTTCGGCAATATCGTCTACTTCAATACAGCAGGCATCCAAGCGCTCAATAAGCTCCTTATACGACGCATCTAACGATGCTATCGAAGTAAGCGCCTGTGAGCATAACACAAGCTCATCATGGATGTGATTATCACCAAGAATTGCAGTATGCACCGCTTGCAAATTGCTGAGCAGCTCTTTTGTATGCAGCGCTTTTGCATAGCGTGCTTCAAGCTGCTCATATTCGCCTGGCTGCGGGGCTATAGCATCGATTTGCTGAATAACATAAGTTGCAGCATCAATGCCTTCTTGAGCTACGCTTGCGCGGGTGGTTATGCGTGTAAGATTGTCACAGGCGGCGTGATAGCGCGTAAAAGCGCTTTTGTACTGCTGAAGCAGAGGCTCTATACTGCTCTTTTGCCAACTGTCGAGAAGTTGTTCGTGATACGCAGCATTAAGCAGGCGCTGGTGTGCGTGCTGGCCGCATATGTCGATTGTTTCGCCCACAGTAGCGCTTAGCGCCTGCAGCGTGCACATGTGCCCGTTAAGCTCGCTTTTACTGCGCCCGCGCGCATCAACTTTGCGCATCACGATGGTTTCTTCACTATCGGCAGACGAGTCATCTGCACCAGAAGGGCTCGCAGGTGGGATTGTGGAGGAGCGTTGCGAAGGTGAAGACGTATTAGCTGAAGTGTTTTTAGCATCATGAGCAGGTGCTACACCATACAATCGTGCTTCAACACAAAGCGCGTCAGCACCTTCACGTATACGCGATACATCCGCTTTTTGGCCAATGAGCAGCGAAATTGCTGAGAGCAGTGCAGTTTTGCCTGCGCCCGTTTCGCCCGTAAGCACAGTAAGACCGCTACTTGGCTGAAACGATGCATGACGTATGAGCGCTACATTCGTAACCACAATCTCATCTATCATGGCCATCCTGTCCATAAAATACTCGTGAAACCGATTGATAAAAGCTAGAAACGCTGGTATCGAGCAATAAAATGTCGCCTTTGCCGCGCGTAATAGCCACACGTGTTGGTTTTTTATCGGCAAGAAACGGCTGGCCGTCGGCAAAAAAGAGCCGCTCAACGCTGCGGTTTTCGCAGATAGCAAGTTCCACCACATCGGAAGGCGAACTTAAAAACGCACGTGCCATAATGGTGTGCGGCGCAACAGGTACACAAACCATGCCGTAAAAATGCGGCGTAACAATAGGACCGCCCGCCGAAAGCGCATAGCCGGTAGAGCCCGTAGCTGTAGCTACAACAAAACCATCGGCACGGAGCCTGTCGATATGGTGCCCCGATACCGCAATATCAAATTCGATAATGTCGCCGCGCGAGCCATGACTGAGTGCAAAATCGTTGAGCGCAAACGCGTGCTCCGTTTGCTCTTCTCCCCTGTTGTCGATGTATGTGCCAGCAATATCAAGCGTAGCACGGCGCGAAACATGAAGCTCGCCTGCAAGCGCACGCATAACAATGTCTTTAAGATGATTTGGGCCAGCGCAGGTAAGAAAACCTAAATGACCATACGAAAGCCCCATAAGCGGCACCTCGGTGTACCCAACAATATGTGCCGCGCGAAGAAGAGTGCCGTCGCCGCCAAGCGCAACAACTAAATTTGCAGACGTAACATCTACCTGGGCATTTGGCTGCCGTTTTTTGTCGGGCGCCCACACTACCGAAATATCTTGCTGTTCCAAAAAATCTGTGAGCTGCGATGCATCTTGAAGCGCCTCGGAGCGTGAATAATTAGGTACGAGTAATACGTGCACAGCTAACACCCACCTTCTTGCGTTGTATGAACCTGCGCAAACGACATGTTCAAAACACAACCGTTGTGCTCGCCTGTTGTGCAAGCAAGTTAAACCAGTTGCTTGAAGCTAAGGTTGAACTCACTATTGAACTCTTGGTTGAGCTTTAGATTGAGTTCAACGTTAAACCAGTTGCTTGAACTAGTCGTATAAAAATGGTACCACGCTATAAAAGCTACACTGCATGCACGCGCGCGATGCATATAAGTTATACATGCCCTCATGCACCCCATGCCTCCAGCACGATGAGAACATTCTTACACGTTACGCCTGCTATTCTGCATGTGCGGCGTGTACTACGCGAGAAATATCCTCATCAGAAATTAAGGAGGTTCCGCAATGCTCAGCAGAAGCGGTGCAACACAGCAAAAATTCACTATTACCTTTTGCGCCATGAATGGGGCTGTTGCATACGCCGCGTACGTCAAAACCGGCGTTGGTGCACATAGCAATAACGCGCACAATTGCATTGGTATGAAGCTGCGGCTCGCGCACAACACCGCCCTTCTCAACCAGTTCCTTAGGCGTTTCGAACTGGGGTTTAATAAGCGTTACAAACGTGGCATTGGGTGCACACAGCGCGCGCACGGCGTCGATAATGGTGCCGATGCTGGTAAACGACACATCGCACACAATAAGATCGAAAGCAAGCGAAGGATACAGGCGCGGAAGCTCACAAATATTAGTGCGCTCATATAGCGTAACACGCGAATCACAGCGAAGCTGCCAGCTAAACTGCGCGTAGCCAACATCCACGCTCGTTACATGCTGCGCGCCACCCCGAAGCAAGCAATCGGTAAATCCGCCGGTTGATGCCCCAATATCGAGGCATACGCGCCCGCGCGGATTAATACAAAACGCCTCAAGTGCGCGTTCTAGTTTGAGTCCGCCGCGGCTTACAAAATTGATTTTCTTTTTTACGTGTAAAAAAAGACCTGGCTTCACACGTGCACCCGGGTGCACAAGACGCTCAGCATTGGTTGAAACATCGCCTGCCATAACGGCGGCTGCCGCTTGCTGCGTGGTATCAAAAAAACCCTGTGCAACAAGTTCTTCGTCGAGCCGAGGTTTCATTGGACTTCCATGGATGACGAAGAGTTAGCAGACGCGGATGAAGCATGCGTAGCTGCGGCATCGTCTGATACAGCATCGTCTGATGCAGTTTTTTCAACTGCAGTTTTTTCTGGATTCTCGCTGGTAGATGCATCAACAGCCGCGTCGTCCACGTCTTTAGGCACATCAACCAGCGTTACTGCGCGCGTGCCAAGGGCAATAGCTTCGTCAAACAAATCGAGCGTAGCTTCAAGCGATATGTCCTTCGATTTAACAGCGCTCGCTATTTCGTCTAAGCGATGCGTGATATCCGAAAAATGCTCGTATGCATGTGTTGGAGAACTCATACCACTCATTTCCTGCGTAATTTCATGCGCTCCTGCGTAACATCCGCACGGCAGCGCGGGCATGCGGCTGCAAAGGCAGCTGTATAACAAAGCGCAAAAACGGCGAAACTAATCGCTTAAACCCAGCATGTCGTCTACATCCATGAGTTTATCTGCGCTCGCAGATGCACCAGATGCATCTTCATTTGTGCTCGCTGCAACTGAAGCATTTTCTGCGCTTTGAGGCGACACAATGCCATATATGTGCGCAATGTCTTCGCCCGCAGACAGACGGCGAGCAACCTGACCCAAAACACCGTTTACAAACGCGGCAGAATCGTCGGTACCATACGCTTTTGCCAAAATAACAAATTCGTTAATGGTAACCGCCACGTCAACATCATCAACGTGCAGCATTTCAAAGAGAGCAAGGCGAATAATATTGCGGTCGACAGAAAGCAGACGCGTTACATTCCAGTTGGTAGCCGTATCGGCAATAAGCGCGTCGAGCTTATCGCGAACTGCATCGGCACCAAGCGCGAGCGTGCGGGCAAACTCTTCGAGAGGACCTTCGGTTATAAGGTAATGCGCATTAATTATGTCGGCAACACGCATCGAACGCGACTCTGCTTGAAAGAGCAGCTGCAATGCATGACTACGGGCACGCGTGCGACCTATAAAACGAATTTCTTTGCTCACGAGCTAACCACTACTCCTTGGGAAATACGAGATTGTCGATGTACACATCAACAGCGTCGATATCACACGACAGTTGACTTTGTAAACTTTGCGCGACAGCTGCGCGAATTTGCTGCGCAAGCGTCACAAATGGGTAGCCATAAAACACCGAAACGTGAACGCCTACGTGCAACTTATCGTTCACAACGTCTACTTCAACAGGTGTTTCATCACTGGGTGTATGTTGAGAAAAAACAGAAATAAGGCTCGAAGCGAGCACGTTTGTTCCAACTTGAACAACGCCCTCTACCTCGTCACATGCACGAGAAACAATGGAAGCAATGACACTTTTTGCAATAGTTAGTCCGGAAATGTGCACGGCAGCTGTATTCATGTAAACCCCTTTACCCTCACGTTAAGGCTATTTGTTTAAGTATACTCATAGAAGGTAGAAAGGCGCGCGGCAAACGAAAAAATCCGTGAAGTATACGCTTCACGGATACCTACGTGCTGTTACCTGTATGGTATTGCCTACGTGCACCTACACGCGCGCTACAAACTTGCCCGTGCGCGTATCAACACGAACAACTTCGCCCTGGTTAAGGTACATAGGAACCTGAATGGTTGCGCCAGTTTCGATGGTTGCAGGCTTGGTGCCACCTTGCACGGTGTCGCCCTTAAAGCCAGGATCGGTTTGGGTAATCTCAACCTCAATAAACATCGGAGGATTTACACCCAACAGCTCAGTGTCTGCATAGAGCAGCTGGCAGGTATCGTTTTCTTTGAGCCATTTTTGGTTTTCGCCAATAAAATCGGCATCAACCGGAATTTGCTCGTAGGTGTCGTTGTCCATAAAGTAAAACGCTGCACCGTCGTTGTACAAATATTGCATTTCGCGCGTAATAAGCTGAACGCTTTCGAACTTAGAACCAGCGTTGCAGGTTTGATCGATGGTGCGACCGCTTTTCAGGTCTTTAATTTTATAGCGAACAAATGCTCCGCCCTTACCAGGCTTTACATGCTGAAACTCAACAATCGTGTAATATTTGCTGTTAATTTTAAGACCCATGCCGTTGCGGAAATCGGCTGTTGAAATAGCTGCCATATAAACGCTCGCTTTCATTACTCGCACATGTTACGTATATGCTATGAAGTATCAATACGGTGATTAACTTATACAGTGTAGCATCGATGCATCATATTGTGCAAAGCTATACCATACTACGGCTCATTTTATACACAATTTTATACACAACACGCAAAAGTCGTCACACCGCGCAAGGTAGTATGAGTGTGTATCGTGGCACGCGCTCGAAAGCACATGCTTCGGGGTATGTGCGCATAAAAGCACAAAAAACACGCCACGCGCGTATGCAAGCGTTCGCTTTCACATACGCTACGCAGCGCGTTTATATTCATGCGGTACAACAGATACACAACATGCACAGGTGTAATACAGGCACCAAAACGGGCGCCAAAGTTAGTTTGCAAACTCCAGGTTCATGCCTGTTTTCTTGTCAAACAAATGCATTACGTTGCCACCAAAGGTAAAGTGAATGATGTCGCCCGGCTTAAACACCGACGGATCTTCGCCTTCGAGCTTTGCGGTTTGCGCAAGGATGATGCTTTCGCTGCCAAGGGCTTGTACGTGCAGATTTACCGTTGAACCCATCGTTTCAACAACTTCAACACTACCTTCAATCATGCCTGGCTCATTACCATACAAACCAATGTGCTCAGGACGAACACCAAAGGTAATGTCTTGCGTTTCAACATTGCGCTCACGCAGGCGTTTTTGTTTGTCTTCGCTTGGAGTAATATCGTGGCCGTCAACAGTAACGTGGTAGTTGCCATTCTCCTCGCGTACAAGCACGCCGTCGTAGAAGTTCATCTGAGGCACGCCAATAAAGCCGGCAACAAACATGTTTGCTGGTTTGTTAAACACTTCTTGTGGAGTGCCAACTTGCTGTACCATACCGTCTTTCATAATAACGATACGATCGCCCAAGGTCATAGCCTCGGTTTGGTCGTGCGTTACATACATAAAGGTAGTGTTAATGCGCGAACGAAGCTTAATAATCTCGGCACGCATTTGGTTTCTAAGCTTGGCATCGAGGTTGCTTAACGGCTCGTCCATAAGCAGTACTTTTGGTTCGCGAACAATAGCACGTCCAATAGCAACACGCTGGCGCTGACCACCCGAAAGTGCCTTTGGTTTACGGTCGAGGTATTCGGTAATGCCCAAAATTTCTGCAGCTTGGTTTACACGCTTATCAATTTCTTCCTTTGCCATCTTGCGAAGCTTTAAGGGGTATTCCATGTTGCCACGTACCGTCATGTGCGGATACAATGCATAGTTTTGGAATACCATCGCGATGTCGCGGTCGCGAGGTGGAACATCGTTTACGCGCTGGTCGCCAATGAACAAATCACCGCGCGTGATGTCCTCAAGACCTGCAACCATGCGCAAGGTGGTCGATTTACCACAGCCCGAAGGGCCAACCAGTACAATAAACTCTCCATCAGCAACATCGAGATTAAAATCTTCTACTGCAACAACACCCTCATCGGTAACCTTAAGGTTCGATTTCTTGGTGTGATCTTTCTTACGCTCTGCGTTGGGATAGATCTTTTCAATGTGCTGCAATTTCACCTCGGCCATAATGCATCCTTTCTGTTGCATTGAGCGCGTACGCTCGTTATTGAACCTGCAGTCTTGTTGGCTGTTGTACCTGTAGCACCTACCAGCAACGCGCGTAGCTTCCATAGCGGCAGCTGTCGCGTTGAAGGTTAGTGTTATGCCTCATGTGTGGTGGCATCAAGATGCCAAATATCACGATTGTATTCACTAATCGTTCTATCGCTTGAGAAGTAGCCCGAATGAGCAATGTTAATAATCGTTTTGGTAATCCACGCATCACGATTTTCAAAATCGGCCAAGCAACGCTCTTTTGTCGAAATGTAGTCGGCAACGTCGGGCAACGTCATAAACCAGTCGTGGCTCAGCAAGTCTTGATACACGCGACCCAAACTTTCGCTACTACCAATTGCAAGCATGCTCGGGCTAATAATAAAGTCGATAAGCTCGCGAATCTGCGCATCACTCTTCCAGTAATCCCATGGATGGTAGCTTTCGTTCTTGTATGCGTCGATAACTTCTTGTGAGGTTTTACCAAAGATGTAGGCATTATCTTTGCCGACAAGGTTTACAATCTCAACGTTTGCACCGTCCATCGTACCCAAGGTAAGCGCACCGTTTGCCATCATCTTCATGTTGCCGGTACCACTCGCCTCTTTCGATGCAAGAGAAATTTGCTCGGAGATATTTGCCGCAGGAATAAGGTGCTCAGCTGCAGTAACGTTATAGTTTTCAACCATAACAAGCTGCAAGTATGGACGCACCTGCTCGTCTTGTTCGATGAGCTTTGAGAGGCAAAGCAGCATGTGAATAATGTCTTTTGCCAGCGTATAGGCAGGCGCCGCTTTTGCCGCAAAAATCATAACCAGCGGACGTGCGGGAATGTGACCCTTTTTAATGTCGAGGTATTTCCACATGGCATACATGGCATTAAGCTGCTGACGCTTGTATTGGTGCAAACGCTTAATCTGAACGTCAAAGATGGCGTCGCGATTAAGGGTAATACCTTGCGTTTTTTGGAGCCAATCGGCAAGACGATGCTTGTTTTGCGCTTTAATGCCATCGAGCTTTTGGCGGAATGCCGCATCATCAATGTGCTTAAGCAGGTCGATAAGGTGCGACGCGTCGTCTTTCCACGCCTCGCCAATGGCATCAGAAATGGCAGCTGCAAGCATGGGGTTGCAGCCCATAAGCCAACGACGGAAGGTAATACCATTGGTTTTGTTGTTAAATTTGTCGGGATAAATGTTGTAGAACCCATTCATCTCAGAGTTTTTAAGAATGTCGGTGTGCAGCTTAGCCACGCCGTTTACGCTGCGTGAGAAGTGCACGTCCATGTGAGCCATGTGTACGCGATTATCCCTGTCGATAATCGCAAGCGCAGGATCGCTTGTGCGAGCTTTTGCACGCTCATCAAGATTTGTAATAACATCAACAAGCTGCGGCGCAACGCGCTCAATTGAAGACATGTTCCACGTTTCGAGTGCTTCAGAAAGAATGGTGTGGTTGGTATATGCACACGCATTTTCAACAATTTCGCATGCTCTATCCTGCGAAACGCCGTGCGAAGTGAGCTGACGCACAAGCTCAGGAATAATCATCGAAGGGTGCGTGTCGTTAATGTGCACGGCAATGTGATCGTCGAGACGATCGAGCTGCCATCCTGCTTGCTGTGCATCGGCAATAATGAGCTGCGCACCTGCGCATACCATGAAGTACTCCTGGTACACACGCAATAGACGTCCGGCTTCATCGGAGTCGTCGGGGTACAAAAACGACGTTAAGCAATGCTGAATATCGTTTTTATCAAACGAAATACCGCTCGTTGGTGCGGGCGCAGGATTCTCAACGTCAAAGAGATGCAAACGGTTTACAACGCCGTTATGATAGCCCGGAAGCTCAATGTCGTAGAGCTTTGCAACAACATCGCCGCAGGCAAACGGCACAGTAAAGGTGGTGTGCTCGTCGCGAAGCCACGAAGTGTCTTCAATCCAAGGGTTTGGCTCTTCTTGCTGATAGCCTTCAGAGAGGTTTTGACGAAACAGACCATAGTGATAATTAAGACCAACACCACAACCATTAAGGCCAAGGCTTGCAATAGAGTCCATAAAACAGGCAGCAAGACGACCCAATCCGCCGTTACCAAGTGACGGCTCAGGTTCAGCGTCTTCTACTTCAGACAAGCTTGTCCCCCATGATTGCAGCAAGTCTTGTGCACGATCGAGTAAATCAAGGTTAATAAGGTTTGCACGAAGCAAACGACCAATCAAAAATTCGGCTGAGAAGTAATAGAGTTTGCGGCTACCACGTGTAGCACCCGCCGCGTCTTGCTCAGAGCACAGCGCACTCATAAGTGCGCACATAAGGTCATGTGCACTGGCACGTGTAGGCTCGATACCGCGCGTATGTAGATATTCGCGAACATTCTCTTCAAAAGTCATTAAGATAGTACCTCCTTGTAAGGTGGATAAAATAGCTCATCGCATGCGTATATAGTACACTACCATACGCACGCCAAAGACTGACAGTCTTTGGAGCTTACGTGCGCGCGGGGCGTGCGTACACACCACACAGCACACGATGCACAAGCTATGCTTGTGCTCAAGCGCAGGTGCAACGTTGCATTGCCTTATGCGCATGAAGCGCATGCACATTGCTCAAACGTTGCTCAAGCGTTGCTACTTTATGCGCAGTTGCAACGCTCTTGTGTTTGCGGCACCCTCTCATAAAGCTGCATTGCCTGCGCGAGGCGTGGCGCCACTGCATGCAAGTCTACCTGAGGTTGCATACGCCAGCACCAATTAGAACCGAGCGTTGACGGAACGTTAATACGCGCCTCATCGCCCAGATTAAGAATATCTTGCATTTGTACAATAGCAGTATCGGCACAACTTTGCCAAATTGCACGCATCATTGTCCAAGAAGCAAGCTCAGTTTCATAGCCATTGGTATTAGCAGCTTCTTGCGGAACAATGTGCAGATAGTCACGGGCGTACGCAGCATCTGCAGGGTTTACTGATTCGAGCCAACCCTTTGCAGTGCTATTATCGTGCGTTCCAACATACGCAACACAATGCGGCGTGTAACGATGTGGCTGATACGTACGACCACCTTCGTCACGCGAATCAAAACCAAATTCTAGCACCTTCATGCCAGGATATTGACAATACGCAAGTAAATCAAATACCGATTGGGTAAGAAAACCAAGGTCTTCGGCAATAATGGGCTTGTGACCTAGTGTTTTGTTAAGTGTATCAAAGAAATCTTTGCCTGGGCCTTTGCGCCATCTACCATTAATAGCAGTTGTAGCGCCAAACGGAATTGCATAGTATGAATCAAATCCACGGAAGTGGTCGATACGCAGCACATCAAAATGCTTAAACTGTGCGCGAATACGCTCCATCCACCATGCATAGCCGTTATATTTCATAGCGTCCCAGTTAAAGAGCGGGTTGCCCCACAACTGACCCGTCGCAGAAAAACCATCAGGCGGGCAACCCGCAACCTCAGTTGGGCGATTGTTTGCATCAAGCTGGAAGAGCTCCGGATGACTCCACACATCAACCGAATCTTCAGCAACATAAATGGGAACGTCACCAATAATTTTTACATCTTTTGCATTGGCGTACACCTTAAGCGCGCTCCACTGGCAGTCAAAGAAATACTGAAGCGCTTTCCAAAACATCATTTGAGGTGCAAGTTCTTCGGTTGCTTGAGCGAGCGCTTGTGGCTTTCTTAAGCGCAACTCCTCTGGCCACTTTTGCCAACTGTTTCCGCCAAATTTGTTTTTAAGTGACATGAACAGGCTATAGTCATCAAGCCATGCTCTTTGCGCAGTACAGAAGGCGTGAAATGCTTCATCGTCTTGCGCAACTAGACGATCGGCAGCGTGTGATAGCACCTCAAAACGGGTGTTATACAACAAACCATAATCTATCTTGGAAGGGTCGCTACCCCAGTTGTGCGCGTGCACTTCGTCATAAGTAAGCAAGCCCTCTTCAACTAATCTGTCAAGGTCAATAAAGTAAGGATTTGCTGCAAAGGTAGAAAACGCCTGATAGGGCGAGTCGCCATAACTTGTAGGCCCAAGTGGCAATACTTGCCAGTAGGTTTGCTTTGCATCATGCAAAAAGTCGACAAATTCATAAGCCGCTTTACCTAGGGTGCCTATACCATAGGGCGATGGAAGTGAAAAAATGGGAAGCAAAACACCTGCAGAACGCATAATCGTAAATCCTTTCACAATCTACAACGTATAGACACGCCAAGCGTAGCCAAGCTTACTTGCGCGGCTTGATGATACTTTCTCCTTGCTGAATAACGTGCGGTACAATGCAGCACACCGGAAGTGGCTCGGTGGTGCTCATCATTTTAAGCAGCGTGCTCACTCCATATTGAGCAAGCAGTGTGCTGTCTTGTCGCACCGTTGTAAGACGCGGCACGCAAAAACGCGCACCTTGAATGCCGTCAAAACTTGCAAACGACATATCGTAAGGAAGTGAATAGCCGCTATCAATAGCCGCACGCATCGCACCAATAGCGATAACGTCGCCCAGTGCATACACAGCGGTAATATCGGGTGTGCGACCAATCAGCCGCTTAAAAGCATCATAGCCTTCCTGCATCGAAAACCGCGACGGCTCGAAGTGCGTATGTATGTTAAAGCCAATATTGTGGCACGCCATACATCTAATTGCGCCCGAAAGACGCCGCGCACTTATTTGACCTTGTGAGAGATTACCACCCACAATGCCAATCGACTGGTGACCCGCTTTAATAATCTCATTTACAATATCAAACGATGCCTGTTCATCGTTAGTTAAAACGCAGGATAAATTGGGAAACGACAGTGACGTTGTTGAGTTGGTAATAAGCACACACGGACATGCAATCATGCCAAAATACTGCTTAAAGTATTCGAGCTCGCCGCCCAAAAACAGAATGCCACGCGGATTGGAGGCCATTTGGTGGCGAAGCGCAAACCGCACCTCGTTTTCGTCTTCATCCAAATACGCAACGTACACTTCTTCGCCAATAGCATCGAGCGTTGTATGAATAATCTCGATAATGTCGGCAAAAAGCAGGTTGTTGCGGCCTTTTACGATAACGGCGATTGGGTCTTTTTCGTTGCGCTTAAGTTCGCGTGCATTGGCATTGGGCTCAAAATTGTATTGGTTTACAACGCTCATGATTTTGTCATGCGCGCTGGTAGATACATTCGTGTGCCCGTTAAGGACGCGTGAAACCGTTGCAACACTATAGCCAGAAAGATTTGCTATGTCTTTGATGTTCATGGTTTCACGCTCCTTTCACGCTAGTTACATACTCAAACTCATAAGACCATTAACCCTTAACGGCACCAGCAGCAACACCTTTAACAATGTACTTTTGCGCTGCCAGGTAAAACACGATAACGGGGATAACAGCAAGAACAAGTGCTGCCATAATGGCGCCCATATCAATACGACCATAACTACCCTTCATAAACTGGATAACGATAGAAATGGTTTTGTATTTGTTGGTGTCGAGCACTAGGTATGGGAGCAAAAAGTCGTTCCAAATCCACATCGTTTCGAGAATACCAACTGAAATGTACGTTGGTTTCATGATGGGAAGAACAATGCTAAAGAACGCGCGAAGTGGGCTTGCTCCGTCGATAAGCGCAGCTTCCTCAATTTCGATAGGAATACTCTTAACAAAACCGCAGAACATAAACACGGCAAGGCCAGCACCGAAACCAAGATACACGATAATGATGCCCCACGGCGTATTAAGGTGCAGACGGTCGGCGGTAAGCGAAAGCGTAAACATAACCATTTGGAATGGAACAACCATTGAGAATACGCATAGCAGGTAAATGAAACGCGACACTCTGCTTTTTACGCGCGTAATAAACCATGCACACATAGAGGTGCATACAAGGATAACGATAACAGAGCCAATGGTAATAAATACCGTCCAACCTACCGATTCAAGCAAGTGGTATTTGCGAAGAGCAGCAATATAGTTTGCAAACTGGGCAAACGTATCGTTGGTAAGCAACTCAAACGGCGCTTGTTGAATGTAATCGCGCTTTTTGAATGAGTCCATAATAACAACGAAAATAGGGCACAACCAAATGACGCTCAGGATACTAAACACAACGGTGCCAAGTGTCGATAGGAGCTTTCTTGTTTGTTGCATTATTGTTGCACCTCCCGTTTACGCGTAATGTTCAGCTGGATAAGACCAAGGATGGTAACGATGATAAAGAAGACCACAGCCTTTGCCTGGCCAACGCCTTCCCACCCTGCACGGCCATAGAACGTGTCGTAAATGTTGAGTGCGAGCATCTCAGACATGTGTGCAGGCTCACCGGCAGTAAGCGAGAGGTTCTGGTCGAAGAGCTTAAAGCCGTTTGTTACCGACAAGAACAAGCAAATCGTAATGGAAGGCATCATCATTGGAATTGTTACGTCCCACAAACGCTTCCAAGCGTCGGCGCCGTCGATTTGCGCAGCTTCGAGCACGTCGGTTGGAATTGATTGCAAGCCAGCAACATAAATAATCATCATGTAACCAATTTGCTGCCAGGATACCAAAATTACCAAGCCAACAAAGCCATACCACTCGTTGAGCGTAATGGTTTGTGTGTACTGTTGCAAAATACCGTTAAAGATAAGCTGCCAAATGTAACCGAGGACGATACCACCAATAAGGTTAGGCATAAAGAACGCCGTACGGAAAAGGTTTGTACCACGCATTTTGTTGGTAAGCGCTAATGCAATAGCAAAAGCAATAACATTTATAACCACAACCGAAACGACACTAAATGCAGCAGTGTACCAAAACGCATGTTGGAACATATTGTCGCTAAACGCAGCAACATAGTTTTGAAAACCAACAAAAGTTGCGTCGGTTACGGTGGTGAAATCACACAGGGAAAGCCATAAACCCATAATAAATGGGATAACAAAACCAATGGCAAACGATCCGAGGGTTGGAATTAAGAAAATGGCCCAATACTTCTTAATCGATTTCTCCATTTACACAAACCTCCTTTTACCTTAAGTTTTAATACTCAAATGAGCATCATATGCAGCTTGAATACAACGTGTTTTGCGTTACTATAATGCGGAAAAGCACCGTGTGGCTCTTCCGCATCCGTAGAACTCATGTGCCGCTTGTGCAGCCCACCAATACAAGCTGCACAAGCAGTGTGCGGCACATGACGTTATGTGTTATTTAGCTTTTTCAGCTTCGGACTTCCAGCCGTCAACAAATGCGCTAACAACTTCTGCCCATGCAGCATCACTTTGGTTTGCTGCATATTTGGTAAGTGCAGAACCAACGCCGTTCTTCCATGCTTCAGAAGGCATGGTTGAGAAGCACCAGTCTACAGGAGTTTTACCGTCGGCAACATACTTGTTAGCAATGTTAACCAGTGGGTTCTGGCTCTCAAGATTCTTCTTAAATGGAATAGTAAAGCCGCAGCCGTTGCCACCTGAAGGCATAGCACCCTTACCACCGCAGAGGCATTTAACACCAGTGTCGGAGTTTACGCACCAGTTCATGAAGTCGAGCGTAGCTTTAACGTCTTCTTCTTTTGCGTTCTTGTTTACGCACCAGTAGTTCTCAGAACCTGTGCACAAACCTTGTTTGTCTTCGCCGTCAACACCAATGTAAATAGGAAGCATACCGAGTTTGTCTTCGCCAAGCTCTGCAACCTTTTCGTATTCCCAGGTACCGTTCTGGTAGAATACAGCTTTCTTTGTTACAAACTCTGAGGTGCACATATCTGCCGTAACGGTAGAAAGCAGTGCAGGATTGGTGGTTGAGTTATTAATGTACAAATCAAAGATCTTACGGTAATTGTCGAGGTACGTACCCTTAATTGCCTTTGTGGTTTTGATGTTGTCCTTCTTGTATTCATAGTAAATAGGAAGGTTTGCCAGGTGCGTCTTGAAGCGCCAGTCGGAAGATTTATCCATACCAGCTGCGTTAAACGCCGAGAAGCCAAGCTTTTGAGAATTAGCAGTAATGTCTTTTACTACCTTTTCGAGTGAAGCAAAGTCTTTGATTTCTTCTTGTTTGTGGCCTGCTTTTTCGAGCAACTCTTTGTTAAAGATGATGCCGTACGACTCAATTACGTAAGCAACACCCTTAATTTTTCCGTCGTCGCCGGTAAGCTTAAACGAATCATTGGTGCAGTTGCTGACGATATCGCTACCGTCGAGGTCGGCGCAGTAATCTTTCCAAGAAGCAAGACCAACAGGACCATTTACCTGGAACATTGTTGGGAATTCACTCTTGCCCATCTCAGCTTTAAGCGTAGATTCATACTGGCCTGCTGCTGCAGTTTTAACAGTTACTTCAACACCAGTTTCGTCTTTGTAAAGCTGTGCGATTTCTTGCCATTGCTCATCTTGTTCAGGCTTAAAGTTAAGGTAGTATACGTGACCCTTAGCCTCTCCCTTTTTATCAGCTGCAGGTGTGTTCGAACAACCAGCAACCATCATGGTAGCGCCTAAACCAAGGCCAGCCTTTACGAAGTTCCTACGATTTAACATCTCTAACAACTCCTCCCGCCGTACGGCTTGAATTATTTGGAAACGTTTCCAATCTTTATCACTATGTTACCGCTCTGTTTCGCAAAACGATGCGAGATTGGCATTTTTGTCATTCACCGGCGTTTTGCTACCATTTACCGGTAAATTACAAGCATAATCGGTGTTTTGTATACATAATTCATGCCACGTAAACCGACGCATTTGTAAACGTTTACACAATGTGCGGCGCATTATGGAACGCATTGTACAGCATAAAAGGTATACAAAGCAGCGCGCTATATGGTACGCCCGTGCAAAAAAAGTGGAGTATCATACTACACAGCAGGAGTATGCGCACATAAACGCAGACTGCTTAGCACACGTACATATTGTCGAAGGGACTATCATGAGTACGGTATCAATTCCAACCGTTACACTTTCAAGCGGATATGCTATGCCTATTCTTGGCCTTGGCACCTATAAAGCTCATGGAAGCGAACTTGACATTACGCGCCAAGCACTTGATATGGGGTATCGACTTATCGATACCGCGTGGATATATAAAAACGAGGCAGACGTTGGCGCTGCTATTGCACAAAGCAACACGCCACGCAGCGAAATCTTTCTGGTAAGTAAAGTATGGCCAAACTACTTTAAAGCCGATTTGTGCAAACAGTCTATCGAGCGCACACTTACCGATTTGCGCTGTGATTATATCGACATGATGTACCTGCACTGGTGGGGCACGCATGCACTCGAAGCTTGGAAAGTGCTCGAAAGCTATCATGAGCAGGGTATTATTCGCACAATATCGGTAAGCAATTTTACCAAAGAGAACCTGCACCAATTAGATGCAGTAGCCAATGTGCAGCCTGCGTGCAATCAAATTGAAGTACACCCGCTATGGCCTGAAGTGTCGTATGTTTCCTACCTTAAAGAGCGCGGCATTCAGCCTGTTGCCTACTGCCCTATTGCACGTGCACAAGCGCAGGTTATGGAAAGCTCCATTATTCAAACGCTTGCCCACAGGTATCAGAAAACGCCTACGCAAATTGTGCTTGCTTGGCACATTGCAAGAGGTATTGCACCTATTCCAAAAACGGTGCACACCGCGCGCCTGTACGAAAATGCAAACATCTTTGACATTACACTTACTGAAGATGAAATTGCCGCAATAAATGAACTTAGCAGCAAAACCGGAAAAATTGGTCATCCTATGGACGATGCACAGTGGCTTGCCCATTGTGAACATGAACCACGTGCATAACAGCACCCGTGAGTGCCAATAACACAGCATTTTGAACTTTTGAACTTTGAACTTTGAACTTGAGCGGCATGCGGCGACCACCATGCCGCTCATAATAACCGTGCACATTTGAACTTTTGAAAAAGCGCACGTAAAAACGCACGTACGCGTGATGCATACGTGCGTGATAACCACATTCTTGCTACGTTGGCACAGCGGCTATTGCTGAATACGCGTGCGGCAGTACGGGCACACTTTCCAATCGGCATTAAGCGGACGATGGCACGTGGGGCACACATTGCGCACTTGCGTGTTACACAGCGGGCACACCACAAAATCGCGGTCGATAGGAGCGCCACACTTGGGACAAATGCCATAGTGCGAAAGTTGGTGTTCGCGAAGCGCGATATCGAGATCTTGCTCTTCTCTATCAATAAGATATGAACCTGGACGCAAAATTACATAGGCTAAAATACCAACAATGGGCACAACCGAAACGAGCGCCCACAGCCACCAGGGCTCCGCACCGCGGCGTTGTGCATCGCGAATAACATAAATAATTGAAAGTAAGTAAATAACTACAACACACAAAACCATAAGGTAGAGCACCATGCGCACCTCAGGAGTTATAATTTGGTCGAGAAGTTCGGACATATAGCTGCTAGCTCCTTATCATCATCTAACGATTGTTATGCTACTCACATGCCTTGCGCGCAGCGCGAAAAACATGCAGACAGCCGCATTACACAAAGCTGCCAAGAGAAGAATAGCTATAGTATAGCGTCTTTACCAAAAATTTGCCGCGAAAAATTATCTTAGCTGTGTACCTCCAATTATATGGACGTGTGCGCACAAAATACACACCTAGAGTAACACTGCACGCCACGTGAACACAGAGCGCTACCAAACGGTGCACGCTAGTTTTTTGCGTGTACAGCAACAAGGGAAGAAAGTTCGCCGGCAAGTGTAATGGTGCCGCATGCAACCACAGGCTGGTCGTGTAATGCCTGATAGGCGGCCGAAACAGTAGGATATGTTGTGGGCATATATCCTGCATACGCAGCGAAACGGCGCGCAAGTTCATCGGCAGGAAGTGCACGCGGATTGGCAGTTTGCGTGCAGACAATGTGCAGAAAACGAGACGCAAGCCTGCGCACAATCCCATCAACATCTTTATCGGCAAACACAGCACAAAGCAGTACCACATCATGCAAACATACCGGATTAATATGCTTCAAGCTCGACAAAAAAACGTCAACCGATTGCGGATTGTGACATGCATCGATAAGCAAAAGCGGCTGCGTGCTGAGCATGTCAAAACGACCAGGCGTGCGGCACTGCAACACCTGCTGGGCAGCGTGCGCATATGGAAGCGCGTGCGTTAAAAACTGTTCGGCCAAGGCATACGCCATCGCAATATTTGCTGCTTGATACACCGGTTTGTAGGCTTTAACCTGTGTATATGTAGAGTTAGGCGTGTGTATATCAAGCGCGAGCGCATCAGAAAAACGGTGCGGGATGTGCTGTATGGTATAGGTACTCATGCTATGTGGACCCATATACGCACAGGTAGACAAGGCAGGCTCATGCAAACCCGCAGCACTTTGCGCACCTGTTGTGCCTTCAGCGTTTGGCTGTTCATACACCACAACAGGTTCAACGTTTGCAGCTGCACATTGGTTTGAAATCACCTCGCACACCGAAGGAGTCTCGTGCGTGCCAACTCCCAAAACACAGCGTCTACCAGGCTTTATAATGGCTGCTTTTTCGGCGGCGATAGCCTCTTTTGTGTCGCCCAAAATACGCATATGGTCGAGGCCAATGCCTGTTATGCCCACTGTTGTAATTGATTGTATGGCGCTTGTTGCGTCCCATCGGCCGCCCATACCGCATTCAAACACCACACAATCGCAGTGTGCGCGGGCAAACATCACGCAGGCGCCCGTGGTAATAAGGTCAAACTCGGTGATACTATACGGTTCTTTACCTGCTTTTTTGCGAGCAGCGTTCACGCAGGCTCCCGCTTTTTGCGCAGCGGCAATCCCAAGCGCAAACTCCTCTTGCGACACGCACACGCCAGCTATTTCTACCCTATCGGTGTACGCAACAAGACCCGGCGATGTATACAAGCCGCAGCGCAAGCCGCATGCGCCAAGCAGCGCTGCCGTGTAGCGCGCAGTTGAGGTTTTACCGTTTGTACCTGCAATTTGTATGCTTGTAAACTGCGCATCGGGTCTACCCAGCACGTCAAGCATTTCTTCTACCGATTCAAGCTTGGGATCGATCCCAAAGCGAAGCGCAGATCGCAACTTTTTAATTGTTTGCTTGTAACTACATGCGTCTACAGAAAACGGAATGGTATACACAGATTATCCTCGAATTTGATGGTTTGCAGCTGGTTTGCAGCTGGTTTGCAGCTGGTGCAGCTGGTGCAGCTGGTTATGAATGTGCTTTTGGCGCGGGCGCAGGTGGTGCCATGCAGCATGGCTACTGTGCGCAGCTACGCTTCGCAGCCAGTACAACATGGTGCATAAGCATCGACGTAGTAAGCGATCCCACACCCCTTGGCACCGGGCTAATAGCACGAACGATGGGCTCCACCTCGGCAAAGTTTACATCACCCACAATTTTTTGTGCGTGCTCGTCCCAATTTATACCAACGTCGATAATAGTTTGATTGGGCGAAACCATAGTTGCATCAATAAAGCCTGCACGGCCAACAGCAGCAACAATAATATCCGCACTGCGCGTAAGCTGCGCTAGCTTGGATGTTTTTGAATGGCACATAGTAACCGTAGCGTTTTTGTGCTGCAGCAGCATGCTTACCGGACGTCCAATTACAAGCGACCGACCCACTACACACACATGCGCACCTTCGAGAGGAACTTCGTAATGCTCAAGCATGTGCACCACAGCCTCTGCAGTGCACGGTGCAAAGCCAATTGCCTCGCCCGTAAACACGCCGGAAAGTGATAACGCCGTAATACCGTCAACATCCTTGGCGCTATCAAGCGTTTCACACACCGCACGCTCATCAATACCGCGCGGAAGAGGACGAAACAACAAGCACGCATGAATTGATGGATCGGCATTAATCGACTTGATGGTATCAATAAGCGAAGACGTTGTAGCGTCGCTTTCTGCAAAAACAAAACTTCGTACCGAACAGCCACACGTATCAGCACGTTTATACAGCGCGCGCTCATAAGAGAGCGCTGATGGGTTATCGCCAACACGAATGCACGCAAGCGTAGGCACAACAGACAGCGCGCGCGCGGACGCTGCAGTTGTTTCATCAAGCGCGCGGGCAGCTGGCGCACCAAGCAATAATTGAGCCATTACGAGCTTCCCTTCATATATGCGCGCACGCGCGCCGCAACATCCTCGCTGCGTGGCACATACGTGCGCATCATTGTTTCACATTCATCCTCTATCGATTGTGCATACGCCTTATCGTGAAACAAGCGCGTATTCACAATCACGTTATACCACGCCGCTTCCAGGGCAGCACGGCACAAAAGCGCACCGCTTGCCACATCGCTTAGCAGCATAGGCGTACATATCGACTCAAGCTCATCGAGGATGTCAATTGCACGGCAAATATCATGCATCATAGCAAATGGGCTTTGCATCGCCTGTGTAAGCGCAGTTTGCAAACGCTGCGAGCGCGCAGGGTCGGATTTTGGAAGCTGATACGTTTCCATAAGAATTTTAAGGTAGTGCGCGTCGTGGTCGATGAGCTCAAGCAAATGTTCGCGCAGCTCATCGGCTTGTGTAATAAGGATGGCAAGGCGCGTCTCGTGCTGGGTATACGCAGGCTTGCCGCAGGTAAAGCCAGCCGACATTGCTGCAAGCGCACAGCCAAGCGCACCTGCAAGCGCAGCAGCACTACCGCCACCCGGATTTGAGACGCGCGCAGCGAGCGTTTGCGCAAATGCGCGACAACTCATATTAGATACGTGCACTTAAACTCCCTTTTTGCGTGCTTGTATACGCGAACGTGCGCCATGCAGATTGAACACGCGCAGCCATACTAAAAGATGCCGCGAATAGTATTGGTCTCGTCTACATAAATCGATTCAAATGCAGGATGTTTACCCAAACCCGGCATTGTCATCGTGCGTGCACAGGAAACCACAACAAAGCCTGCACCAGCAGAAACTCGCACTTCGCGCACGTGAAGCTGTGCATGAGGCGCCGCGCCAAGTTTGTGTGGATCATCGCTTATCGAATACTGCGTTTTTGCAATGCACACACCAAGCGGACGTGAAATAGCAGCTTCAATATCCCTAATCTGGGTGCGCGCGGCAGGCGTATACTCAACCGCATCGGCACCATACCACGCAGTCGCGATGCGTTCAATTTTTGCGCAAATCGAATCGCTTGGGTTATACAGCGTGTGCGCGGACACATCGCTTCCCGCGTTTTTGGCATCTACCAGCTGTTGTACGGCAGAAGCAAGCGCATATGCACCTTTAGGACCATCTGCCCACGACGTAACAGGCAGCGCCCGTACGCCAAGCTCCTTGCAGGCCTGTTCAACCCACGCAAGCTCGTCTTCTTTGTCGGTAGCATAAACATTAAGTGCAACAACACAGGGCAGCGCAGCCTTGGTAGTAATAGTTTCAATATGGTGCTTAAGATTGGCAAAACCAGCCTTGAGCGCGTCCATATTTGGCGCATTCCAGCTTGATGCATCACATCCGCCGTGGTATTTGAGAGCTTTTAGCGTAGCTACCAGCACCACGCACGAGGGCATACGCCCAAGCTGAGGAGCCACGATATCGATAAACTTTTCGCAACCAAGATCGGCACCAAATCCAGCTTCGGTAATAGCTATATCTGCGCAGGTAAGCGCAGCGCGCGTAGCAATAAGTGTATTGCAGCCGTGCGCAATATTCGCAAAAGGTCCGCCGTGCACAAATGCAGGCGTATGGAACAGCGTTTGCACCAAATTTGGACGCAGTGCATCGCGCAAAAGAGCACACATGGCACCTGTTACCTGCAAGTCTTTAGCAAATACCGGCTTTTTAGTGTAGGTATATGCAACAAGCATGTTGTCTAAACGTGCGCGCAGGTCGTTCATGTCCGTAGCTAAACAGAAAACTGCCATTACTTCAGACGCAGCAGTAATGTCAAAGCCCTCTTCACGAGGTGTGCCCGAAGTAGCGCCGCCCAAACCAGTTATGATGTGTCGCAGCTGACGATCGTTTACGTCCATGCAGCGGCGCCACACAACACGCCTCGGATCGATACCAAGGGCATTACCTTGGTGAATGTGATTATCAATCGCAGCACTTAAGAGGTTGTTAGCGCTTTCGATGGCATGAAAATCGCCCGTAAAGTGCAGGTTAATGTCGTCCATAGGTGCAATTTGTGCGTGGCCACCGCCAGCAGCGCCGCCCTTCATACCAAACACCGGACCCAACGATGGTTCACGCAAGGCAAGCGCAACGCGGGTGTGTTGCTCGTGCAAGGCATCTGCCAGCGCAATTGACACCGTCGTTTTGCCTTCACCTGCAGGCGTTGGATTAATGGCACTTACCAATACAAGCGCGCCATTGTGTGTATCTTTGGGCGAAAGCGCAGCGGTATCAATCTTTGCTTTGTAGCTACCATACGGCATAAGCGCACAGGAAGGGATATCAAGCTGCGCTGCTATGTCGCTAATGGGATAGAGCGTGGTAGCTCTGGCAATGTCTTCATCAGATACAAACGGTGCTGTTGTCATGAGCAAATCTCTTTCTGTTGTAGCTTTGTTGTAACGTAAGCACAAAAGCGGGCTTTACGTGCGCGTTACTGAAGTTGAACTAACGCAGCGCGCATCTTTTCTATTGTGCTCATCAGCTCGTGCATACGAGCCTTCTTTTGTTCAATAATCTCCGGCTTTGCCTTGTTCAAAAATGCTGGTTGTTCAACAAGCGCAGCAATTTTATCAAGCTCTACCTGCTTTTGTTCAATATCCTGCTGCAAACGTTTTGCTTCGGCTGCCAAATCAACCAAATTGCCCACATGAACATACAGCTCAAGCAAACCCTCTACGTAGGCAACACAACCTGCCGGTTTTTCCAAGTGCTCTTCAACCGTAAGCGTCTTAATAAAGCCAACGCTTTGAATAAAGCTTCGACGCTCGTTTAATACCTGCAGCTGTGCGGCATCACATTTCACGTATACGTCAAGCTGCTCTTTTGGCGATAACCGGTAGCGTGCACGGGTAGAGCGCGCAGTTGAAATAACCGTGCGGGCAAGTTCAAAATCACGTTCGGCATCATCATTGATGAATTGTTCAAATTGTTCAGATTTTGGCCATGGAGCCACCATCAAAAATGAACTTGAGTGATCATCGAGCGCTGATGCAGGCAGCGATTGCCAAATCTTTTCGGTAACATGAGGCATCACAGGATGCATCAGTCGCAGTGATGTATCAAGTACAAATACCAAATTACGCTGAACTTCAAGGGTTTCTTCTGCGCTACCATGCAACAGGCGCGACTTGCAAAGTTCAATGTACCAGTCGCATACCTCATTTCTAAAGAACGTTTGCATATCACGTGCATAGTCGCCAAACTCATAGTGTTCAAGCTGCGACGTTGCACGTACAACCATGCGTGCAAGCCGTGAGAGCATCCATGCGTCCTCAGCCGTGCGCACCTTGGGTTCTCCAGGAATATACCCATTTAGGTTCATTTGAACAAAACGGCTCGCATTCCAAATTTTTGTCACAAATGCGCGCGCCTGTTCTGTACGTGGGCTTTCTTTGAGCTTCTTTGTTTTCTTATCGATAACAGCGTCAAACTTTACATCCTGGTTGCCGGTAATAAGCGTAAGCAGGTTATAGCGCATGGCATCGGCGCCATATTTTTGTATAAGCTCCATAGGATCAACGCCGTTACCCTTGCTTTTCGACATGCGCGATCCGTCTTTTGCCAAAATAGTTGCATAAATAAACACATCATGGAATGGTATGTCGCCCGTAAAATAAAGCGAGCTCATAATCATACGAGCAACCCAAAGTGCAATAATATCGCGGGCTGTTACCAGCACTTTTGTTGGATGATGCTGCGAGAGTTCATCTGTTTGTAAAGGCCAACCTTGCGTTGCGAAGGTCCATAGTTGCGAAGAAAACCACGTATCAAGAACGTTTTCATCTTGAACAACTGCAGATCCGCACTGAGGGCATACATCTACATCCTGGGGCAGCGCGTTCTTCCAGGAACATGACGTGCAATAAAATACCGGAATGCGGTGTCCCCACCACAGCTGGCGCGAAATACACCAATCTTTAAGATTTTCCATCCAAGTGCGATACGTTTGCGTCCAACGCTGCGGGTGAAACACAACGTCACCATCATCTACCACCTTAAGCGCAGGCTCTTTTAGCTTGTCTACTGCAACAAACCACTGCTCACTAAGCCACGGTTCAAGTGCCGTATCGCAGCGGTAACAGTGCATAACCGAGTGGTTCAATTCTTCAACATGGTCGAGAAGCCCGTGTTCATCAAACCAGCGAACAATCGCCGCGCGACATTCATCTCTATCCATGCCCGAAAATTCACCATAGCCAGGTTGAACATGAGCGTGCTCATCAAAGATGTTAATTTGTTCAAGATTGTGCGTCATACCCATGGCATAGTCATTGGGGTCGTGAGCAGGCGTTACTTTAACAAATCCGGTACCAAAGCCTTTTTCTACGTGCCAGTCGGAGAAAATTTCAATTTCACGATTAACAATTGGAAGCATCACACGTGCACCAACAAGTGGTGTTTTCTCATCGTCTGAAGGCGAAACAGCAACGCCCGTGTCGCCGAGCATGGTTTCGGGGCGCGTGGTAGCAACGGTAATATACGTGGTAGAACCAACAGGATTCACAAGCGGATAGCGCATATACCACAAATGACCTTTTTCATCACGATATTCAGCTTCGTCGTCGGAAATTGCCGTGCAGCACTGCGGACACCAGTTTACAATGCGTTTACCTCGATAAATAAGACCATCGTGATACCATTTTACAAATACGGTGCGCACGGCATGCGCGTATTCATCACTCATCGTAAATTTTGGATCGGAAAAATCAATCGAGCAGCCCATACGCTTAATTTGATTAACGATGGTGCCACCATATTCGCGTGTCCAATCCCAGCATGCATCTAAAAACTTCTCGCGACCAATCGCAAGACGCGAAATACCCTCACTTTTAAGTTTTTTATCTACTTTAGTTTGGGTTGCAATACCTGCGTGATCGGTTCCTAAAATCCAGCGCGTAGAGCGTCCGCGCATGCGGTTATAACGAACAAAGGTGTCTTGAATGGTGTCGTCCATCGCATGACCCATGTGCAGAATACCGGTAACATTAGGAGGCGGAATAACAACCGTACAATCACCAACGCCCTTATTGCGCTGGTAGACGCCGGCATTAATCCATTCTTGAATGAGTTGTGGCTCTACTAGTTGAGGATCATATGTTTTAGGCATGTCTTCCACGATGTCCACCTTTTCGTTGGGGTTTGTGCACACACGTGATGCATGGGTGTGCAAGGCGGCAGGCGCCACACGCAAACCCGCACACAACACGTTCTTTTCAGAATACCATGCATTCGACATATCATACACGACTCTTAATTTCTCCAGGCTGACTTGCGCGCACGTACGCGCGGACATGTATACTAAAAGCAGCGCTATCTAAAGGAGATTTATGCCACAGCACGATATGCAACACGAATTAATGCACAGTTCACAACAACACTCGCAACAAAGTTCACAACAAAATTTGAATCGGTGTGCACAGGACAATACAACCGATGCTGATGAAACAATGTTTTCTCGTCTTGAACTTATTATGGGTGCTCAGCGTTTGCACACGCTCCAACATGCACGGGTTATGGTGCTTGGATTAGGCGGCGTTGGTTCAAATGCAGCGATTGCCTTGGCGCGCGGCGGTGTAGGCACGCTTATTCTAGTCGATCGCGACTACGTAAGTCCATCCAACATAAATCGGCAAGCTGTTGCGTTTCAATCAACTATTGGCAAAGCAAAAACTGATGTGATGCGCGATCTTATCAGTGATATAAATCCACAGTGCAAAGTTATTTGTTTACAGGCATTTCTCGATAAAGATACCATCGCTGCGCAGCTTGAAGCGCTACCGCGTCCACATTATGTTATCGACGCCATCGATACTATCGCTCAAAAATTACGCATTGCACAGTGGTGCCAGGATACCAACATTCCTCTTATTGCAAGCATGGGCGGCGCAAATAAATTGAACCCTGAGTGTTTTCACATTACTACTATCGAAAAAACAAAGAGCTGCCCGGTGTGTAAAGTTATGCGCAAAGAATGCAAAAAACGCAACATACGCAAACTTGAAGTGCTCTACTCCACCGAAGTGCCTATTCCTCAACGTTGTATTGGCGAAAACGCCACCGATGATATGCACAAGGAAGCTGCACCTGATGTAGACACCCCAATCGCCGCAGGTACTGATGGCGGGTGCGCGCATGCACAACCAGGTGCGCGGCCGCAGAAAGCCCAAACACTTGGCACCATGAGTTACATTCCGCCCATTATGGGATTTATGCTTGCAGGGCACGTGATTTGTAAGCTTACGCAGCTTGAAAACCCCTATGCAAACTATCAGCGCTAGGCACCTTATGTATCCGCCAAACCAACCCACACGCGCTCCCTACCCCATGTTCGATACCCACTTTCACCTCGATTTTTGTAGTGATTATGAGACGTTTATGCGCGCGTGGCAACACTATAGCTACACCGATGATAGCGAGCGCACTATGCCCTCTCGTATGTTTGCGGTAGGTGTGCGTCCGCGCAGCTATAAGCAAACATGTAACGCTATCGCAGCACTGTCATGCGCAGATACAATAATTCCTGGTGTTGGATTTCATCCCTGGCTTATTTCAGATAACACCATAGATGCGCTTGAATTTGAAGCGGGGCTGCGCAGTATTGCACATGCACGCGTCATAGGGGAAATCGGCATTGATGCCACTGTGCGCGGCGTAGGGCGCGATCCTGAACAAGCGCAGGTAATCCTTGCAAAACAGCGCACGTGCTTTGAGCGCATTTGCTATGCAGTGCGTGATGCAGTTCGTGATGCAGTTCAACATGGTTCAGTTCAGAATGGTTCAGTTCACCATGGCAAAGTTCAACATGACGAAGTTCAATCTGGTGGAGTTCAATCTGATGTTCAACATACTGCGCCATGCGCAAAAAAGATACTGTCGATTCATGCCGCCGGCACCCGCGAGAATATTGTTGATATTCTCAAAACCACCGGTGTGCTTGAGTGTGCTACCTGCATTTTTCACTGGTTTTCCCTCGACAGCATACAGTTTTGCGATGCACGTTCGCAGAGTTGCATGTTTTCAGTTAACACAAGAATGCTCGCTTCACGCAAAGGGAAAAACTATGCCGCGCAGCTTCCACTAACTCAACTGTTACTCGAAACCGATATGCCCGCCTGCGCGCACAGCACATACACCATACCCTCTCATATGCTGGAAGCAGCACGAACCATTGAGCTGCTGGCACAGATTAAACACATGGATGCACACGCTGTTGCACAAACACTCTACGAAAATGCGTGTGCACTACTCACAACCAAATAACGCTGCATGTCAGCACGCGATTTATGCGCACACTGGCATGCAGCGCTTAGGTGGCAATGGTACACGGATTATTGGTACTCGTACAAAACGTGTACCAAAACGCTTACCCCAATTGTGTTATTTGGTATCCTTTGCACGAATAATTGTGGGCTCAGCATTGCCAGCCGCAGCATCTTTGGTAATGATGACTTTTACAATGCTCAAATCACTTGGAATATCAAACATAACATTCTCAAGAGTTTTTTCGCACATAGCGCGCAAACCACGAGCCCCCGTATTGCGCTCAAGCGCCAACTTAGCAATCTCTTCAAGCGCATCGTCTTCAAACTCAAGGTCAACACCTTCAATGTCGAAAATACGCTTGTACTGTTTAATGATAGCGTTTTTGGGCGTTGTAAGAATGGAAACAAGATCGCACGCAGTAAGTTCTTTGGTTGACGTAATAACAGGAATACGACCAACAAACTCAGGAATCATACCAAACTTGTGCAAATCTTGAGGCATAACCTGCGCCAAAAGTTCATCTTGTGCATCATCAACTTTACGCACAAGTTCACCGGTAAAACCAACGCCCTGCTTGCCAATACGGTCGGCAACAATTTTGTCGAGACCAACAAAAGCACCGCCGCAGATAAAGAGGATATTTTCGGTATTAATGTGAATGAGCTCTTGCGAAGGATGTTTGCGGCCGCCCTGAGGAGGAACGCTTGCGTTAGTTCCTTCCAAAATTTTAAGCAACGCCTGCTGAACACCTTCACCCGACACATCGCGCGTAATGGACAAATTCTCTGCTTTACGTGCTATTTTGTCAATCTCATCGATGTACACAATACCAAGTTCAGCACGGTCGACATCACCGTCGGCAGCGTTAATAAGTTTAAGCAGAATGTTTTCAACATCTTCGCCCACATAACCTGCTTCTGTAAGCGTAGTTGCGTCGGCTATAGCAAACGGCACTTCCAAAAAGCGCGCCAAGGTTTGCGCAAGAAGCGTTTTACCCGTACCGGTAGGACCAAGCAGCAAAATGTTGCTTTTGGCAAGTTCAACTGTTGCCAAATCGTCTGAATCAGCGGTGGCTGCATCAGCATCCTCTGTTTTGAGTTCATTTAGTTTGCGGCGCGACAGCCACCCTTTTGGCGCATTTGCCTGCGCTTGTTCAAGTTTATGTTTGCCGCTGGCAGCATCAGCTGCAGCATCGCCGGGTTCATCTTCGCTGTGTGCTTCATCGTTCATATTGGTCATAATACGGCGATAGTGATTGTACACGGCAACGCTGAGCGCACGCTTTGCCTGCTCTTGACCCATAACATACTGGGAAAGTTCATCGTAAATCTCATGCGGCGTAGGCAAATAGTCAAAAATAGGCTGAGGTGTACCATCGTCGTCGTCGTTGTCATCTTCATCGTCGTCATACGGCGTAATCCTACTTAAGAAATCTTGCAATGATTCATGTGGCGTAGGTAGAGAGGTTACTTTCGACGTATCTTCAGCATCGTCGCTGTTGTCGTCACGTTTCGCCGCGCCATTCGCCACCGATTTGCCAATCAGTTCTTTCATGGTAGAAAATGGACGATTATCTGCAGCTTTAGCGGCAGCGTTAGCACCATGGCGTTTCGTTGCTGCAACAGCTGCAAACGGGTTTTTTTGCGCATCGTTCTCAAGAATCTCGGCACACGACGCAATGCAATCATCGCAGATATAGATGTTATTAGGTCCTTGAATAATGCGGGTAACCATGGAGCGCGTTCTATTACAAAACGAGCATACAATGGGTTTATCTTGCATAAAAGCCCCTCAAATCAAATAAAACTCCTGCAACACACTGGTCTTGCAGCTTTATATAATCGTGCGCTTGGTTATTTTTGCAGCGCAGCACGCGTTGTGATTACCTTATCAACCAGGCCATACTCAAGCGCATCTTGTGCGCGCAAGTAATTATCGCGCTCGGTATCCTCATTAATCCGCTCTTTCGTTTGGCCGGTATACGACGCGAGCAACTCGTTTAAGTGTTCACGAATCCACTTAGTTTCGTCGGCAACAATTTGAATATCGGTTTGTTGTCCTTGTGCACCGCTCGAAGGCTGATGAATCATCACCATCGAATTGGGCAAACACATACGCTTACCCTTTGCACCAGCAGCCAACAGCACCGATGCCATTGAGCAGGCCATACCCACACAAATGGTGGAAACATCAGGCTTAATAAAGTTCATCGTGTCCAAAATACCCAAACCGGCATACACCTCGCCACCAGGCGAATCGATGTAAAGCGAAATGTCTTTATCGGGATCTTGACTTTCGAGATGAAGCAGCTGAGCTATTACAAGGTTTGCAGAATCGCGCGTTACCTCTTCGCCCAGAAACACAATACGGTCGTTTAACAGGCGCGAGTAAATATCGTAACTGCGCTCGCCACGCGGCGTTTGCTCAATAACATAGGGGATGAGCGGCGTTGCAACGGGAGTATGCATGAGGTGCCTTTCTATTTGTACAAAGTGCGCTCCGGAGAAAGCCCGAAGCGCACATGAAAACGCGAATTGCTACATGAGGTTGTACAAACTCACCAACGAGCCACGTACAAACCTTATTTTTCGTCTTTGTTTGCTTCAGACTTTTTCTCAGAAGCAGACTTTGTCTTCTTTGCAGCAGCTTTTTTTGTGGTGCTCTTGGTGCTGCGCGTCGACTTTGTTTCGTCTTTCTTGGTTGATTTCTTCGTAGCTTTTTTCTCGCTCTTCTTGCTTTCTTTTGCAGCGGCAGCGCGAGCTTCAGCTATTTCGTCAACAATTTCTACCTTTGCGTTGTCAACAAGCCATTTTACTGCTTTTGCACGACGAATTGACTCGCGAATAGCAGGCAGCTGACCTGCAGCCTTAAACTCGCTCATTGCGGCTTCAACATCGTCTTTACCAGCGTTTTTGAACTCTTCGATAACGTCGTCTTGTGTTGCTTCAAGGTTAAAGTGACGGGCAATTGCATTAAGCGCAAGTGACTGACGTGCACGATCGTTTGCCTGGCTGTGAAGGTCGCTTAAGAATTGGTCGAATTGAAGACCACGCGATGCCAAGAACTGATCGAGGGAAGTACCCTGACGCTGAAGCTGGTTGAGGAACTCATTACCAATCTCTTGGAATACTTGGTTTTCGTAAACCTCAGGAACCTTATCAATGGTAAGGTGCTTGCCTACTTCGATAACCAGCCTGTCTTCCTTAAGCGAAGGAAGTGAGGTTTGTTTATCTTTTTCGATTTCATCTTTAAGAGCAGCTTTAAGCTCAGCTACCGTGTCGTAACCCATTGAGTTCTTTGCAAACTCGTCGTTGAGCTCGGGCACAACTTCTTTTTGGATTTTGTTGAGCGTTGCGTTAAGTTTAACGGTGATAGCATCATCGCCCTCGCCCATTGTCCAGGAAATCTCTTTGGTGTCGCCCACCTTCATGCCAACAAAGCCTTGTACCAATCCTTGTGGCAGGTAGCCAATACCAAGGTTAAAGTGGCGATCGGTGCCAACGTATGGCGTAGCGTTTTCAACATCCTCTACGTTGCATACTACGCCGCTCTTCTCGTCTACAACAGCTTTTGGATCGTCTACATCAACAAGGCGCGTTGAGTAGGTAATGAACTGTTCAATTTGTTGTTCAATTTCGGCGTCGGTTGCCGTTTCGGGAGGCATGGTAATAGAAGGCGCGTCGTAGGTGTCGAGTTCGCATACAGGAGGAATGCTTATCTCAGCACTCACGCTGTAATCTTTGTGCTCTTCTACAGGATTGCCGTCTTCAGCGAATTTTGGCTTATCAATGGCTACAATGTCGAGCTCATCAAGCATAAATGGTTGAGCTTGTTCAAGAAGCTCTTCGGTAGCTTGTGCCAAAACAGCATCTTTACCAACGATACCGTTAATAACGGGACGTGGTGCACGTCCGCGACGGAACCCTTGAAATGCATATTTCTTTGCAATTTCTTTGTATGCAGAATCGATAGCCGCATCAACATCGGCTGCAGCAACCGTAAGTGTTACGGAAACTTTATCATTGCTGGTCTTATCAGCGGTGGCAGTAATGTTCAACATTCCTCCAGTGTTCTCATGCGTGCTCGATCGTAGTACAAAGTCAAGGCCAAGACAGCCACTTGATTATGTGAGCATGCAACTTTTTAGTACATACGCGTAGTACATGGTGCGAGCGAAAGGACTTGAACCTTCACGAGATTTCTCCCACCAGATCCTAAGTCTGGCGCGTCTGCCTATTCCGCCACGCTCGCAAAGTAACATACAACTTAGAAATAATAGCAAAGCTCAAGCATTCTTTACCTGAGAATTGTTGGAATTATTATTCCTTCTCAAAAACTATAAAATACTTGCAGCTCACCCGCGAAAAACCACGAGCATTCATAGAGATTACAGTAGTTTGCGACATATCGGAGCCAATCGCAGCAGGCGTGTTAGCGCAATCGATCCGCAAAGGCATATTACAATGCACGCAAGCTCAAACGCGCCATATACCACAAGTTCAGGTAGACCAAAACCATGAAGCATAGTTACTATGGTTAACCATGCAGCATTACACGAGCCAAGAAAACCTGCATCGGCTGTATATGCGCTGGCAGATGCCAACGGGTGCGCGCTGCCATACGCCATAACAATGCTGCCTGCGGTATACATGCATATGTGTAAAAAAAGAACATGAAACAGGTATATGCCAAATGAATCACGCAAAAGTGCATGTTGAAGTATCCGTAAGCAGCGCGAAGAAGCCAGCGCTGTGCCATCGGCTGCAGACATGCTAGAAGAAGAAACGCCCGTTGCAGCAAACCTTCGCTCGTCAAGAATGCGCACGATACCAAATAACGAGCAGCTCATAATGCACATCCATACGCTTTCTGGCATAAAAGAAGCAGGGATGATCTGTGTTTGTTCAAGAAATATCATACAAAGCGCACTTGCACTAAACCCGACTACACACAAAGGAAGATTGATACGTGCGCGCGAAAGGTAATACCCAAGCACAAAATAAACGAGTTCGTAGGAGATGGGAAGATACTGTTCAAATGTTGTGTGGAACAGATTATTTACAAACGGAATAACAAACATACTTACAACACCAATACATAAGGAAACACGCAGCTGCGTTATTGAACTATGTTCAAGAACAATGCGAAGCGGAAGCACGATTGCATACAGACCAATGAGCTTATATAAAAACCACAGATGATCCCATGTTTTTGCTTGAAGTACACAAAGTATTGCCTGGTAAATAAGTTCAAATCCGCTAAGGTGTTTGGTAAACCAAAGTTCAATACATGAAAACACGGTGCCCACTACCGCTAGACACACGGCAATGCGCACGATGTGGTGCCCCATTTTACGCGGGGTTATATGGCGAGCAGGATCGAGCAAAAGTGCGCCAGAAATCATAAAGAACACAGGCACAGCCCAGCGAAAAAGCCAAATTGATATAAGTGTTTGAACATGAAGAAAAGCCTGCGCAGATACACTAAGATATGGCTGACGCTCAGCCGATACAAGCACATGAATACATACAACAGCGAGCGTGGCACAAATGCGCAGCCAATCAATATATTCGCGATGCACAGGCTGCAAAAAAGGCGGCTGAACCTTAGATGTCTGCACGTTTGTTGAGCACGCATCAATTGGCTTGTTGGCATGCTGAGTACAAGCAGGCGTAGCCGCGCATGATTGTGTACAAGAGCAGGTATCGGCGGTGTGCGAATGCGAAGGTGCAATGCTCATAGCACTACCTTGCTGCCTTCATGCGGTTTAACATAACGTGATTTGCCTCAAGTTCATATTCATCATCCAAAGGTTCAAGTTCATAATTACCTTTACGTGCAAGTGCGCGCTGCATAAGATAATCAATAACGCCAGGATTTTTTGGGAAGATAGGCCCGTGAATGTATGTTCCTACCACATTTTTGTATAAACAACCCTCAAAGCCACTTTCGCCGTCGTTACCATAACCGCACAGCACGCGTCCTAACGGCTGCACGCCAGCTCCTAAGTGCGTGCGCCCCGCGTGGTTTTCATATCCAACAATGGGAGTTGAACTTATGCTGCTTTGAATAGCAATATTGCCAATAAGGCGCGGCTGTCCCCTATCGGTATATAAATCTACGAGCGACAACCCCTGCAGCTTTTCATCTTGCATCATATACGAATGTCCCAAGAGCTGATATCCACCACAAACAGCCGCAAGTACCCCGCCATCTTCAACATAAGCGGAAAGTTCAGATTTATAATTTTGCAGGGTTTCACATACGATTTTTTGCTCGCGATCTGAACCGCCACCAATAAATACAATATCGGCTAACGTCAAATCGAGGGTATCGCCAACATGTATTTCACGCACGGTGCAGGCAATGTTGCGCCAAGCACAACGCTTTTGAAACACGAGCATGTTTCCCGAGTCGCCATACAAGTTGAGTAGTTCAGGGTATAAATGAAACATCGTAAGTTCATGAGTATGCGTATGGTTCATAATTCTCCCGTTACGCCGTTTTGCAATCAGAATTTGAACATAGTTGTTCAAGACGAGCTTTAACTGGCCATAATGCCGAGTAATTCGTAAGCACGTACAGCGGGTACGAACTCAAATCTGCGGATGCTGCTGTACAAGCAGCAAGCGCTTCATCAATATCTGCAGCGAGACTACTATCAAACCCAGCATATTTTAACCGTACACGCATATCGCAGGCGCGGGTGCCACCACACATAAGATGTGGTTTGTCTTCGCTAGCCAACCGTTCAAAATCAACGTCCCAAAGCCACGACACATCGCAGCCGTCGTTATCGTTGTCGTTAATGCAAATATAAATATGTTTGCGGCGCGTATCTTGCTGCAAAAGCGATATGTTTTGATTAAAACCGGTTGGGTTTTTTGCAAGGTTCAAAATAATCGGCATTCCCTTATAAACAAAATGTTGCAGGCGGCCGTTTTGAGGGTGAAATTGCTGAAGCGTTTCCTCAAAATATTGAACTTGAACTCCCACCTCAGATAACGCACTCCATGCACAAGCGATGTTGTACACCATATACATACCGGAAAACGCTGCGTGTATCTGCACCGATGATGCAGAAGACGCGACGTCATGACTCTGCGATTGCGCGGGGCTGTCGTCACGTGCGCCATCGTCCTGAGCTGTATGCGGCGCGGTGTGTTCAATAATACACGAAAGACCAACTTCACTAATGGAAATATCGCGTGCGGCATAATCGAGCTGCGGGCGCTTAAACTCACAGGAAGGACAATAAAAATTGCCAAGCTGCGCATACGTACGCGAGTGATACAACAGCTTTGCTCCGCACAACTGGCAAAATCGCGCTTCGGGTACACGGTCGATGAGAGCGGGCAATGTTTGAGACACACCCACATAACGCACGGGATTTCCTGCCTTTTGTACCCTATGTGCAACAGCCATACTGAGCGGATCATCGGCACACACGATAAGCATGGTTGCGGGTGACGCTATAAGAGCAGTTGCAATTGTATCTTGAACTCTATCCATTTCGCCTACCCTATCGAGCTGGTCGCGAAAGAGATTAAGCAATACAAAATACCGGGGTTTAAGTGCAGGAATAACAGTTGCGCACGAAAGTTCATCGACCTCTAAACTTGCCCAATCGCTTGCCGAATGTTGAACAAGCGCAGCTGCGACGCCTGCCGGCATGTTTGCACCAACACTGTTACACGCCACACGAAAACCTGCGCGTTCAAGCGTTTGTGCAATGAGATTGTTTGTTGTTGTTTTACCGTTTGTGCCGCATACAACAATTGAGCCATCACGTAAGTGAGCGGCTGCATGCTCGATATAGTTGCTGTCAACATGTAACGCAATAACACCTGGCAGCTGCGATGCCGAGCGCTTGCATACATCACGAAGCAGCCATGTACACATGCTGGCAAGTATATGTGCGATATGCTCTTGTAAAGCCATAAAAACCCTTCGTACTAATCACGCACCCGCTGAAATATGCTGCGTACGTGCTAGTTTGCTTCACTATCGGTTGTTGCATGCTCACCATCATCGGTGAGTGAAAGCGCAGTCATATCTTGCGCTGCATATTCTTCGGGTGTAAGAACATCTTCAATACGCAAATTAACAGCAGATACAACAAGTCCGGTCATACCCATTACCTGGTGAACAACCACACGTTTTACGTCCTCAAACACCTGCGGCGCATACGCACCATATTTGATGAGCACCGAAATATTTACCCGCACAGAAGCATCGTTGCCAACCTCAACCGTTACACCTTTACGCGAATCCGAAGCGCCAAGCACATCTTGTACACGGTTAAACCAGCTACCTTTCATGCCAACAACATCGGGCACATCGCGCATTGCAAGAGCGACAATTTTTTCTATAACGCCATTAGAAAACGTGAGTGAATCTTCGCTATCTTCGGTGTCGATGTCGATATCCGTCGCATCTTCAGCTGTATCTTCGCGAGCAGCTGCAGCTGCACCTTCAGCGGCTTCGGCAGTAGTGTTTGCACGATCGTTGGCATCCGATACAGATTTATGTGTATATTCATCTGCTACATCGGCAGCCGAAGGTGCACAGTCAGGTGCACTGTCGTTTTGGTTTGCATCAGGCGTAATGAGAGTTTGGTGCTGTTCGTCAAGGTTTTTTGCATGTGGTGATGTATTCATCCTTCGCACATCCCTTCGTTTTGTATATAAATACGGCGGCCGCGCATGTTAGATTCGCTTGTCGCGAAACATGTCTTTTATGAGTTTAAGCAACCGTGGTTTTCCATCAAATAACTGGCCAAACGCAACACCTACGGCAACACAAACCACAATGAGCAGCACGCGCCACACACCAATCCAAAAGATAAGCAGCGCGGCAATGAGCCCGCACACACCACCTAGTACCGCATGTTCGCGACCAGGGAACGTGGCATGTAGCCATGCGCCCGAAAGGATGCATTGGAGTATATGAAAAGATGAACTCTGCGAACATGAAGTATTCTCTGAGGCATCGGCCTTAGCGTGCGTATGTACACATGGAGCATGTTCATTCTGAGCATGTGATTCAATTTGAACTTTTTTCTCAACTTGAACTTTTTGTTCAGATACACCGTGCATATCACGTTTCTGTGCTGCACCACGTGCTGAAGCTGCGCAAACGTCACATACCTGCGAGGACTGTTCAGCGCTCGATTGAACCTGCAATCCGGGTTGCAGCTGCGTATCAATGATCGTTTGTGCCATAACTACTCCTTGCTGCTATGTACATTCGGCGATGCATCGTAATGCGTCATAGACACGGTAATTTCTGATGTTTCCTGCACGCTTTTTGGCTGCGATGGCACATCAGGCGTATCGGCTCCTCCGTGGGGCATGGCAGACGCTGCCTTACTCTCTTCATATTGAACGTCAGAGCGATCTTCAGCCGTATGCACATCCGCGCTGTCTAGGGCAAAAGATGCGTCATCTTCGCTATCGTAGGTATCGTCTAAATACTCATCTTGCATATCATCTGCCGTGTTATACGCCTGCGCGCGAGAAAACTCAAGCTTAATGCCATCTACATGTTCACCAACAAGTGCCCGCAAGCTTTGGGCGAGTGCATCATGAAGCTGCTTTGCTGCTTGAATTAAATCGCAGGAAACACGCGGTTGAACCCGTGCACTTACACGAACATGACCATACTTTCCCGATTTTACAAGCATGTTTGTTACCACAAACAGGCCATCTTCTTCGATAGTATGTTTCGCCTGCGCTGCAATTGCCGCGCGAGAAACACTTACCTGGTTTGATTTATCCTTATGAATAATTACAACTTTGCGATTGCGAACAAAAAGCGCACGTACCAGCATAAGAAAGCAGCCAAAGGCAAGAATACAACCGGCAGCTACCATCGATATACGCATTTCGCGTGACGTTAATGCATAACTAATGTACGGCTGCGTTGCGGTGCAGCATGCCAGTGCAAGGACGCCAAAAAAGTACATCCCAACAAGGCCATACACCAAAAAACATATGCGCTTAAAGAGCCCCATAGGTGTTCCCTTCGATAAACAAATGATTGGTTTCTATAATACTAGCAAAAGCGGACAAATAATTGTGCTACAGGAGCGTCAAGCTAAAAACATGACGCAATAAGCCTTCGCTAGCACCTTGTATAACGCCTGGTAAACCACATAATAGTTGCGGGCCTATTCATTGGCCTATTCATTGGACAAAAAGTGTAACACGATAGAAACGAAATTTTCATGTTGCTTATAGAACAACGTGGTAGGATAAACAACCATGTTCGATAGATATTCGTTCTAATGTATAAAGGAGTGCCTATGAGAAGTAACTCACATGCTGAGCAATTTAATCTCAAAGAGACGCAAATTGCTATCAAATGTCTAAAAGACTATTTTGAACGTGAACTTTCTTCAACGCTCAATTTACTACGTGTAACTGCACCGCTGTTTGTGCAACCACAAACCGGTTTGAACGATAATCTTTCGGGTACAGAAAAAGCCGTTGATTTTTACATTACTAAACCGCAGCTACACTGTGAAATCGTGCATTCTCTTGCCAAATGGAAACGCATGGCACTGTATCGCTACGGTTTTATGCCCTATGAAGGTTTGTACACCGATATGAATGCTATACGTGCAGATGAAGACCTCGATGCATTGCATTCTGCATATGTTGACCAGTGGGACTGGGAAAAGATTATTTTGCGCGAAGATCGCACGAATCTTTTTCTTCAAACCATTGTACGCGAAATATACCAGGTATTACTGCGTACAGAAAGCTATATCAATGGCGTATATCCCTTAATTTTGAACAAAAAATTACCCGACAGCATTACATTTTTGAACTCTCAGGATATGGAAACTGAACTTCCTTCTGCAACACCGAAGGAACGCGAGGATTTCTTTGCAAAAAAGTATGGTGCAATTTTTGTTCAGGGCATTGGTTGGCCGCTTGAACACAGCAACAAACCTCACGACGATCGTAGCCCCGACTACGACGACTGGAAACTCAATGGCGACATCATTGTGTGGAACCCCGTGTTGAATTCTTCTTTTGAACTTTCGAGCATGGGTATTCGTGTTGATGCAAAATCGATGAAAAAGCAGCTTGAATTTGCACACGCTACCAATCGCTTAGAGCTCGATTTTCATAAAGCCATTATGGAAGAAAAATTGCCACTTACCGTTGGTGGCGGTATTGGTCAATCACGTTTGTGCCAGTTTTTCCTGGAGAAACGTCATATCGGAGAAGTTCAATGCAGCGTGTGGGACGACGCTACGCTTGAACGTGCTAAGGCAGATAATGCATGCATTTTGTAAGTGCCACCTCGCAGCTAAGCAATCCGTTTGACATAAGGTGTGCATAACCCATACGTACACAGCAGCATGTATATGCGCGAAAAGGGCTGGTGCTCTTCTCGCGCATATATAGTTATGTACGTTTTTGCATCATACCGCGCAGGTTGCAGCACAGCTTGCGCAAGCACACAAGACCAGATACACGTACAACAAGATGATGCATAATGAACATTACGCACATAAAAAGTATGTAAGAGGAAGAATAAAAAAATGGTCGCGGGGGCCGGATTTGAACCAACGACCTCCGGGTTATGAGCCCGGCGAGCTACCAGACTGCTCCACCCCGCACCGTAAAAACGAGCTATCGCTCAAATGCAAAAAATAATTTTACACGCATGCACGCTTAGTCGCAAGCATTATTTACATATAAGCAAAAATTAAGACTAATCAACACAAGCCCTCCATGAAACTGGCCTAAATGAGCAATGAATGGTTACATTTTGTAAACATTAGGCGATATGAACCCTATGCGCGTGCAGAACCTTCTATACTTACACAATCGAACTATGCACCGCCAACACGGATGCACGCTCGATACGTAAGCTGCAAAGACAGCCCACACACACGACATACACGCGTGCGTGCACCATGTGGTTTAAGCAATAGAAAGTGAATGTTATGACACAACCAGCTACCCATACCGCGACATTACACAAACCTCATAACAACGCAGTTCAAGAAGCAACGACTTCACGTCCGCTTATTGGTATCTGCACACGCACGCTTCAGGGTACCAACGAATGTGCATGCGTACAAACGTATATCAATGCAGTTATTGCATGCAATGCCACACCACTGTTGTTGCCTGGCACCACCAACACGCAGGTTATTCAATCGTACGTTCAAACTGTTGACGGCATTATCATACCTGGTGGTGGCGATGTAAATCCTGCGTTCTACAATGAACCCCACGAAGATGTAACTCAAATTCCGGATATTGAACTTGACGAATTTGAACTTGAACTTATCCGTGAGACAATATGCTGCGATAAGCCTCTTTTTGGCATTTGCCGCGGCTATCAAATTATTAACGTTGCATTAGGCGGAACCTTATACCAAGACATACAAACGCAGCTTCCTCATGCACATAACCACAGCATGGAGCCGCCATATAA
This sequence comes from uncultured Atopobium sp., assembly GCA_946997485.1. Lineage (GTDB taxonomy): Bacteria > Actinomycetota > Coriobacteriia > Coriobacteriales > Atopobiaceae > Fannyhessea. The sequence continues at coordinate 51,921 of CAMPVF010000004.1, forward strand.
CGGCGTTGCACACCCCGTGCGCGTACTTAACCACACACCGCTCTTTTCTACGTTAGAGCAGTATCTCGACGATGAAGCATGCATTGGCGTAAATAGCCGCCATCACCAAGCATCTAAAGCACTGGGAGAAGGTCTTATGCCAATGGCATACTCAGATGACGGTATTTGCGAAGCGTTTTACCTGCCTTCAGCACGCTTTGTTCAAGCTGTTCAATGGCATCCTGAACTCATGTTTTCAACGAATGACGCACAAGCTGAACTTATTCAATCATTTGTTGATGCATGCAACTAAGCTGCCAACGCAGCGCACGATCTACTGTACGTGCAGGTAAATCTGCACGTACAGTAGACTCAACGTTCACCGACGTGCGCGTTACTGGTGATAATACGATAAAAATGTTGTGAGTTTATCCATTGCTGTTTGGAGCGTTTGTAAACGCGGCAGATACACAATGCGGAAGTATCCCGGTGTTTGCCAGTTAAAGCCCTTACCATGCACAATAAGCACCTTTTGTTGACGCAGCAAATCGAGGGCAAATTTTTCGTCGTCACTAATGTTGAACCACGCAGGATCGAGTTTGACAAACATATAGAATGCCGCATGCGGCTTTACCACCGATACGCCTTCTATCTGCTGTAGAGCGTTATAGCAAAATTCGCGCTGTTCAAAAACACGCCCTTTCGGCACCAAATACTTCTCAACACTTTGGTAGCCGCCCAGCGCCGTTTGCACAATTGATTGTGCTGGCACATTGGAGCATAAGCGCATGTTGGAGAGCATATTAATGCCCATCATATAATCTTGCGCACGGTTTTTATCGCCCGATAAACTCATCCAGCCAATACGAAAACCAGCAATCATATGCGACTTTGAAAGACCGCTAAACGTTACGCAAAATACGTCGGGAGCAAGCGATGCAATGGACGTATGCGTTTTGCCATCCATCACTAACCGGTCGTAAATTTCGTCCGAAAAGATAATCAAATTGAACTCACGCGCAATTTGAACAATTTGTTCAAGTAACTCTTTGCTGTACACCGCGCCCGTTGGATTGTTTGGGTTGATGATAACAATTGCTTTGGTACGCGGGGTAATCTTTGAGCGGATATCGGCAATATCAGGGAACCAATCTTGCTGCTCATCACACAGATAGTGCACCGCAGTGCCGCCTGCAAGCGTTGCACACGCTGTCCATAATGGGTAATCGGGGCTTGGGATAAGTATCTCATCTCCCGCATCAAGGAGTGCTTGCATGCATAAGTTAATAAGTTCAGATACGCCGTTACCCGTGTAAATGTCTTCCATTTGAACATTTGGAATGCCCCGGAGCTGATCGTATTGCATGATTGCCTTGCGTGCAGCAAAAAGACCTCGACTATCTGAATAGCCTTCACATTCTTTAAGCTGCTGTTGCATATCAAAGATAACCTCGTCAGGAGCACGAAAACCAAAAGGAGCAGGGTTACCAATGTTCAATTTGTACACGTGATTTCCTTGCGCTTCCATGCGATACGCTTCATCAACAACAGGACCGCGCACATCGTACAAAACATCATTGAGCTTCGTTGATTTAGTAAACACACGAGAAGAACGCGCAAACGATGGCGCGCAAGAAGTGCTGTCTTTCACATTACTGTCCGATCCACCAATGCTCGCTACACCAGATGTGTCTGCAGGTTCAGATGCACAAGAATGCTGCTGCGCTACGTGACTGGAACTTTCATCCATAACACCATCATCCTGAACTTCGTCTTGTGCTGCAGATACCTTTTCACCATGAGGCATGTCCACACGATCGGGTGTGCTCACAGCTGCCATATCCTCTTTATCATGGATGGCAGATTCATCATGCCGCATAGATGCGTGCACATCACACGATGTATCTGTGTCACTATCAGATAGTCCCAGCATGTCGCACAGCACGTCATACGTTTGACGCCGCGGCTGGCTTTTCCCATTCATATACTGACTTAGTTTGCTTTTTCCCAGCTTAATACCACGTTCTGCAGCCATATCTATAACGTCAACTTGTCGATAATTCATGCGACGCATAGCATCCCTAAGCTGTTTGGCAAATGTTTGTTTCATAGCGCCTCATTTCTGTTGGTTACCCAACATCGCTACCAATACTGCATAAGGTTCAATTTCCCTCAAGTTCAATTTTTCGTTGAGTTCAATTTTGTGGTAAGTTCATTTTACGCCAAGTTCAATTAAAAGTTCAAAATAACAACGAACCCAAGGTTCATCTAGCCTTGGGTTCAGTATAAAGAGTTCAATTTTAAATATCACGCACGGTGTATGAACCGTAGTAAAAATCGCAAAAAACACACGTTTACCTGCTGTTTTTATCCATCGATTCCGTGCGAGTTTGATGCAAGTTTACTGCACGTGTGGCGCCCTAAACGATGATAAAAGTTCAACTTTTTTTGCAGATTATGTGTAAAAGATGGTCATAAAGTTCAATTTCCGTGCAGATTTTATGCATGATGCACGTTTACTGCAAGAAAAGTTCAATGTAACCTTAATGAAGCTTGCACGACACATCATCGCAAGGGTCGTTATGCACCGTATGGGGGTCTGGCTCAAAGAATGGATTATCACGCACCGCTTGTGCTAACGCGTGAGCAAGTGTATCAAGCTGCTGAACCGTGTCCTCTTTTACACCCGAATGAATGGTAATTTCCGGCTCAAGGTAGGTAATGTCCTTAAGGCCATCAAGCTCCTTTTTCATGAGCGAATTTGCAAGCGGACCCCAGGTACCGTTCTCGATAAGACCAACCCAACGGTTGCGCAAATTGTGACTATGAATGTCGTGTAGTAAGAACTGCATACGGTCAAATATGCCCATATTATAGGTAGCAGCCGCAAACACCCAGGTAGAGTATTCAAATGCACGCGACAACATTTCTGACAAGCTTGTTTTCGACACGTCGAACACGCGAACATTGCGCACGCCAAGTTCTGCCAATTTAACGGATAGAATGTCGGCAGCATTTTCGGTTCCGCTATACACCGAACCATAAAAAATAGCAACCGAGTTAATTTCGGGAGTATACGTTGCCCATTTCTTATAACGATCCAAAATGAGGTGGAAATCTTTTCGCCAAATTACCCCATGAAGTGGACAAATGTAGTTAATCTCGAGCTTTCCTGCTTTCTTTAAGAGCGCATTTGTTTGCGGACCATACTTGCCCACAATATTGGTGTAATAGCGACGGGTTTCATCTGGCCAATCGCGCTCCCATTCAACTTCATCAGCAAAAATACCACCCGAAAGTGCACCGTAGGCTCCAAAGGCATCGGCAGCAAACAAAATCTTAGACGTGGTTTCGTAGCTCACCATTACTTCCGGCCAGTGAACCATCGGCGCCATAATAAACTGCAGCGTATGTTCACCTAAACACAGGGTATCGCCCTCTTTAACAACAATTTTCCTGCTATCAACATCAAAATCGTAAAACTGCTCCATCATGCGAAATGCCTTTGCTGTGGCAACAATTTTCATAGCTGGATATTTTTCAACGAGCGCAGGAATTGCCGCACAGTGATCGGGTTCCATATGATCGACCACCATATAATCGAGCGGACGCCCCGCAAGCACGTGTGCCAAATTTTCGTGAAATTGTTGTTCAACTGCAGCGTCAATACCGTCCATTAAACAGGTTTTTTCATCAACAATAACGTAATTGTTATATGACATACCTGCTGGTACTTCATAGGTATTTTCAAAAAGTGCAAGACGCCTATCTTGCGCACCCGTCCACCAAACACCATCAAGCACCTTACGTACGTTATACATACGCTCCCCCTTCTCTTTACCCGTTGTGAACCCGCGATACGCCCGAAGCCCTCTGCGCTATATCGGGTTATGCATATTTCACCTAATCAACTATAATACTCCTAGGTATAACAACACATGGTGTGTATACCCAAACACTGCGCCATATAACAGGAGTATTGGCAAGTACGAGGAGCCGATATGGACGAGCAAAAAGCAGCAACAACGCAACCTACTCATGAAGCCCCAGCGGATATTACGGCCAACGTGCGCACTACAGATGCGCAGGTTGATGAGCCGGCTGATACTCAAGCTGATGCAACTCCAGATATGTGCGAAGCGGACACTCCTCACACAAGCGACAACGATTCACAGACTCAAAATGCACCACAGAATGACACACCCGCTGAAGTTCAAGACGAGCCCCATGATACTATGCGCGCAGCTTATCACAAACACGCTGCAGATGATCCCATATCAAAAAGCACGTCTACGCTGCAAACACTTAATCGAATTCCCTTTGTAAACCTCACCGACCACACACGGGCGCAAGCACGGAAAGAAAGACGCGCTCACAGAAAAGTTCAAAAACACAAGTTTTCGGTGCTTATCACTATTCTTAAATGTATCGTAGCTGCCTGTGTAGTATGTGGTATTGCATTTACTGGCTATGCTGCATACCTTGAGAGCTACTACAAACGTATCGTCGATCCTTACATTTGCAAAATCGACGACCCAACAAGTGGCGATACTACAGCGCAGCCCAAACAAGTTGAGTGGAACACAACCTATACCGCTACCACGTATAACGTGGGATTTGGTGCCTACACGCCTTCGTACACATTCTTTATGGACAAAGGTGCAATGAACGACGGTACGCAAACCCAAGGTACCTATGGTAAAGCCCGCAGTAAGCAGGCAGTTATCGATGCAACAAACACATCACTTGAAACTATCCGCACGGCAAACAATGGCAAGACGCCCGATTTTTTGCTCTTCCAAGAAATTGACGTACAATCCGACCGTAGCTATCAGGTAAATCAGGTTGAAGAAGCAAAAAAGATGTTTAGCAGCTACAATTCAACCTTTGCATCCAATTTTCACTCAGGATTTCTTATCTATCCTTTGCACGATATGCATGGCGCCGTGCAGTCGGGCTTGCTTTCCATGTCGGCAATTGACATCACCAATGCAACTCGTTATAGCTATCCCGTTTCTACCAAGTTCCCTGATAAATTCTTCGATCTCGATCGTTGTTTTCAGGTAACTCGCTATCGCACGCCCGACAATCATGAACTGGTTATGATTAATTCGCATATGTCGGCATACGACGCAAACGGTGAGTACCGTGCAAAACAGCTCAACGTATTGAACAATTTCCTTACCGAAGAACGTGCGAAGGGTAATTACGTTATAGCAGGTGGCGACTGGAATCATGCGCTGGGAGGTTCAATTTCTGCGTATCCGTCTCAGCAACAAATTCCATCATGGGTAGCAGAGCTTAACGACAGCGATCTCGCAGAAGGTTTTCGCTACGTTACGCCCGACAACCTAAGCGACACGCCTACCTGCCGTGGTGATGACATCCCTTATCAAAAAGGTGTTACGTACACAACAACTGTTGATGGCTTTATGGTTTCGGACAACATAGATGCACACGCAACAAACATCGATACCGAATTTGCATCGAGCGATCACAACCCTGTGCTCCTACGTTTTACCCTTATCCACCAGGGAAAATAAACATTAAACTTAATTTGAACTAAACTTGAACTTTATTTGAACGTCCTGCGCGTACGAGGTAAACACCAGATACGCGCATTACAACAGGGAGCTAAACGAAAACCTAGGCACAATAAATAGAAACGTGCCGCACGGGTTTATGACCGCACGGGTTTATGACGTGAGATGTTCAAGATCAGCAAGCCAAAGTTGAACATGTGCATCTGACGGCATGCGCAAATCACCGCGAGGCGACAGGGCAACCGTACCCACTTTAGGACCATCACACATACAACTACGCTTAAATTGCTGGCTAAAAAAGCGCCGATAAAACGTTCGAAGCCACATCAAAATGGTTGCATCATCGTAGTTTCCTTCAAACGCATGCCGCGCAAGTCGATAAATGACGTGAGGCGCAGCAGCTTTACGCAGCACGTAATACAAAAAGAAGTCGTGCAGCTCATATGGACCTACTAAATCTTCAGTTTTTTGCGCAATGGTGCCATCACTTTGCGCAGGCAAGAGCTCGGGCGACACCGGCGTATCAAGAATATCAAGCAGCACATCATATACACCATTGGTGTCTGAACCTGACGCTGCCCTATCCGCCTCATATTGAACCACGTAGCGTACCAGCGTTTTTGGCACACCAACATTAACGGCGTACATCGACATGTGATCGGCATTATAGGTAGCCCACCCCAGCGCAAATTCGCTTAAATCGCCCGTACCAACAACCAAACCCGATTCCTGATTCGCAATATCCATAAGAATTTGAGTGCGCTCGCGCGCCTGCGCGTTTTCGTAGGTTACATCCTTATCTTCTTCGCTGTGGCCAATATCGGCAAAATGTTGGCGTACAGCAGCAACGATGGAAATTTCGCGTAAGGTTGCACCAAGCGCATCGGCAAGCACAGCAGCATTACCGTGCGTACGCTGCGTGGTGCCAAAACCGGGCATAGTAACAGCAATTATTGCCGACGGACTCAAATCAATACAGGCACAGGCACGCACGCACACAAGCAGCGCAAGCGTGGAATCAAGACCACCAGAAAGCCCCAATACCAGCGTTTGTGAGTGCGTATGAAGCATACGCTTTGCCAAACCATGTGCCTGAATAGACAAAATTTCTTCGCAGCGATGTGCGCGCTCAGAAGGGTCATGTGGAACAAACGGATGCGGGTCGATATAACGTGTAAGGTGACAAGGTTCAAGTTCAAGTTCAAATTGCTGATAGGAATACTGAGGAGCGCTTGGCATGTTCGGATCGAATACCTCAAAGGTAGATGTTCTGCGACGCTGCACGTCAAGTGAGGTAAGATCGATTTGCGTGAAAATAGGTGTTTCGCTAAAACCTGAACTTTCGGCAAGAATGGTGCCATTTTCTGCAACCATGTTGTGTGCGGAAAACACAACATCCTGCGTAGATTCACTCCACGGCGCGCACGCATACACATACCCGCAGATACAACGCGCACTTTGCTGCGCAATAAGGCTGCGACGATAGCGTGATTTATTTACTTGGGCAGGCGTTGCACTTAAGTTCAAGATAAGCGTTGCACCTGCGCGCACATGATCGGATGAGGGCGGATTTGCAACCCATACGTCCTCGCAAATCTCAACAGCAACACGCAACAAAGGCATAGACGTGCAGCTAAAAATCTGACGGATACCAAACGGAATATGGGTTTTACCTGCAAAATTAATATAAACAGGCGTATCAAACCCGCGCGAAAAATGACGAAGCTCATAAAATTCGTCATAGGTAGGAATCGCACGCTTGGGAACAATACCAAGAATTGAACCTTTATGCGCAACAATGGCACAATTATATAGTTTTGAGTGATATGAAACGGGACAACCCAGTGCAATAAGTGCATCAATATGCGCAGTTTGCTCAAGGAAGTGTTGCAGCGCTTGCTCACAGCTCCTAAGAAGGGCGGCTTGCAAGAACATATCGCCGCAAGAATATCCGCTTACGCATAATTCGGGAAGCACAATAATACGCGCGCTGTCATACTCATATGCTTGCGTAACATCGGCAATAATGGCGTCGATATTTGCTGTTACATCGCACGGCTCAATATGTGGGCTGCGCGGCGACACGGTAATAAATCCGTCTTTCATAACCACCCTTTGTTAGTAACTACCTGCACTTATGCGTGCGCACCATGAGGGAAGCGCTTAGGCGGCCAATTGGGGCTCACGACGGGCTCGGCTGCACACGACCAGTCGCCAAATTTTGAATTTGGATTTGCATCAAGCGTAAAGTCTGAAAGAATACCCGCACGCCAATTGCGCAAAGCCACTAATGCAATCATTGCGCCATTATCGCCACACACCACCATGGGCGGCACGGTAACGCGAATGCCGCGCTTAGTAAATTCTTCGATGTATGCGTTGCGAAGCTCGGTATTTGCCGCAACGCCACCGCCCACGCAAAACTCTCGTGCACCCGTTTCTTCAAGCGCGCATAAGGCTTTCGAAACTTGAACATCGATAATTGCTTGTTCAAATGACGCTGCTAAATCGGGCAGATTAATGGGGCGACCAGCCTTGTTCTCACGTTCAATATACGTAATCACAGCAGTTTTTAAGCCTGATAACGAGAAGCGATAGTCGTGCGAGTACATCATGGCACGCGGGAACGAAATTGCATGTTTGTTGCCCTTAGCAGCAAGTTTAGAGATGATAGGACCTCCCGGGTATCCCAGACCAAGCGCTTTTGAAACTTTATCAAACGCTTCGCCCACCGCATCATCGATAGTTGCACCTAAAATTTCGTAGTGACCCCACGCTTTTACGTGCACAAGCAGGGTGTTCCCGCCCGAAACAAGCGACGCGATAAAAGGCGGTTTTAAGTCGTTTGTTTCGTAAAGGTTTGCAAGCATATGCCCTTCAAGGTGATTAACTGCAATAACGGCAAGATGCGCCGTTGCACATAAGCCCTTCGCAAAGGCAATCCCCACCACAAGTGCACCAACGAGGCCAGGACCTGCGGTAACGCCAACAGCAGAAAGATCGGTGGGATAGAGCGCCGCGCAGTTTAGGTGCGCTGCTGCTTGCTGCATAACTTCTTCGTACACGCCAACAATTGCTTCAACATGCTTACGTGATGCAATTTCGGGAACAACGCCACCAAACCGAGCATGGAAATCGAGCGAGGTTGCCACCGCATGCGCAATAACTTCACCGTGCGAATCGATAATTGCCAAACCTGTTTCGTCACATGACGACTCAATAGCAAGAATTAAATCGCCCGCAGCAGCAAGACGCTCGCGCTCTTGTGGCGTATGAGGCGCGCACACAGGTGGCCACGGACGAATTGACGCTGCCGGCTGTGCAGTTTCTGCAGGTTGTTGGTGATGACTTGAGTTATCCTCACAGCTATGTTTGAGCGGTAATTGAACCGAAAGAATATCGGCATCAGAACCGTTTGCGTAGTAGTGAGGCCGCGTTGCAACACGCACAGCACCCATAGCACTATATAGGGCTTGAGCTGCAGTGTTATGCGTATCAACTTCGAGCGTGAGTGTTTTGGCACCATACATTTGCCCGTCATAGGCAATGCGTTCAAACAAACGCGAAGCAATGTGTTCATGGCGACGATCCTGTTTAACACATATGTCGTACAGCTGAATTTCGCTTCCTGCCATAACGCCACCGGCAAAACCGATAATCGAAGCTTCATCGTGAGCAACCCACCAGGTTCTTCCCTGCTGTGTAAGTTCATCATAAAATTGCTGCTTATTCCAGGGTGTATGCGACGAATTTGCATACACGTCTTGTTCAAGGGCGGCAACTTGTTCAATATCGTTAATCGACATAGGACGAAGTTGCAAATGCAAACCGGCAAGTTCATCATGCACGCCCGTTGTAAGAATACTTGAACTTTCTTTCATACCAAGACGCAAGCGCTCATGTTCTTCGGCATCTGAAAGACGCGTGTAAATAGGAAGTGCCAGCGCAGGATCGCCTGATTGAACACTGCCAGCGTCAACATCATGCAAATAAGCACGAATAAGACCTATGCCCGTTGGATGCCACAGCTCCTCAGGCGCAATTGAACAAAGACCAGCTTGTTCAAATTGTTCACGATACTTAACAAGCGCGTCGCCCGAAAAAAGCATCGTATCTTTATCTTTGTGAGCAACCAGTGCATCGATAACATCTTGAACTTTATGAACAGTTTCGATAGCAAATTGCCGTTGAACTCCGCTGTCAGAAAGCGTATAAATACCGGGATAAATTTCATGACGCATAGCATCGGCAACAACGCACACGCACCCGCGAATACCCGCATCCCACATGTGCCAGGCAACAGCGTCGAGCGTTGACACGCCATACAGCGGAATGGTACCACCGCACGCCATACCTTTTGCAGTTGCAATACCAATACGCACACCCGTAAATGAACCAGGGCCTCTACCAACAACAATGCACGAAAGGTCGCCAGTGGCACAGTGTGCTTCATCCAAACAAGTTAAACTCGTGGTTACAAGTTCAACATTTGCTTTTCTGCGGCACATATGGTCGTGAGAAACTACCTGCGTAAGTTCAGAAGTTGCATATGACGCTGGCTGCTGTTCATGATTTTGAGATACAGACATACTCAGCGTTGCTGCTGCACACGCAAGCATATCCGACGATGTGTCAAACGCCAACACATGTGTGAGATGCTCCTCAATGCGCGTTGCACATGGCGCACTTGCAGCTGCAGCATCATGACGTGCATCGCACGCTTGCTTAAAGCGACGCAACAGCTCGTTTGAACGCGGTGAGTGCGCCGTAAACACTAGCGTACGCTCAGGTTCATCTTGAGTGGTAGCATCCACTTCATTACGCGTAATTGTTACATCAACTCTATTTGAACCAATTTCATCACTAAACTGCTCGCCCCACTCAATAATGCACGGACCATCACTATCAAGCACGTCGTAAAGCCCGGTGTCTTCGAGCTGCAATGGATCGGATAGACGGTATAAATCAAAGTGGTACAGGGGCATATCGCCACCTTCATATACCATCTCAATGGTAAAGGTGGGGCTTGTAACATCGTCCTGGATATGCATACCTTGGGCGATGCCTTTGGTGAATTGGGTTTTACCTGCACCTAAATCGCCGGTAAGAACCACAATATCGCCTGCTGTTAAACAGCCCCCAAATATGCTGCCAAGGTTGATGGTTTCTTGTGTAGAAGCCGAGCTAAACGTAAGCGCTTCATACTGCGCGTCATCTGCGCCAGCATGCATATCAGCTGCACTCATTAAACGCCTCCATATCACTGCTGCGTAATGGCACAAACCTTGCCGCTCATGCCATGCGCGCCATTAGTTACGAAACATATATACGCTCTAAGCGAGCGGAAAAATTACACAGAACTTCGTATGCTATTGTATGACGAAGTTGACCAATCTCATCTGCAGAAATATATTCGTCCTCATCTGAACCCATAATGGTAACAACGTCGCCTACCGCAAGCTCAGGCGCCATGGTGGAAGAAGTCATTGAACGCAACGGATAGGCGAACATGCACTGATCCATACAAATACGACCCACTTGACGTGCGCGCCTACCATGAACCAGAACGTCCATTTCACCCGATAAACTGCGCGATAGACCATCGGCATATCCAATTGGAATTGTAGCGATTTGCGTATAGGGCGTATTTACCCGATATGTCATCCCGTAGCTTACGCCGTCACCAATGCGCGGATTAGCAACGCGCGTAATCCGGGCGCGGATGCTCATAGCAGGTTCAAGTTCAGCAAGTTCAACGGTACTTTCTGCTGGATGAATACCATATAACGCAATACCAACGCGGCACATATCAAACTGAATATCAGGATATAGCATCGTAGCTGCGGTGTTGTCACAATGAACAATACCAGGATAGAGCTTTGCTTCGTGCAAGGCGCGAATAGCGTCGGTAAAACGTTGAACTTGCCGGCGAAAATCCCAATCGCCAATAGTGTCTGACGTTGCAAAATGCGTGTATGTACCAGCGCAAACAATGCCACGATGAAAATCTACCAAACGACGAAATTCAACTGCATCTTCTGCCGGAATACCAATACGCGTCATGCCCGTATCAAGCGCAAGGTGGTATTTTCCCACCATATCGTGGGCAATTGCGCGCTCACCATATGCAAGAACAAATTCTGAACTTGTAACACCCGGCATAATGTCGTTTTCAAGCAGTAAATCGATGGTTTCAACAGGAGGTTCACTCAGTAGCACAATAGGTTGAGCAATACCCGACTGCCGAAGTTCAAGTGCTTCTTGAACTGTAGCTACACCAAATTGTTGTGCACCTGCAGAAGCCATCGCACGCGCACACACGCCGGCACCATGACCATACGCATCAGCCTTAACAATGGCCATAAGCTTGCACGTAGGCGCCATGAGCGACTTTATCGTGCGTACATTATGTCGTATTGCAGCGAGGTTTACTTCCATCCAAGCGTTGCGTTTGAGCGAGGATATATCCTGCATGTGGCTTCCTTTCGGCATTGTGACCTGCGTCGTTATGCCTTAATTGTTTACTTTTGCCTCGTCGTTGACGACAGCGCTTCCCGCAGCCATCCCGTCGCATTCATGCTCCTGATAAAAACTTTGAGCTGCAAGACCAATCTCATCTATTAAATCGTGAGCCATAATACCGCGCATACCATAGCGCCGCTGAGATAGTTGTGCAGCTTTACCATGAATTTCGCAAGCAAGCGCGCACACGCGCACCAAATCGTCGAATGCAATAGGCGCCTGAGACAAAAGCGAGGTGATAATGCCAGCAAGCACATCACCCGATCCGGCTGTTGCAAGCGCAGCAGGGCCGGGTTTTGGCAACAATGCAACATCGGCACTTACGCACGCTGTTGCCGATGATTTAGCCATAACAACAAGTTCACTTCCGCCATCAGTCCAAACAATTTTACGTGCAGCATCCAGTGTTGCGCTCAGCGTTGAACAGGCCTCATCACTGCCCGTAAGTCGTGCCAGTTCTTTTTGGTGCGGCGTTAAAATAAGCGGCTGATTGCGACGAATAAGCTCGGGGAACCGATGAAGTGCATTATCGGTAAGCCGCGCAATGCAATTAAGGCCATCGGCATCAACAACAAGCGGCACAGCACTTTCAAGCAAGCTCGCAACGATTGCTATTGTATGTGCATTTACGCGCATACCTGGTCCTACCAGGACACACGATGCTTTTTTAGCAAGCGATGAGATGAGCTGTGTAGCGGGCGCATCAAACATACCATCATCACCCGAAGGCAGCCCTAGCACAGGAATATCGCATACCTGAGATTGAACAAGTCCAGCTATACAGTGTGGAACCGCAAGCGTTACATAACCAGCACCACTGCGCGCAGCAGCTCGGGCAGCAAGAACGCAGGCTCCAGGGTAGCGTGCCGATCCGCCCACAACAAGAACACTACCACGGGTAAATTTATTACACGCGCTTGATAGCTCGGGATATACACCGTCATAATCTTCAATGTCGCAGCGCCAAGCCACCGGATCGGCCTCTTGAACTAAATATTCTGTTTGCTCGGCAAGCGGCGCTACAACAATAGCACCACATACGTCACGACCTTCGTCGGCAATAAGCCCGGGCTTTAATGCAAGCATAGTAACGGTAAGCCGCGCGCGAACACACGCACCTTCGGTATGTCCCGTTTGCGCAGATAAACCACTTGGCACGTCAATAGAAACTACAACAGCGGAAGATGCATTAATGCATTCAATCCATAGCGAAAACGGTTCGCGAACCCTTCCGTGAAAACCTGTGCCAAATATAGCATCGATGATAACATCCTGCTGACACAGCAATTGTTCAAGTTCATCTTTTGGTGGAGCAACATACACCGTTACGCCATGAGCTTCGGCCGATTTAGCACACACACGTAGCAAATCACCTTGAAGTTCATCTTGGCCTACCGGCGTTACAACGGTAACGTCAACGCCTTTTGAGACAAGATATTCAGCAGCAACCCACCCGTCACCTGCGTTGTTACCAAAACCACAGAGGACACAGGCATGATGGATAGATCCGAGCTGCAGCACTTCGCGCGCAGCGGCAACACCGGCACGGTGCATAAGTTCAGAAATACTTACACCAACATTGGCAAGACTGTGTTCAACTTTTTTTATATCTTCTACATTAAGAACTGGTTGCATATAAACTCCTCATATGGCATACGCGCATGACGCGTATTACAGCCCAATAGCAGTATCTGTGCTGCTATCAGTATCTGTACTGCTATCAAGATATGTATGCATAGATGTGTTAAGCTGCGTTACAATTGAACGCGCATCACGAAATGACACGCGTAGCTGCTCTTGCACATCTTCTTGCGAAAATTTTTGAGGTACATCAGTATGCACAAGCGCAAGTGCATTTGCTACTGCAGTTGTATGTGTGTGTGACAGGGAAAGTTCAATTGCAATAATATGTTTTTCATCAACGTGAACCTTTGCCCTACCACAAAGAACAACAATGGGCTTTCCGTACGCATCATGAGAAACACTTACATCCTTAAACCCAATTCCATCGCTAAAGCCGGTACCAATCGCTTTGAGCACTGCTTCGCGCGCTGCAAAAAACGCAGCAAAATGTTCCTCGGGACGAGCTTTTCCTGTTGCGTAGAGAATTTCTTCGGCAGTAAACACCCGCTGTGCAAGGCGTGGATGCGCAGCTAGAGCATGCTTCATGCGCGCAATTTCAAACATATCAACACCAATACCCGTACATGTGCCATCAAAAAGCGCACGCGCATCGGAAGATTGAACTTGAACTTTGCTTGCCATGATGTCTCATTTTCCTTGTACACTGCTTATACGTGCACAACCATGCACATACCAGTACGCATTACCACACCATTTGTGCAATTACAACACGTAGACATAAGTATACCTAATGAGCTCTTGCACAATATATATTGTAGCAAGTATCGAGCAGCTTACATGCTAAGACCATGTTTCATATAGCTCAGCATGCATTCTGCAGGCAGCGAAAGTGCAGTATCTGAGCGATATACCACGTGAATGCTTCGGTATGCTCTATCTTTTAAGTGGCGAATTGCAACCTGATGAGGAGATTGACGCACGGCAAGCTCAGGCAAAAGCGAAACACCTAAATTGCGCTGCACCAAGGCTAAAATGGCACTTACATCGCTGGTATTAAACGTAATGCGCAAATTTTTAAGCTGCGACTGGAGCAGCGGCGCACATTCCTTATCGGCAATAAACGACTCGTTGATAAATTCGTTAATATCGATATTTTCCATGTAGGCAAACCGATGGTCGAGGGAACTTACCACCACAAGCTCGTCGTGTTCAAACGGGATAGAAACAATACCGGCAAGCGAACACGCCACCGGCATGATGCCCATATCAACCTTTTTTTCAACAACAAGGCGTTCAATTTCGGCATATGTGCCCTGGTAGATTTGGAGATTTACGTTGGGGTAGTCTTTATATAAATTTTCGAGCAAACTGGGAAAATACGCCGTAATAATACTTGATGGAGCAGCAATACGAATAATGGTGCGTTCGGCCGAAGATAACGGATCCATCCCCTGCTGTTTGAGCTTTAACAGCAAATGATTGTTGCCCTGGCAAATTTGTTCAACAATGGGCAAAAGCTCTTTTCCCTGACTGGTAAGAGTTACCGTATCCTTACCGCGCTCGAATAGCGTTACGTTCCACTGCGATTCGAGCGCCATAACCATACGGCTTACAGCAGATTGCGAGTACGACAGGCTTTTTGCCGCCTTCGTAAAGCTCCCGCGCTTTGCTGTTTCGATAAACGCATAATATTTGCTGATAGTAGATGCCATGGCCGCCTCCCCAGGTATAAAAGGACATGTGCACATACATTGCATATAGATAAGCGGCATGCATCCGCTGCGCAAAGCTACTGCGCGAGCGATACAAAAGCCCTCTCCATATGTCACGTGACACGTCTTTATCTTATATGAACAGCAGTTCATATATCGCCGTAATACACATGCAGACAATTAAACCTGCAGGTAAACGCGGAGTTTATATATGATGTTCACAAACCAAACAGATTTACGGCTCTTCGTATAGAACCAAGACGGGCGGGTACACTCAAAGCATGATGGAATTGCATGAGTAAACCCGCTCATGTGTTTCGTTGTACGACATATCAAAACTGAACGTATAGGAGGATCAATGTCGCTCATCGGAAAAGAAATTGGTGAATTTTCAGTTCAATCGTATCAACATGATTCATTTTCAGTGGTAACAAAACAAGACGTTATTGGCACCGACGTAAACGGTAATGAAAAATGGTCGCTGTTCTTCTTCTACCCTGCCGACTTTTCATTCGTATGCCCCACTGAGCTCGAAGAACTTGCTGAAGAGTACGACAACTTTAAGAAGCACAACTGCGAAATTTATGCAGTATCCTGCGACTCGCACTTTGTTCACAAAGCATGGCACGACAGCTCCGAGCGTGTTGCTAAAGTTCAATATCCGATGCTTGCCGACCCTGCGCACGTACTTGCCCGCGATTTCGATGTTCTTATTGAAGAGTCTGGTTTGGCTGAGCGCGGCGCATTTATTGTTGACCCAGATGGTAAAATCCAGGTATACGAGGTAACATCTGGTAGCATTGGTCGCGAAGCAAAAGAACTCTTGCGCTTGCTTGAAGCCGCGCAATTTGTACGCGCTCATGGCGATCAGGTGTGCCCTGCTAAATGGCAGCCAGGTGAAGAAACCTTAAAGCCAAGCCTTGATTTGGTAGGTCAGCTCTAACAAAAGCAGGTACATGCACGTTCCTTTTGCGTAAAGGTGTAATACTATACGCAACCAGGGAATATGCATAGTACGTAACGAAAACAGGCTCGGTTATACACCGGGCCTTGTTGTATGCATGCGTTTGTTAAACAATATGGTTGTTAACCATACATGCGCACAACCTTGTGAACGTTGGAATCCGTATTTGAACTTCTGAATTTGAATTTCTGAACTAGAACTTGAACTTGCTCGACCAAAATTGAACTTTTTTCACACGTTTGAACTTGTGCGTGCATGCGTGAACTCTTTTGCACCACTGAACTCTACCAGCTTTAATGAAAGGACGCCTTATGACAGAACAACTAACACAACCACATATCACTGATGACTCCACCATGTATGACGCCATCGTTGTTGGCGGAGGTCCTGCAGGTCTTACGGCGGGCATATATCTTGCACGGGCACGATATCGTGTGCTTATTCTTGAGAAAAAAGAATTTGGTGGGCGCATTACCATTACTAACGAAGTGGTTAACTACCCTGGTGTTGAGCGAGTAAGCGGGCGCGAACTTACCGAAACCATGCGCAAACAGGCAGAAAGCTTTGGCGCTGAACTCATGCTTGCACAAGTAACTAACATTGAAGCAGATGGTGACATCAAAGTTGTTCACACGTCAAAAGGCGATTTTAAATGCTTTGGCATTTTGCTTGCCATAGGCTCAGCGCCTCGTCAACTTGGTTTCCCAGGAGAAAAAAAGTTCCAGGGTCACGGCGTGGCATACTGCGCTACCTGCGACGGTGAATTTTTCACCGGCAAAGATATCTTCGTTGTCGGCGGAGGCTATGCCGCTGCAGAAGAGAGCGTGTTTTTAACAAAATATGCAAAACACGTGCACATTCTTATACGCGAAGACGATTTTACCTGCGCACCTGCTTCAAGTGAAGCTGCACGTCACAACGATAAAATTACCATTCATACGCATACCGAAGTTCAAAAACTCGAAGGCGACACCACGCCGCGTGTACTGGTTACCAAAAACAATAAAACAGGCGAGCTTACCCGTTACACGGCTGATGAAGGCGACACCTTTGGTGTATTCGTGCTGGCAGGATACGCACCAGAAACTGAACTTGTTAAAAACATTGTTGAACTTGACAGCCGCGGCAACATTATTACCGACGCGTATCAAAAAACGTCGACGGACGGCATTTATGCAGCAGGAGATGTGTGTGTTAAAAATCTTCGCCAAGTAGTAACAGCAACGGGTGATGCTGCCTGCGCATCTACCGCAATGGAGCGTCATTTAGCCGCTATGCAAAAAAAGACGGGCATTATTCCTCCCCGTCCTACATCGCGTGTTGCAAGTGCGCAAAAGGAGCGCGAGGTACAGGGCACAGCGAATCAACATACCACTACCCCCACAAGTGAACTTTTTACAGAAACCATGATTGATCAGCTCAAGCCCCTATTTGAACGGATGGAAAACAAGGTTGTACTTAAGCTGTACACAGATAGTTCAAATCTTTCAAATGAACTTACAGGCTATATTTCTGAACTTGTTGGCTTAAGCGATAAACTGTCGCTTGTGCACGCAACCAATGAAGAATGCGCAGCTCAAGATGCGCTTCCTTGCGTTCGCGTGTGTAAAGCTGATGGAACACCAACAACACTTGCATTCCATGGCGTGCCTGCAGGGCATGAATTTACCTCGTTTATGCTGGGCATATACAATGTAGCTGGCCCAGGACAAGCGTTATCTCGTGAGCAACAAGCTAAAATAGCTGCACTTTCTTCGCATGATATTAAGCTCCTTGTATCGCTCTCATGCACGATGTGCCCCGAAACAGTTACGGCAACACAGCGCATTGCCGCAGCTAATCCTGGTATTCGTGCCGAGGTATACGACATTGCACATTATCCTGAACTCAAAAACAAGTACAACGTGATGAGCGTTCCTTGCATTGTTATTGATGATGGAGCACACATCGACTTTGGCCGCAAAAATATTGACGCCATGCTTGAACTTCTTTCCTAATAGAACAGGTGTGCACGTTGGTACACGTGCAGCAACACGCGTGTTAGGAAATTGAACTCAACTAAAAGCACCTAACGCGCGCTGTAGTTCACACATTGAACATCACACAGCTTCAGTCGCCTTTTTCGTTTGGTATACGTTTGCTATACTACGAAAGGCGGCTGATTGTTATGCCGCGCGTGTTAGCATGCATACATCTTGAACATACGCAGCACCATACCGCATAACCAACGTATAAGCACACCGTAAACGCCATATATTCCAGCAAACGTACTGTGCATCAAAGGAGTACCATGTCTCAAACTGAACCAATTTATGTAGTAGCCAGCGATATGGACGGCACATTTTTGCGCGACGACAAAACATTTGACGAGCCGCGTTTTCGTTCAATTTTGCAGCGCATGCATGCAAAGGGCTGCAAATTTGTTGTAGCAAGCGGAAACCAATATATCCAGCTCAAGCAATCGTTTGATGGATATGCCGATACCATTTCATATGTTGCCGAAAATGGTTCATATGTTGTAGATAATGGAAAAACCATCTATACGGCACATATTGAACCTTCCGTTGCTCAAACGGTGTATACCCAACTTATCTCCAACAAAAAGATGTTTACGCTGCTATGTGGCCTTAAAGCTACCTACATTCAAAAAAACCAAGCAACCGATGAGCTCATTTCTCTTATTAGCTACTATTTTCCTTCACTTGAAGTGGTTAATAATTTGCTTGATGTGGACGACGTTATCCTCAAGTTTTGCGCCGTTATGAAGCCGCAAGACATGCTCGAAATATATCAAACGCTCGACGAAACACTGCCACGTGACGTTCAACCCATGATGAGCGGATATGGTTCAATTGATATTGTATGCGCGCACGTGAATAAGGCGCGCGGTCTTGATATGCTGGTAAAGCGTTGGGGCTATGACGCCTGCAATTGTATAGCCTTTGGCGATGCAGCAAACGATATCGAAATGCTTAAATATGCCCAGGTAGGTTATGCAATGGCAAATGCAATGGATGGCGTTGCCGAAATTGCTAACAAGCAAGCTCCATCAAATAACGATGATGGTGTGCTCGAAGTGCTCGACACGCTCTTTTAACTCATAAGACACCATATGCGCACAATAGGCGCACCATATGCGCATTTGTTGAATACCAACACACAAACATATACATGAGCGCACGTTCATAATACACAGTGAACCAAAAATTAGTACTTGCGCGTTGTGCATAAACTGATATCATATCGATATGAAAGTAATACCTATAAAGGAGTTGTCATGTCACACGAGATTAAGGCAAAATCGCTCAATGGATGGGTTATCCTTCCTGTGTTGCTTATAGGCTATTTGGCAAGCGTTTATTGCATTGCGTGCGCAATAATTGAACTTATTCAAACTGAACATCTTGGCAGTCCTGTCATGCTCATAGCTGGCGTTGTTATACTTGTTGCCACGATTTTCGTTAACAACGGTCTCTTTTCGCTGCAGCCAGGACAAGCACGTGTGTGCGTACTTTTTGGTAGCTACATTGGTACCATTCGCAGCGACGGTCTGCACTTTGTAAATCCTCTTTGTGCAAACGTACTTAGCCACGCAAGCGAAGACATAGCTGCTGGCGCTGCGAATACAAACGGCGAAACATCAACAACGCTCGCTGAAGTACGTGCGGCAAAAAACACGTCAGTAATTTCGGTGCGGGCGCGTACGCTTACCGGCGACAAGCTTAAAGTAAACGACAAAATGGGTAATCCAATTGAAATTGCAACCGTTATTGTATGGCGTGTTGAAGACACAGCAAAAGCAGTGTTTGATGTTGATAATTACGAAAAATACGTACGCATGCAAGCCGAAACTGCACTGCGCCATGTAGCAAGCTTATACGCCTACGATCATATGGAAGATGACGACAGTTCAAATACGGCTATTACACTTCGTTCAAATATCGAAGAGGTATCAAACAAACTCAAAGAAGAACTTTCGCGCAAATTTGAACCTGCTGGTGTATGCGTAGAAGACGCGCGTCTTACGCATCTTGCCTATGCGCCCGAAATTGCACAAGCAATGCTGCGCCGTCAGCAGGCGGAAGCTGTTATTTCAGCTCGTAAAAAGATTGTTGAAGGTGCCGTGTCAATGGTGGATATGGCGCTTGAACAACTCGACGAACGTAATATAGTAGAATTTGATAATGAGCGGAAAGCTGCGATGGCCTCAAACTTAATGGTTGTTCTTTGTGGCGATTCTGAGACACAGCCGGTAATTAATACTGGTAGCCTGTACCAATAATAAAAACTAAGGTGTAGTATGGCGTCACGAAAACAATACCCATTGCGCATCCCGAGTGATATATGGCTGGCTATAGAAGCATGGGCAGCAGATGAGATGCGTAGTGCAAATGGACAAATTGAATGGATGCTGCGCGAGTCACTGCGCAAAGCAGGGCGCCTACCCGCGCGTACGGCAGCAGCGCCACGTTCAAACGCACGCTCAAATGCAAGTTCAAAAACAAATCGTGATACTACACCACACACGAGCGCCGCAGATGAAAGCTCCTCAGACGAGAGTTAACATGCCATAATGCGTCGTTACAGAGCTTTATTACAAAGTTCAAATTGTTTGTCGCGTTCAAGTTGTGTGTCGTGTGTAGTTCAAAAGTTCAAAACGTAAGATACCAAACAGGAAACACCCTCTTCTCAGATGAAAAGAGGGTGTTTTGTATAATGCACTGGTTCAATACGCGCACTGTGTTTTAGCGCCATGCGCCACACGCAGGGCAGCTCACGCAGGACACCATACTATTTTTTAACCTTAAGGACGCGAAAATGCTTGTAGATAAGGAAGAGAACAATGCCCAAGCACGACGCTACAACAATGGATCCACCAGGACGAACATCTTCAAAGTAGGAGAAAATAAGTCCAGCCATGGTAAATATAACGCCAAGAATAACTGCAATGATGCAGGTTTGCAGGTAAGAGCGGCTCACGATAAGCGCGCAAGCAACAGGAAGCGCAATGAGCGACACAACCAACAGAGCACCAACCACCTTGCATGCAAGTGCAATGGCAATAGCGCTAAGCAGGGTAAATATGCTGTTGATAAGGCGAACTTGAACTCCAGCCAAACGTGCGAGCGTAAGATCGATAGCTAAGTCCATAAGCGCTGAATAACATATAATGCTTATGCCAATAACAAGCACGCTTACAATGATAATGGCAATAAGATCAATCACCGTAACAGCAGAAACTGAACCAAACAGATACGACTCAAACGTGTTACCACCAGGTGCAAAGTCGGCAAGCAATACGGCAAGACCTAAGCCGGCGCTCATGATAACAGCAACCGACATATCACCAAATTGAGGCATTTTTTCGCGAATGACTTCAATAAAGAATCCGGCAACGATGCAGCTAAAGATTGCACCAATAACGGGGTCGAACCCCATAATGAGTCCCAAGCCAACACCGGTAAGCGATACGTGCGAAAGCGCGTCGGACACCATTGACGTTTTGCGGTTAATCATCACGATACCAATTAATGGCAGCGAAATAGCAAGCAACAGACCCGCAAGGAGCGTCCTGCGCATGAATTCAAATTGGAAAATGGAAAGTATATCAAACATGCGAAATCCTTCCGTTATCGAGCCTGTACGTTGCTGAGAACTTAATGTGATGTGTTACAAGTTCAAGTTCATGACTTACAAGCAACGCGGTAATTGTGCGTTTAGATGTAACTTCTTCAAGCATGTTCAAAAAGCGAATTTTGCTCTCGCGGTCAACGCCCGCTGTGGGCTCATCCAATACAAGCAGTTTTGGATTGCGAATAAGAGCGCGCGTAATCATAACACGCTGCTGCGTACCACCACTAAGCTCGTTAAATGGCGTGTTGATATACTTTTCAAGCCCCATATCGCGCAGTGCCGCGGCAGCTTGTTGTACATACTTTTTGCCGGGGATTTTTACAAAACCAAAATCGCGGTACAAATTGCTTGCAACAAGTTCACAACAGGTTGTTGGAAACGCAACTTTGTTCATAACGGTGTTTTGTGGTACATATCCAATGTGCTGAAAGTCGTGCATGGTATTTACGGGTGTGCCAAATAGCTCAACCGTTCCACGATAGTGCGTAAGTTCACCAAGCAGCACCTTAAGCAAGGTAGATTTACCCGAACCGTTTTCACCCGTGATACAAATAAAATCGCCTTCGGGCACAGAAAACGAAATGTCATGCAAGACATCCTCTGCGGTGTAACCAAACCGCAGATTTTTAACCTCTAGTGCGACCATGTCATCTCCTCGATGTCTCGTGTGGTCTATAGTTCACGTACCGTATCTACTACGCGCACAGTTCAAACAGACGTTCACGTACACATGCACATTTACGTGCGCAAGTTCAAAAGTTCAATTGCGCAAGTTCAAATACGGTACTCTCACGGTATTACACAAGCGATTGATAGATTTTCTCAACATTATCTTTCATAATGCCGATGTAACCGCCATATTCAGCACCTGTATCGGTACTTACGTACTCCATTGATGCTAACGGCACAGCGGTGCCACCAATCTCGCCTGCAACGGTATCAGCGCCTTTAGACGAAGCGCCAAGCTCGTAAAACACCGTTGTTACGTTGTGTCGACGACAAAAATCAACCGCTTTACGTACAGTTTTAAGTGCAGGAGCTTCGGTAGACGTAAGTCCTTGCAAGGGGAAGTGTTTAATGTTAAGGTCGCGGCACAGGTACGCATACGCATTATGCGTTACCACAAACTCGCGGCGGGTAAGCGGTTTAAACTTTTGCTTATATTCGGCACCAAGACCGGTAAGTTGCGCAACCGTATTGAGTTTACCTTCACGATACAGCTCTTTATTAGCAGGAAATAGCTCACATAGTTTATCGTGAATCGCAGCGCAATACGCTTTTGCATTAATAAACGAAATCCACGAGTGCGGGTCATAGGTAATTTTGTCCTGACCAGAAGAACTACCTTCCATCAGCGACGTAACGGGAATTTCGTCCTGGTTTTCGCCCTTTACCAACCGGTAGCTCAGCAAATCTTGCGAAATACGGTCGCTCAGCAGCACCCATGGACCATCATCGGGCAGCGTAAAGCCAATGTAGCCACTCTCATGCCCCATTTCCAGGGCATATACCTTGCTATCTTCAACAGATATGGTTGAGTGTTGCGCAACAACCTCACCTTTCTGCTGCATAATTGTACGACCCTGTTTTACCACATCGCCAAGAGGCTTTTTCTCCTCGGCTTTAAAGAAAGCAACACGCATAATATCTTGGTGCGTGTGACCAAACTCAAACCCGTACGTGCCGCTCCCAACACCAAGGCGCGCCATGTATTGGAACTCGCCCATGGCAGCCGCACCACGGTAGGTAATAAGGTCGATACTATCGGACAAGGTAAGCACAGGTAAATTAGGTAAATTGTCGCGCACTTGATCGACCCAGTGCTCCATGTTGGCACCATTAACCACCAGCAAATCGGCAGTACTCAAGTCGCGTAATCCACGCGGCGTTGGCTCCCACACGTGCGGGTCTTTATTAGGCGGCATGAACGAATGAACTTCGGCACTGTCTTGTGCAACTTGTTTTACCAAATCGTACACCGGGAAAAATGATGTATAAATAACCGGTTTGTCGTGATGCCGAGCAGCACACCCCGCAAGCGATGGACCTGCAGCAGCAGCCAAGATACCTTCAACTGCTAATTGAATAAATTGTTTTCTTGAATATCTCACTTTGATACTCCACATACGATGTAATGCATGCGCTGTGGTAATACGCAAACGCATATTACTGCCCTACCGCACACAACCTTACGCTTGAGCCATGCAACGTAGTAGTACATACGCCGGGCACATGCATATAAAGAAAGTCCCCACGCAAGGTGAGGACTTTTTCTTCTTACAAGAGTTGGTTACTCTTTAACCTCATCTGCAATCTGATCCATTGTGGATTCAGGTTTAACAAATGTTGGATACCATTTATCCTGCTTCTCAAGCTCGTCGAGGCTCTTGCCGTAACGCATGTGGAAGTGAACAAGCTCTTCCTCACCGTGAACTGGCATTAACATAAGCACAGGATATTTAGCGTCTTTTTCTTGAGCTTCAAAGACATCCCACTCAAGTTCCTTACCACCATGTTGAACTTTCTTAGCAGATTTGAACTTGTAGGTAGCCTTGGTGATCTCTTTGCCGCCCTTGTCCTTAAAGCCATCAAGGAAGGTAATGGTGTCACCATGAATTTCAAGACCGCCAAACTCTGCCTTACGACGCTCTTTAAGTTCTTTCTTAATGTCTTCAGGCTTCTTGTTGTCAGCCTTAGCTTTTTCTGCATATGCAGCATCAAGCTCTTTGTCGTCGAGGTAATTAACGAAGTTGTTCCATATACCTTCCCAGCCCTTAAGAGTTTTTACTTCCTCTTTAGTTTCTGCAGGCTGCGACTGAGTTGCAGCTGGCTGCGACTGAGACTCTGGTTTTTTAGGCTGCTGTGAGCTGCAACCAACGATTGTTGCTGCAAGAGCAATAGAAAGGCCTGAAGCGGCGAGAGCGCTAAACCTATTCATACATAACCTCCAAAAGTTTGGGAAACGCTATACGCGTACCCTTGAACAATATGTAGTGCACGCATGCATGACCTTTGAACAGACGGATACTAACACATGGACGGCTTGAATGCTTGGTGTCACGAAATTGCAACTGTGAGCATACGGTTAATCAAAAAAGCATTACATACCTGTGCCAAAAGGTTCATACATCACATCACCTTGTTAAGCTCCACCATTGTAGGCTAAAGTTAGCTTAAGCTAATTTTCAGGTTCATGAAATTTTTTGGGCTTCTGTTTCACAGTTCTATTTCGCTATGCCCGTAACCTGGACATATGCACAATAGCAACTACAAATTGAACTACTGGCGCACTGGTATAACCCAAGCTTTATGAATATGACGTGTGAGTTCTGAATATAAGCTGAAAGTTTTTTTGTGTGGTGCGTGCACTATGAGACTCTGCGCCGCTGCGTGCGCAGACGCGCGGTGAGAGAGCGCAGGTTGATACTTACTCTTGCATGGCGCAATCGTGATTTATCGGCGTATAAAAAAGTTCATGAACTTTTGCAGGGTCGTGCGTTTGCCCAAGCACCCACATCGTTTTTGCAAGCAGCGCTTCCGTTGTCATATCTGAACCACGCAGCACCGCAGGTGTGTGAGCAAATGCCTGCCCTACCTCATACACCGCCAAATCGAGACCTTCTTCGGCAACTTGCGTAGTTAGCACCAATGTTTTGTGTGCGTCTATCCATGCCTGCAATGCAGGTGCAAACGACCACGACGCCGCATTAGGAATGCCGCCAATACCAAAGGTTTCGAGGATTATCGCATCGTAATCTCGTTGCAGCTGATAAAAAATAGAAGGCTGCAAGCCGGGTGCAAGTTTTAAACACATCACACGCTCACAGAGACTGTGATAAAACACCGGTTTTTGCGCATGTACGCGTACGGGTGCACCATGCACCACGTCGGTATTTCTAATTATTTTGTTGTTACGAATATAGGCTAACACAGGGTAATTTATGCTGGTAAACGCGTTAAAACTCATCGTCTTTTGCTTGTATGCGCGCGTACCGCAAATTGCTTGCGATCCAAACACAATACTTACGTCGTGGCTTCTGCTATCAAGCGCATACAACACCGCCTGATACAAGTTCAATTTTGCATCGGTAAAAGCGCTCGTCATGGGCTGTTGTGAACCGGTGAGCACGATTGGTTTTGAACTATGTTGAATAAGGTACGAAAGGGCAGCTGCTGTATAGGCCATAGTATCGGTGCCATGCAAAATAACAAACGCATCATAATCGTCATAGGCATGTTCAATTGCCGCAGCAATTTGTTGCCAGTGGCATGGCTGCATATTTGTTGAATCGATATTCATAAGTTGCTGCACGTCAAAGGTACAAATATCATTAAGCTGAGGAACATATTCGGCAAGTTCAACACCGCACAATGTAGGCGTAAGCCCGCGGGCAAACGGCGCCGATGCAATAGTGCCGCCTGTTGCAAGAAGAAGAATGTGGTTCATACTCGTATCCCTTCGCCTCAAGCTGTTATATTGAACTTGCTTGCTTGAACTGTACCTTATGTATTATACGATGCTGCACGTACATATAACAGAAACAACAAGGCATACACGAAACCGCAGGCAAAAGGCAGCGATGCACATACAGCCAGCAAACGCCACATGCATCATGTAAACGCAGAAGATAGCACCGTAACTAGAGAGTTTGTGCAAATATGCCATAGCGCACTAGACATGCACAGATATAAGTACAATCAAAGTATTAACGAGGCACTACATCGAGCTCATGCACACACATTGCACGCGCTCGCATAAAGGAGATGAACATGGCACAAGCTATTCGTAAAGTGAACGTTATCGGGCATCTGCATCCAGATTCCGATAGTATTTGTTCTGCAATGGCATATGCATACCTTAAAAATCAAACGGGTAACACTCAATACCAGGCACGTCGTGCAGGAACCGTAAGTCGTGAAACGGCGTTTGTACTCAAACACTTTGGTTTTGATGAACCTGAACTTATTACATCGGTTGCACCTCAAATAAAAGATACAGATATCACCAAACAACCAGGCATCTCGCGCAACACGTCGCTACTGGATGCGTGGAACCTTATGGGTGAGTTGGGCTCTGCTACCTTGTGCGTACTCGACGATGCGCATAAGCTGCTGGGACTTATTGCCGTAAAAGACATTGCTCATGCAAATATGAACATTCTCGACGATGAACTTCTTTCGAAGGCATCAACGCCTATTAGCAACGTTATGTCAACATTGAATGCTGAACTTTTGTGCGGCAAACAGGACGACAACATTACCAAAGGTCACGTACGTGTAGGAACGTCGCCTGAAATGATGGACGGCGTTATTGAACCGGGTGACATTGTGCTGGTAACCAACCGCTACGAAACGCAAAGCTTTGCAGTAAGCGCAAAAGCAAGTTGCATCATCATTTGCAACGGCGCACATGCATCTGAAGTTGTGCTAAACGCTGCAAAAGAAAATAACTGCTGCGTGCTTACCACGCCGTATAACACGTATGCTGCAGCACGCCTGGTATCGATGGCTATTCCTGTTCATGCATACATGCTGCCCTTCGACAAAACAATGCGTTTTTCGGTAAATACCACGGTTGACGAAGCCAAAAAAGTTATGGCAAAATCTCCGCATCGCTACTTCCCTGTTCTCGATGAAGAGGGCATTTACCAGGGCGTTGTAAGTTCATCAAACCTTTTGAATGCCAAGAAAAAGCACGTTATTTTGGTAGACCACAATGAGCGTTCACAAGCGGTAGACGGTCTTGAACAAGCCGAAATTATGGAAATTATCGACCACCACCGTATTGGTTCAATTGAAACGTCGAGCCCGGCGCTGTTCCGCAACATGCCCGTAGGCTGCACGTCAACTATCATTTACCAAATGTATGGTGAAGCAGGTGTTGAAATTCCAAAGAACATTGCTGGTCTTATGATGAGCGCTATTCTTTCGGACACACTTGCGTTTAGATCGCCAACCTGCACCCCACTTGATGTTGCTGCAGGTAAAGCACTGGCCGAAATTTGTGGTGAAGATATCCCCAGCTACTCGGACGCTATGTTTGATGCAGGCGCCGATCTTACCGGTCGTACAGCAGAAGACGTATTCAACGGCGACTTTAAAGTGTTCTCACGTGGTAAAGCACGCTTTGGCGTTGGCCAAGCAAGCTTTATGACCGAAAGCTCACGCAAAGCTGCCGAGGCACTTGTAGGTCCCTACCTGCAGCAAGGTGCCGAATCATATGAACTGCCTATGGTATTCTACCTGTTCACCGACGTTAAAAGCAAAACAAGCGACATGATGTATTGGGGTCAGAGCAAAGAGACCATTGAACGCATTATTGAGCAGGCATTTGACGAAAAGCCGGTTGATGGTATTGCTGTTCTTAAGGGCGTAGTAAGCCGCAAAAAGCAGATTATTCCGCCATTAATGAACTTGCTGCAAGATACCGAAAACGACGACGAGGAGTAGTTGGTACCTGCACGCACTACGAAATAGAGCTATAAGAACACTGTGTTTACATCTCCGTATGTAAACACAGTGTTTGTTTATGTACAGGGTTGTTGGTAGACTACAGGCAGGTTTAGAAGTTCAAATTGAACCGTTCAAGTTCAAGTTCAAACGTTTCACTTCAAACGTTCACGTTCAAATAAGCCGCGCACGTACGACATAACCTATGCTTCCCACACGCACCTACCTGCTAAAAATGTTGCGCGCACACGCACATCCTGAAATGCGTACGGATCTAAGGTAAGTAAATTCTGGTTAGACACAAACAAATCGGCATACTTCCCTACATCGAGTGTACCAAGTTCAGATTCGCGTCCCGTTACATATGCGCTGCCACGCGTGTACGCATCAATGGCATCAACAATACTAATTTTTTCGCTTGGAATAAAACCGCCCTGCGGCTCGCGCGTAAACGCATCGCTGCGCGTTACCGCACACGAAAGCACCTGACGTGAATCAGAAGTTGAACACGGTGCATCGGTACCAAACGCCATATGAACACCGAGCTTGTTATAGGTGTGAAATGGCCACATAAAGTTGGATCGCTCCTGGCCTAAGTCGCGCAAGGGCTGCGCTGCATCAATAGTTGCATGCTGCGGCTGCACCGATGCTACTACGCCCAAACGAGCAAGTTGAACGGCATCGTCGTAGTACAAATTTTCCAAATGTTCAAGAGAATTGCGCCCGTGCAAAGGCAGACCATACGCACACTGCGCATCACGTATAATACCAAGTGCAACATGAACACTCTTATCGCCTATGGCATGAATACGCACAGCTATATGCTGTGATAATGCGTTGTTTACAAGCTCTTTCATGCGTTCGGGCTGAATAGTTGGGCGCCCGCAATCACCCGGAAAATAAGGATTTGCATACGGCTTTTGTAACCACGCAGTATGAGCGCTCGAAACACCATCAAAAAATTGTTTCATACCACATGCACGAAGGCGCGGACCCAGCAAGCGCGCACGCAAGTTCAAAATACGATCCAAATTTTGAACTAATTGAGGATACAAATGAACACGAAGTGTAAGCGCACCGTCTTGTTCTAGGGATTCAAATATATCTTCGCGCACGCAATCGGCGCCTTCTAAGGGGCTTAATGCCATGTCGCATACGCTGGTAACACCCTGTGCAAGCATGTGTTCAAAATACGATTTGTAAATGTCTTTTAAGGTGGTAGCACTAATTGAACTAAAGATGCGCGCGGCATACATCATTGCCGCTGCTTCCCGCAAAACACCGGTTGGATTGCCATCTTCGTCGCGTTCAATAATACCGCCGGCGCATGGCTGTGTATCGCGCGTAATGCCAAGTTCAGATAGAGCGCACGAGTTAAGCCATAAATTGTGGCAATCACCTGCATACATTGCAACAGGGCGATGAGGAATCGCTTCGTCAAGCGTAGCTTTTGTAGGAACATCCGAAGGATCCCAAAGCCAGTTGCGGTACCCCTGCCCTAACACCCAATGCTGATTGGGAATAGTTGCGGCAAATTCACGCAGATGGCGTGCACAATCGAGTTCATTTTTACCACAATAACTGGTAGCGATACGCGACGGAAATACTGCCGTGTGAAACACATGCTGATGCGCATCGTGAAAACCGGGGCACACGAAGGCATCACCAACATCGATATACCGACGTGCTTCGTCTTTATAAAGCGCTGCCTGCGCATAGGGTACGCGCGCAACAATTTTGCCGCCACGTATGAGCAGCGCGCAGGCGTCCTGTGGTGTGGATTTGTTGATGTACATGTGCGTTGATGCAATTACGCTATCAAGTTGAACTGAAGCATGTATGTTGGAATATGCACTCATAACACCCTCGATTCTTGGAGTCTGCGTTAAGCTCATTGTAACGCTCCGCACAAAACTCACAAGCCTCAGGTGCCGATGTGTGCAAGATAGGCTACAATACCGTTAGCAAATTGGGCTTTGAAAATAAGACCAGTTGCAAACCACTGCTGTCACGGTGCGCAAACATGCGCAAAAGGCAGGCACCATACCGTCCATTAATGAACTCAACTACGTGAAACTCAATTGAACTTGAACCATGCGTGGTGTGAAACCCCAGCCTTTGTGCTGGAGTTCATGATTGTGGTTGACGAATACGCGAAAGGAACTATATGTGCGGCATTGTAGGTTATACAGGACGCAAGCAGGCGCAACCCTTTTTATTAGAGGGTTTAGCTGCGCTTGAGTACCGTGGATACGACTCAGCGGGCATTAAGCTGCAAGGACCAAATGGCAATCTTGTTGGCACAAAATGTGCAGGGCGCGTTCAAACACTTATCGATCGATGCAAAGAAACGCCGCTCTTAGGCACCTGCGGTATTGCACATACACGCTGGGCCACACACGGAGCGCCCACCGATGCCAACTCACATCCTCACCTCGATGAAACAGGCCGCATTGCAATTGTGCACAACGGTATTATCGAAAACTATCAAACAATTAAAAATGAACTTTTGAACAAGCATCACCATCTTAAAAGCCAAACCGACTCCGAAGTAATTGCGCATCTCATTGGCATTGAACTCTACGAAAACGGTGCTGCAAGCGTGCTTGAAGCAACACGGCGAGCGTGCTGCGCGCTTGAAGGAACCTGGGCCTTGGCAGTTGTGTGCAGCGACGCGCCGGGTGAACTTGTTGTTGCACGAAAAGGTTCGCCGTTGGTAATTGCACCAACAGAAGACGGCGTATACATTGCTTCTGATACAACGCCGCTGGCACATGTGAGCTCGCAGGTAATCCAGCTTGAAGATAACCAGTTTGCGCGTCTTACCAGTGCAGGCGAGGCTACCGTCTACGATGATGCAGGATGCGTGGTTGCTCATCCCACGCAGCTTACCATTGATTGGGACGCATCCGCAGCTACATTGGGTGGCTTTGACGACTTTATGGAAAAAGAAATTGCCGAGCAACCCGAAGCAGTAGAACGCCTGCTTGCAAGCTACACAGATAGACATGCCCTCAAACTCGACACAATGGCGCTTGCGAAAGAAGATATTTTGACTGCCGACCGCATTTACCTAGTTGCATGCGGAACTTCGTATCATGTAGGGCTTATTGCCAAACAGTATATTGAACAATGGGCACATATCCCCGTGTTTTGCGAGGTTGCAAGCGAGTTCAATTATCATGAGGTGCTCATAACGCCGCATACGGTGTGCTGTGTTATTACACAATCGGGAGAAACGGCCGATACGCTATGTGCTCAGCGTCGCATGCGCGCGCGTGGCTGCAAGGTAATTGCCATTACCAACGTGCTTGGATCGAGCGCAGCACGCGAGGCAGACGGCGTTCTCTACGTGAAGGCAGGCCCAGAAATTTGCGTGGCATCAACCAAAGCCTATACCGCGCAACTTGTTGCCTGCGAGCTTTTAGCACTGTGGCTTGCGTGTATGCGTGAAGAAATGACACAAGCAGAACTTGCAGAGCATATCGATGCACTTAAAATGCTGCCTTCGCTTATGCGCGATGCAATAAGCCGCACGCAGCAAATAGATGATGTGGCGCCCCTCTTTGTGAACGTTCATTCGTCGCTCTTTTTGGGACGCGGGCTTAACGCAACAACAGCGTGTGAAGGGGCGCTTAAGCTCAAAGAGCTCAGCTATCTTCATGCCGAAGGCTATCCTGCGGGCGAAATGAAACATGGTCCTATTGCGCTGCTTGAGAAGGGGTTTGTTGTTGTAGGCATTGTGGCACATGATAACGTGCGCACAAAGATGATTTCAAATATTCAAGAAGTAATTGCACGGGGCGCAACCTGCATTGCCGTCGCGCCCGATGGTGATAGAGACGTGGCGGCCGTATGCACGCACACATTGTGGATTCCGCGCGTACCGAAAGCGGAGCTTTCGTGCCTGGTGAGCATTATTCCACTCCAGATGCTTGCGCGCAAAGTAGCACGCCTGCGCGGATGCGATGTAGACAAACCAAGAAACCTTGCAAAATCGGTAACAGTTGAATAAGTTCAATATTCCGTTAGGGGTATGTACGAGCACCTAACCAGTACGGGCGACACCACTGGTGTCACCCGTATCGTATGCATGAACGCGCCATACACAGCTCATGGTATTAGTTCAGGTTCACGCTTACATGCACGCGCAAGTTCAGGTTCAAGTTCACTTCACCTGCACGCGCAAGTTCAGGTTCACTTCACGTGGTCACGAGTTCAATTTGCTACACGCTATAACTGTTCAACAGGGTTATTCAACAGGGTTGGCATAAATCGCAACAAGATGTTGAAGCATGTCAACCATCGTTTCAAGCTCGGGCACAGGCACAAATTCACGCACACCATGGCCGTTATAATAGCAGGCAGACAAGTTGGGCGCGGCAAATCCGCGATAGGACAGCTGCGCACCATCGGTACCGCCACGCATAGCCGTGTAAAACATGTCTACACCAACTTCTTTATACGCACGGCGCGCATTTTCAATGAGGTGCTTATTTTCTGGCTTCAAAATAACATCCGCCATATTAAAGTACTGGTCTTGAATATCGAGGGTAATAACCTCGCTCCCATATTGCTTATTCACAAATGCAGCCGCATCAATGCAGGTTTGCTTGCGCTTGTTCATAATTTCCTTTGAGTGATCGCGCAAAATATACCCCGCCTTGGCTTCTTCGCAATTGCCGTTTATGTAGCTTAAGTAATAAAACCCGTCGCGACCTTCGGTGTATTCAGGCCGCTCTTGCGCAGGCAGCAGCGCATTAAACTTCATAAGTGCTTCGGACGCGTTGATAAGCGCTCCTTTTGCCGTACCGGTATGCACGCTTAAGCCCTTTGCCTGCACGGTTACCTCAGCAGCGTTGAACGTTTCGTAACAAAACTCACCCAAAGGACCGCCATCAATGGTGTAACCAAACGTTGCACCAAATTTGTTCAAGTTCAAAAGACTCGCACCATGGCCAATTTCCTCGTCGGGTACAAACGAAAGCGCAAGACGCGGATGAGGAAGTTCAGGATGCTGCTTTAAGCGATACAACAGCGACATAATCATCGCATCGGCAGCCTTATCATCGCCACCTAACAGCGACGTACCATCACTGGTAATAAGATCCCAGCCAACCATGTGCTTAAGCTGCGGGTTTGTTGTTTCATCAACATATACTTCCCTACCGTGACGGTCAGTACCGATAATGAGCTTGCCGCCTTCATATTTCTTAATTTGCGGATGAACCTCATCGCCATACGACTGCCACGCGGTGTCGATATGCGTACAAAAACCAAGCACGGGCAGATCTTCTGCGCCTGCACTTGCAGGCCAAAACGCAGTTACGTAGGCATGTTCATCGAGCGTAACATCCTGCGCACCAAGATCGAGTAGCTCTTGTTGAATTTGTCGCGCCATGTCAAACTGCGACTGTGACGACGGCACCTGCTGCGCATTAAACGGATCGGATTGCGATGGAATTGAACAATAGCGCATAAAACGTGCTACTACGTCGCTTACCGGTTTAGTTGTTTGTTGAGTCATAGCTATCCTTTCGTTTGTGTATCATCCTATCACTAACGAAGTTCGTGTTATACGGCAGCCTGATGTGCAAGCTTACGTGAAGCATCGCGTAATCTATCTTTGAACTTTTCTTGAACTACATGACACGCACACAGGTGCCCAGGTTCAATTTCTACCAGCTCCGGCACCTTTTTTGAGCATATCGGCTGTGCATGCGGACAGCGCGTATGAAACACACAGCCCGACGGCAACGACACCGGACTAGGCACATCACCTTGCAAAATCTGTTTGTCAGCAATGCGTTCTGAACCTATTTTGGGAATGGCACCTAAAAGCGACTGCGTATAGGGGTGATAGGCGTGTTCAAATAACGTTGCTTTGCTTGCACGCTCCATAACATGTCCAAGATACATAACCATAACCGTATCGGCAATATGATGAACAACCGACAAGTCGTGACTAATAAAAATGTAGGCCAGCCCAAGCTGTTTTTGCAGCTCTTGTAGCAAATTGATAATTTTTGCCTGAACGGAAACATCAAGCGCGCTTACCGGTTCATCGCACACGATAAGCTTGGGCAAAAGAATAATTGCCCGTGCAATACCAATGCGCTGACGCTGCCCACCAGAAAACTCATGCGGATAGCGCGATGCATATGAACTATCGAGGCCTACCTGCTTCATTACTTCAAGAACACGTGCCATTCGCTCCTGGGGTGTATGATAGCTGCGCGCAATATCGATAGGTTCAGCAATAATATCGGCAACGCTCATACGCGGATTAAGCGAGCTATACGGATCTTGAAAAATAAGTTTTATGGCTCTCCGCGCACGAATAAGATCCTTACCGGAAAGCGTTGTGACATCGCTTCCCTGCAGTAACACAGATCCACTCGTCGGTTCACAAAGACGCAAAATGCATTTACCCGTGGTAGATTTTCCGCAGCCGCTCTCACCTACAATCGCAAACGTTTCGCCCCGATGAACATCAAACGACACATCTTCAAGCGCATGAACAACGCTCTGCGTGCGCGAAAATAATGAACGCCGAATTGGATAGTGCTTCGTGAGATTGCGCACGCTGAGTATGACGTCAGACGTGGTATGTGCGCTGGTTGCAGCCGCTTGCGCGTTAGTTTTCATGACTATCCCCTTCCCAAACGTCTGAATACTTCCAGCAGCGCACTTCATGATGAGCCTGCTGGCCTACCTGCTGCATCTGCGGTTTTTTGGTTTTACAAATCTCACGCGCAAACGGACACCGTGGATGAAATGGGCATCCTTCTGGCATTGCATGTAACATGGGCACCGAGCCTGGTATGGCGTAGAGCTCCTCTTGTGTAGATTCAAACGTTGGAATTGAATCGATAAGGCCTTGCGTGTACGGATGAAGCGGTTTTGCAAACAAATCGGCCGCGCGCGTATATTCAACGGTGTGACCTGCATACATAACGAGCACCCAATCGGCCATTTCACTTACCACACCCATATCGTGCGTAATAAGCATAATGGCAGTACCACGCGTTGTTTTAAGACGGTTAAGCAACTGTAAAATTTGCGCCTGAATGGTAACGTCGAGTGCAGTTGTTGGTTCATCGCAAATGAGAAGTTCAGGTTCACATGCAAGTGCCATGGCAATCATAATGCGCTGACGCATACCACCGGAAAGCTCGTGCGGATAACTTGCATACACCTTTTCGGGCGCAGGAATACCTACCTGCGACAACATATCAAGCGCACGCAGGCGTGCTGCATGTTTGTTCATGCGCGGATTGTGCGCAAGGATTGCCTCGCGTATTTGATTGCCCGCGCTCATCACAGGATTAAGCGACGTCATCGGCTCCTGAAAAATCATGCCAATACGACTGCCGCGGTACGCTTGCCGTTCTTTTTCGGTTTTGTGAGTAATGTCTTCGCCCTGAAAGCGTATAGAACCGCAGGTAAGCTTAGCTGGTGGCGTGGGCAGCAAGCCCATAATCGCAAGCGCACTCATCGACTTTCCGCAGCCACTCTCACCTACCACGGCAAGAGTTTCACCGGCACGCATGCGCAGGTGCACCTGCTGTAAAGCAGGGAGCTGTTGATTATCTGAAAACAATGTAACGTTCACATTATCAAGTTCAAGTAGCGGCACATCTGCAGATGAACATGAAGCGCATGAAGCTCCCGAAGATTGAACTTGAACTTGCTTTTCCACTGCAACGTCGCTTGAAGCCCCGCGGGTGTTGCAGGACGCGTTAGAAGCACAGCTATCTTGAACTTGTGCAGGTACATGCTTGTGTTTATGCAATATGCGAAGTAATGAAGTCATACGCACCTCCTATTGCTTAAGTTTAGGATCGAGCGCATCACGCAAGGCATCGCCAAGCAAATTAAAAGCCATAACCGTGATAATAATGGCAATACCAGGGATAACGCTGTAATACGTGTGTGATTGAATGTACGGTTGTGCAGCAGAAATCATCTGCCCCCAACTTGACAAGGGCGGCTGCACACCAAGACCCAAAAATGATAAGGTTGCCTCGGACAAAATAGCACTCGGAATGCCGAGCGTAGACACCACAATAAACGTGGAAACGCAATTTGGCAGAAGGTGTTTCATAATAATGCGCCATGACTTGCCGCCGCTTAATATACACGACTGAATGTATTCAGCACGCTTTATGTGCATGACATCGCCGCGAATAAGACGTGCAGTTGATGTCCACATTAACAAGCCAAGCGCAATATACAAATTAGCAAGGCCAGGCCCCAACACAAAAATGATGAGCATAGCAAACAGCAAAAAAGGAAAACTTGAAAACACTTGGATGATAAACGAAATAATCGCGTCAACACGACCACCCATATAACCAGCAAAAACACCGGCAAAAAAGCCAATCACCAAAGCGATGCCTTGTGCGACAACACCGCACGACAAAGAAATACGACAGCCATAGATAATGCGCGAGCAAATGTCACGCCCAAACTCGTCCGTACCAAAAATATGCTGAGCGCTTGGAGCCTGTAGCTTGGACGAAAGTTGCTGCACATCAGGGTTATACGGTGCCAGCACGTCAGCAAAGACGGCAATAAACACGAGAAATACGATAATGCCCAGGCAGCACACTCCCAGTTTGTTTGTAAGAAAACGCTTTCGCGAAGATGCCCAATACCCCATCGTCACTCCTCCTTGTCTTTAGCTAACCGAATGCGTGGATCAACCACGGTATACAAAACGTCTACCAGCAGATATACAAACACACATAGGATTGAAATATACATAACAACGCCCTCAATAAGCGGCAAATCGCGCGCAGTGATAGCATCAAGAATGAGCTTGCCCATGCCCGGCATCGCGAATACCGATTCGGTAATAAGCGATCCACATAAAATGTCGCCAAGCTGAGCTCCCGCGATGGTGATAATAGGAATGAGCGCGCAGCGAAGACCGTGACAGATAATGATACGCACGCCGCTTAGACCCTTCGCCGCAGCAGTGCGCATAAAGTCTTGCCCGAGCTGATCTACCATGGCTGTGCGGGTAACACGCGCAATACTGGCAGCATAGCGACACGACAATGCGCAGGTAGGAAGCACAAAACTAAGAGCGGTTTTTACACCCGACAAAGGAAACCACCGCAAGTTGAGCGCAAAAATAATTTGAATAACAATTGCCACCCAAAATGACGGAGCGGAAATACCAAACACCGCAAGTGACATAAGCGCTCGGTCGATGGCTTTGCCGTGATATACCGCAGCGCACACGCCAACTCCAATGCCAACAACAAGCGCTACTACATACGAAGAAAGCGCTAACGTAAGGGTTACAACCAGCGCTTTTGCAATGAGCGCCGACACAGGTTTATGTTGAGTGTACGACTCACCAAAATCGCCGCGCACAAGCTTGGCAAACCACTGCGTGTACTGCTCAAGCACAGGTTTATCGAGCCCCATAGAATGGCGCACCTGCTCAACGGTGGCATCGTCGGCATTATCGCCCATCATAATACGCACGGGATCCCCGGGCACGATGTTCAAAACAAAAAATGTAATGACAGAGATACACAGCACAACCGCAAACGCTTGAAGAATGCGTTTAACGAGGTAATCTCTCATGTTGACCTCCCCTCCATACAACGTACGTTGTACATGTCAACTTATATTGAACTTTGTGTATGAAATTGAACTTTGCGAAATATTGAACTTTTCTGATATTGAACAAAAGCCAGGAGGCTCCATCACCTCCTGGCTTGCGTTTTTGCATATCTTTGATTGAGAACCCACACTTGAAGCTCATGGGAGCGCATGACACGCACGGCACGCGCGCGTGTTACAGGCGCATGTTCAATTAGCCTTCCGTAGTGTAGTTTGGATCGGTAGTATCAATATCCACTTCAAACGTGTGATAAATCAAATTGCCAACCCGTGCATTCTTTACATACGATTTAGCAGCAAAAACGCCTTTTGTCCAAAATAGTGGCAGTGTTGCAACATCTTGATGCGTAAGTAGTTCATCTGCCCTACGATACAAACTCTCACGCTCGTGTTCATCACGAGAAACACGCGCTTTATCAAGAAGCTTGTCAAACTCAGGATTGTTGTAGAACGATGATTTCTTTGCAGAAGCGCTACTGTGGAAGTACGAATACATGTGGTTGTCACCATCGGCATACAACGGGAACCATTGCAGCAGTGTAACCTGCAAGTTGCCCTGGGTCCAGTCTTGACTCCAAGCACCGTTGTCCTCAATTTGAACATCAAGGTCAACGCCAATCTTTGACCAGTAGCCCTGAATTGCAACAAGTTCTTTTTGGCTCAGACCCTGGCGCACCTTTGCCGAAAGTTTAAGATGTGATACGCCCGCTTGTTCAAGCAGCGCTTTTGCCTTTTCAGGATTGTATTCAAACGGCGGCTGATCCTTAAGTGAACCCGGCGTTTGCGGTGCCAGCCAACCAGATGCAACAGTTCCAGAACCGTTATACAGAGTATCGAGCATTTCTTGACGATTGATAGCAAGCGAAAGTGCCTGGCGTACACGCTGGTCGGTAAGGCCAAAGCCCTCTTTAAGGTTGAGGTTTACAAAGTCAACACCCAGCTGATCGTAGTAGTGAATATCGTCTTTCACTGCCGGATCTTCTAACAGCTGCGTAAGGCTGTTGGCGGGCACGTTACAAAAGTCGATATCGCCATTTTTGTATGCAAGAATACAGGTATTTGGGTCGTCGTAATACTTGTAGTGAATTTCATCAAGCAGGGGCTTGTCGCCGTAATAATCATCAAACGCAGCCAAAACAACTTCAGTTGAATCGTCGTTTGAAACCAACTTATAGCGACCGGTACCAATAAGGTTGGTACCCTGACCCCATGTAAGACCAGCCTTTTCGCACGCATCCTTTGGGAAGATTTCTGCATACGAAATGCCAAGGTTTTTAACAAACGTTACGCCGGGCTCTTTAAGGATGAACGTAAAGTGCGTATCATCCTGAATTTGAATACCCTTAAGCTCCTTTGTTTTGCCTGCTAGCATGTCGTCTGCACCAAGGATTTGTGCATACAGTGATGTAGATTTACCTGCAGTTTCGGGAAGGAACATGCGCTCGAAGGTGTACTTAACATCGGCTGAAGTAAGTTTTGAACCATCGTGAAACACAACTCCGCTACGAAGTTCGCATGGCAGTGTTACGCCGTCGTCATTAAACGTAGGTATAGAAACCAACAGCTGGGGCACAAGTTCATTATCTTCTGTCCAGCGCAACAGCGGTTCAGTTACCGAGTCGGCAATTGATGCGGATGCAGATGTGTTACTGCGCTGCATGTCCAAACCCTGCTTTGCATTTGCTTGGCCAAAACGCAGGATTTTCTTCTTTGCAGTGCTGCCGCCTTCAGCCTCGCCACAAGCAGTAAGCATAGCTGAAGCGGCAAAGCCGCCTAGAGTGACAGCTGATGCCTTGAGGAAACTTCGACGAGAAACTGATTCCATCTTAGTCCACCTTTCGAACGAGTTACATATACAATAAAGCACGGGATCGTGCGTTAGTTCATAAAGCTTAACATCTATTCAGCTTTGTGTGACGTAGCATTCGAAAAATAAGAGTCCTTGAAATAATTGATTAATATTTGAAACCATTCTGAAACAGTTTGCACAAAGAATTCCGACGTATATGCAGGTTTAATGGTTAACAACGTGTATTATATGAAACCATTATGTAAAACTGAACATGATAATTGAACTTATGGTATGGGGGCTCAATTTTCAGCTACGTGCTACTCGCAGTGCAAAACCGGATACCTACGAACTTATAATTTCGCACTTTTATTGGATATAAAAGTTTGAACATACCGCAGCGCCACATGCGCTGCTGGTGGATGTAACTCTGCATACGTCGCACTCATCTTTGAGCTTTTTGCGCGCGCGGCCACATCCATACTATACTAAGCAACGGCGTTGCAGGTATCCAACGCATATTCCTGCACGCACACACGCACGCGCCTACACGAAGGATTTTCTATGCACGGCTTACACGCTCGACTTGGAAAAAATTTTAACCTCTACGATCGCCTTGTCCGCTATAACAAGGCAATCGTTGAAAATCCGAAACACATCCGTGGTCATTGGCGCCAGTGGTGTGCTCCATGTGCCTACGATGAGAAGCGCCAACGGTTCGTTCAATCAACATTTCGTGAAGTTCATCTCGATCTTGGCTGCGGTAAGGGCAATTTTTGTGTTGATGCTGCATGCCGGCGCCCTGATGTCTTGTTTGTTGGCGTTGATGCTGAGCCGCTCTGCATAGCATATGCCGCGCAAAAAATTTGTGAAGGTGAGCTTTCTAATGCACTGGTATTTGGCGCACATTCGTCTCATATCAGCGATTTTTTTGCTCCTCAAGAAATCGATTACGTGTATCTCAACTTTCCTACACCGTTTCCGCGCAAAAAGCAGGCGCGCGAACGGCTCGTGTACCTCGATAATCTCTTGCTGCTACGTAGCGTGTTATCACAGCAGGCGCGCATCATGTTCAAAACAGACTCCTACCCACTCATGCAATTTGCCATTACGCAATTTGAACGTGCGGGCTATCGCTGCATATGGTCGTCAAACGATGCGCGAGCTGATAGACCACACGATCCATCGAGTTTATACGAGGAAAAACTCACCGCAAAGGGTGCACGTGTCCTTGCACGCGAATATGAACTTTGCGACATTCCCAAAGACCTACCGCAAGTTGAACAACTAAGCCTGGTAGACTACCTACCACAGGATTTGGCAAACGTTTCATACGTTCCTCATGGTATGGAGGGCACGTTTGTTAACCTTATAAACTATGAGGCACATCGCACCCAGTAAGGCATTGCGCACAGGCACGCAAGGTGCGTAAATGAACAGGTAGTACTAGTCATTTACTCTCTTGTATACCGTTTTGATAGGCAATCTACCTGCGATTAAGCTCAGTTTGTGCATCTTGTTGATACATCATTACGCAAATGCGTTTTTGACCTATACTTTAGAAAGATATGAACAAATACATACACATGTTGAAAGGAGTTGCCCATGAGCAACATTAAAAGCGTGTATGGCCGCGAGGTACTCGACTCTCGTGCTAATCCTACTGTAGAAGTTGAAGTTACCCTTGAGGATGGTTCCTTTGGTCGTGCTATCGTGCCTTCAGGCGCATCAACTGGTGAATTTGAAGCAGTAGAGTTGCGCGATGGTGACAAGGACGTATATCAAGGTAAAGGCGTGCTTAAAGCTGTTGGTCATGTAAACAACGAAATTCGTAACATTCTTATTGGCCGCGATGCACGTGATCAGCGTGGTTGCGATATGGCAATGATCGCTGCCGATGGTACTGACAACAAAGGCAACTTTGGCGCAAACGCCATTCTTGGCGCTTCATTGGCAATTGCACGCGCAGCAGCTGCATCAGCAGGTCTTTCACTCTATGAATACCTCGGCGGCGCAAATGGTCACACCCTTCCTGTTCCAATGATGAACGTTCTTAACGGTGGTGTTCACGCAGACAACAACGTAGACTTCCAAGAGTTCATGATTATGCCTGTTGGTGCTCCCGACTTTAAAACTGCACTTCGTTGGTGCTCACAGGTATACCACACACTGAAAGACGTTCTTAAGAACTCCGGTCACAACACCGGTGTTGGTGACGAGGGTGGTTTTGCTCCTAACCTCAAAACCAATGCTGAGCCTCTTGAGTACCTCATGCAAGCTGTAGAAAAAGCTGGCTTTAAGCCTGGTAAAGACTTTATGTTTGCAATGGACCCTGCTTCATCTGAGTTCTACAACAAAGAAACCGGTAACTACGAGCTTAAGGGTGAAGGCCGCACGCTCACAAGCGATGAAATGGTTGATTACTGGGAAGCACTCGTTAACAAGTTCCCCATCATCTCACTCGAAGACGGTCTTGCAGAAGAAGACTGGAAAGGTTGGGAGAAACTTACCAGCCGCATTGGTAACAAAGTTCAACTTGTTGGCGACGACCTGTTTGTAACAAACACCAAACGTCTTGCCCGTGGTATTAAGGAAGGCGCAGCTAACGCAATCCTTATTAAAGTTAACCAAATTGGTTCGCTTACCGAAACGCTTGAAGCTATCGAAATGGCTAAACGTGCTGGTTACACGGCTGTTGTATCGCACCGTTCAGGCGAAACTGAAGACACCACTATTGCCGACCTTGCTGTTGCAACCAACGCTGGTCAAATCAAGACTGGTGCTCCTGCACGTACCGACCGTGTTGCTAAATACAACCAATTGCTCCGCATTGAGGACAAGTTGGGCGCATCTGCTGAGTACCTTGGCTTGGACGCATTTTATAACCTTCGCTAATTGAACTAAGTTCAATTGCGAGTTCATACGCGTAAAAGTTCAATTTATTGAACATAACGATTACGCGCATTTGCATTGCATGATAAACCCCGCACATGGAAACACCACGTGCGGGGTTTTCTTGTACAGCACACGCACCACCAACACAGGGACGTGCACGGCCAGCGCATCCATATGCATCAACTGTGATTGCTACGCTGCTACCATTGAACTGCGCCAAACTGCGCGATACAAAAAAGCCCAAGTTCACCCCATG
Organism: uncultured Atopobium sp.; assembly: GCA_946997485.1. Classification (GTDB taxonomy): domain Bacteria; phylum Actinomycetota; class Coriobacteriia; order Coriobacteriales; family Atopobiaceae; genus Fannyhessea. The sequence continues at coordinate 94,891 of CAMPVF010000004.1, forward strand.
CATGTGGTGCATAGATAAACTTGAACTTTTTAATCAACTTTTTGAACGTGCACGCTGACGTGCTGCTATGTATTGTTGAACTATACCTTACGCATCAAGGCCAGCATTAATACGCGCAGCGATAGATGCTGCATCGTTATCTGCAAGGGTTTCGGTTCTAAATGTTTCGTCCATAAGCATAACAGCAACACGAGAAAGCAGCTGTAAGTGCGTTGTGCCAGCCTCCTGCGCAGGAACACACAGGGCAATAGCAGCACGAATAGGCTTGCCGTCGATGGTTTCCCATGCAACATTGCCAGCAAATTTAACAACAAGAACACCCGCTTTTTGAATGGCGTCGCATTTTGCGTGAGGAATGGCAAAACCATCCATCATACCTGTTGTGCCCTCTTTTTCGCGCGCTTTAAACGACTCGAGTACAGCAGCTTTATCAGTACCAATACCCAGCTCGCATGCCTTTGCAGCCAAAAATTCAAGCGCTTCATCTACCGTTGTTGCCGGGTTATCCAAAAAAACACAGGACGCTTGTACAAAATCACTCACCAGGGGCCTCCTTCAAACGAACAAACCGTTACCTCTATTATGCAACAAGTTTGGTTACGTGTGGGTTATATTCGTGTGATTAAAGACGGGCAAGATGCCGCCTTACATTTCCTACTGTATATGAGAATACCCATTTTGAGCAACGTTCAACCATGTACACTACTAAAAAACCACCAATGTAAACGCTCACCCAAATGCCCGCAAAACCAAGCACGTGTATACACCGATGCCGCGTGTGAAAATAATACATACGATGAATTTGCCAATGAATATTGATAAAATAAGGCAACACCATGTAATGCTAAGTATGAAGGGCACGCCATGAGCACACAACACACATCATCAGAACGCACGCAAAAATTTAGTGTTAACGAAATACTAAAACAAATACAACAAGAGCAGCTAGAGCAGCTAAAACATACAAAACCATCAAGCGCGAGTGCTGACGTGACAACGCAAATTCCCGCTACAAACAACGCGACTAAACCTGAAGACAGCTCTCAAGCACATACGAAAAAAGCACCTGAGGCAAAAACTGAGGCACAACCTCAAGCAAAACCTCAAGCAACCGCTACCAAGTCAGCACGCACAAGCGAGCAGGTAGACAAGAGCACGGCAGCAAATGCACAACCAAATACACAAGCAAGCACGCAACCAAATACAAAACCAAACACAAACCCAAACGAACAAGCACCAGCATCATTTAACGCGGCGCTTACCAACCCAAAGGCCGATCTCGAAGCGCTCGACACACTCGAACGCACACTTGCAGCGTGGCGTTATGCAGCTGCCGAAATTGGTGGCCTTGGCATGTCTATCGACCCTGAAGGAGCCTCAACCGTCCGCGGCGACGTGCTTGCCAGCTTTGAACAACAACGCCGTGAGTTGCTGCTCAATCCTTCGACAACAGCGCTTCTTGACCGCTTAAGCTGCCCTTCGGCTGTACTTACCGAACAGGCAACGATGCAGGTACGTGTACTTAAACAAGACATCAAAAAAATTGCCGGCGTACCGGTTTCGCTGGCGTCTGCATACCAAAAACTCCTCTGCGACGCTGATGCCGTGTGGCACCGCGCAAAAGCTCAAAACAACTGGGGCGCGTTTAGCGGCTATTTGGAGCAAATTATTGCACGCATGAAAGAAATTGCCCACGCGAAAAACCCCGATGCCGACCCATACGATGTGTGGCTCAGCGAATTTGAAGACGGCCTTAATCAGGCGTATCTCGACGATATGTTTGAACAGATAACCGCCTGCACAACACCTCTTATTGCGCAGATTGAACGCAAAAAGCAGCGTGGCTTTACCGTTACGCATGATATGTTTAGCGGCAAATTTGATGAGCAGCGCCAATGGCAACTTGCCCGCGATTTGCTCAAACTCGAAGGTCTCGATCTATCGCGCGTGTTGCTTATTCCAACCGAGCATCCCTACTCCGAAGCACCGTCGTGTAGCTGGGGTATTATCGCAAGCCATGTGTATGAGCACGACATTCTCTCCAACGTGTTTTCGATGTTCCACGAGGGAGGCCACACCCTCTATGAGCTGGGTGTTAAGGACGATTATGAACGAACGTCGCTTAAAGGTGGCACGTCATTTGGTATGCACGAAGCGCAGTCGCGCTTTTTTGAAAATTACATCGCGCGCGATCGCGCATATATCCCCCACATTCTTGCGTGTATGACAAAGCATTTTCAAGGTCAGCTTGGCCGTGTAACGCCTAATCAGCTGTGGCGTGCAGCAAACGAAGTGCATCCCGAGGCCGTTCGCTGCGATGCCGACGAGCTTACGTATTCTGCGCACATTATGATTCGCTATCAGCTTGAAAAGCGCCTGTTTAATGGGTCGCTTAAGGTAGAAGACGTGCCCGATGCATGGAACAGCCTTACCCGCGAGCTTTTGGGCGTGGACGTGCCAGATAATGCTCACGGTTGCTTGCAGGATATGCACTGGTCAAGCGGGTATATTGGCTACTTTGCAAGCTATGCATATGGCAACGTGATTGGCGCGCAGCTACGGCACCAAATGATGGAAGATGGCCTTTTGTGGGATGCAATCTTGGCGTCGGGCGATATTCACCCCATTCGTCAATGGCTTAAAACCAATATTTGGCAATATGGTCGCTCAAAATCGACAATTGAACTTATGCAAGCAGCATGCCACGAACCTATTCGCACAGAATACTACCTTGACTACCTGCAAAAGAAGTTTACGTCGTTATATAACCTGTAGACGCGAGCCGTGTGGCGGCCGCGGATCATACCGTTGCAAGCAAAAACCACACGTACAAATACGACTACCAAAAGCCCATATAACGAGCGCAAACGGACGTAAAGGAGACAGATGAGGCTGGTATTACAGCGCGTGAGCACAGCAGATGTAGAAGTTGAAGGCAAGTGTTGTGGCAGCTGCAGCATGGGGTACATGATTTTGGTGGGTATTGCACCTACGGATACGCGCGAGATTGTTGAGAAGATGTGGGAGAAAACAAAGCACCTGCGCGTGTTTGAAGACGAGCACCAAAAAATGAATAAATCCCTGCTCGACGTAGGTGGAAGCATTCTTGCAATAAGCCAGTTTACGCTCTATGCAAACTGCCGCCATGGACGCAGGCCAAGTTTTACCGAAGCCGCGCGCCCCGACAGTGCCCGCGAGCTATACGACTATTTTTGTACGTGCATTCGCCGCGATGGCGTTGAACTGGGTTGCGGCGTGTTTGGTGCAGATATGACCATTCATCTTACCTGTACAGGTCCGGTTACCATTATGCTCGACAGCAGCGGCGCTGGCTGATGTGCGTAGCGCGCAAACTCATGCAAACGCACGCAAACACGCACACACATCAAACGGCACCTACTCACTAGAAAGACCAAAAATGAAGCAATTTTTTAAAGAGTTTAACGACTTTATCATGCGCGGCAACGTTGTTGATATGGCAGTTGGTGTTATTATCGGTAGCGCATTTACCGCAATTGTAAATTCGCTGGTAAACAACATCATTTACCCAATCATTGCCTGCATCACCGGTGGCGGCACTAACATCTACGGCCTCGTTGTGCCAGGCACTGCTATCGACTTTGGCGCTTTTTTAAGCGCAATTATCAACTTTGTTATCATTGCCTTTTTTATCTTTTTGATGGTAAAAGCACTCAACAAACTTGCAGCTAAAAGCAAAGATTTAGGGCTTATGAGCCACATGTCTCCCAAAGCCAAAGCGCACTGTCCGCTATGCCTTGAGCCAGTAGATACCAAGGCACAATATTGTCCGCACTGCACGCAGGATATTCGCAGCATGGAAAAAGTGTACAAATAACCACACACCTACGCGCTGCACGCGTGGGCGTATGCATATCCAAGGTGTACGCAGAAGGTGTACGCAGCACAAACGCACACACCTCACCGTTGCACACCCTATAATTTTCAACCATAGGGTGCACGTAAGGTGCATGGCACGTAAGGTGCGCTGCCGTCTATACCAATGTGTGATTGTATAACCTTATAAGATTGGTCGCCCGTGTTGCGCTTGCGCGAAAGCACGCTGCACAGCTGCAGTAATATGAGCAAGCATCGTACGTGCCTGCACATGCTCCGGCGCGTCTGCAGCACGCTGAAATTGGTGGCAAACGTTATCGGTACGCAAATATTCATTGCCAAATGGATCGACTTTTGGCACAAGACCAGATGGCGTAAGCGCAAAATAGGCATCGGTACCAGCATCGATATGAGGATTACCTAAGGTGTAACCCTTAGTGCATGTTGCTTGATACAATCCAGACTTTTTATTACGCATACAATTGCAAAAAACGCAATCTGAGCATGAAAACCCAGGCATAGCACGTCCTTAACAACCTACGTCACGCGCAGTGTACATTGTATACAGCGCAGATTGACGATGAATTTTATAACCTAAATGATTTTAGTAATTTGCGTCCAGGTTGCAATATCTTTTGTATGGGCTCCACATTCTATACATTGTCACCATAATTTGACCACACCAAAAGCGACACAGCCTATGTACGCAGGCAAAACGCACCAGTATGATAGTCAATATCATAGCCGTGCGCTGCATTATACACTTCTACCTCTTCGTTTATGGACCCATCAGACGATAGCATATCAACCACAACGCTCCGCGGAATACACTCATCATCCACGTACAGCGGCGTAACTATATATTGAATAGTACCCTGCGGATGCTGCGCCAGCCAATTGCGACACAAGGTTTCGCTATAAGCCATGCCACCCTGCTCATTATTTGCACCAACGTTTTGCATACGCGTGCCACACACCATATTTTCGCGCTGGTCAGGACCGCCAAGCGACTTTGCCAGCATGTGGCTGCGATTCCAAAACCAGCCGTGATAGGCCTTGCCACCAGGAATATCAATGCGAACTTTTTTGTTTTTGCCCCAACCCGAAGGCTCACCCATATCTGCAGCGCGTTGCCGCGCACTTCCCTGCTTCATCATGGCATACGTAACGCACGCGCGCACAGGCAACGTGCGACCTTGTGCATCAAGCCCGCTCAAGCGTACATCACCGGGCTCAAGAGGTGTCTCAACGCATGCGGCACCAACATGCCGCACGTAATCGGGATACTGAAGCACGTTATACGATGTGGGCGCAGAAAGCCGCACGTCAGTGCGCTGTTGCACACTAACCGGCTGCCAAGACGCAGGCAATAAGCGCGCAAACGGCGTTGCAACCAGTGCAAACGACGCAAGTGCCAGTGTGGCTGCAAAGCTCAAGCGCGCTTTTCTTATGTGGGATGTTACGCGTGTATGTCTCATGGGTGAAAGGGTATATCAGCAAGCACAAGCCTGCACGCTCGTAGCGACTACGTACCTAGCGCCTACGCGCATACACATAGCGACTGTACGCACGCATGCAGGCTATCTGTTGATACGTTGTGCACTATTCGTTAGCCAGGCGCTGAATCATGGCATAAATTGCCTGCGCGCTGTTAAAGTTTTCGGGAACGATGTCTTTTGCGGGAACCGAAACATCAAATTCGTCGTCAATAGCACTAATAACTGCAAGAATATCAAACGAATCGAGCACGCGGTTATCAACCAACTTATCTTCGGTAGTAAAATCTACGTCGTCATTAATATCTGAAAGCATTGCAATAACTGCATCAAGGGTAATATCGTCCATGAATATCTCCTAAAGTTGCCTATAGAACACGCCCATGTCGCAAACCTTAGGACATACAGGCGCAATTTATCGAACTAGTATGAAGCGGCTTGCGCACGCACTCATAGTGTTCGGAATCATAGTACAACACAACACTCGGCAATGTGCGACTTAAAAATAAATACATAGCCTCGGTAACGGAATATGCCCCAATATGTTGAAAGGCCAAAAGATCGCCCATCGCAAGCGGCGCCTCAAACTCACGCACGAGCACATCTGCAGTAGTGCACAGGCTGCCGCACAGCGTCCACCTGCGCATTTGTCGCGCGGGTGCAGACTGCACTACGCCGGTGTCTTCACATACAGACGCCGCTGCGCCCGGCACCACATCGATATGGGGGCACTTAAGCCCCATCATTTGCCCAAGATAGGCAACATGATTAATGCCGCCATCAATAAATGCATAATAACTATCGCTATCTGCACCTTGTTTAAGATCAACGATGCGCGAAACGTAGGTGCCGCATGCACTTGCCAAAAAACGTCCCATTTCTATGCAGATATCAACCTTTTGTGCAAGCTTCTGCAAGAGTGGTGCAAGCTCGCGTGCAGGTGCATATGTATCGCTCATGTCATCATCAACAAAATACGGATACGCCAAACCAGGGCCATACTCCAGGAGTTGGGCGCGCCATCCATAGCTGTCATACAGCGTGTCGATAAGGTCTGACAAAAACGCAAGCTCTTTTTGCTGACGAGCAAGTTTTTTGCGCTGCGTACCCACAAAATAGTGAATGCCTACAAACTCAAGCAAAGGAAAGGTGTTCCGCGCAGCAATAAGCGCCTCAAGGTCGCTTTGCGCCATGCCAAACTGGCTTTTTGCATTAAGACGAAGCAGGATGGGCACGCGGCTATACGCAAGCTCACCTGCAGCATGAAGCTCAGTAGCAACACGATTAATAGCCTCAAGCTGAAGTGGCGACTCCGCAGTAAGTACCCCAACGTGATACGAAAGCGCTGCACGTATATCGTCTGGCTGCTTGCACACACCCGAATACACAATACGCGCGCCAGGAATGTGCTGAGCTATGCAAATATCAAGCTCACCTGGGCTACAAACTTCGAGCTTATAATGCTCGCTATGAGCAGCAGCAATTAAAAACGGATTAGCTTTCATGGAATAGCACATAGATATGCGCGCGGAGGCGTTTACATCCGAAGAGGTCACGATGTCCCTGGTTTTGGCTAAGCGCGCGCGAAATGCTGGCACATTAAATATATACGTGGGCGTTGTATGCACGCGAGCTATTTCGCAAAGACACGCAGCATCAAGTGCCGCTTCGTGCACAGAACCATCGCACGCAGCATCATGGTGAACGGCTGCGGTATGAACAGGTACATTGTGAGCAGATACATCGTGTGCAGTTTTCATAGTTCCTCTTCTATGTGTTTGCCTTGCACAAACTATGCCCGAGAGCGTGTATATATGCGCAGATAGAATGCAAATACAATCAGATCAGCAACGCACGCGTACGCAGCAGCGCAGCTCAAACTCAAGGCCAAACTTTATGAGCTTAGATGAGCGTCTACCGCTCAGCCGTCTACAGTTCAGCCACCCGGCGCTCAGCCGTCTACAAACGAGCAAGTTTGTTTCTATCAACCTTACCATTTTTAGTAAGCGGCATCGCCGGCACGTTGTTTGTGGTATTTGGTATCATAAACGCAGGTAGGAGCGTATGCAACGTATGCACAAGCGCGTCTTTTTCACACGCGCCAACATAGTATAAATGCAGGCGATGCTTTTTGCTATCGTACAAGCAAATTGCCTGCTCAACACCAGTAACAGACGTGGCAGCAGCCTCAATATCCCCAAGCTCAATGCGGTGGCCTAAGTGCTTTATCTGAAAATCTTTACGCGATGCATACACCAAGTTGTGTGCATCATCAAAGTATGCCATGTCGCCCGTACGATACACCCGCTCTAACCAGCGCGTATGCAGCGGATTTTGAACAAACGCCACGGCGGTTTTTTCGCTATCGGCAAAATACCCAAGCCCCACTGCCCTACCGGCAACACAAATTTCGCCCTGGCGGTGTGGCTCGCTTATTTCTTGATTGTTTTCATCAAGCAGGTAGATGCGTTCATTATCAAACGCATGACCCATGGGGATAACTTCGTTGTTTTCGTAAGGACGATCGACAATAAAATAGGCACAGTTGCACGTAATTTCGGTAGGCCCATACAGATTTACAAACATGCAGGTATCCGCCATGTACGACTGCCATTTGCGCAGCTGCTTGGGCGGCATAACCTCGCCCGAAAACATAACGCGGCGAATGGTAGTGGGGCACGCATACTCAAGCCCGTTCATAATTGATATAAAGCACAGCGCACTTACCGCCCATACCAGCACCGTTACGCGATGCGCAATAAGGTAATCCATGAGTTTTGTAGGAATGCTAAAGTATTCGCGCGGAATAATCACGAGCGTAGCACCAATATACCAACACGAATAGATGTCTTTTACCGAAACGTCAAAATCGAATGGCGCTTGATTGGCAAAGATATCGTTTGATGCAAGCCCAAATGTTGACGTAAACACGGGAATAAAATCGAGCACGGAGCTATGCGCTATCACAACGCCTTTGGGTGTTCCGGTACTTCCACTCGTAAAGTTTACATACATAGGGTCAACGTCGCACATCTGCGCACGTACGCAGGCAAGCTCTGAGGATAACGGCTGTGTACATTGACACGAGCACACAGTCTGAGAAGGCAGACACGAAAGGTTTACAACATCACTGAGCGCTACGACACGATACGCAGTGTTGGCAAGCGCAGCTTGCAGCGTTTCTACCAAATCGTCTTGTGCAACAACAATAACCGGATTAAGCGTTTCAATACAATGTTTTGTGCGTGCGACAGGCTGGCGCGTATCTAATATCGAATAAAAATCGCCTGCATACAGCACGGCACACATACCAGCAAGTGCGCAAACGCTTTTCTCAAGATAAAACGCAACAGCGCGTCTCGGCGTTGCATGATATGTTGTAATAAGTTTTTGAGCACTGGCTTGAGCTGCGTAAAGAAGCTGTGCATAGGTAAGCGTCGCATGCGGATCTGCAGCCGCAACATGCGTTGGATACTGAGCAGCTGATGCTTCGAGCCACTGTAGCACAGATTTCATATGCATCCTTCATCGCGCAAAAAGCAGGTAAAACACGCGCGTTTGTGCAGCATGAAGACTCACATGAGCAAAGCAGCCCTCTGGCTGCGGCGACGTATTGGTACTACCCGCTTATAACTACCAATAAACACAACAAAGCGCATGAGTTACCATGCCCAACGATAATTTCATGCGCTTATGCGTTCACTTCATTATGACAAAGGCTCTTGCATCATGCAAATTTTTACGAGTAATCATCACATTTGCGCGCGGGCAAGCCTGCAAATGCCGTATGCTTATATCAAGGCACAGCTCAACCATGCTGCTGTGGTACATACAACCACACGCTACACAACCACAAGCCACAGCCGCCGCCCATCGAAACGCGCAAAAACGCAGCTACAACCACACGATAAGGATGCTCATGTACACAACCACGCCACAAACCTCACACCATGACGCGCGCGCAAACGCAGATGCAGCAGCTATAGATGCGCCAGCTGCTACAGATGCAGCAGCTGCAGACGCAGATGAAATGGCCGATGATACGCCATGTTCATCATTGCTCGATTTTTTGTACGACACGGATGATGACAACGATGGCGACGGCGCGGCGGTGGTTGATGGCACTGCCGAAGGTGACAGTGATGCCGACACTCAAAGCAGCACTCAGAGCAGCGAATTTGTACCAAAAGACCTGGACGATGCACTTGAATGGTATATGAACTGGGCGCATGAACGCGGCATTGATTTGTGGGATCACCAGATAGATGCTTTGCTTAGTATAGCAAGTGGTAACCACGTTATTTTAGGCACGCCAACCGGTTCGGGAAAGTCGATGGTTGCAATTGGTATGGCGTTTTTTTGCTTGTGCCAAGATCGCGTTATGTATTACACTGCACCTATAAAAGCCCTGGTAAGCGAGAAGTTTTTTAATCTTGTTGATTTGTTTGGCAAAGATTTGGTTGGCATGATAACAGGCGACGTGGTAATTAACAGTAGTGCACCCATTATCTGTTGTACCGAAGAAATTTTAGCAATGGATGCGCTGCGCTGGGGTACAGACTCAGACATTTCGTATGTGTGCATGGATGAGTTTCATTATTTTGGCGACTCGGCGCGCGGCTGGGCGTGGCAAGTACCGCTGCTTACCCTTCCCAACACGCAGTTTTTACTTATGAGTGCCACACTGGGTGATACATCAGCTATACAAGCGCAGCTAGAACGCGACACCACGCGCAGCTGTGATTGTATTTCTCATGCAAAACGACCCGTTGAGCTTGTGTATAGCTACGTGACGTCGCCCCTTGACGTAACCGTTATACAAGCCCTGCACGAGCACAAAGCGCCCATGTATATTGTTCATTTTGCACAAGACCAGGCACATAAAAGTGCGCAGGCGTTAAGCTGCTTATCTGTCATTACGCCCGAACAAAAAGCTGCCATTAAACAGCAGATTTCACACGTACGCTTTACAACTGCATTTGGCGTTACATTAAAGCGCCTGTTGTTATGTGGTGTTGGTATTCATCATGCAGGTATGCTGCCTCGCTATCGCCTGTGTGTTGAGCGCTTGTCTCAAAAAGGCTTGCTTCCTGTTATTTGCGGAACTGACACCTTGGGCGTGGGTATTAACGTGCCCATTCACACGGTAATTTTTAGCGCACTGGCAAAGTTTGACGGGCGACGTGCCCGCCTGCTGCGTGCGCGGGAGTTTCATCAAATTGCAGGTAGAGCAGGTAGAGCAGGGTTTGATAGCGAAGGTGTTGTGTATGCACTTGCAACGCCATACGAAATTGAACGCTTAAAAGCGCAGGCTAAAGCAGCGGGCGATCCACGCAAACTGCGGCGCATTAAGCTGCCCACACCTCCTGAAGGATATGTGAGCTGGAATAAAAAAACGTTTGAGACGCTTATTACCAAAGAACCTGAGGTGCTGCATGCACATCTTAAGATTACGCATGCGTTTATACTCTCGCAAATGGAGCAGCAAGGCGACGCGTACCAGCGTATTGTGGATATTATTATGCGCTCGCTTCAAACGGACGAACAAAAACAAAAGCTTATTGCCCGCGCGCAAGAAATTATTGCCACGCTGATCGACGGCGGCGTTATTGAGCGCATACCGGACGATCCGGGCGACGTATGGGGCAAAGCGCAGTACCAATGCTCAGTTGAGATGCCCGAAGACTTTGCATTAGACCAGCCACTTTCGCCCTTTGTGCTTGCCGCGCTTGAGCTGCTCGACAAAAACGACCCACAGTATGCGCTCGACGTAGTGTCGCTTGTAGAGTCGTCGCTTGATAATCCGGTGCAAATTATGAAGATGCTTGAGCGACAGGCGCGCGACCGTGCGTGGGCAGAAATGAAAATGCAGGGCGTAGACTATGAAGAGCGCATGGAACGCATCGAAGAAGTAACGTATGACCAGCCCTTATGCGACCTTATTAGCAGCGCATATGAGCGCTATTGCGAAAAAGTTCCCTGGGCACGCGACTTTTTGCCGCATCCAAAGTCGATTGTGCGCTTAATGGTTGAAAGTGGTGCAAATTTTAAGGGGTTTGTGCAGCAAATTAACGTTTCTCGAAGCGAGGGTTTGCTGCTGCGGTATTTAAGCGACGCATGGCGCGTGCTTGAGCGCACAATTCCAGACGACGCAAAAACTGAAGAGCTCGAAGCTATTACCTCGTGGCTGCATCTTATTGTGCGTACAACTGATTCGTCGCTTATTGACGAATGGGATGGCACGTTAACAAACGAGACTGATGAAAAGGCGCCGTCTGTGCACGAAAGCATCGTACAAGATAGGCGTGGCCTGCAGATTCTTATTCATAACGCCCTGTTTGCACGCGTACGCGCGGCAGCTGCGCGCGATATAGATGCTCTGAATGCGCTCGACGGCGCATGGGGTTGGTATGGCAGAGTGTGGCAGGCGTTTCTCGACACCTATTACCAGGAGCACGAATACATCCTCCTTGATGCGAATGCACGCTCAAATGCCTATATTGTTTTTGATGAGAGCGAAGAAGAAACCCGCCACTGCTGGCATGTGCGTCAGATATTGAAAGACGAAGACGACGATTGCGATTTTGCGATTGTGGCTGATGTAGATATTGTTGCCACACAACAAACAGGAGAGCTAACCTGCACGGCATATCGTGCGTGCAGTATAGACGAGCTGGTAGGCTAAGCGCGGGGTGCACGCGGCGTTATAGGTACACGCGGCGTTATAGGTGCATGTGATGCTGCTCTTCGAACTTTTTTTCTTCGATAACAAACCCAGGATCAGTTGGAGATACGAGCTCGTCTTTACCTGTTTTTGGATCGTGGTGATGGAACAGCACAGGCTCAAACAGCTTGAGCTTAAGAGTAAACGCAAGCGAGATAATAAACAGCACCACAAAAATGGCAATGCGCGGCAGGACTTCTACCTGCGTCATTACGTAGGTGCCACAGCACAAAAGCGCGGTCCAGGCATAAATGATGAGCACGGCTTGGCGCTGATCGAAGCCTTTGTGAATAAGGCGGTGATGAATGTGCCCCTGGTCGGCCTGACCCACACTCACGTGGGCGCGGCGGCGGCGAACGATGGCCGAAAAGGTATCGATAATAGGAATTCCCGAAATAATAAGTGGCACAAGAATGGTAGTAAGACCAGCTACACGCGTTACGCTCAACAGGGTGATAACACCCATAACAAAGCCCATGAGAAGCGATCCGCAATCGCCCAAGAAAATGGATGCTGGATGAAAATTGTATTTAAGAAAGGCAAGCGAGCAGCCAGCAAGCGTAATGGCAAGCGAAGCGGCATCGAAGCGACCTGCCATAACCGAAAGCAAAAACATGGTTGCACTTACCAAAAACGTAACGCCTGAGGCCAAGCCATCAAGTCCATCAATAAGGTTAAAAATATTAACGTATGCAACCAGATACAGCACGGTAATTGGGTAGGCTATCCAGCCCAAATAGAGCGCGTCACCGGTAAGAGGATGCACAATAACGCCAATAACAAGCCCGCCGGCAACAGGAAATATGCACGAAATGAGCTGACCTATAAACTTGTGAAGCGGGCGCAAATGATAGATGTCGTCGATAACACCCGTGATAAAAATGCTTACTAAGCCCAAAAGAATAAGCGGGTAATGCATGTATGCGAATGAATGAGCAGGAAGAAAAGACTGCGTCCAGCCAAGGCACACAATGCCTACATAGTGCACAAGAAGTGCCACGATAATGCCCATAAAAATGGCAATACCGCCCATACGCGGAATGGGCGTATTGTTAACGCGACGTTTGCCGGGGTAATCGATGCTGCCCACATGCCACGCAATACGCTTTGCTAACGGCGTAACAACCAGTACAACCAGGGCCGCAGTAAGAAACAGCACGGCTGCTATAAGCGCAAATTCACACGAAAGATTTGAAGACAGCTGCGCGGCAAGAGTGAGGCGTGCATGACATAAAAGCTGGCTGTGCATGCTCGTTCAATCTCCTTTACGTTGGCTCCAAATGTGCGTGTGTACGCGTTCGCATGTGCGCGCGTGCGTGCTTGCGGGCTTGCAGATGCGCTCATGCAGATGCGCTCGTGCAGAGGCGCGTTCACATATACCTATAAGTTTGCATGATTGCTGCGTTTTATTCAAGCCTGTTTTATTAGTTTGAAATGACGTATAGTATAGCTAGCGCTCTTCCATAGCACAACTGGGTGAACCGACACGCGTTTTGAGGGAGCTCAAATTTCGTCTGTAGTACAGGTATCCTTCCTAGTTAAGGAAGCTGGAACAAGCGATGAGAGCACCCACCTGTATAGAAGGTGGGTTCATTTCGCGCCTATGGAGGAGCGTGTTTTATTATGCCGCTATGGCGCTCGTATGGCGCTCGTATGGCGCTCGTATGGCGCTCGTATGTGAGCGTTGTGGGACTCGTGTGGAGTTCTCACAAAAACGCAAAGCTACACAAAAAACCTGCAGATGGCAAGCCGCCTGCAGGTTTATGTATATGCATATATGCACTTATCTACACAATGTGCAGCTTATGCAAGTGCCTTTTTAGCCACTTCGGCAAGATCGGCAAAGGTTGCTTCGTCTTCGTAAGCAATTTGAGCCAATACTTTACGGTCGAGCTCAACACCAGCAAGCTTTAAGCCGTGCATAAAGGTGCTGTAGGAAAGACCATTTACGCGGGCTGCAGCATTAATACGCTGAATCCACAAACCACGAATCTCGCGTTTCTTTGCACGACGATCGCGATATGCATATTGGAGTGAGTGTTGTACCTGCTCTTTCATACCACGGAAGGTGCGAGAACCAACACCGTAGTAACCCTTTGAGCGCTCTACCAATGTTTGACGCTTTTTGCGACCCGCCATTGCGCGTTTTACACGTGCCATATCAAATCAACTCCTTGATTTCTTGTTACAGACGCACGGGGCGCCAACTAGTTACCCATACGCTGCGATACGTTGTGCGAATCGGCAGCAGTAAGAACAGCTTCCTTGCGGAAACCACGAATACGCTTTTGAGACTTCTTGGTAAGAATGTGGCTCTTAAATGCTTTAGCACGCATAATCTTGCCAGTACCAGTACGGCGAAAACGCTTTGCCGAACCTTTATGAGTTTTCATTTTAGGCATGACGTATCAATCTCCTTTAACTCTCGTTACTGCGTGAGCTTGGCTCTTCGTTTGCAGTGGACGTTTGTTCCTTCTCGTTAAAAGCACCTTTAATGGGGGCAACAAGCATGTGCATGTTACGACCTTCCATTTTTGGCTGCTGCTCAACCGTTGCATAGGGTTTGAGATCGGCTGCCAAGCGCTCTAACACGTTAAGACCTTGCTCGGGGTGAGCCATTTCGCGACCACGGAACATAATGGTTACCTTAACGCGTGCACCCCGCTTAAGAAAACGCATAACGTGGTTTTTCTTGGTGGTGTAATCGCCCACATCGATCTTTGGACGAAACTTCATTTCCTTAACCTCAACCTTAACCTGCTTTTTTCGCGCAAGTTTTGCTTTGCGGTCTTGGTCGTATTTGAATTTACGATAGTCCATTACCTTGCAAACAGGAGGTTCTGCTCCTGGTGCAATTTCTACAAGATCGAGGTTTTGCTCATCGGCAATACGCTGTGCATCACGAATGCCAAACAATCCAAGCTGCGATCCGTCTACACCAATAAGGCGGCAGGTACGCGCAGTAATCTCTTCATTGATGCGCGTATCATCATTCTTGGCTATCTTCTACACCTTCCCTTCATCGCGTGTATCGTTTATGTGCCGTTGCGCTGCGGGAATGTGCAGCCGCGGCTTTTGCGCGGCATAAAAAAACCCGACATAAGGTCAGGCACAAATATGGCTGTTACACCATAGCAACTATTGTACTTGACCAGGTAGCAGCTCTGCGGCGCCAAACGAGGTGAGAGCATATGCTCTGCTTAACATACACATGGTACGACTATTTGTTTGAGTAAACAAGGTTTGCGCAGCGTATGCGTACGAATATCATAAAGTACGCATAAGTTGGCAGCACGTTGCCTGCTGAACAATAAAAATGGTGCCCGAGGTGAGACTCGAACTCACACTCTGTTGCCAGAAATGGATTTTGAGTCCATCGCGTCTGCCAATTCCACCACTCGGGCACAATCTTGAGCACGTACATGTGCAGAAAAGAAATATAGCACAGATGCGAACGCTATGCAAGTACAGATGCGCGCACATAAAACTACGCACATACGCGCGCATTGCATATAGGTGCAACAGTTTGCTTATTGCAAATCCTGCAAAAATGGATTTGATGCAAGCTCTTTATACAGCCGCGAAAGATTGCCATGACCAGGGAAAATGTGTGATTGTGGGTCGAGCTCGGTAATAATACGTTTAAGTGATGCACGCATAGTGCGCTCATCGCCACCCGTCAAATCGCAGCGACCAATGCTACCTTGGAAGAGCACATCACCCGTAAACACCAAACCAGCTGCCTTTTTTTGGCCAACAAATATGCAGCTACCGGGCGTATGTCCGGGCACGTGCATAACGCGAAACGATGCTGAGCCCAAATCAAGCTCCATGCCATCGGTTAAATAAAAATCGGCTGCAGGCGCATTTGCTTCAAACACATACCCAAAATCGTCGGGGCCTGCCGCATGCCGCGCACGCTCTTCATCGGGCTGGCAAATACCATATTGACCACCACATGCCTCGCGAAGCCTCGCAACACCGCCCGTGTGATCGTTGTGACCGTGCGTTGCCACAATGTAACGAATTTCCATATCTGCAGGTATCTGCTGCGCAATTTCAGCGCCCTGGTCGCCAGGGTCGATAATAATGCCCACACGTTTGCCATTGTCTTGTGCTTCGTACAAATAACAATTTGTTTGAAGAGGACCTACGATAAATCCTTGCAGCTCAAGGAGGGGTTCGTGCAAGGATTCATTCTCTTGAGCGGCATCGTGGGAAGCTTGGGTATCTTGAGGCATGTGCATATCCTTTCTTTTGCAGCGTGCTTTTGCAGCGTGTATATCAGGTATATACCGCAAAACGACCATACCATTCACACTACATGTGCTTTTTTAAATCGTTGCCGCCCTCGCCCGGCAAAATACGACGTGCGTCGAATACCGAATTTACGCGTTTTACCGATGAAAGCAGCGATGAGAGCTTAGATGCATCCGAAATAGCAAGCAAAAACCTCATGCGCACGTAGCCGTGTGTTGATGTTTGTGTTGCAGCAGATAAAATGTTGTTTCCAGCTTCACAAAGCGTTGTTGTAACATCCTTTAACAGGCCCATGCGGTCTGACGCTTCAACCACAATTTCAACCTGAAATTCTGTTGCGCCCGACGTGTCCCACTCAACTGCAATCATACGCTCGGGGTGCATCATCAGGCCTTTTTCATTAGGACATGTAGTTCTGTGCACCGAAACACCACGGCCGCGCGTGATAAATCCCACAATTGAATCGCCGGCAACGGGATTACAACAATGTGCCAAATGAACGAGCAAGTCGGGGTCGCCTTTTACTACAACGCCACAGTTTGTTTGACGGCGGCGGCGCTTAAGCGTTGGAATTGTTTGCGGAACAAGTGGCAAATCGTCGGCAATCGCGCGCTCTTTTTCGAGCTGCTTGGCTTCCCGCTGGTCTTTTTGGGTGGTATCTTCTTCGATAATGGCAACAATCTTATTGCAAACCTGTTTTACGGAAATTTTTCCAGAGCCAACCGACGCCAGCAAATCCTCACTGCGCACAAAATCAAACTGCTCACAGGCGCGCTCAAGAGCCTTGGTAACGCGGGTTGTTGATATACCATAGCCGTGTTTGCGCAGCTCATGGCCAAGATCACTGCGGCCTTGCTCGGCATCATCGGTTCTTGAAAGCGTTGAGAAGTACTTTCTTACCTTTGCTTTTGCTGAAGGCGTGGTGCATACATGGAGCCAATCGTGGCTTGGACGTGCATTTTTGTTGGTGAGCACTTCAATGCGGTCGCCGTTTTGCAGTCTGTAGGTAAGCGGCACCACCGAGCCGTTAATCTTTGCACCAACACAGTGATTTCCAATTTCGGTATGCACGGCATAGGCAAAGTCAAGCGGCGTTGCATCACGGCGCAGGTTGATAACCTCGCCTTTTGGTGTGAACACAAAAATTTCGTCCTCAAACAAATCGAGGCGCAAGTTGTTCATAAACTCATGCGGATCGTCGAGATCGTCGTCTACTGTCCAGTCGAGACTCTTACGTATCCAGTTAATTTGCGAGTCGATTTCCTTTTCGTCGCGGCTCATTTTTCCCTGACTTGAGCCCGACTTTTTGTACAGCCAGTGCGCGGCGATACCGTATTCAGCCTGAGAGTGCATTTCGTAGGTGCGAATTTGAATTTCGATAGGACGAGCATCAATGCCTATAACCGTTGTGTGAAGCGAGCGGTAGCCGTTTGGCTTTGGCATGGCAATGTAATCCTTAAAACGCCCAGGTAGAGGGTGCCAAATGGTGTGCACGCTACCAAGCGCAGAATAGCAATCGCCCACCGTTTTGGTAAGCACGCGAATAGCAATAAGATCGTAGATATCGTTAAAGTTTTTATCTTTGCGAATCATTTTTTGATAAATTGACCACAGATGCTTTGGCCTTCCCTGAATGGAAACGCCCTGCATGCCAACACGGGCAAGTTCATCTTCGAGAATATGAATGGTGGACGTGATGTTTTGTTCGCGCTGGGCACGTGATTGCTGCACCATGCGGGCAATACGCTGGTATTCATCGTGATCGAGATACAAAAACGCAAGGTCCTCAAGCTCCCATTTAATGGACGAGATACCCAACCGGTCGGCAAGTGGCGCATACACATCGCGCGTTTCCTTTGCCTTAAACGTTCGGCGATTCTCGGGCAGTGCTGCTAACGTGCGCATATTGTGCAAACGGTCGGCCAACTTAATGATAATAACGCGAATATCTTTCGACATTGCAAGAAACATTTTGCGTAAGTTGAGCGCCTGTTTTTCGTCCATCGAACTCACTTCGATAGACGTAAGCTTAGTTACGCCGTCTACCAGCTTACGCACCGTGTAGCCAAAACGCTCCTCAATGTCGTCGAGCGTTGCACTTGTGTCTTCTACCGTATCGTGCAAAATAGCAGAGCAAATAGAGTCTTCATCCATGTGCAAATCTTTTGCCAAAATGAATGCCACTTCAACGGGGTGATTGATGTAGGGCTCCCCCGATTGGCGGCGCTGATCTTTGTGTGCCGCTGATGCAAAATCGTACGCTTCGTCGATACGCGCAAGCGCAGCAGATCCAAGATAGTGCGCACAAATTGAACGCAGTGCACGCCAGTTATCCGCCTGCGGCACGCCGTGTTTGCGCACGTATGGTGCGGGTGGCATATCAGGTGCTGCTGCAGACGCTGCTTGAGGTACTGCTGCAGACGCTGCAGGCGCGGGTGTGGCATCAGCGACAGGTGCCGGGTGCACTGGCATGGCAGCATCCTGCAGCGCTGGCAGGTGTTCTGTTGCGCGCGCGGGTGTTTCATCGCTCATCGGTACAGACGAGCGTGTCTGGCGGGGTGAATCATCTGTCATCATGAATCTCTTTCGTTTATGTGCTCGCCGCAATGCGGAACTATAGGCTTTTGAATCCTATCTAAAAGCTGCGCACACGTGGCCGTTTGTGCCCAGCTACTAAAATGCTCAAAAGCATCCCACATTCGTATACCTTCAACATATCGTAATGATTTTTCAAGCATAACACGATTTGGGTTTTTCACCATCGATATACGATAATACACGTTGTCGCGTTCAGCTTGGGAGCGGGAAGCGGCAGATTCAACTTCGTCGGCATGGTCTAATTGAACAGGTGCATCAGCAGGTTCAGATTCAGGTTCAGGTTCACCGTTCGGTTCAACTTCTGCGCCGAGTTCAGGTTCAAGTTCAACTTCGGGTTCACCCTGTGCGGAATGATGAACTGCACGTGCCGACCATGTTTGTTCATACGAAATAATACCAACGTCACGCAAAATTGCTAAACATTGTTCAATACAAGAAACCGACAGCGCTCCTACCGACACATGTGCACGAATATCAGCCAAAATGTCGCTAATTTGCAGCGTAATATGCCACGATGCATCGCCAACGCTGCACGCATGCGGAAATGTACGATCGCTTCGCTGGCACATGCTGCTGAGCGCCTGATATACCACGGCAACTTCGCTGCGGCTTGGCGTTGTGGTAGACAAAATGAACGAATTGCTATGCGCGTCAGCCTGTGTATACAGCGTATAGATAGTTGCCGGCTTGCCATCGCGCCCTGCACGACCACTCATTTGATTAAGATCGGTAAACGAAAATGGCAGATGGTACAGCACCACCGAGCGGATATCGGGGATGTTTACACCCTCGCCAAATGCCGATGTAGCAACAATGCAATACACGTCGTCGCTGCGAAATGCCCGCTCAACCCGCTGACGCGCAAGACGCGTAAGACCGGCATGATAAAATGCAATACGCGGTGCATACTCGGGCAGTTTATGACGAAGCATTACCACCAGCTCCTGCGCACACGCGCGAGAGTTTACATACACAACCATTTTTTCGCCATGAGAAACAAGTGAGGTGAGCTGTGCGCGACGATGCCGTGAGTTGTGCATATCAACAACATCAAGATTAGTACGCACATGACTATCTACCAGCACATGTTCAGTATCAATAGAAAGTACCTGACACACTTCTTGAGCATCGGCATCGTTCATTGTTGCACTTAGCGCAATACACGTTGGGTTATTAAACTGCTCAAGCACAGAAGGCATGTCAAGGTAGGCCGTGCGCGCGCCTGCTTTTGCAGCGGCAATGTGATGCGCTTCATCAAACACAACAAACCCAACTCTATGAGCAAAATCTGCCGTATGAATTGCCAAATACTCAGGCGTTGTCATAACAATGTCAACATTCCCGTTTACCATTTCGTCCATTATGCGCGCACGCTCATCGGGCAGTGTAGCACCACAAAGCATGCGTACGCGAACGCCAAAATGGTCGCACACATCGCTTAAGTGATAATACTGATCGTTTGCTAGCGCACGGAGTGGATACACAAAAATGCTCATGGTATGCGCGCATAACGCACAAATAAGGGCATGTACCTGGAAAATGAGGGATTTTCCACGACCGGTTGCCATAACACACATGCATGACGTGTTGTGAGCAAGAAGATCGATAGCGCGCTTTTGCACCGGATGGAGCGTATGGGTGCCAATAAGCTGGTTTAATACAAATTGCGAAACGTTGGCACGGCTCATACGAGCAAGTTCAGATCGAATGGAGCGCGCGATATCGCTATCGGAAAGCTGACTTACGGGCGTCGTGTGTGCCGATGTGCTCGGCAGCGATAACAGCGACGATGCAGCACACAACCGACCATTTTGGTGAACATCACGCGCATCAGCTGGACAAGCTGCAGCAGTGCTCGCGACTGCCGATGCAACACTCGCAGCTGCATCAGCACTCATAGACGCGTTATATGCTGCAGGCTGCGCCATAAGATCGGGCATGAGACTACCATATGCACACGAATCACAATCGCCAGCGCACAGGCTTCGCACACTGGAGAGCATGTGCGCATCCATATGTTCAAGCAGCGGATGTGCCTCATAGCGATGCACGCTGCCGTCGGGCAATTGCTGCACAATATCTTGAACAATAAGCTTGGGTTTTATACGCCCTTGCCAGGTTTCATTACTTGCACTAAACACAATATCAACCGGCTTGGTGTTTGCCATAAGCTCGTCGATATGCGCTGCTCGAAACAAAATAGCATCAAGCCGTGTGTTGCCTTGCACAGCTACAAAGCGTAAATGGTTTCCCTGAGAGCCAACTTTTGCTTTGTTTTTCATAATTACGCCGCGCGCTGCAAAGAGGGGGCGTTCGTTTCCTTTGCCAAAAGGCTGCATAATTTCGAGCGAGTCGAGCGATTGCACGGTAATTTCGCTTAATGAAACAACCGCAGAAATTTCGTCGGTGTCGTCGAATTGTTCTGCAGGCAACGCGTTCATATACGCCTGAAGGCGGGCGCGAAACGTATCAAGTGCATCTGCAGCGCAGGTAATACCCACTGCACCTTGGTGCCCCCCAAAGCGCTCAAGCACATCAGAGCAGCTCTGCACGGCGGCAAACAAATCGATGGAGCCCGCCGTTCTCCCCGACCCTTTAGCCACACCATCCTGAATTGAACACACAATACACGGCACGTGATAGCGACGCTGCAGGCGCGCAGCAACAATGCCTTTTACGCCTTCTGCCCAATCGGCGCCTGCAACAACAAGCACACGCTCGTTTTTATACATGCGTTCTGCCTGCTCAAGGGCCTGTTTAGTAACCTCAGCTTCTTTTTCTTTGCGCAAGGTATTTACAGCTTCAAGCTGTGATGCCAAGCTAAACGCATCGCTTAATCTATCGGCACACAGCACATGATATGCAAGCATCGTGCTATCCATGCGGCCAGCAGCATTGAGGCGCGGAATAAGCGAAAACGGCAACTCTTCCGAAGTAACACTATGAATATCAATGCCGCTTACTCGTGCAAGGGCGAGCAAACCCGGGGTGCGCGTATAGTGGAGCCGCTCCAATCCCGCGGTAACGATTGCTCTGTTTTCGCAGGTAAGCTCCATCATATCAGCGAGCGTACCTAAAGCTGCAAACTCAAGATAATCTTTCCAAAGCGAGGGATTTCCGCACGCGGCACCAAGCGCACACACAAGCTTGAGCGCAACACCTACGCCCGCCAAATCGTATGAAGGGCACGTTACATCGAGTTTGGGGTTACACACTTCGTCTATTGCAGGTACAAGATTATCTGGTTCATGATGATCGGTTACCACTACATCAACGCCGCGGCTACGCAACCACTCAACCTCAGAAGCTGCGGAAATACCGTTATCAACCGTAATAATAAGCTGTGCGGGAGTTTCGTTAAGCAGGCGCGTAAGCGCAGCTACAGATAGGCCGTAGCCTTCATGAGTTCGATTTGGAATAAAAGGCGTAACCGTTGCGCCAAGCGCGGTGAGTGCCTGCGTAAGTAAACACGTGCTGGTAATACCATCAACGTCAAAATCACCAAACACAGCGATGCGCTCATGTGCCTTAAGCGCAGCTCGAATGCGCTGGGTGGCGGCGTGCATGCCCGGTATGCAATACGGGTCTTCCCAATCGCGTTCAATATCGGCACTTAAATAGGTTTGAACATCGTAAGGATCGGATTTGCCGCGCGATACAAGAACACGTGCAACCAACCGTGGAAGGTTGCACGCGCGCATAAGCGTTGTTTCTTCATTGGACGACTGCGGAAGAATGGTCCACCTTGTTTGATGCTGAAACGCGGCGCTCATAGCTGCAGCTATTCAATATCTGAGCTGTTATGTGCAGCAGACGTATCGGTATGTTCAACAGGCTTAGACTCGCCATTTTGAACTTCTTGAACTTCTTCGTGTGCGGGCGCAGGTTGAACTTCCTGAACATCGTCAGCGTTTTGAACTTCCGGAGCGTCCTCACTATTTTGAACATCATGAGCATGCGCAACGCTGGTAGCAGATGCAGCAGCTTTCTTTGCGGCACGATCCTTTGCCTCAAGCTTTGCCCAATGCTTTTCTCTTGTTTTCCACATGGCAAGCAGCGGCGATGCAACACCAAAGCTCGACCACGTACCCAATAGCTCACCTATGAGCATAGCAAGTGCAAAGTCTTTAAGGGTTTCGCCGCCTAAGATAAGCATGATGCACACCGGTACCACCGACGTAATGGTGGTATTAATGGTACGCACAATAACTTCGTTAATTGAGAAGTTGCAAATTTGATAGTAGGTAACGTGCACGCCGTCGTGCAGGTGCTTTGCGTTTTCGTCCATACGGTTAAATTCAACAACCGTGTCGTAGAGCGAGTAGCCCATAATGGTAAGCAGCGCGGCAACAACATTTGGCGTAATAGCAACCTGCGCCCACGCATAAATACCAAGCGTAATAACTAAGTCGTGCATAAGAGCAAGCACAGCTGTAATAGACATTTTGAACTCGTAGCGCAGCGATACATACGCAATAATAAGCACAATCGCAATACCAAAAGCAAATGCCGATGCACGAGTAATGTCCTGACCCCAGTCGGGGCCGATGGTAGTTACCGTGTACGATTTGTCGGGCAAGCCAAGACTTTGGCCTGCTTTAGCTGCATGATCGTTAGCAACGTTTGGATCGGTTGTTTCGCTTCGTACCAAAAATCCACTACCCGATTCGCTTTGTGTTGTTTGAACAACAGGATCGGTTTCGCCCGCAGCAATAAGTGCGCTACGCATTTGGTCGATAGTTACCTCGCCAGTATTGTGAAAATCGATGGTTGTACCACCCTGAAACTCAATACCAAACACCAACCCGCGTACAACAAGGCCAATAACAGCCAAAATAACAAGGACACACGAAATACCGAGAAACACACGGCGATGCGGAATAAATTGAAGTTCACGCTTAAAATGACTACGCATGGTGAGCACCCTCCGTTTGATTTGGCTTGGTTGGCGATGATTGAGACATTGTATCTGCAGCTACACGAGTTGTTTTGCCATGTGCTGCAGATGCTGTAGCCGTAAGTTTCTTTTTCTTATCAACGAGAGCTTGCTGCAGGTCTTGATCGACACCCCACATGCGCGGATGCTTTTCGATAACAGATTGCGCAAGCAGGCGCAAGGCCGGAGCCTTAAAGAAGAACATGGTTGCAATATCGCACACAATACCAAGTGCCAACGTTAAACCAAAGCCCTTAACAGCACCAACAGCAAAGAAGAACAGGGCAAGCGCTGTTACCATGGTAACGGCATCGGCATCAAGTGACGTCATAATACCGTGTTTAGAGCCCGAAATAGCAGCTTGTTTTACACTTTTGCCCATGCGGATTTCTTCGCGAAAACGCTCAAGCACCAAGATGGATGAGTCGGCAGCAGAGCCGGTGGTAAGCACGATACCAGCAAGACCAGGAAGCGTAAGAGCAAACGCGCCAAAGTGCGAAAGCAGTGCAAGAAGACCAAGGTACAAAATAGAAAATACGGCAAGTGAACCCATCGTAAGAAAACCGAGCGCGCGGTAGAACAAAAACAGATACACCACAACGGCGCAGGCACCAATAGCAATGGCAACAACACCCTGATTAAGCGAGTCTTGTCCCAGCGTAGGACCAACAACGCGGCTTTCTGAGTAGGTAAGCTTAACGGGAAGCGAGCCAGAGTCGAGCATCGTTTTGAGGTCTTTTGCTTCTTCAACCGAAAAATTGCCCGTAATAGACACTTCGCCTTTGTTAATAACCGACTGCACAACCGGCGCCGATTTAACTTTGCCGTCGAGCGCAATGGCAATACGACCCTTTATAGGTGCAAGTTCTTTGGTAACGTCGGCAAATTTTTTGGTACCTTCTTCGTCGAAGGTAATGTTAACCGAGTAGCCGCCTTTAGCTGAGTTGGTATTTTGCGAGATAGCTGTCTTTACAATGTGCGAGCCGTCCAAAAACGACTTATACGTTTTTTCTTTTAGCTGCACGTTTTCGGCACCATTGTTGAGCTTAAGCAGCGCATCGGCATCGCCAATTTGGTCGAGACGAGCAAATTCGAGCTTACCTGTTTGACCTATGGTTTTGATGGCCGATTCGGCATCGGTAGCACCCGGGATTTGCACCAAAATGGAGTGTGAACCCTGCTGCTGAACGGTAGCCTCGGAGGCACCAAGTGCATTAACACGGTTTTGTACAATGGCAGTAGCTATTGCCATGTCCTCAGACGAAGGCTCGGAGCCATCGGGCTTAGACGCGTTCATAATAACCGACACGCCGCCCTGAATATCAAGACCTTTGGTGATTTTTGAATTAAGAGGCGTAAAACCAACAATTGCAACAGCACACACAATAACGAGCAGTACAAGCGATGACACCCATCTGCGGATATGCGGCGTCATGCTGCGACGACTTGTTCGCCTTTGTGAGCCTGCGCTACGTGACGCTGATGGTGCTTGGCGCCGCTTTGATGTGCGAGGATTCGACCAGCGCGAAAAGCCAGAAGCAGCTTTTGGGTCGTTATTTGACTTTGGCATACACACTGCCTTTCATATATGAGCAAAGCCCCTATGTATAACTACGATAACTGTATAAGTATACTATGAATGTACCAGTATCTTCACAAGGTTTATAGCATACGCACATTAGCCTACTTACACGGGCAAACAAAAGCCACACCGCGCGTAAGGCTCGCTAAACCGTTACATCAAAGCGCGTATACGACATATCGGGAGAATCGGATGATGTAGGACGCGCACGAACAATAAGCGAGTATGTGCCCGGTTGAGGCGGCGTCCAGCGAACCACAGGATTACTACTCCACTCGCGAATAACGTGATAATTTGCATCCTTAGAAAAGTACCGAGCGCCGCGCAGTGTTGGATGCAGCGCTGCTTCTTGCGAGGTGAGCTTTTTTGCAACTACCTGCCACTCAACCTTAGAGAACGGCGAAGCAATGCTGGTAATATAGCCGGTAAACATGCCATTTTCAACCTTTTGCGCAACCTTGGTTAGAAACACACCCGGAAGCGTGCGCATCATCGTGTCCCATTCATCGTAGGTATAAAACATCTGCGCACGCGTTGCACACGCTGCATCATAATCGTCTTGTGCAACAAGCGGCAATAACAGCTGTGTTAAGCGGGTTGAACCGGTGGTACGCACATGTTCAGAGTCATAAAAATCAGTTGGTTTTGCACGATATGCAGGATCTTTTACCATGTTGCTATCCACATAAAGCGCCTGATACGAGCGCGCAATTTCTTCGAGTTTTTTCATGTGCTCAGGGTAGGCAGAGCCAAACGACGCCAGCTCATATGCTTGGTGTGGCGCAATAACAACGGTAAGTTTAATGCCCTTATCGTGGCAATATGCACAAATTGCTTCATACTCACGGAGAAATTCGTCCGAAAAATCGCGCATGGTGGTTGGCGCTACGTTCATATTATTTTCGGTAAGAATTTGATGCGACGAATAGTTTGCAAATCCATACCCAAAATAATGCCAATACGGATATCGAGACGTTGCTGCGCGCACGCGGCTTTGATGGGAGGTTATAGCCGCAACATTGTTTGGCACATTGAGAAGTCCATCAATGTGATAGGTCCATTTTGCTAAATATTGAATAGAGGCAGGTTTAAGAATGGCGTCGTTGCATATAACCGACTGCCATACATCACTAAACCAGCGCACAGGCTGGCGCGACGTATAGCTAGCAACACTAAAAAGCGAATGCACCTTGAGGTTTATATTAGGATCGGGCATAAATGTTTCGGCACGTACTCCCACTATTGCCTCGCGTATACCCTTTTCTTCGTACGCTTGCTTAATACTCTCAAGGCTATCGTGAAGGCTCTGATACGGAACAGACGTATTGTATATCGTTTTATGAGTTTGTTTGCTTAGTATCGTAGGATCGATAGCGCGCTCGGCAAACGACGAGCCGGTAATAATTGTTTGTACCTGCCCCGCTGAAACAAAGTCGTCCCAGCTAATCATTGACCACGACGAATATGGCATGATGATACGCAGCAAGCACGCGTTCATGCAGATAACAACAAGCAAAAAACAAATGGCGCATACTGCACGTTTAAGCACGCGCAGCGCAAAACAGGGCGTATGTGCGGGCGTGTTTGTGGACGTATTAGTAGACGTGCTGGTAGACGCGCTTATGGGCGTTATGACGGGCGTTTCTGCAGGCGTTTTAGTAGTTTGCATACATAAACCCCCCTTGTGTTTTAGTAACGGCAATAGCAAGAAGCACGAGTATGCCAACCATAAGGTAGATACCATAGCGCCATATAACGTGCTTAGTGCAAATAAAAGAAGCTACATCAATGCCCCGCTCAGAGAACACACTTGTACAAAACACAAGCACGCAGCCAATGCATGCAAGCGTAAATGAAATCCTATTCCCATACAAAATTCTAGCGAGCTGCCCCGCAAACGCGTTAGCATTAAAAGCGAAAACCGTACGAGTAAGCGCAGCTATGCTTACATGAGGGTCGACGATTCTATCAAAGTACCAGCCAATATTTACCACAATAAACGTGCGTACCATGCTAAACACGTAATAGCTGCGACTTTTACGGTTAATGTGCAGAGTCGACGCCAGCGTTTCACAATACGGGCGAAGCATATCGGAAAGCGCAATTACGACACCGTTATAAAGCCCCCACCACACAAAGTGAATTTCTGGTCCATGCCATATGCCCACCAGCAAAAACACCACAATGTTGGCAATACCTGCAGGAACTGTGCGGCCAAGATGCGTTGTGGTATGGCGATGCAAAAACTTGCCCAGCCGTTTCATGCAGTTTGTAAGCGCAAAGGGGTAAAAAATGTAATCTTTCATCCATAAGCCAAGCGATATGTGCCAGCGACGCCAAAAATCGGCAAGCGACACCGAAAAATAGGGCTGGCGAAAGTTTGGCTGCATGGTAATGCCCAGCATCTGCGATGATGCCTGCACCATATCGATACCACCCGAAAAGTCGCCATACTGCTGAGCCGAATAGAGCAAAATGCCAAACGCAACAACCGAGCCTGCATAGGTTGACGGGTCAGCGTCGAGAATAGTTGCAATAAGACCAACAAGACAATCGGCAATAACGTATTTTTTGAGCAGCCCATACATAAACAGCAGCGACGCAGGTGCAAAATGCGTATCGCTTGCCTTGTGATAGGCAAATAGCTGCGGCGCCATAGCATCGTAGCGGTTAATTGGTCCTTGCACAAGCTGCGGAAAATAGGTGAGGTAGCAGGCATACTTTGCTATATTATGCTCGGGTGTGTATTTTTGGTTGTACACATCAATAACATACGAAAGCGCAGAAAACGTATAAAACGAAATGCCGAGTGGCAAAAGCAGCCCCAAACTGTGCGGGCTTGTTTCGAAAGAAAGATAATAGGCAAGCGTGTTCCAATATTTGAGATAACACAGTGTAGCAATCATGCATACAATGGCAACACATAACACACCGCGTTTGCGCAGCGTACGGCTGTGTTTGTATGCCTTTTTTTCGCTGCGATCGGTAAGTGTTTTTACGTGCGTGCGCGTGGACGCGTCGATGCGCTCAAGCACGCGGGCGGCAGTGTAGCTAATAATCATCGTTGCCACAACATAACCAAGCGTAGAAATACTACCAACTAACGTATAAAATATGAGTGAGAATACAAGTATGACAATCCACTGTCCGCGCTTAAACAGCCGGCCCGCTGCATAATATACGCAAACCAGTACAAGCATAAACAGTATGTATGCAATAGAAAGAAAGTTCACCTAAAGCCATCCTCACACCACATGATGGTGCACGAACATTCGCGCACGGTTTTGCGTATCGATGTTGTAGCGTACACCACATATACATGCAGTAAAAGCGCCAATACGTAAAGCAGCTAATTTACGCAGAAAGAGTTAAATATTTTCACAGCTTACACACTTGCCGCGCACAAACATCAATATGAGCTGATAGCAGCTCATGTATGGGGTTCGCGTGCACAAACAATGCTACACGCGATTGTCAGCGCCCGCACTCGCGTTCATGTGGTAGTGCTTAAGTCGCAGGTCATCGGCGGTGTGCGTGGCATTCCAATCGTCCAAAAATGCTTTATAGGTGCCATCGATAATGGCTTGACGTGCGTGCTGCATGGTTTCGAGCAAAAAGTAAATGTTATGCATCGACAGCAAAATGGACCCTAACATTTCGTGCTGACGCACCAAATGACCAATGTAGCTGCGCGTATAGCACTCCGTACACACAGGACAGCTGCAGCGCTCATCAAGCGGGATATCGGCAGTAATGTGCTCGGCATTTTTAAGATTAAGGCGTCCTTCGTGCGAAAACGCAGTTCCCATCCGCGCGGTACGTGTTGGCAACACACAGTCGAACATGTCAACCCCAACGCCCACGGCACGCACGAGCGTTGTTGGATTGCCCACGCCCATTAGGTAGCGCGGCTTGTTTTTTGGCATATAATCGCTGCACAAAGGCGCAAGCGATTCGAACATGGTGGCGTGATCCTCGCCCACCGAATACCCACCAATGCCATATCCAATAAAATCGGCAATTTGCTCAAGCTGCTGGATGCTTCTAATGCGCAAATCGAGATGCATGCCGCCTTGCACAATGCCAAAGAGCGCCTGGTCAGGCTTGGTGTGAGCCTTCCAGCAGCGCTCTGCCCATGCACTCGAAAGATTAACAGCGCGCTCAACATACGATTTTTCGGCCGGATAACCCGGACACTGATCGAGCTGCATAACAATATCGGCACCAAGCTTTTGAGCAATGTCCATGTTTGATTCGGGTGTCCAGTACACGTAGCTGCCGTCGTAATCAACCGCCTTAAAGCGCACACCATCACGAGAAAGTTTTACAAACTCGCCATGACTAAACACCTGAAACCCGCCGGAATCGGTGAGGATTGGCTTGTGCCAATGCATAAACGTGTGAAGACCGCCCATCTTGGCAATTAAATCGGCACCGGGGCGCATCGAAAGATGATAGGTGTTTGCCAAAATAATTTTTGCGCCAAGCTCATCAACAATTGATGGAAGCAGGCCTTTTACCGTTGCTTTTGTACCCACCGGCATAAAAATTGGCGTGGGAATATCGCCGTGCGGCGTGTGAAGTATACCGGCACGTGCCTGCGTGTTTGGATCGGTAGCAATAACTTCATAGCTAAAGTAAGACGAAGGCGCAGCGCCTGCAGCAGCGCCAGAAGGAGAAAAAGCGGTGGTAGAAGTAGTAGTCATGCATATCCCTTACGATTAGTACACTACGATTGGCAAGATGAGTGAGACTGAAAAGAAAAGTGAGGTTGGCGAAATTCGTGCGCAGTGATGCGTGCGGTGCATGGCGATCATGCGCCAGACACGCGATACACACGCGACACACGTGCGATACACAAAAACCCCGCGTTACCACAACGGTACATACGGGGTTTTGCAAACCATGTCAAAACATGTACGAGTATGTTACTCGCTAAAGAGCAATTCGCTACCGTCTTTAATCTCAAGAAGTGCTTTAAGAGCTTCTTGCTCGTCTGCACCATCGCAGCTAATTTCTACTTTAGTGCCTGTACCCAAACCAGCAGCCAAAATCATCATGATAGATTTTGCGTTAACGGGATCGGTGCCCTTGTCAACATTGGCAATTTTAACGTCGCACGAAAAACCCTTGGCAACTTGAACAAATTGTGAAGCTGGACGAGCGTGAAGACCTGTGGCGCTTGCAATAGTAACTTGCTTTGAAAGCATGACGCACTCCTTTTTACGTATAAGAGAATGAACCTCTTGTAATTAGGTATTATTAGAACTAACTTATACTATCAAACATTATTTAGCTTTGCGAAGTAAAAATCATGAATTTGGTGTACCGTTTATAGAAGCACCAAACCAGTTAGGAGCAGCCATGTCAACGTTGCCGCATACTTCACACACCACCAATAAGCCGCAGACTCATGGAGAGCATGATGCAGAAACCGCTCACCAGTCTTTAAGAAGAACGTTAAATGCGCAGCTACCCGATATCGCAAGCGAGAAAAGCGATGCGGCTGCAAACGCGCTTAGCCAAGGCGCACGGCAGGTTATGCGTCATGCAAACCACGCGGCAAAGGCAACCAGCAGCTCGTTTTTGGCAGGCATGCGCGCGTTTAAAGCTGTTTACAAAGCAAAAAAACAAGCACAAGATGCACAAAATCAACTTAAAGAACTTCAAACACAACTTAAAACAAGCACCGACAGTTATGAGCGGCGCGTGTACATCGAACAGCATTACACGCAGCTGGTAGATGAGTACACACAAACAAAGGAGCACGAGCAAACGGCGCTTGCAAGTGCGCAAGAAAAACGCAACCTGATGCAAGAAAAGTGCACGCAAAGTCAAGATGCGCTGCAAGCCATGAAAGCAAAACATAAAGAGGAGCTCTTCCCCTTTCGTGAGCTTATGGAAAACACGAAAGGAAGAGGCGACGATGCGGCAAAAGCGCTGGCAGATGCGCGGCGCCTACTCAAAACAAATGAGCAGCTCTTAGCAGCCGCAACCAAACGCCGCGATCAGCGTATTGCTGCTGCGCAACAATCACTCGACAGTGCCCAAGAGCGCCTGCAGCGCATTCGTGCAGGCATTGACCAGCTCAATGCCGATCCGTCTTGTAATCTTTCGGTAAAAACACAGATGCAAAGCGAAGCGGTGGTAGAGAAGGCACACCTCGATAAAGCAAAAATTGACTTAACGCGCATTACAAGCGAAGCACAAGAAGATATATCCTCGGCATCTGCCCTGGTAGAAAGCTCAAAAAAAGGCGTAGAGGTTGCCGAGGTGCAAGCGCGCGCACTTAAACAAAAAGCCGATGCACACAGAAGCGAGTATGAGCGCCTGTATAAAGAGCGCTACGACAAAGAGCAGGCATTGCAGGCAGAAATTACCACCATGCAAACCACGCTCGAGGCACTTGATGGCGACATAACGAAGGCAACGCAAACAATTGCGCAGCAAGAAAAAAAGCTCGATGAAGCACACGACGTGCATGCTACGCCCGAGCTTACAAAAAACTTGCACGCACAAATACAGCAAGAAACACAGCTCGTAGCAGGTGCGAAGGCGCGAGCCGAAAAGCTCGAACGCCGCGCGCAGGCAATTGTTCAGCATACGCGCAGGTACCGCCTGATATCCGTGCTGTGCATTATTGTGGCGGTGCTTATCGTTATAGGTGTTGTGTGGCTTATACGCACGTCAATGCACTAATAACCCATGAGAAGCGTGGAGCTTCAAAGAACCTTTAGCACCAGCAACTCTACAGCATAATCATGGCGTCGCCAAACGACAAAAAGCGATAGTTGTGCTCAATGGCATTTGCGTACGCGTCCATAATTTGGTCGCGCGATGCAAACGACGATACCATCATCATAAGCGTTGAGCGCGGCACATGAAAATTAGTAACCATGCAGTCAACAACATGCCACGTATAACCAGGCATAATGTACAAACTTGTTGTTGCATTGGTACGCGCAACAATGTCGCCATGCCCACATACAGCCGCAGCATCAGGGCAGCTTTCAAAGCGCTGGGCGCACACAGGCGGCGTAGCGCACGCGCAGGTAGTGTCAAACGCACTTTCAAGCGACCGCACCGACGTAGTACCAATGGCAATAACGCGTTTACCTGCAGCTTTAGTGGCGTGCACAGCGTCTACAACATCTTGCGGCACGTGATAGCGCTCAGTGTGCATTTCGTGCTGGGTGGGATCGTCCTCTTCTACCAGGCGAAACGTGTCAATACCCACCTCAAGTTCAACCGTTTTCCACTGCACACCTTTTTGTTTAATGCGTTCGATAAGCTCATTGGTAAAATGCAGCCCGGCCGTGGGAGATGCCGCCGAATGCTCTTCGTGCATAGAATACACCGTTTGATATTTTTCGGGATCGCCCTCATAGCGCGTAATGTATGGCGGCAGGGGCACATGTCCCGCCTTGTGGATGGCACTATCCAGCGAAAGACCTGCCGCAGGGGTAAATTTAACAAGCCTGCCACCACGGTTTTCTTCGATAAAATCGAGCATACGCGCAGTTAACACCACAGGAGCCGAATCGGGTGCATGAAGACCGCCCTCGCGATACTCAAGGCACACGCCCGGCTTCATGCGACGTCCCGGATTTACTAAGCACTCCCAAATGCTACCCATCGGATCTAAATCTTCGCGACGGCGCAACAGCAACGTTTCGCAGGTAATGCCCGACGGTTTCTTTTTCCCAATAAGACGCGCAGGTAACACCCGTGTTTTATTGGCAACGATTAAATCGCCTTCGTCAAAATAGTCGATAATGTCAAAAAAATGCTTATGCTCGATTTCACCCGTATCACGGTGTAACACGAGCAATTTGCACGAATCGCGCGGGGTTACGGGTGCTTGTGCAATATGGTCTTCGGGTAGTTCGTAATCAAAATCGTCAGTGCGCACGACCACATCTCCTGGTAATTGTGGAATAATAAACAACAAGTTTTTTTGAATTCTGCATTCACATACAATATATGCAGGCTGAACTCATGCATAGTACGTACACGTACGCATTCGTATGCATTTTTGTACATACAACGTACTCATTACACGTACTTATGCATCATACTACAGATGAGGAATTTCTTTATGAGTCACGCAGGTTTTTCTAACAGCGCGCAAGCTGCGAGCTGCGCACACACGTCAACCTCCTTCCATGCAGGTACTGCCCCTGCGCGGGGGCTTAGCGCATCAAAGCAGGCGCAGCGCATGACGTTTCCAAAACGTGCAGTTATCACCTGCGGCATGCCCTACGGCAACAAAAATCTACATTTTGGACACATTGGCGGCGTATTTGTGCCGGCAGATTTCTTTGCGCGTTTTATGCGCGATCGCATTGGCGCCGAAAATGTTGTGTTTGTATCGGGCACCGATTGCTTTGGCTCCCCTATTATGGAAGGCCATCGCAAGCGTGAGCAGCAAGGATATGCGGGATCGATTCTCGACTACGTAAAAGAAAATCACAACGCGCAAAAAGCAGCCCTTGATGCCTATGGTATATCGCTTAATCTGTACCTGGGAAGTGGCCTTGAGCCAGCGGCACACATTCACCAAGAGCTTACCTACCGTGTGCTTGAACGCCTGCACAGCCGCGGATACCTTACCAAACGCTCAACCAAACAATTTTTTGACACCACGTATAACCAGCTGCTTAACGGAAGACAGGTTATTGGCCGCTGCCCTGTACGCGGGTGCAAGTCGGAAAAAGCCTACGCCGATGAGTGCGATCTTGGCCACCAATTTGACCCCGAAGAGCTTATAGCTCCCGTATCGCAGCTGAGCAATACCACGCCTGAACTGCGCTATGTTGACAACTGGTACTTTGATTTGCCACGTTTTCAGCATGAACTCGAAGAGCTGTGCACCACCTGGGACAATGACGACCTGGTACGCGACGTGGTAAGCCAAACCGTGCGCGAATCGCTTGCTGCGCCGGTTATGTACATTCAGGACAAATTCCGCGATGCGTTTAATAGCGTTGCAGACACGCTGCCGCAGCATACTGTTTGCGAAGCGCAAAAAGGACAACAATCGTTTTCTGTGTGCTTTGGCAATTGGGAAGATCGCGATTGTGCGCGTGGCATTCTTGAGGACGCGCATATACGGTTTAGAACAGGCAAAACGCTCCTGCCGTTTCGCATTACGGGCAACATTAGCTGGGGTGTAAAAGCACCCACGCTCGAAAACACCGACGGTCTTACTGTGTGGTGCTGGCCTGAAAGCCTGTGGGCGCCTATTTCCTTTACGCAAACAGCGCTTGAGCTCGACAAAGCTCAAACAAATCCGCAGCTATCCACCCATGATTGGAAACAGTGGTGGTGCAGCGACGATAGTAACGTGTACCAGTTTATGGGTCAGGACAATATTTACTTTTATTGTGTGGCGCAACCGGCAATTTGGCAGGCGCTTGATTGGGGCTTAACCAACGACATTCCTGTTGCAAATTATCATATTTTGTTTATGAACAAAAAGGCATCGAGCTCTAGCGACATTAAGCCACCCATGGCAGCCGAGCTTTTGGATTCGTACAAAAACTGGCAATTACGTGCGCATTGGCTCTCGCTTGCACTCGATACTAAAGCTGTGAGCTTTTCGCCCAAGGCCTTTGATACGTCGTGTAGTCATGTTGATAAACAAACCGGCATGCCCGTTGCTGTTAAAGACGACCCCCGCGTAAGCGATCCCGCGCTTAAAGAGACGGCGTTTTTAACGAACATCTTTAACCGCTTGGCACGCAGCTGTTTTTATGGCGCACAAAAGAGCACCAATGGTTGCCTGCCTGGTGTAGATGCCGATGCACTTACAAAAGAAACATGCACGGATGCACTTATTGCATTTGAAACCGAAGCAGGTCTTACGCATGCACACAGCGCGCTCGCACACGCAGAAGAGCTTGTACGCTGGGCAAATAAGCGTTGGGGCGACGACGCAAAGACGGCTGTCACCGCAGGCGACGACCATGCATACGCCCAAGCACTTGCCAATGCATTTTATTGTTTACGTGCAGGAACGCTCATGCTTCACCCCTGTGTATATGAACAGTGCGAAACCATTGCGCAGATGATGAACTTTGATGCACAGCTGTTCTTCTCGTGGGAATATGCCTTTATTGGGCCCTACGAACTTGCACAGTTATGCGGACATCGTGCAGAAGAGCATCAACTGCAGCATATAGAGCCGCGCTTCGACTTTTTTAAGAAAGCGTAAGCGCGCGCACGATAAACAAACACCAACATGCGCGCCCAGACGGATATGCGTGTACGCAGGTATATACGCAGGTATACGTGTACCCAGGTAAAACGCGCGCTACACACCTACAACGAGGAACGTGTTACTCATGAGTATTCAACCAATGTGTATGCATGACGATGCATACAACTCTTCACACAACAGCAGCAAGAACGCAGCTACAACAAAGCCGCTCAGCCGCAGGCGCTTTGTGCGCGTAGCACTCGGGGCGACGGCTTCAGTAATGGCACTTGGCGCTGCAAGCACGCTTTGTGGCTGCAGTGGTGCTGTGCCTGCAAACAACACTGCACAACAATCGGACGCGCCCGATGCCGAAAAGCCGAGTTTACTTACAAAACCGCTGGATAACGCCTATAACAAAGGCCTTCACTATGCGGACCTCATCATTGAAAATCTAGGAAGTGTGCGCATACAGCTTAATGCAACGATTGCGCCAATTACCGTAAGCAACTTTGCCGATTTAGCTGAATCAAAATTTTACGACGGCCTTACCTTCCATCGTATTATCAAAGATTTTATGGCACAAGGCGGCGATCCAAAGGGCGATGGAACGGGCGGTGCGCCCCGCAAAATTCACGGTGAATTTAGTAATAATAACGAGGTAAACCCCATTCTTCACAAGCGTGGCACCATATCAATGGCGCGCGGACAAGACCCCGATTCGGCAAGTTCACAATTTTTTATTTGCTTTAAGGACGTACCGTCACTCGATGGCAAATATGCGGCATTTGGCCAGGTAGTAGATGGTATGGATGTGATAGATAAGCTTGCTTCTGTAGCAGTGGACGCAAAAGACGGCGCTGTGCCAAAAGACAAACAACCAAAAATAACGTCTATTCGCATGATTGATTAAGCGCACGCGAAAGCACACAGCGCACACGTGCAGCTACGCACGTCCAAGGCAGTGTTCTTTAAGCTGCGCAACACTGTGCACTACAACATCTGCACCAGCAGCTTCAAGCTCACCTTGAGGTGCCGTGTTGCCATAATACACGCCAATCGACGCCACATTGCACGCTTTCGCCGCTTCGATATCGTAGTGTCTATCGCCCACCATTACCGCGCGCGCAGGATTTACCCCAAGCGTGCGTATGACCTGTGCAAGTATCTGCGCTTTTGGCTCATCCTCGTCACTCATTTTTCCCCGTGCACACGAAAAGAGCTGCTCTACGCCGTTATCTTGCAGCGCATGATGCAGCATGGTATTGCGTTTAGAACTTGCAACGCCAAGCAGTATGCCTGCCTTCTTAAGCGAAACCAAAAGATCGTGCATACCGTCGAAAAGCGGCCAAGCCTCCACGCCAAGGTTGGTATAAATAGCTCGGTATTCTGCGGTAATTTCGCGCGCTTCTTTGTCTGAATATCCAAACACAATGCTAAATGCCTGAGGAAATGCAGGGCCTATAAGCTGCGCTAAGTCGGCATAGCGCTCAGGCGCCAAGTTATGATGCGCAAGCACGCGCTTTGCAATGGCAATAATGTGGTCTTTTGTGTTGGCAAGCGTGCCGTCAAAATCAAAAATAACAGCGTCATATGGCAGCTCATGGCTGCTCGCGCACGCAGGTGCATTACCCCTGGTAGAAGGTACTGATGTTGGCGAAGATGATGTTGAAGTTGTGGTAGATGATGTTTTGGGTGCCGTGGTAAAAGCCATTATGCCGTGTTCCTTTCGCAAATGTGTGCATGCACAGTACACGTGCAATTTTCGCACAAATTAGCGCTGCACACTTTATTTTTACATCAGTTTGGATGAGAATAGAACTGACAATTACCTAACCCATACGAAAGGAATATGCATGGCTCAAGATACAATGACCCTTGTTATTATCCGACATGGCGAAAGCGAATGGAACAAGCTTAACTTGTTTACCGGTTGGACCGACGTTGATCTTACCGAGCAAGGTCACAAGGAAGCCTGCGAAGGCGGTCGCGCGCTTAAAGCAGCTGGTTATGACTTTGATATTTGCTATACGTCGTTGCTTAAGCGTGCTATTCACACACTTAACCATGTTCTCGATGAAATGGACCGAAACTGGCTTCCTGTGTATAAAACCTGGCGCTTAAATGAGCGTCACTACGGTGCACTTCAGGGTCTCAACAAAGCAAAGGCTGCAGAAGAGCACGGTGAGCAGCAGGTTAAAATTTGGCGTCGTTCGTTTGACGTTCAGCCACCTGCGCTTACCCCTGGTGACGAGCGCGATCCACACACGCAAGACATGTTCCGCGGTGTTCCACAAGAAGATCTTCCTTACACTGAGTGCCTTAAAGACACCATTGCGCGTGCATGGCCTTATTTTGAGGAAACCATTAAACCACAAATGTTGGCAGGTAAACGCGTACTTATCGCTGCTCACGGCAACTCGCTGCGTGCGCTGGTTATGCAGTTTGAGCACCTTACACCTGAGCAAATTCTTGAGGTAAATATCCCAACTGGTATTCCATGCGCTTACACGTTTGACAAAGACTGGAATATTTTGGACAAGCACTACATTGGCGATCCTGCAGTAATCGAAGCTAAGATTAATGCTGTTGCCAACCAGGGCAAAGCCAAAAAATAGTGTGATGTAATGCGACGCGGGCGCCTGGGCGCGCTATGATCGTTGCACTACCATACTGTGCCACTACTATGCAGGTGCCATGCGGTACCTGCATTTTTTTGCCCTTGTTCACGCCTCCGAAAAAAGTTCAAAAACGCATCTCACGAATGGGTCAAAAGTTCAAAATTACAAGTTCAAAAGTTCAATTAAGAGGTCCAATTAAGGAGTTCAATTAGGCAACAAACCTGAAAGAACTTCTGCACACATGCATGCCACAACCCGCTTACAATAACACTATATATTACGTAAAAGGAGGCTCATTATGGCAAAAGTTGCTGTAATTGGATGTACACATGCTGGTGTTTTTGCCACCCGCTCAATTTTGCAGGCACACCCCGATTGGCAGGTGCACGTATTTGAGCGCAATGACACCGTTTCATTTTTGTCCTGCGGTATTGCATTATGGATTGGCGATCATGTAAGCGATCCACAAAAAATGTTCTACAGCTCTCCTGCAGCGCTCGAAGGCGAAGGCGCGCACGTTCACATGATGACCAATGTAACCTCAGCAAATGCAAAAACAAAGCACGTATGCTGGGAAGATCTTACCACTCACGAAACGTTTGAAGACGATTTTGACTATTTGGTAGTTACCACCGGCTCTAAACCCGTTGTTCCGCATTTGCCTGGTATCGACAGCAAAAAAGTGCTGCTATGCAAAAATTGGGATAATGCAAAACAAATTAAAGAAGCATGCAAAGATGCAAAATCGGTTGTTGTTATTGGTGCAGGCTACATTGGCGCCGAGCTTGCTGAACAGTTAAGCGAAACCAACCACGATGTTGTGCTGGTAGATGGTTTTAGCCGCGTACTTGCCAAGAATTTCGACAAAGAAATTACCGATCAAATTGAAAAAGCCTACGTTGATCACGGTGTAACGCTTGCATTGGGTCAAAATGTAACAAGTTTTGAAGAAACCAACGATGGCATTTGTGTTCACACCGAAAAAGGCTCCTACACAGCCGATTGCGCTATTTTGGGTGTTGGCTTTTTGCCGCGTACCGATTTGTTTGACGGTCAGCTCGATATGATTAAAAATGGCGCCATTCGCGTAGACAACTACATGCGCACGTCGGTACCTGGCGTATTTGCTGCGGGCGACTCTGCAACAATTACCTTTAACCCAACTGGCAAGGAAGACTACATTCCTCTGGCAACAAATGCCGTGCGTCAGGCTCTTGTTATAGGTCCAAACCTCGTACAACCTACTGTTGCGTATGCAGGCACGCAAGCAACAAGCGCAGTACAGCTGTATGAATACTCCATGAGCGCCACCGGCCTTACCAAAGAAGGCGGCAAGGTGCGCGGTCTTGAACTAGAAAGCACCACCGTACAAGAAAACTACCGCCCCGAGTTCATGCTCTCTACCGAACCGGTATGGGCAACCTTGGTATGGGATCCGCGTACGCGCGAAATTAAGGGTGCACAGTTCTTCTCAACACACGACGACGTAGCACAAGCAGCAAACGTGGTGTCGGTTGCCATTGCAAACCACATGACCATCGACCAGTTGGCATCGGTAGATTTGCTCTTCCAGCCCAACTTTACCAACCCGGTAAACTACATTGGTTCGGTTGCTATGAAAGCTGCTGCTCAGGCATAGTATACGCACGTACAACTATGGATGCACAAACGTTTGCAGGCACGCTACCCGCACATTAAAAGCTACAAGAAAACCGCTGATCATTGCACAGATGACCAGCGGTTTTATATACAATCATGTGGCGCACGCAATCAAGCTCCGCTACGTGCAGCAAACACGCGGCAAACAAGCAGCGCTCAAGCTCAAAGCGTCATTTATGCGCTTAGTTTTTCACCTGCAGCAGCAAGGGCTTCAAGTGCTTCGTCGTCGGGCTCAAGATTTGCGATAACGGTTTCGATAACGTTGGCACCTGCATCTTCTGCATTGCTCTTCCAGGTGTCCATCCACTCACCTGTGCCCCAGTCGTATGAACCAAAGAGCACAAACGGCTTGTCGCCGGCCTCGGCAACAACGTCGTTAAACATCTCTTCGAAGTCGGGATCGAGCTCTTCGGCACCCATAGCAGGGCAGCCAAATGCAAATGCATCATAATCTGCTGCCTGATCGGCGCTAAATGATGTCCACTCAATTGGTTCGCAACCAGCAGCCTCAGCCAATGCGTTTGCCATAGCCTCGGTGTTACCCGTTTGGCTCCAGTAAACAACTGCTACTTTACTCATGTGAATCCTCCCTATTATGTGCGCATGAACGGACAATACATGCGCTTTTAACACCAAAATATACACTGACTATACCCTATATAGTCCCTTCCAAACAGTGTAATGCGTATATCCTACAATATTTTTTTCGTTCATAAAAGTATCTTGTGTGTAATTCTTGTTTAGCCGTAAGGCACGTGAAGGTTACTTGAAGATGAGCGCACGCGGGCGTGGAGCGGTTTTTATTAAACATACCACACGGCAACAAAACACCACATAAAACCATATACCATGCACGCACAATGACACACAGCGCGTAATATCTACCGATTACGGAATAGTTATAAAATCACATGATTGCACGCCGCTAAAACAGATAAAGTTATAACGATGTGTCGAACACTTCTCTATGTGTTTTCGAGATTGAGGTGGATATGATTAGAACAGGTATTTTGGGCACGTTGCCAAACGGGCTTCTTGCACATACGTACACACTCATCGATGAAGACGTTTCGGTTACAATCAGCAACTGGGGCGCAACCATCCTTTCCATTAAAACGCCTGATACGTATGGCAATGTTCGCGATATCGCATTGGGTTTTGATAACCTTGCGGGCTACACGGGCAAAAACCCTGCGTTTTATGGTGCGAGCATAGGTCCGGTGTGCAACCGCAGCGATAATGCAGAAATTATATTCAACGATGAAACCTATAAGCTCGAGCAAAACGACGGCCCTACGCTGCAAAATAACCTTCATTCCAGCATTACTCATGGCCTGCATAAACGCTTGTGGGGCGCAAAAATCGACCGCGAGCACAACGCCGTTGTAATGAGTGTATCGCTTGAGAATGGCGAGCTTGGCTTACCGGGCGAGCGTACGTTTACCGCACGATTTGAACTTTCGTCCCTTAACGCCACTCACCAGCAGCTTCGTGTTTCATACACATGCACCACCAATAAACCAACGTTTGTAAATATGACCAATCACACCTACTTTAACCTCGCTGGTCACGACGCCGGATCTGTGCTCAATCACGAAATGCGCATTTATGCCGATAAGTTTTTGCCTATTCGCGAGGACAGTGTTTCGGAAGGCAGCATTCTCGACGTTGCTGAAACGCCGTTCGATTTTAGGCACGCTCATGCAATTGGCGATACAATTCATGCGCAAAACATGCAGCTCACCCGCGCGCGCGGCTATGACCATTGTTTTTGCATTAACGGCTATACCAATAACACCACGCTAAGAAGTGCTCTTAATGCACGCGACCCCAAAACGGGAAGACACTTGCACATTGCTATAAGTGCTCCCGGTGGTCACTTTTACACAGGCAACTGGCTCGATGATGAGCATGCAAAAGATGGCGCCAACTACAAGCCGCAAAGTGGTTTTGCCTTTGAGCCCGAGTTTTATCCCGATTGCTCGCATCACCCTTCATGGCCACAGCCAACGTGCACGCCACAGAAGCCCTATTGCTCAACCATTGTGTACACATTCTCGCATGACATGCTTGATGAGGAAGAAGCGCTGCTGCAAGACAGTATTTATGACATGTAAGGATGCAACAATGATGTAAGGCGCCGCGCGCGCATGTATAACCTGACACATGGCACATGACGCACCTGGTGCACCATAACCACCACAACCCACCTGCTACAGAAAGGAAACCACCATGCCACAACTAACCCAAACGAAGGAAATTGCAGCTACCGAGCGCGTGTTTAATGAGCATTTTGGCGATAATACCAATGATCGCCGCCTGCACGTACACGCACCCGGCCGCTCAGAAATTGCCGGCAACCACACCGATCACGAAGGTGGACACGTTATCGCAGGTGCACTTAACGTTGCAATTACTGGTATTTGCGCAGCTAACGGTACCGATACAATTCGCGTTGTGTCAGAAGGCTTCGATCCTTTTGAAATTACCATTAACGATCTTGATGTTCACGCCGACGAGCACCTCACCACAACAAGTTTAGTGCGTGGCATGGCGCACCAACTGGTTGCAACCGGCAGAACACCGCAGGGTTTTGATATTGCAATGACGAGCACGGTTCCTGGTGGAAGTGGTCTTTCGTCGTCGGCTGCCTGCGAAGCAGCACTTGGACGCTGCATGGAAGCGCTCTGGGAAGGCCCCAGTATCTCTCCTATTGAACTTGCACTCAGCAGTCAAAAAACGGAAAACGATTACTTTGGTAAACCCTGCGGACTTATGGATCAGCTTGCCGTGTGCTTAGGCGGTCTTGCATTTATGAACTTTGAAGATCCGGCACATCCTCAATTTGAACGCTTAGGGTTCAATTTTGAAGATGACGGCTATGCATTATGCCTGGTAAACGTAGGTAGCGACCATGTTCAATTTACGGATGAGTATGCGGCAGTGCCAACGGAAATGCAGGAAGTTGCACGCGCGTTTGGTAAAACACGCTTGTGCGAAGTTGAACCTTCTGCATTTAACGCGCGCGTTGTTGAACTTCGCGAGAAACTCGGCGATCGCTGCTTGCTGCGCGCTATTCACTACTGGTATGAAAATGGCTTGGTAGATAGCCGCTGGCAAGCGCTTCAAGCAAACGACATTGCTGCATTTTTGGATCTTACACGCAAATCGGGCGCAAGTTCGGGCATGTACCTGCAAAACGTTTCCACCGCAGGCGCCTATCAGCCAGCCATGCTTGCACTTGGTTTGGCCGAGCATATCTTAGCAGGTAAGGGTGCTATCCGTATTCACGGTGGTGGTTTTGGTGGTTCAATTCAGTGCTTTGTTCCCCTTGCACAAGTTGATAATTTTATTGAACAAATGGATGCATGGTTTGGCCAGGGTGCAGCACTGCGTTATGCCATTGCTGATAAAGGAGCTTATGCACAATGGCTCAACTAACATCCCCCGCATCTAGCACAGTTCAAGTTCAAAAGAACGATAAAGAGGTTCAATCTGTATGCGCACGTGAGCAGATTGTACGCGATGTAGAAACGCTCGTCGACTACGCTCTGTTGTGTAACCTCATTCAACCCGGCGACAAAATTTGGGCATTTAACAGCATTTGTTCATGTATTGGCGAAGTTGAAACCGCACCTGAGGAATTGTGGCTTAGTACAACAAAGCAGGATGCAAGCGCAGATATAACCATAGACACGTTTCCAATTGAAGCGCATTTAACAAAACTTGCGCAGGTTGCCATTGCAAACCACAAAGAAGAAGACACGCCAAGCGGACGCGATCGTGTTGCAATGAACATTATTGGCATGCTCATGCCGCGCCCAAGCACGGTTTCGGACACGTTTATGCAGCTTATGCACTCAAAAGGTTCGGCTGCAGCGTGCGCGTATCTGTACACGCTTTCATGCCAAACATGCTACGTGCGAAAAGAAGCCATTGCGCGCAATCTTGCATGGACGTCGACCATTGATGGCAATGAACTTGAGATAACAATTAACCTCTCAAAGCCCGAAAAAGATCCAAAAGCGATTGCTGCTGCAGGAAGCGCACCACAAGGTGAGCGCTACCCCGCCTGCCAGCTTTGCATT
This sequence comes from uncultured Atopobium sp., assembly GCA_946997485.1. Classification (GTDB taxonomy): domain Bacteria; phylum Actinomycetota; class Coriobacteriia; order Coriobacteriales; family Atopobiaceae; genus Fannyhessea. The sequence continues at coordinate 138,908 of CAMPVF010000004.1, forward strand.
CAAAACGAAGGCTTTGCGGGACGCAGCGGTGCGGCTGCTGGCGGCGCGCATCCTGCTCGCAATAACCTGCGCATCATCCCCCTTACGCTTGGCGGCGAGCGCTGGGGTTTTCAGTATAGCCCGTATGCCTACTTTAGCGAGCACAGCATTGTTATGAGTGCGAGCCACCGCCCCATGCACATCGATACCTCGGCATTTTCTAATTTACTTGAATTTGTTGACACCTTTGATGCCTACATGATTGGTTCAAACGCCGATTTGCCCATTGTGGGTGGTTCAATTTTAAGCCACGACCACTATCAAACGGGTTTGCACGTATTTCCGCTGATGAAAGCCCCTACCAGACGTTGTGTTGCGCTGGCAGGGTATAACGGTGTTGCAGCAGAAGAACTCATATGGCCGCTTAGTACCATTCGCTTAACGGCGTGCTCAAAAGATGAACTTATACGTGCAGCAACACACGTGCTTGATACGTGGAAAGCGTATAACGATAAAGAAGCGGGCGTAGTTGCCTATGATAGCGATGGCACGCGCCACAACACCATAACGCCTATTGCACGTAAGGTGCCGGCATCGTCGATACGCGATGAAGTTGCTGCGATATGCAGCACAGAGCACGATGCCACTGCAGCTCAAACAGTGTATGAGCTCTACCTTGCGCTGCGCTGCAACGTTACAAGCAAAGAGCACCCGCTAGGTGTGTTTCATCCGCATGCGGAGTATCACCACATTAAAAAAGAAAATATTGGTCTTATTGAGGTAATGGGGCTTGCAATTTTGCCAGCGCGCCTTAAGAGCGAGCTGCACGATTTGTGCGATGTGCTCGAAACTGCGCAAAACGAAGGCCTGTTTAATGCGAGTGTGCACGAAAACGCTGATGCAGAAGCGCAGGCACACGTAGCAGCAGATACGGTGTATGCACGCTGCATAGAAAAGCCAAGCTGCAACCTCCATGCAGCGTGGGCACGCGACATTGCAACGCGCATTTACGACAAACGGCAAAGCGAGCATAAGGCAGCGTACTCGCGCGATGAGCTTGAGGCGCTTCTTCGAGAAGAAACGTCGCAGGTATTTTGGCATGTACTCGAAAACGCTGGCGTGTTTAAGCTAACATCTGATGGCTTTGCGCAATTTGATGCGTTTGTTGATGCAGTAAATAAGTAGGCAGTGCTGCTGGCAGGCGATGCGTACCTGAACTGTGCTGCGTGAGGCATACGCACACCATACGCACGATATACTAATGCAGGTAGACACCAATAGCATCTACCTGCATTTTTATTACCGCATAATGCTAACAACACGCTACTGCACGCCCAGCTTCACAAACGCCCAGCTTCACAAACGTGCACGAACAGAAACAGCCTATTTTCCGTACGCGGTTAGCGCAGCAAGCACGGCGTCTTTATTTGCATCAATAAACGCAGCTTTACCAGCGATAAGCGTAATGTCCATATCAATCTCGCGACCCAAGCCTGGCTGCGGACGTTTTGGCTCAAAGAATTCGGTAAACTCAGCAAGGCGCTCATGCGTGTGGAACGCGCGGGCTGTTGCCTCAATAAACATCGTAAACTCCATGTCGCCGCCAACCGTTGCCTCAAGCCACTGCCAATTGGTGCGCAGCCAATTCCACGCAAGCTGCTGCGCATCATCGTTGTCAAGAAGAAGCGCATACCACAGGCGCAAATCTTGTGGTTTAATAATATCCGCGCAGATAAACGCCTTAAGGATCGATTCAATGTGAGCAGTATTTTTGCTGGCACACACGGCAGCGCACACATCGCTCTTAAAGTGTGCATCAGCTGTGTGCTGGTAGGCATCCATAAGCGCGCCAAAAAGCTCGTCGTTGCCATAATGCTGCACTTCATTTTTAAGCACAAGCGCACGAACATCGGCGCACAGCTGCACAAGTTCGGTTTTATGATCCACATACATATCGTGAAGTGCGCAAATAGTGTCCTTATCCTGGCCATACAGCGCCATCGCAAGTGCACATGGACGTGTAAGCGCATCGTCAACAGGCTCGCCTTCGCGCGGGCTTACCCCAAGACGTGCAACGCTCTCATGCGCAAGCTCGCGTGCATATGCCTGGAGCTGCTGCTCGTGCGCAGATCCGCTTTCAACAAAACTGTCAAGCGTACGTACAAGCTCATAAATGCTGCGCTGCACAATGTACGAGGAACTATGTGCAAGCGTGCGCGCTAGCGGCATGCACGCAGCCAGCGATACCTTGCCTGCTTTTGCAAGAAGCTGCATGTCCTGCAACAATTGGAGCTGGTCGATGTGAGAAAGTGTATCGATGTGCTGGGCAATATCTGAAAGAAGTGCATCGTCGTACTGAATTACCGCATGCGTGTTGTTGCCCACGTTAAGACGTAAAGGCGCGCCGGCCTGCGCGCGAGTTTCTTTGTAGGAATTAATGGTGCAGTGCTTTTCGCTCATAATAGCAGGCACAACGTCCCAGTTAGACGCTAGCGGAATTTGCCAGAGGCGCTGCTTGTCGGTATGCTCACCAATGAAGAATTGCTGCTGCTCAAGCTGAACGGTATCTTTCTCAAGACGTACAGAAATAACGGGGTAACCAGGCTGCTCAAGCCACGTTTCCATAATGGCGCCCACGTTAAAACCGCTCGCCTGCTCAAGCGCGTGCCACAAATCGGCACCCTCGGCATTGCCATATCCGTGAGCCTCAAAATAGGCTTTAAGGCCGTTACGCAGCGCTTCATCACCCACAAGCGCACGCACCATAACAAGCAGGCGCGCACCTTTGGCGTACACGATAGCACTGTCAAAAATCGCATCGATTTCTGCCGGATCTTCAACCATTACGTGCACCGACTGCACACCATCGGTTGCATCGCGGGCAAGTGCCAGCGGTGGCTCTGATGCCTGGAAAGCCTCCCAAATTTTCCACGTAGGCTCAAGCGCGTCGATAGCCACGTACTCCATCATATTGGCAAACGACTCATTAAGCCACAGGTTATCCCACCATTTCATGGTAACAAGGTCGCCAAACCATTGGTGTGCAAGCTCGTGAGCAATAACGTTTGCCACACGCTGCTTGTTTGGCAGCGAGCTGTTGTCGGGGTCGATCAGCATGTACGCCTCACGATAGGTAACCAAGCCCCAGTTTTCCATCGCACCCGCCGAAAAATCGGGCAGCGCAATTTGGTAGGAATGCTCAAGCGGATAGGGTGTGTGGTAAAAATCTTCGTAAAAGTCTATGCAGCGCGTTGCAATGTCAAGGGCAAAGTCGAGCTCTTTTGGCTGGTGTGCTTTGGTTGAGAATACACCAATCTCAACACCGCTGGCAGTGCGTGCAAACTTAGACTGCAACTCACCTAAAGCAAATGCAAGCAGGTAGGTTGACATGCGCACCGTTTGCTTAAACGTGTGAATGCCGTTTGTGCACGACACTTCGGGCTGATTTGAAATAACGGTTTCACCTGGTTTTTCGTCAAAACGAATGGAAAGCGTAAACGTTGCTTTTGCACTCGGCTCATCAACACACGGAAATGCTTCGCGCGCAAAGGTGGTTTCGAATTGGGTGCTTACCAGCTGTTTTTTAACGCCGTCGTGCGTGTAATACGAAGGATAAATGCCCATCATCATGTCGGTAAGAGCTGCGGTAAAAACAACGTCTATTTGCGTGCTTCCCGTGGTGTGACCTTCGATGGTGATGGTTTGGGTGTCATCGGAGCTGGTGTACGTGCAGGGTTTGCCATCTTGCTTAACGCTCGTAATGGTAAGGTAGCGCTGGTTGAGCGCAAACGTTGAGGTATTTGCCGTACCTGTGATGTGCACTGCGCCCGAAAAACGCTTTGTTTCTCGGTCTATGTCGAGAAAAATATCGTAGTGTTCAGGAACAAACGCATCTAAGAGCCGCTGTGGTGTGGACATGGAGCACATTCCTTTCGTAGTTGTGTGTGGGTGCATCACGTCCGCGCGGGCGTGCAGGATGGCCTGGCTGTGCAGTGTTGCATGGCGAGCACGTGCATGATGCAGCGTTTCTATTGTAATAAATATGCATACAGCGCTGCATACCGTTAATAAAAATCCAATAAAAGCGCTGATATACGCAGGGCATATTAGTTTCTCATTGTGACGCAGCAACACGCCATCAAAATACAAACCGCATTTCCGTACCTTGGCCAAGCTCGCTTGTTACGTCAATTGTTGCCGAATGAATATCGGCTATATGCTTTACAATCGCAAGACCAAGCCCGGTGCCTCCCGTTTGGCGGGCGTGCGACTTATCAACACGATAAAAGCGCTCAAAGATGCGCGATTGCTCAGCGGCCGGAATGCCAATGCCAGTGTCTTTTACCACCACTGTTGGCCTTGTATGCTCAATAAGAACCCGTACGCTCACGCTACCATCCTCTTTGTTATAGGTAAGCGCGTTTTGAATTAAATTTTCAAGCATTTCGCGCAGCAGCGCATAGTTACCCTGCACGCGCACCGACATGCCACTGCACGTTAACTGCAAGCCCCGCTGCGCGGCAATGGGCTGCAACGCCTGCGTTGTTTCGCGTGCCAACATAAGCAAATCAACCTCTTCAAACGCACGCGGAAATTCGGGACGATCGAGCTCAGATAGGCGAATAATGTCGCATACAAGCGAAAGCAGCCGATGCGAATTTTCCCTAATTTGCGCAGCTACATGCACTGCTTCATGCGCATCAACCATCTTGTTTTCTATAAGCTCGGCATACCCGCTAATTGCCGTAATGGGTGTTTTAAGCTCGTGCGTTACATTTGCCGTAAAATCTTGACGACTCTTTGCAGCCAGAAGAATTTTTTCGTGCTGCTCGCGCATGGTGTGAATAAAAGGCTCCAGCTCCTTATACACTGGCGTTGTAGGCGGCAAGTCGTAACTTTTTGCAAGAACGTCGAGGTGTTTGAGCACGTCACGAGTAAGATACCTACCTACAAACACACAAATAAGGAACACAACAAGAACAATAACTCCAACAATGGGCAGCGTAGCTAAAAAAATGTCGGCAACAGTTTGCACATGCATAGAAAGGCGAACGATGGTGCCGTTATCCAGCAGCACGGCATAGTAATAGGTATCACAATGTGACGTTGCAGAATGACGCGTGCTTTCACCTTGGCCTTTATGAAGCGCGTCTTGAATTTCGGGTCGATTAAGATGGTTTGTCATTGAGTGCTTGTCAACATCATTATCAAATAACACCTGGCCATCTGTACGTATCCACGTCATGCGCAAATTATTGGTATCCAGCGACCCATACAGGCGCTGCAGCGATGATGCATCCTGCGCGTGCGTTAATGCATCGTTTGTGCAGATGAGATGCGCTTCAACACGGATATCGTGCTTGATTTGCTCAAAAAAGATACGGTAAAACACGCCCGTTAGTGCGCACGTGCACAACACGAGCGCTAAGCACGAAATAATGACCACATGCAGACTGATTTTCTTTTTCATAGCACTACCCTACAGAGGTGGTATCGTTTGATTTTACGCAATACCCAACGCCACGTACCGTTTGCACGTAGCAGGCGGCATCACCGAGCTTTTGCCGCAGCGTTTTAATGTGCATATCAACCGTTCTGCTTTCGCCCTCATAATCAAAACCCCACACCGCTTGCATAAGCACGTCGCGGGTAAACACCAGCCCCTCGTGCAGCATAAGATAATGCAGCAAATCGTATTCCTTGTGCGTTAGATTAACGGGCTCATCGTGAACGCACACAAAATGACGCGCCGGGTCGAGCATAATTGCACCTACACAGCACATTGAGTACTTGTCGGCAGGCATTTGTGCAGGTGTTTGAGCACGACGCAAAAGCGCACGAATACGGGAGAGCAGCTCCATAACGGAAAACGGCTTGCGAATATAATCGTCCGCACCGTTATCAAGCCCGCGTATCATATCCATTTCGGTGGTTTTTGCTGTAAGCATAATAATTGGGATGTGCGACCATTGGGCATTGCTTCGTAAGGTGCGCGTAATAGCGTTGCCGTCGGCGTCGGGCAGCATAATGTCGAGCAAAATAAGCTGTGGCGTGCGCGTTTTAAGCGCGGCAAAAAAATCGGCAGCACACGAGAATGCGCGCACGTCGTAATTGCTATTTTTAAGAGCGATGAGTTCAATTTCTTGAATACTTGCATCGTCTTCAACAATATAAATACACTCCATCAGCACACTCCATGCTCGTACATACCCGTGCTCTAACCAAAACTAGACAAAGCTAGCCAGGTAAACCACACCAACCAAAGCTAACCAAAGCTAGCCAAACCTAGCCAAATTGTCCCATAACATAATCAGCGCAGCGCTCATCGTGCGGCTCATGAAACAGCTGGTAGGTGCGGTTAAGCTCAACCATCTCACCCAAAAGGAAAAACGCCGTATAGTCGGACACACGCGCCGCCTGCTGCATATTGTGCGTAACAATAACAACAGTATAGTGTTCCTTAAGGCTTACAATAAGCTCTTCAATTTTAGCAGTTGATATGGGATCGAGCGCGCTTGTTGGCTCATCCATAAGCAGCACTTCTGGCTCAACGGCAAGCGCACGCGCAATGCAAAGACGCTGCTGCTGGCCGCCTGATAGGCTGAGTGCCGAGTCGTGTAGATGGTCTTTTACCTCGTTATATATAGCCGCGCGCTGCAAGCTTTGCGTAACAATGGCATCCAAGCTGCTCTTTTTGGTAATGCCGTGCACACGCGGGCCATAAGCAACGTTGTCGTAAATGCTCATCGGAAAGGGATTTGGCTGTTGAAACACCATGCCAACGCGTTTGCGCAGGCGCATAAGGTTACAGGCTGGCGCATAAATATCCTCGCCATCAAGAAGCACGTTTCCGCTGATACGCGCCGAGGAAACCGTGTCGTTCATCCTGTTAAGACAGCGCAAAAACGTACTTTTACCGCAGCCCGAAGGGCCAATAAGTGCAAGGACGCTGCGCGTATAAATGTCGAACGTAATGTTTTGGAGCGCATGTGTGGCTCCGTAATACACATTGAGGTTCGCAATATGCATTTTGGTGGATGGCTGCGCACATGGCGCTGGAGCTTCTTGCACGAGCGGCGCGGGAGCTTCTTGCACAGACGACGCTAAACTTTGGACTTTCTGCGCTCCTGAATGCGTGTCTTGCGCACATGTTGGTTGTGTTTTTGTAAAGAATGTCATACGATTTGAACCTTTCTTAGGCTGCTTTTATGCTGAAAGAAAGCTTATAGGCAGGCAGTACTACGAAGTTTGCAGAGTTCTTGAGCTGGTGCGCGCTATAAGCGCGTGAGTTGCCACATTGATAAGCAGCGTAAACACAAGAAGGATGCAAGCAATGCCAAATGCTGTTGTAAAATCACCCTGACTTGTAGCACTTAGATAAAGCTGAACAGTGAGAGTTCCACCCGATGCAAACAATTTTGAAAAGAGCGCATCTATGCTGTGCGGCAGGAGTTTTACACTCCCCGCTGTAAAGAGCAACGCGGCTGATTCGGCAACAATGCGGCCAAGTGCCAAAATAACGCCCGTTACTATAGATGGCGCCGCAACGGGAAGCAAAATTGTGCGAATAGTATGCCATTTACCTGCACCTAAGCCAAAAGCGCCAAGCTTATAGCCCTGGGGCACACACGCAAGCGCCTCTTGCGTATTGCGCGTAATGAGCGGAAGAATCATTAACACAAGTGTTAGTGCGCCGCACAAAAGACTATATCCAAGCCGAAGGACTTGTCCAAAAAACAGCATGCCAAATAAACCAAAAATAATAGAAGGAATGCCGGCAAGAACATCGGTAGCAAAATCTATAACGCGCACGAGCTTTTTGTTTCCCGCGTATTCTTGCAGGTAAATGGCACTACCAACGCCGAGAGGTACGGCGATAGCAAGTGTTGCCACAACAATGATAATCGTATTGATAATATTTCCTGCAACGCCTACCGTGCCTTTACGCAAAGACGTACTGCAGGTAATAAATTCGAGGTTGAGGGCAGGTAACCCCTGCGCAAGCACATAGCCAATCATACCCACGAGCAAAAGCACAATAAGAGCTGCTGATATATACACAAATGCGTATACGGTGAAGTCTACAGCTTTAACAGCAAGCTCATGTGACACGTGTGGTGTTCGCACGGCAGTGGGTACGTGGATGTTGGTAGGAGCACAGACAGTGTTATTCTCCATAGCAATGCTTCTTTCGTTTTGTGAATAATACGAGGCTATTTATGCAGATAATAAACGCATACAGTACAACACCTACAGCAAACAGTGCTTCTTTATGAAGCCCTTGCGCATAGCTCATTTCGCTTACGAGCTGGGTTGTGAGCAGGCGCACCGATGCAAACGGAAGCGGCAGATTTACACCACCACCAGCAACCATACTAATGGCCATAGCTTCGCCTAGTGCTCGACCAACGCCCAACACAACTGCTGCAAAAATACCCGATTTAGCTGCAGGGATAACAACTTTTATGATTGTTTGTATGCGCGTAGCGCCGAGTGCATACGACGAGGCACGGAGCGATGCAGGTACCGAACGAAGCGCCGACACGCTCATGCCTATCATAAATGGAAGCACCATAACCACAAGCACGCATACGCACGCAAGCATATTTGACCCGCCGGAATATTGATGTGCTGGATTATTGCTGTATATAGCCAGCTCAGCACGATACAGCAAAGGGCACAGCACAACCATTCCCACCAAACCATATATTACGGAGGGGATTCCAGCCAACAGCTCTATAAAGCTACTTACGATTGCTGCAATACGCGCAGGTGCAAGCTCCGTTATGTAAATTGAAACAGCGATGCTCAACGGCAAGCCAATACAAACACTTACTGCCGTTGCAAGTGCTGATGCAAGAATGATATAGCCTATACCAAATACAGGCGGATTTGTTGTTGGGCTCCACTGCACGCCAGCCACCATATTACCAATACCGATGTGCATAAGTGCTGGCAGGCCGCTTATTAATATGTATATGCTTATCGATATAACCGCAAGCACCGCAATACACGCGCAGGCAGCGCACACCGTTTGAGCAGCGTGTTCTTGCGCACGTTGTTTTTGATGCAAAAGCATGTGTCACCTTCTACTGTGCAGCTTCGTCTGGCTTAGCTGGTGTAAGACCAGCTTGTTGTATAGTTTGTATACCTTCGTCAGATTTGATGTATGAAAACCAGGCTTGTACCAGCGCCGATTGTGCAGACACTGCTCCTTTGGTAGCCATAATAAACGGACGCACGAGCGGATACTGCTGCGAAGTAATGGTTTCTGCCGTTGGAGCTACGCCATCAAGTACGAGCGCGTTTACCGAGCTAGAAAGAGCATCAAGCGAAATATAGCCAATTGCGCCTGGTGTTGACGCTACTTTTGCAAGAACGGCACCTGTAGAATCGAGCTCCTGAGCATACACGCAGCTATTTTTAACGCCAACAAGCTCCTCAAACGCGCTGCGCGTGCCCGAAGCATTTTCGCGACCGATAACAACAATAGCGGCGTCTTGCGCACCCAAATTCTTCCAAGAAGTAACCGACCGCGTAAAAATTTGCTTGAGCTGATCTTTTGTAACGTTTGTGCAGGTATTCGCCTTGTTAACAACCACCGCGATGCCATCGAGCGCTACCACATTGCCAACAATGCCCGACGTTTTTTCGGCTTGAGAAAGTTCACGCGAACTATTAGCAATGTCGCACAAGCCATTAGTAAGCGACTCGATGCCAGCGCTTGAGCCTGTGTATTCAACCGAAACGTGCACGTTGGGGTATGTATTCATGAACCCTTCGCTTAGCGCTTCGCACACCTTTTCCATTGACGTGCTGCCGGCAAGCGAAATGTTTCCTTGCAGGTTTGAGCTGGAGGTATCCGCAGTGTTCTGATTGGTTGTTGAGCATGCTGCTAATGCTAGTCCAGCAGCGCCGGCTAATAGGCTGGCACCCAGGCGGCATACGTGACGGCGAGTAATATTGTGTGACATATGTTCTCCTTACTTGTTTTGATACTGCGTTAGGACGTTACGCTGCACGCAGCTTGTACTTCTTGTGGCTATCTTTATGCTACTAAGCACGTGTAAAGTGCAGGAATTCATTAGGTAAAATTTTGGTAAAGTTCCGCAAGGAAAAACGCTGCACAAATAGTAAAGTTGGCGATTGCACATAACAGAAGTTGCTGCATAACCTCAAAAATGTCTAAGTGTTATTGCAGACTTCTTGTCAATAGATTTAAGAAAATAGTATAAAATATTAGCAATATCAACACATAAGACAAGATTTCTGCCTTGTCTGACGAAATCATCTATATGCAAGTTAGGAGCGCTATGAAACGTCGCTTATTAGCACTCATTGCCTGTGTGATGGTTTGCAGCGCATTGTTTGTTCTTTTCTATTTCTTTAAGCCCGCAAATACTATGAGCGCCCAAGACTTTAGTGCTAAAGGACAAGCACTTGCCATACAGCTCAATAGCATTTACATTGCAGGTGACACGAGTCTTACTCCAAAAACTGGATACATGGTACTTGCTGATCCTTCGGGTAATATCCGTGCATTTCAAAGTGGCAAGATGGATTCTGCAAAACCCATATGGACACAAGCTGGCATCTTTTATGGTGGTTCTAAGCATGAGTTTTTTACCAATGAAGATGGCACCAAAGCTCTTTCTCGTGATATCACGCCACAAATAGAATATGCCCGCTATCCACGTAACAACGGGCAAGGGTCTATAACATTCTATGGAGAGGGAGGGACTCCTGAAGGCTACAAACAGCCTGTTCTATTAGGGGATTCAGAAAAAACCGAAAGTATTGATGTGCATGGTGCATATATGAGTATGGGAGCGTGTGAAGATACGCTCTATGCGGTAACACAAACTAAATACGCTCCTAATCTTTTTGACCAGGCAAAAGATAACTACCAAAGCCATGCCGGTGTATCAGATGAAGAACTTGCAAAGATAGAAAACTTCGACGTTTTAGTTCAGGTCTATCCAGCAAATCATCCCCAAAACCCACAGGTACTTGAAAGCATCCCATACCGTAGAGGCATTGTACATGCTCATACATGCTATCAGCGCCTACATGACAGCATCTATCTTTTAAGTTTTAAACTTGATTATCCAGAAGCTGAACCTGGTGACGGCAAGGATCCTAGAGCAGGGCACGCTGTTTTAGAGGAGTGGAACCTTAAAGACCATTCGTATCGCATAATTGATGTAGTAGATAAGAAAGGTAATTTTATTGATTCAAATCAAGGAGTTTGCAGAGGAAAAGGTATCTTACATGACACCAAATGTTATTATCTCTTACCTGGTGCCAACGTGTACTCAATTGACATAACAACAGGTGTTGGTGAACATCTCTATACGTTCGCAGATCTTCCTGATGGAAAAGAATATATTGATTTTGATATAACGCCGTCTGCGGTGTATTGCCTTATCAGTGGAAAGGACAAAAATGATCCTCTCGATTTCTCACGGTATGTATTTAAAACCGGCACATACGAGCACCTATTTAATGTAAGTAGCTTATTCGAATATCGTAAACATAATGTACGTATTAGTGGCATTGCCGTAAATCCCTTATGGGAGGAATCACTGAATATGCAGGCAAGTTTCTAAACTGATTTGTAGTTTTGATACACATAATACAGGGGCTAGTCTTATAAAAGATGGCTTTCCTGTAATGGGAGAGCCATCTTACTTTTTCCTTCTTGTTATTTGTGTAACGCGTACATATATTCCCACTAAAACGCGCTACCTTGCGGGGTTTGCAAGGCAGCGCACACATTGCTCTTCATACTTCTTGTATTGGTGATGCAAAAACTAAGTGAGATACACAAACGGGCAGCTGGGAGCTTTGTTGTGGCGAAGTTTCGCGAAAGCGCACTCCAAATCAAAACTGCGTGCACCTGCTTTCAGCACAAGTTTCTATTTTTTAATGATGTATGAAACTGGCAGCGTGCACCATTTAACTTCTTCCTTGCGCCAGCCATCTTTTACCATCTGCTCGATTTCTTTAGCATCAGCTGTGTAGTGGTGGTAGAACTTCTTTTCGTATGGATTGTACATGCTATAAAGCTTGTTCAGTGTTACATCTTTGTTTTGAGCACTAAACCACTTCACGCCTTCGTTTTTCCATCCTGCCTTAACGCATTTCGCAACTTCGTCTTCATTCATGGTGTAATGGTGCTCACCTGTGGTTGGGTTATATAGACGGTATACGCCACCTTTTTCTGCATGCTTATAGATGTAACCTACACCGCCTTCACTTTTCCAGCCAAGACGTACAAGGTTATCATTCTCTACTGTTTCTGCAGTAAAGAAATGCTCGTGGGTGTAGGGGTTATACAAGCGGTACAGCACATGCACGTTAGGATCGTCCTGCTTGTCCTTGCTTTTATCGGTGGATGCTTTTGGTCCCTTTAAGTAGCGAAACGCCGTATTAGGATAAGCTGCTACATCTTTTTTGCCCTCTTCAGCAGTGCTCATAGTATATGACTGTTTAGCTGCATGTTCATCGGTATACGTAGGATAGGTAACCTCAGCAGCCTTGTTAAAAATGGGCATAGTATTTGGCGCATAGTATCTTCCCACACCGCACTCTTCGTTCTTCTTGCCTAAATTGGGCTCAAGAGAAAGCTTAGATACAAGGGTAATGGTGTTTCCTTTGTTAGCGTAAAACGCGCCACCAGAAATAGTAGAAAGTTGTCCTTTTTTAGTTTTTCCACTGCACAAAATAGCATGCGTATCGCCTGCAAACACTCCGCCTGATATAGTATCTATCACTCCAGCATTTTTGATACCCTGCTCTTTACCAGTAAACGTGCCGCCTGAGATGGTATCAATATGACCCTTAAAGTTTTTTGCCCATGATTTGTTTATTTGCGAAAAGTCAACATTTTGCAAGCCATCGTCGATTTTTCCCGTAAACGTACCACCAGAAATATTATGAATGGTTCCCGCATTCCACAAACCAACATGTTTACCCGTTGCGTTAACCGCGCCCGTAATTTCATCTACTTCCGTGTTTTGCGTGCAATACATTCCAACGTTTCCGTCTTTCGTGTCAATGCTCTGAAACGTGCCACCGGTAATACTCCCAATGTGCACCTTTTGAGTGGGCTCATTGCCCACCGAAAGCATACCATTTACGCCGATAAACGTGCCACCAGAAATTTTATCTACGGTAATAGTGTCGCCATCTTTACCATTTCGGTTGTACAGGGTAAGACCTGAGAAAAATGGTTTTGATCCTGAACCGCTACCTATTGACTTAGTCATATCGTATAGATTTTTAAACTCGCCGCCCGCTATCTCGCCAATGTGACCGCCACTTTCAACTTGCAGGGCACCAAACCTATACGATCTAAACGTACCACCAGAAATTTTAGCTACAGAAGCATGTTGCTCAATAAGAAAACAAGGAATGCTAAGCCCTGAATCCTTTGAATTGGAAAACGTGCCGCCTGAAATTTCCTTCACGGTTGAGTTATTACCTATCACTTCCCACGCAGAACCCCAGCTCATGTAGCTTCCGCCAGAAATTTTCTCAACAGTAGCACCGTTATAAACCGCTACCGCTGTAGCATTATTAGATGTGCCATAGTCTGCAACAGGATTATCTATTTTTCCGCCTTCAAAGGATGCTTTTGTAGACTCGCCCGAAATCTCAACAATGGCAAAATGCTTAGAGTTAGCCGAACATAGTTGAGAAGATATATGTGCACCTTCTTTAAGGACAAACGAACCACTGGTAACTAATACATGCACTTCATCGAGCAGAAGTTCCGAAGAATTATCGCCCGTACCCAAAGTTAACGTTTTTCCAGATTTTACCTGTAAAGCAACAGCATGCGCTGATTTAGATGGCGTACCTGTTCGTTGCTCTTCGCTTGCAGAAAGCTTAGCACCTGCAGCTCCTGCCTGGAGAACGATGCTCTTATCAATATCAACGTTGTTATTCAGCACTACGTTTCCGTACACTTCAAGTACATCATTGTCTTTGGCTGCATTGAGCGCTGCTTCAAGCGTTGGATACGTTGTAGCGTTACCTTTAATTGATATGTGACCCTGTGCTTGCGGTGTAGGTGCTGTTAGCGCAGCTGTCGTAGCCTGTAAACCTTGTGCCTGTAACAACTGCGGCAACGCACAGGGTGCTGCAAGTGGCGCAGCAATAAACGTTGCAAGCATAATCTTTGTTAGGTGTTTCATGGGCTATCACTCCCTATCATAGTATTAATGGCGATAAAAAAGCAGGCACACACCTTGTGTAAAGGCATGTACCTGCTGATATATTAAGTTATGGATAAAAGGACAGAATTATGCTATTTGTCTGTCTGTCTGTCTGTCTGTCTGTCTGTCTGTCTGTCTGTCTGTCTGTCTG
>CAMPVF010000005.1 GCA_946997485.1 uncultured Atopobium sp.
CCAAAATCTGCTCGAGAAAACGCAGGCAGCAGATGAGTTCGTGTATTGAGGCGGCGCGCAACACAGCACCACGCACCATGACACAGCGGCACCACGCACGACAGATGAGATCGCGTCATTCATAGAGTAAGGAGATTAGGATGAAACAACAAAACACCACGTCAAATCAACAGCGTAAATCGCTTATCTTGAAAGATTTTGTTCTTATTGGTATTTTCGATGTGATTTACCTTGTTATTGTCATGGCATGCGGCTGTATGGGGATTGTGCCGATTATGTATTTGATCTACCCCACCATTGCCGCCATTATTGCTGGGCCATTGGTACTGCTATTTATGGCAAAAGAACAAAAGGCATTTGCGTTTGCGATTTTTGGTATCATACCGCCCGCTCTCATGTTCTTGCTGGGTTGCACGTACGTTGTTTTGGTGATTGGCATTATCACGACCCTACTTGCCGAAGTGCTGCGCAAAATTGGCAACTACTCAAGCTTCACCTGGAACACGCTGGCGTATGCAGTGCATTCGTTATGGATGCCTGGCGTATTAAGCCAGATGATTTTCATGCGCGAGCGTTTTCTTGAACTGTGTGAGCCGATGGGAGATGCTTATATAGCGCAGCTAGTTCAACTTCTTACATGGCAAAGCATGATTTTAGTAGCTATCGGGGCAATTGTGGGTGCGATTATCGGGGCGCTTATCGGTAAAAAGCTCTTAAAGAAGCACTTTGTAAAAGCCGGAATTGTTGCATAAAAATGGATGTCCACATGCGTATATCAACCAAGAACGAAAGCACCAGCACCCCATCGTGCGAAGCGAACGCGCAAGCAGCTGCAGATGGCAGCACACACGCATCCGCGCAATCAGCCGCAGAAATCGTCAGTTCATTTTGTGACTCGCACGCGCACCCGTTCAACCCGAACCCCATCAGCAAATGCGTGGTGCTGGTGCTTGCAGGACTGTGCATCTTTAAGCACCTTCCTACTGACACTCCACTGTGTATTACGCTGCTGGTATTTCTGTATCTGAACGGCTACCACGCAACCGTGCTAAAAGCGCTCATTGTGTACACGCTGCTTAGTTTTGTGCCGAATTTTGACGCGCTTTCAAGTCTGCCTGATGTGGCGAAGATGTTCTTGTGTTTCGCCTTGATGGTAAAATTGTTCATGCTGCCGTATTTAGCAGGAACGTTCCTGGTGAAAGGTTCAAGTGTGAGCGCCATCCTTTCCTCACTATGCCTGCTAAAAGTACCGCAATGCGTCTCAATTCCCCTGGCGGTGATGTTTCGCTTTTTCCCGGCGTTCAAAGAAGAAAGCGCCGCCATTACCACCGCTATGCGCATTCGCAACATTTCTAAACGCCACCCAGCCCGCTACTTAGAATACGTATTCGTGCCGCTGATGATTGTGTCGTGCAATCTCGCTGACGACATTACCAAAGCCGCAGAGTGCAAAGCCATATCAAACCCCGGCACCAGAACGCGCTACACCACCATTCGTTTTCGTGTTGTCGATTTTTTGTATATGGGCATTGTTGCGGCACTATTTGCAGGAGGGATTGCATGCTTACACTACGCAATCTAAGCGTGTTTTACGATGAAAACCAGGTGGTTCATGCTATCAATCTTAACGTATCGCCAGGTGAATGCGTTGTTTTGACGGGCGAAAGCGGAAGCGGCAAATCGAGCATCATAAATGCCGTGAACGGATTGGGCGCGCGCTACGATGATGCGCGCATTGAAGGCAGCATCGCCCTTGATGGCGACGAGCTTACTCAAAAGCAAATCTACGAAATTGGAATGCTTGCGTCGTCGGTGTTTCAAAATCCCAAAACGCATTTTTTCAACGTTGATACAACGCAAGAGCTGCTGTTTTTCCTGGAAAACACCGGAGTGCCTAAAAAGGATATGCAGGAGCGGTTACAAGAGTTACTTTCTCTTTTTCCGATTGCCCACTTGCTTAACAGAAGCATTTTTGAACTTTCAGGTGGCGAAAAACAAATTCTATGCCTGGCCAGCGCTTATATTTCAGGTTGCAAACTGATACTGCTTGATGAACCTACATCAAATTTAGACCATACCTATATTGAAATACTTGCTAATATGCTTCGGCATTTAAAAGAGCGGGGTATTACGTTGCTTATTGCTGAGCATCGCTTGTATTACCTACGCGAAATACTCGATAGGATTATTCATATTGAAAAGGGAGAAATAAAACACTGTTATACACAAAGTGAATTTATTCGCTTGAGTACAGATGAGTTGCATGCGCTTGGACTGCGAAGCAATGTTGACGAGGCACTCTCGTTGTCTGAATTGCCACCATACACAATAGAAAATTGTCCAACACTACGTATAGACAATCTCAAATTAAGCTTCGCAGAGCAATGCAATCTTCATGTAAGCAATCTTGCCTTTCATACGAACTATATTTATGGCATTGTTGGAAAAAATGGTTGTGGTAAATCAAGCTTTATTAAAAGCCTTATTGGCGTTATGAAACAATCAAAAGAAACGGTGTTTTACCAGGATAAACAGTGCAATAAACGAAAGAGGATTTCGCTATCATCACTAGTAATGCAAGATGTAAACAGCCAGCTTTTTAGCGAATCAGTTGAACATGAGCTCACACTTACGCAAAAAAACATATCGGAAGCTTCCCTAGACTCTATATTAGAGCAACTTAACATCCGTGAATTCAAAAATGTGCATCCCATGAGTTTATCTGGGGGTCAAAAACAGCGTGTTGCTATTGCTACTAGCATGGTTGATGGAGCGGCGCTCATGTATTTTGATGAACCAACCAGTGGCATGGATTACAAAAACATGCTTGCCATTTCGCGCTGCATTCAAGCGCTTAAAAACCGCGGGCGCATTATTTTTATCGTTTCGCATGATGTGGAATTTCTTAATATCACCTGCGATTATATTCTAAATATAGAGCGTTTCTCTACACGACATTTGCAGTGAAACTATATCGGAGGAATAGGTCTGATCGAGAACAGAAGGAGGCTGGGTGTGGCTGTCTAAAAAATGTCCGCAGCCCCGTATGCAGATATGAATGGCACTCGGCTATAGCCGGGTGTTTTTTCATTTGCGGAAAAATCCCCCAAAGCAATTGATATTCTCCCAAAACACTGGCATAATTGGGAGAAATGAAAAGCGCTTGGGAGAAAAGAAAAGACAATGAGAAAATTTGATTACTCCATACTCAAAGACAGGACATGGGATAATGAAATACTGTCATATGTCTCACAGATACAGGAATATAAAGGCAAGCAGGAATTATTTACAAGGCAGAAACCGACGGAGCTTAAACGCCTTACCCAAATAGCCAGGATACAGAGTACTGAAAGTTCTAACCGTATTGAAGGGATTATAACAACCAATCCAAGATTAAAACAACTGATGAACGATAAGACTACTCCAAGAAATCGTGATGAAGAGGAGATCCTCGGCTATCGGAATGTTCTATCCTTAGTGCATGAAAATTATGATGCCATACCGGTAAAACCAGATTACATCTTGCAGATGCACAGGGATCTGCTACGGTTTACATACCTGACATACGGCGGGAGTTTTAAGACTACGCCAAATGAAATAGACATGATTCTTGGCGATGGAAAGAAAGTTGTTCTTTTCAAGCCTTTGGAACCATATGAAACTCCGGATGCTGTCACGCATATCTGTAAGAGCTATCAGGAAGCTCTTGAGAAAGAAATCGTTCATCCCCTCATCCTAATACCATGCTTTATACTGGATTTTCTTTGTATTCATCCATTTAATGATGGGAATGGGAGAATGAGCAGACTTCTTACGCTACTCCTGCTTTATCGGAGCGGATATATGGTTGGGCAGTATATTAGTATCGAAAAAGCTATTGCGGATACAAAAGAGTCGTATTACAAGGCTCTGGCAGATGCAGACAAACTGTGGCATGAAGAAAAGAACGATCCGAAGCCTTTTATAAAATATATGCTGGGTGTAATACTCGCCTGCTACAAGGAATTTGAGGCGCGAGTTACTATTGCGGAAAAAAGCGGGGTCAAAAGCACATCTTATAATATCGTAAAGGAATTTGTGCGGAATAAAATCGGGACATTTACAAAGCAGGAAGCGATGATAGCCTGTCCGAGCCTTGGAAGCTCATCTGTGGAATCAGCCTTAAAAAAACTCGTGGACGATGGAACCTTAAAACGGTTGGGGGCAGGCAGAAATACACATTATGTCAGATCCGATGCTGCCATCTGAGACAGAAAAATAAGAGGCTGGGTGTAGCTGTCTAAAAAATGTCCGCGGCCCCTCTTCTGATTTAAAATGGTTGATTCTAAAAGTTAGTAGAACACTTTGGCGTTTCAAGAGTTAGTAGTACGTTTTTTCACAAACAGGTGAACCTAGCCGAGTTCATTATACAATCAATATTTATGTTTTCCCAGGTGTTTTGGAGACGAACTATGCGTTCTACTAGGTTTTGAGGCGCATTTATACAGCCATTTGACTAAGGTTCCAAGACTTATTAGTACGCGTTCTACTAAGTCTTGGAACCGTGTGAAGTGTTCTACTAGCCTTTGGAATTAACGTTTGTTTCAAATTAACGTATTTTATATGCATTTTCCCATATACGTGCAAGAAACCAACGAACCTTGGGTAACTCATCTATATACTTTTCTCCTATCTGTCCGTAAATTAGATCTACAAATTGTAATTGGGAATATAAGAACGGTTGATTATGACAAAAAAGACTAAATTGCATAAACATGCACATAACCTCATACAGGGCAAGGAACATCACCATGGCGCAATCACACGCGGAAGCGTAGCGGCTTCGGTGGCTATTGCTTCTACCCTTGCGATAGCGTCTGTTGCACAGGCAGAACCACTCGAAAAGCCTGCGGCTCTTGAAGGCGCGCACACAAATAGCAACTCCAGTACACCTGCGCAAGGCGCGCAAAAAGGAAAGCATACGCAAGGTGCTAACCAAGGTGCCGCGCAAGGCACTGTACAAAATGCTGCACAAGATGCTGCGCAGGGCACGAGCCACAATGGTGAGAACAAACCCACCAGCGGCGATGCGCTCAATTCAACCACACCACAAAGCTTAACTGCCCACAACACAGCGGACAGCGCTCCCCAATCGCAGAACGGCGCACAAACGCAGCAGGCTGGCGACAAGCCTGGCACGCCCAACCTTTCAGACAAAACCCAAGCTCCTGCCGGCAACAAAGAGCAGGAGCAGCCCGAGCCGCTTCCCAATTCAGACCAAGTTATTACTCCCAATACCAAAAATCCCGATCCAACAACAAAAGAGGATGCAAACCAACAGGTAGAACGCGAGAAAGACAGCAAGAAAACCTATACGTTTACCGTATCGTACTCTGTTGAGGGCTATCGCCAAAAGCAGCTATTACAACCTACGGAGTTTACCTTTACCGAAGATGAGCTTACCAAAATTAGCGATCCCAACGGTGATGGCCTGTATATTCCTGTTGCAACAACAAAGGGTTATAATGCGGAGCGCGGTCAGTACATCAAAAAAGACGGCAAATATGTACGTGATACCGAAAAAAATGCATCCATACAAACCTACATTAAAATAGATCGTGCATTAATTGAAGGCAACAAAAATACCATCACGTCTACTAAAACTCATATTGTTTCTGCATATACGATTGAGTACCGCCCTAAAACAGTTACGTACTATGTACGCCACATGCTTCAAGACCCCGAGAATCCCGATAAGTTTAAGGAGTATACGCATGTCAGCGATGTCATTGACGTTAACAATGAAGAGATTCACGTAAGCAAAACGAAGGGCGTTGTTGGGCAAAGTTTGTATGCGCAACCAATCACCATTGAAGGGTACTCGCCCGAGCCAAATTTGGTAAATTCGCCTATTCCCGATGACGACGATTACGTCGACGCCGATGCAGGTAATCCGAGCAGCGCGAACAACAAAAAGAAACATTTGGTGCTTGAGCTGCGCTATCTGCTAAACAAGCACGAAGTTTCGTATGACACAAAGGGCGGCACTGCAATCCAAGCAAAGACGTTTTATTATGGCATGAAAGTTGATGCTGTTCCAGAGCCTACGCGTAAGGGATATAAATTTGATGGCTGGACGCGCGAAACACCTAACAAAACCGCAGCAGATGTTAACTCCTCTACACCCAACAAAGATGCCAACGCCACTCTTCTTGAGAAAATGCCTGATTCCAATGTGAAATTTGTGGCTCATTGGAAACCAGAAAAAGAAAAAGCTGAATATCACATCAATATCTGGGTGCAAAAAGCCGATCTTCCTAAGCCTGATGACCCTACCAATATGGATAATTACGACTTTATTGGTCAGGTGCAAAAAGAAGGCAAGAGTGACGGCACCATCCAGGATGCTGATTTGAACTTAACCGATGATCAAATAGCACACATTGCCTGGCCAGATAGCAAGTTGCGCGGAACTATCACCAATGAAGACGATTTTAATAAGTACTTCATGGAAGATGACGCGAGCAAAGCAAAAACACAAGCGCTGAACAACGTTGAAGAGCCCGAGTATTTTGGCGCTCCTAAGGAAGAAACGCGCCTGCTTACCAAAATTCGCCCCGACGGCACCACCGTGGTGAATAAGGTGTTTAACAGGCGCGTGTACGAGCTTATTTTTGCGAACCCCGATATTGTGCAAAAGGATGGCACAAGTAAACAACTGTTTGATAAGGTTAATCACACGACTATCACTAAGGGTGATAAAACCTATGATGATCGCAATAAGGATAAGCTCTACACACTTCACTACCGCTTTGGACAAACGGTGCACTATACGAACGGTTTTCCGACGGATACAGAAACAAAGCGTTATCAAGATGAAGATGAAACAGATCCTCTGGGTAGCTTAGGCTGGTTAGTTGCAAACGATGCTAATGAATATTTCTATGTGGATACGCCACCCTATCGTTTTGACCTAAAGCACTTTATAGCACCTCAGAAAGACAATGTTGCTTTTTCGCAGGATAATATCCGTCTTTTTGGAGAAAAACTTGGACCCTACCAGCGTGTACTACTAGCTGATGGAAGTGCAGCGAGCAAAACACACCCCATACATACGTTTATTAAGCTCGAAACCGAAGAATCTGCACGCAGAAACGATGATAACGACCGCGAATATGCGCTATCTGAGCTTAGCTACACGAAATATGATACAAGTAACAAAGATTATGATTTTTCCGCGCCTACTATTGAGGGCTACGAGGTTGTGCCTGATGATGCAAAACAAAAACAGGAATCGGTAGATAAGGGAGACTACTACGAGAAGATAGAAGATTACCTGCAAGATGAGTGGAACAAAGATCATAACGACGAGGATTTACCCGATTATGATGACGAGGAATTTGAAAAATGGATCGCGAAAAAATTTCCGCGGTTGAAATATGTTTACATGTGGCCTACCGACACAATTAGCGATAATAGCGACCACGATCCCAATGTAGATAAACTTGATGGTACACAATGGGAAAAGAATGGCTACCTGTGTTTTCGCTACAGACGCAAAAAAGCGTCCGTGAACTTTGCCGTTGACCAAGTAACACCCATACAAGATGCACAAGGCACGCGCGCGAGCACACAAGAGCCCTACAATACCAACCTCAAGAAATTTGCGACAGACTATAACGATGCTGTTAAACAAGATGCTCCAGCCGAAGGCACGCGCTATGCTAACAGCTACACGTTTACCATCGGCGGCAAAACCTATACCTTCAAGCGCCCCGACAGCCTTCCCGAAGACTATGAGTTTGCGGGCTGGTCGCTGGACCCTGCGGGCACTCAAAAACTTGCGCCTCGCAAAGAAGATGGCACGCTTTATACCTCTCAGGAAATTGCAGAGCTTCTGAAAAAGACGCCCGAAGAAATTGCAAAAGTGCTTGGCAATACGCCGCTTGAAACAGGCGGCATTACGCTCTATGCAAGTTGGAAGCGCGTTAACACGGTTCACACCATTGATGTGGATATGGATCGTAAAGATGCTCCCGTTCATACACTGGTGAAGGTAACGCATGGCCAGTATGCCAAAATTCCACCTGAAACAGTACAGGATAGCAGCGCCGCGTTATCGCAAGATCGTTTCCCCAAGCCAAGCCCACGCCCAGGTTATATGTTTACCGGTTGGCTGCAAAAGTACACGGGGGCAGACGGAAGCGAGCAGTGGTTGCCGTTTGCGTTTACGTCTCCCATTCTTGAAGATTTGCAGATTAAAGCTCAGTGGATTGAAGACAAGCGCGTTACAGGCACGGTGTCGCATGTCTTTTTGCGCGAGGGTTATACCGTTGCCCAATACAAACAGGCTAAACAACAAAACAATACCGAGCTTCTTAAGAAAATGGTAGCCGATGAGCAAGTTACTACCATTTCAAATTTGCGTCCGCGCTCCAGCTATGCGGCGGAAGCGGCATATCGCAATGACAACTATTACCCCGACCACACGTATACAACGATTGTGGTAAGCAGCGATGAAGCCAATAACCGTGCTGAATTTATTTACACGCCGTATGCAACACGGCGTTATACGGTATATTTTAAGGACAAAGCAGGTAATGAACTCGCGGCTCCTGAGGTGTTTGTTTCCAACAAACTCAGCTACGATGTTGCGCATGCGAAAGTTATACCAGGCTATCGCTTGCCAAATGATACGCCGCTTGCGCGTCAGCTGAATTTTACTGATGCGAGAAATACAGCCTACATCAAGCCTGATGCAAACGGTAACTATTCGGTCGAGTTCATCTACGACGACGTACGCGTGCTTACGCGTACCCTTGCTAACGCACCGCAACCTAAGGCCTACTCGCGCGTACAGTTCAATACCGAAACTTCTGAGCTTACCATGCAAGATGGAAAGGTTATTACAACCACGTCTACAACCGACGGTGGTGCGCTTGCAGCCTTCAATGGCACCACTACAGGAGACAAAAACCATCCTTTACAACAGCTCATCTTTGACGTGGTAAAAGGCACCAAAGCGTATGAAATGCCCCTGCCTGTGCCTCACGCACGTGAGGGCTACACCTTTACCGGTTGGACTTCTCAAGTGGTGTTTAATGCGGGCGAGAAGGCAGCTGAGGGTGCGAATCGTTTGCCGGTATTCTCGGAAGAGTTCCCCTATCAGGTGATTTACACCGCTCACTTTAAGAAAACTAAAATTCAATTTAAGGATACCGATCCAAAGGCTCAGCCGCCTGAGGGCTACTACAAGGTCACCTATTCCGCCGACCAAAATGGGCGCCTCAAACGCACCGTTCCAAATGAACAGGGTGGCACCAAGGATGAAATCCTCGATACGCTTACCAATGTGGTTGTACTGAACAAATACAAGGACAACGTAATTGATGCGCCTGTGGCCGTGCCCGACAAGGGCTTTACAGCTACCGAGGGCTTTAGCTTTGAGGGCAAGGACGAGAAAGACCGCACCTACACTAAGCACTTTGAGATGATTGAGCCCACGGCTGTTGCAAAACGCTATGTATTACCTGGCCACACCCTCTTACAGCCAGGGCAAACGGCAAGAGACCTTGTGGACAATCATGATGCATATGCCGATACCGATGACGCAACAACAGGAGCTCAAGCTGCAACATACGAATTCTGTGATGAAAAAGGCAACGCGGCCACACTTGATGATACTACCGTCGGCGAGCATAAGGTGTTCATTAAAGTTACCGCAGGTCGTGAGCACAGCCGCGTCTATAAAATTGTTCCCTTCTTTTACGAAGTGCTCCCCGAAATGTCATTCGGTGAAGAGTTTAACGCGCACGGCTACACAGACGATATTACAGGCCACTATAAAAAGATTACGTTTAGGTCGAATGCTAATGAGGGCGAACTTATTGGTAAAGATCGCACCAAGAGCGTTGACGATAATAAAACGCTTGAAACATATGTGTACACAGGCGAAAGCGCATCTGGTAATTATAAGCTCGATATGCCTTCTGCGGTGGGCAATGATTACCACGACGATGGTTATCATTATGTATTCCGCGGGTGGCGCAAAGTGGGTGCACATGCGCAAACAACGCCGGTAAACGACTTTAAGACATTTAAAGCGGATATTGCTGCAAAAGAGCGCTATCACACAATTGAGAAACCGAAACAAGACGTTGTGTACGAGGCTGTATACGAAAAAATCCCCTACATCGTAACCAAGGTTACCGACGGAACAATTCCCGAAGATTCGGTTGTTGTTTCCTTTAAGCCGGCACCTGGCCGCAAGTGGGCAGATGGTTCAACCGGACCAAAGGTTCTCTACATTAAGAAAGGTATGGACATCTCTCGCCTCGATGAGCACGGTGTGCCTATTAAGGATAACGACACTACCACCAAGTCTATCCTGCAAGTGCTCGGATCGCAGCTTGCGGGCTATGAGAGCGACTGGACGAAGTCATCGATGGACGGTATTACGCTCATCAAGAGCATGAAAGATGGCGCAGGCGCTGATGGTTGGAAGTCTAATAACGCCTTCCAAGAGTTTGTTGCGCATCAAAAGGCGCACACCGAGCCTAAGACGATTGAGCAATACCAGGCCATTATTCAAAACACACAAGTACCCACGGCAAACGACTTCATTAAGAATGACCAGGCCCTCAAAGACCTGCTCATGAAGAATGGTGTTGCTATAGATGGTAAAGAGAACATTGAGTCGTACAACGTTGAGTTTGTGGGTAAAGCGCCGCAGTCCAAGGTTGCAGGCACCTATCTTGTGCCGCTTAAGGTAACGATTAAGTACCGCGACATGGACAGCGAGAGCGTATTTATGCTCAATTCGCAGCTCAAAGTTATATACGGCGTACTGTATGGCAAGAACAAGCCATCAGAAGCAAAGCAGCCTATCGACTACAAGGTATTCAATGGCAACTATCGCAAAGTTACCTTTATTACCGACGACAACGAAAAGAACCAGCACAAGGGCACCATTATTGGCGACGAAGATAAGAATTCGGTTGATTACTATGTTGCCAAGAATCAAGAGCTGAAGGTACGCGTACCCAAGATGCTCAACCAAGACTATGTGGAAGATGGCTACCACTACAAGTTTGTTGGGTGGAAACTGGTGCCCACGGCAGATACGGCGGTAAAAGACGATAAGCATGAGCTCACAGATACCGACATCAAGTTTGGCACGTCTAATGCCGACTCGCTCAAAGTGACCAAGACGGCAGGCGACCTTATTTACAAGGCTGTGTATGAAAAGATTAAGTATGTAGAAAACAAGCCGGTAGATGGCACCGTTCCTGCTGATTCGGTTGTTGTATCGTTTAAGCCGGCACCTGGCCGTACGTGGAAGGATGGCTCAGCTGGTCCTAAAGTGCTCTACATTAAGAAGGGCATGGACATCTCCCGCCTCGATGAAAACGGTGTGCCTATTAAGGATGGTGACCATACAACTAAATCGATTCTCCAGGTTTTGGGCGAAAAACTTGATGGTTATGCAAGCGACTGGACGAAGTCGTCGATGGACGGTATTACGCTTATTAAGAGTATGAAAACCGGTGCAGGTGCGGACGGTTGGAAGTCTAATAACGCCTTCCAAGAGTTTGTTGCGCATCAAACGCCGTATGTTGAGCCCGAAGCAGTTTCGGAATTTACTATCGCCCAAAATGGCACGGTACCAACACTTGAGGAATTTGTTAAGAACCTTGCCCAACTAAAAGGCAACAACATTGCAAAAGATGATCAAGGCAAGCCAATCTTTAAGATAGAAACGATTGGCCAGATGCCCACTTCTAAAGTAGCCGCTACGTATACCATCCCCTGGACGGTTACGCTCAAACATGCCGATATGAGCGACACAATTACTTACAAGTGTACAACCGTGTTGCGTGTTATGGGTAATGTATATAACGCAACCGATGCGAAAACTATGATTGATAGTATTGCCGCAAGCGAAACACCAGATACAACAACCGGCAAGTCAACGCCGCTTACCCCAGCGCAGGAGCAGTTTAAAAAGTCATACGCGCGTGTTGTGTTTGATTCTGACGATAAAGGTACGCTCTCGGGCGGAGATACCGATACTACGCTTACGCGCTATGTCAAGACCAATACCGATATTAACCTTTCGATTCCTGGCGTAAATCCACACCAAAAGCTCGATGACCATGATGGAAAAGGCGAGTATGACTACCTCTTTGATCACTGGGAAATTCAGGTAAACCCAACTGGTGAAAGTGCTGGAGCTTCAAATGGTGAGGCGCGCCATGCGGCCGCACATAAACGCGGTAAACGAAGCGTTGATGTGTTCCCTCAAACCATGCTTTTTGCTGCACATGGTGCTGGTGCAGACGCTCCTACAGAAGGCAATACAATAGTTGCAGGTGCAACCAATGAAACACTTGCAGCGTCCTTACGTCGTTTGAAGCGTCAGTTTGCTGAAACATACCCACAGGCGACATACGTAATAATCGCACGGTATAAGAAAGTATATTATGTAACACCTGCAAAGGATGTAAATTCAATACCTGCTGGCTTTGTGCCTGTTGTTGCCTTCCCCGCCCCTGGACACACCTGGGAGGATGGCTCGGTAGATCCCGACATCTACTACGTAAAGAGTGGCGAGTCATACGGCGATAAGCGCAAATCGTGGGAAAAAGGTCTTGCCAACTTACGAGGCTGGAAGTACTTAGGTGCAAGCGGTAAGCAAATTACTGACCCTGCAGCATTGGCAACGATTGATAGACCTACTAAAGCACTTACGCTCATTGCAGAACAATATGACTTGCCCGAGCTTAAACCGAAGAACGACTTGGTAATTACCGAGGGCGATCTTATGCCTTCATATAACGAGATGGTGCAAGACACGCCGCAGATTAATCCCGAAACAGGGCAGCTGCTTCTTGAACCTAACTCGCAGAATCCTGCCATGATTAACGGCGTAGAGGCATTCTCAACGCTTAAGCTGAACCCGCGTTTTGCTGGTTGGGAAACCGATCGCGACTCGTACGCAAAACTTTCTACCGATAAGCCGGGTATTTACCGCGTGCGCTTCGGTTTGAAGTATTACACCGATGAACAGGAACTTGACCCACAAACGAAGCAACCGCTCCATGAGAATGGCAAGATAAAGCATAAAGTTGCCATTAAATGGGTTGAAGCAAATGTACACATTCTGCCGCGCGTGATTGCAGAACAAGATTTACCTGCTGATGACACGCGTGAAGCCCAATTTATGAAAGCTAACTACACGAAAGTGACCTACCGCGTAGCGCTGGGCGATCACGGATTCTTGGCGTCGCCGAACACCACGTTCTACGTGCGCCGCGGCTACACAATCGACCCGAATGCACTGCTGAACTTCGACAAAGATAAGCGCGCGAAGCGTTTGCAAGAGATGCAGAAGCACGTTGTCGATGAGAAACAACTGAAGCAAGAAATTGGCGTGCCAAGCGCTATTGCTCAGCCGGGCTACGTGTTCTACGAGTGGCAAAAACACGCGGCAAACGACCAGGGCGACGTGGTGTACCTGGCACACTTCCACAAGCTGCCTATCACGCATTTCGAGTTTGAGACCAGCACGGAAGCTGAGCAGTCGTTTAGCACGCGCCTTATAGGCGACGCGCAAAACTACCCCACGTATAAGCCCAAGGCTGGCACAACGTTGCCCGAAGGCGTTACTGTTACCTGCAAGGGCGACACGTGCACAGTAAGCGGTACGCCGCATATTACCGATTGGACGAATGGCGAAACGCAGCGCACTATCGAGCTTACGTTTGAAGCTGTTGATACACGCGATCCTGACAAATATGGTCGCTCATCGTATGGCCTTAAGAAAGAGATAACGGTGCGCATCGTGGTTAAGCGTCCGCATGCAACAACTGGCGGCTCGCACGGCGGCGGCTCCTATGGCGGAGGTTCGTATGGTGGAGGCGAAAGCATTCCATGGACGGAGCTTACCCCTGCCGTTGAAGCGCCTGCCACGCCTGCACCAACGCCTACGCCTGCAGAAGCTCCTGCGCCTGCACCGGCACGTCCGCGCGTACGTGCGGCACGTCACGCGCGTCTACCGCAAACGGGAGATTCTCAGCTTGCTGCAACAGCGGCCGAGATTCTTGGTATGGGAGCTGGCATGATTAGCCTCGTAGCTGGCGCGCGCAAGAAAAAGCGCAAGCACGAGGACAGAAACAACGAGAACAAGAACTAGGTTGCCGTAATTACAGCGTCGTAATTAAAGCGTCGCAATTATAAAGCGCGTGGGCTTCGGCTCGCGCGCTTTTTTCATGCTTACCCACATGGCATGCGACATTTTGCATTTGTAGGTTGCATATTGGCAAGGCGGCGGTCCACAAACCCGTGCAGATAATGGCGCAGCAATTTTTCGGCAAAAATATTTTGAGACTAACGAAGTGTTCTACTAACCTTTGGAATTAACGCGTTTGTTTAGTATTTGTGATGAAAACCACACTCACACAGGTAAAATAAATTTTCGCTAGCGCAAAAAAGCAACGTCTGATATACTCAACTTCTGCGTACGTCCCCATCGTCTAACGGTTAGGACACCGCCCTTTCAAGGCGGAAATACGAGTTCGATTCTCGTTGGGGGTACCATTTTTTTCTCCCATTTTTAATCTTATTTTTAATGCCATACACTCTTTATGAAAAAGAAATATTCCTAACAGCCAGGAGTAATTTTTCCGCACGCGTATTGGTTGCATGGATTGTATAGGTTACAGCAGGGCGAATGCAAGACAAAAAAATCGACCACTAGCAAATTGTCGGTGGTCGATTATTTTTATTGATATATGTAGGCGCTTAGCGTGCTTTGCGCTTTCTGCTCAACATGCCACATCCGACAGCAATGAGGACCGCGCTTACACCTGCAAGCGCGCCGCATACTTCTCCCATATGCGCAAATACGTCGTTGGTGCGCGGAAGCGCTGGTACGCGCCTTATCGCGGGAGTGGCCACGGGCGCAGGCGTCGTCGGTACGGGCACGAGCGTCGGAACCGGCGGTTCGGGCGGCTCCGGTTTGGGCGATGGCGTTGGCGCAGGCGTCGGCGCTGCGGGTGGCTCCGGTGCTGGAGTTGGTGTGGGTGCTGGTGGCTCCGGTGCTGGTACCACGGGTACTGGTGGCTCCACCGGAGGCTGTGGCGTAGGATTAACCGGCGCTGGTGGCACAACGGGTGGTTTCGGTTTCGGTGCTGGCGGCACCGGTGGTTTTGGTGTTGTTTTAGGCTTCATAACTCTAAACACTGCGTTCATGAGTGATATATTACTGGGATTAATCTTTTCATGCAACGTTATGCCATCTTCGTTTGTGTATTTTGGTGTCACACTTGTATCAAGAATAGTTGGTACATCATCACTCTTCGAGCCATTAGTGTTATAAGAATCGCCATCCTGAGCATCCGGATCTGCTGTAAATGTAATTGAATAGTCTGTATTCAGTGTATACGGTGTTTTCTTCTCAGTCACAGTTGTCTTACTGTTACGGAAAAGTTGAACCTTCTTCAAGCTTGTGTCGTTTGGTTCTGGATTTAATACCTTCATAAACTCATCGGTAATTTCTTTAGTCACCTCACGCTTTTCGTTCAATAAATAAAACCTGAGTGGAATTGTCTTTGTTTCCCCTGGCTTGATGTAAAAAGGTATTCCATAAGTACCGCCGTTGTATTCACCTATTACTGTCTGGCTAACGTTATTAAGACCGAGGTCATTGAACTTGTATGCATTACCTGTTCTAGGATTGATCCCAGGCGTGCCTGTAAAGATATCATTCCTATTTTTATACGCCTTAAATTTTTTGAATTCACCTACCGTCATATACTCTGAGCTATCCTGGCCTTTATGGATTCCTGCTATATACACAGGAATTTCGCGGCTTGTTTCATCGTTCTTCCAGGTAATCGTAGGCGCGCCATCAAAATTCTTATTCAAAAAGTCGTAGCTCAAGCCTTCTAGTCCTGCGCCGCCGATCTTTTGCTCGAGGTTGTATTTTGCAAAGGTTTGTGTAGCGATTGGTGTTTGGTTAATTGAGTCCCACATCTGCTTCGAATTTTGATCTTTGAAGAACCAGGGTGTTTCTTTAATGTTCTCTTCTGTTGTTTTACCGTCTTTGGTAACTTTTAGCGTAATGTTGCTGAATTTTCTCGCGGAAATAGTTTTGCCATTTTCTGTAAACGCCGCAGGATCTGTCATTGTCAATGCTTTTGTATCAGCATTGTAGCTAAGATACTGAGCGTACCTCTTCATCTGTTCCTTATCAGGCTTTGTGTCATTATTTATCACTTGCCACTGAACTTGTTTTCCACTCTTATCGGTTGCCGTTCCCGATGCCAACACATTGGCAGCAGTATCAGATGGCTTTGGCTGCGGCGTAACCGACGGTTTCGGCGCGGGCGGCACCACAGGCTGTGGTTGCGGCGCGGGCGGCACCACAGGCTGCGCGGGCTTATTTACCGTAATGTTTTGCAATATACCCAACGTGATATAGTCTGAATCTTTGCCCGTATGGGTTGTTGCCATATATACAGGAATTTCGCGGCTTGTTTCGCCTTCCTTCCAATCTGCAACTATTGGTGTGCCCTCAACCTTACGAGTGTTAAAATTGTATTTCAAACCGGTCAGACCCTTGCCACCAACTTTTTGTGCTTGGTAATAAGCTTTAAAGTCATATGAACCGATTGTAGTTTTATCAATTTCATCCAATATGCTCTTTTGATATTGGCTCTTATAGAACCACGGCGTTTCTTTGATGCTTTCTTCTGTTGTGTTACCGTCTTTTGTGACCTTGAGCGTAATGTTATTGTATTTTCTCGCAACGACATTTGCCGCTTCATTCTTAAATGGTACATTGCTTATGTTTGCAACTAATTGCTTTTTATCAGGATCGTACGTCAGCTGTTTGCCATATGCAGCCATTTGTGAGGAGATGGCGGCGTTACTTATCACTTGCCACTTAACTTGTTTTCCACTCTTATCTGTTGCCGTTCCCGATGCCAATACATTAGTATTTTCAGGCTGAGTTGCGGCGTACACAGCAGGTGCAGGTACGGCGGACGCAGCGGCAGAGCTCGCGAGGTGCTTAGGCTGATTGATGCTCGAGCGCACAACGTGCGCGGCGCCTGAAGACGCAGCTGTAGCTGCAGGTGCTGCAGGTGCTGCAGTAGCTGCAGTAGCTGCACCCTTTGCGCGCGCAGGCGCGCTTGGCGTCGTGGCATGTGCCGCAAGCGCAGCGGCTGGCGTGCACACGGTGCAGGCAGCAGTAGCAATACTCATCATGGTTGACACAGCTACAAGCTTTGTTGATCTATTCATGTAACACCCACTAAAAATTAGCATTAGTAAACTCGCAAGTACCTCATTATAGTAAGTTGACGCCAAAATGAAAGCGATTTTCACATTTTTCTGAAAAGTTTTTAAGCTTTGTTGCCCCACCTTAGCCAGGCTGGTGCGACATAATTTTTCGGTAAAATTATTGAGGAAATTGGACAAAACCCCACTTTAACACACTTAGCGTAATTGACTACTTTTTACGTATTAGAACGTTCGTGTTTCTGCAGGTAAATAGGGGTATTTAATAAGAAAAAAGCTGGTAGGGGCGGTGGGACTCGAACCCACATGACCGAAGCCGGAGGATTTTAAGTCCTCTGCGTCTGCCAATTCCGCCACGCCCCCACTAAGCGCACTTGATTACTTTACCACGGATTACGCGTTTCATAAAGAACAAATTTACGCGCAGCACACAGCGCTCTGGAGCAAGCGCTCTGGAGCAAGTGCACGCCGCAGCACTCCGCAGCAAGCTGCACACAAGCGCGCCATCAAACACGCGCGCGCCGCAGTAAGCGCGCCGCAGCAAGCACCGCGCCACCCGCTACAAATGCAGCGGTGCTAATCCCGGCTTCCACGGCAGCGGTATAAAGTCGCTGCGATAATCAGCCGCGGCACACAGCGCTAGCCCCGTAAGCAGGTCGTGTTCACTTACGATAATGGAGTTAAACTTCATCGACCGAATAAGCTCAGCCAAAATAATCGCACCGGAGAAAATAACCGACGCGCGCTTGCTTTGCAACCCGGGCCACGTTTCGAGCTCGGCCAGCGACATAGTGCTCATACGGCAAATGAGTTCTTCGATATCGTCCAACGTAAGCTCGTGCAAATGTACCTGCGAAGGATCGTAGGGCACAAGCTGCTTTTTCATAGCAACAAGCGACGTAGGTGTACCCCCGCACGCAATAACATGCTTGGGCTCAAGCCACAAAATGCCTTCTTCGTCAACAGCATACGAAAACTGCTTGTGCGCATACTCACGCGCACGCTGAACGCACTCCGGCTTTGGCGCGCCAGCAGCAGTGGTATCGGTATAAATGCCAAAACGGTCGCTCACGCGCCTGCACCCAATGGAAAGCGACATGATGCGCTCAACCATGGGCACACGATGGCATGCGTTGGTAGTTACCACAGGTTGTGTGCGATAGCCTGCTTCTTCGTCGAAGGTATAGCGCCCAACCGCCAGCTCGGTAGAGCCACCGCCATTATCAACCGCTAAAATTCTGTCGTCCATAAAGTCTTGGCACACGCCAAAAAAGGTAAGGCTACCTTCGGTTTTGCCGCCAATAACCTGACCAATAAGACCACGCTGCTCAAGCCCGCTTATAAGTGGTTCAACGTTTGACGACTCACGCGCCGCCGCGGTTAAAATACAAGTAGCATATTCTACCTGCGTATCCTTCATAATAACAAGATAGTCATCAATGCAGCGGAGCACACGCGCAATAGCCTCGGGCGTAAGGCTGCCTGTATCGGTAAAGCCTTTGCCCAAATCGCAAATGGTTGAGCGGCGCTGTTCAAACACAATAGGCGTAGTATCGGTTGAAAAAATGCCCAGTCGTACGGTAACGGTACCAATGTCAATGCATGCAATTTTAGCCATAAAAACCACCTAAAGATGTTGAACCGAATAGTTGCGCGGATAGGTGCGGTGTATGTGTACGTAACAACCATGCTGAGCATGCACACGGGCTGCACAGGCCAACCATGCAACCACGCTGCACACGGCAACACGCAGCGCACGCACACCGCCGTATTAACTATAGTACGCATTGCCGCGCGCGCGACATACAAAACGGTAAACGGCGTATACCGTCCGTAAGCGGAAGTGGGCTGGTATTACCATACGTGTTGCTGAATGCAACCAAGCAGCGCAAAGCAACCGCGCAGCTCAGGTCTACTGTTTATTCCAGGTGCCTACTGTTTATTCCAAGTTGTAAGCGGATCGTACGCAAACAGCGTATCCAACATCGTTTGCAGCCAGTCGCGCTTGTCGTCGTATTCAAGCTTCATATCGCGCGCAGGGTCGTTTGGCTGCTCTTCGCCCTCAACCGTAACACCCACCTCGCCCGGACTCACATACCCGCGCAAGCGCGCCTCGTCCTCAATGCCCTCTTGCGTAAGCAGTTTGTCACGCTGAGCTGCAAGTTCGTCATTTTTTTGTTGAATAAGTTCGTACTTTTGCTGAAGCACTTCGCCCTCACGCTGAGCTACATAAAATTCGCGAAACGGCACGAGAATACCCACGATTACGATGGCAACGATAACAAGTCCAATAACCAGCCTATGGGTAAAAAGTGTGCGGATTATGCCTGCAAGCTGCGCAAACTGAACCGCGGCCGAGTGGCTGTTGCGCTCGCGTTGCGCGCGTTTATAGCTTTTGCGCGTAGGGGCACGCCTAGCTGTGCGCGCAGGCGTTGCAGGCGCAGGCGCTGCAGGTGTAAGCGCTGTAGGTGCAGGTGCGGTAGTCGCAGTATTCGCAGGTGCAGGTGTGTGCCCAGTTTGCGCAGTATGCGCAGGCATAGCCACGCGCTGGTGTGGGCGCTGCTGAGTAGAGCCATTGCGCATACCGCTCACCTATCCTCACCCGCTGCAGCATCGCCCGCTGCAGCGTCACACGCGCGGCGAAATGCGTGCACGTACGTGCGCAGCGACGTTTCGGCGTCCAGTTTGGCAGCATCGGCGCTGCACACCACCAAAAACAACAGCTCACCTAAGGCGGTGTTAGCAGCATCGGCCGCGCCGGATCCCAGGGCGGCGGCGTATGCGCGCTCTGCTATGGCAATTTTTTCTTGCACGTCGGTGGCAGTGCACGGCAACATGGATAGTTTGCCTGCGCGATGGGCGTGTTTTTGCGCGCTCATAAGGGCGGGAAGCGCCAGAGGAATAGAATCGAATACGCTAATCTCTTTGCCCGAAACACGCTCTTTAGCTGCACGTTCGCGCTGTTTTACGCGCTCCCACACGGCTTGTACGGCGTCGGGATCTTGTGCGGCGGCAGCGTCTTGCAGCGCGTCTTGCACCGCGTCGGCTTTTTTCTGCGCATCCGCAGCGGTTGAATTAAGAGCGTCGTTCGGGTTGTCGTTCGCACCTACCGCGCCGGCAGACGCGCCACCCGCGCCGCTACCCGCAGCCGCGCCGTCGTCCTCGCCCGCATCTCCACACGGATACTCGCCAAACACGTGCGGGTGCCTGCGGATAAGCTTTGACGCAAGCGCGCGGCACACATCGTCAATCGTAAACGCACCTTCATCGGCGGCAATTTGTGCCTGCAAAAGCACCTGCTCAAGCACGTCGCCAAGCTCTTCAACCATGTCCTCACGCGTGCCCGCCTCAATTGCATCAATCGCTTCGTAACACTCTTCCAAAAAATGCTTCGTGGTGCTGCAGTGTGTTTGCTCAAGGTCCCACGGGCAGCCATCGGGCTGTCTAAAACGCCACATAAGACGCACCAAGCGGTCGAAATCTGCGTGCGTGGTTGGTGCGGCGGTGCGCGCTGCAATAGCTGCATCAATCGATGCTTCCCATGCCTGCGCCGCGCGCCCGCCTGCACAACCAGCGTGTTCTGCACGACCTGCTGGAGCTGCTGCGCTCACTGGAGCTACCGCACCCGCTGTACCTGCTGCGCTCGCTTGTTTCCCTGCATTAGCCACGATGATCACTCAATTCTTTTAGATGCAGCACAACCTGACGCACAACGCCCGACGCTGCAAGTGGATACACCAATTTCTTAGTTTTAGGATAAACGATTACTCGCTGGGCACGCAGCGCCACAGCACGCTTATATGGAACCTCTATACCAAGCAGGGTGAGTTTGTGCATAGCAACCGCAACCGTTGTAATGCCCAGCTGCGTGGCATACACGCGAATGCGCGCGCGGTCAAACAAATTTTGCGCCGGCTCCTCCATGTCCCCGCATTCTTTGGTAATGGTTTTCTCAAGCTCATCAATTGTTTCGATATCGGATGCATACGCAAGACGGCGATACCACACAACGCGCACGTCTACCTCGGGAATGTAGGCTTCATCAAAGTAAAATGGGGCCGAAATATTAATAACAACATCGCTTGCAACGTCGTCTTGGTGCTGGCCGCGAATGTCGCGCACCGCTTCAGAAAGCATATGCGTAAACAAGTCGAATCCAACACTCGACAAATTGCCGTGCTGCTCGGCGCCAACAAGCGAGCCCGCACCACGAATTTCGAGGTCTTTCATAGCAATGCGCATACCGCTGCCAAGCTCCTGATGCTCGTAGATGGCCTCAAGACGGCGGCGCGCTTCATCGGTAAGCGGCTGTGTTTCAGGGAACATAATGTAGGCGTACGCCTGCAGCCTCCCCCTACCAACACGGCCTTTGAGCTGGTATAACTGCGCAAGCCCAAGGCGCTGAGCATCTTCGATAATAAGCGTATTAGTATGCGGATTATCAATGCCCGACTCAATAATTGTGGTAGCAACCAGCACATCAATTTCGCGCTCGGCAAACGACAACATAACGTCTTCAATTTGCGCGGCCGACATCTGCCCGTGCGCAACGCCAACACGTGCTTCGGGCGCAGCACTGCGCACGCGCTCAATGGCCTGGTCGATAGTAGCCACGCGATTGCTCACGTAGTACACCTGCCCCGAGCGGGCAAGCTCAAAGCGAATAGCATCGCTTATTACATCGGCATCCCACTCGCCCACATGCACAATAACCGACTTGCGGCCAGGCGGCGGCGTTAAAATAAGGCTCATGTCGCGCACACCACTCATAGCCATCTGCATGGTGCGCGGTATGGGTGTTGCCGAAAGCGTAAGCACATCTACCTGCTCACGGATGGTTTTAAGCTGCTCTTTATGCTGCACGCCAAAGCGCTGCTCTTCGTCGATAATAACAAGCCCCAAGTTGGCGGGGTTTACGTCTGACGAAAGCAAGCGGTGCGTTCCAATAAGCACATCCACATCGCCCGCACTAAACCCCTCAAGTGCACGGCGCTGCTCAGCCGGCGAAATAAAGCGCGACAGCACGCGAACACACAGGTCAAAGGGGGTAAAGCGCTCAAAAAATGTTTCAAAGTGCTGCTGCGCCAAAATAGTGGTTGGACACAGCACCATCACCTGTTTGCCATCCTGGCAGCACTTAAACGCAGCGCGCAGGGCAACTTCGGTTTTGCCAAAACCAACATCACCACAAAGCAGCCTGTCCATCGGCTTTGCCTGCTCCATGTCGGCTTTAATGTCGGCAAGCGCACGCTCCTGATCGCTGGTAAGCGCATAGGGAAAGCTCGCTTCCATGTCGCGTTGCGCCTGGTTATCATACGAAAATCCATGGCCGTGCACCGTTTGACGACGCGTATACAAATCAACCAAATCGAATGCAAGCTTTTTTGCCGAAGCGCGCGCACGGCTGCACGCACGCGACCAGTCGGCACAATTAAGACGTGTAAGCCGCGGGTGAGAAGCGTCGGGGCCAATGTAGCGCGTTAACCTATCTACCTGCTCAAACGGCACGTAGAGCTTATCGTCATTAGCATAGATGAGCAAAAAATAGTCGCGCGGCTTGCCACCCACATCCTGCCGCACAATTTTCTTAAAAAGCGCAATACCGTGCGTGGCGTGAACAACATAATCGCCCGGCTTAAACGGAAAGGTAAGCTGCACCGGATCGATACGCTGAAAACGGTGGTGTTGCGGATTTATGTGAATGCTCAAATCGCCAATAGAAAGCACGGCAAGGCGCGCCTTGGGAATAATAACCCCCGCGTGAATGGCGTCGTTCAAAAATACCACACGACCTGCAGGTAAACGCGTTGCATGCGCGTCCTCAAGCTCACGGGCACTGGTAAACGAAATGCCCTCATCGGAAAGGCTGAGCTCAAGCGCATGTTGAGCATCGCGATTGGGAACAGCAAACACCACATGCATGCCGCGTTCAAACAGCTGACGAATGCGTTCGGTGAGTTTTGTTTGCGAGCCAGCAATATGCGGCTGCTCAGCCACCACGCTATGCTGCGTTTTTGCACCAACACGCGCAAATGACGACATCGAAAAACGCTGCTGCGAACCAAAGTCGAGCTGCTGGCAGGGGGTATACAGTCCCTGCATTGAGGCGCGGGCATTTTGAGCGCGCTGCTCTATATCGTCGTAGGCATGCTGGCAATCGTCGAACAGTGCACGCGGCTCGGCTAACACCACGCAGGTAGAAGCATCAATATAATCAATCGGACTCGCAGACGCGCCATACAACTCGCACAACAAGGCATCCGTGTAGGCCGTATAGCAGCCGTTTTCAAGGTGCTCAAGCTCTGTTTGGAGTGCGGCGTCTTCCTGCGCCTTGTCAAACAGCGCGGTGCGCGCGTGAGCAATTGTTTCGGGGGTAAGAGCCACCTCTTTGCACGCAAACACCTCAAGTGTTTCGAACGGTGCAATTGTTTGACCTGTAGCAGGCAAAAAGCTGCGTATGGAGTCGATTTCGTTGCCAAAAAATTCAATGCGGACGCAGGTTTGTTCGGTTGCCGAAAAAATATCGAGTCTATCACCCTGCAAACAAAACATACCAGGCTGCGTAAGATCTCGCGGTGTTGCTGTGCGCTCGTAGCCCATAGCAAGCAGCGTGCGCGCCACATCGGAAGGCTGGTGCTCATCGGCAAGTGCAAGCACAAAAGGCGACGTATGTGCACTCGTGGTGGGCGGCAAGCGACGCAGCAGAGAGCGCGCACTTGCAACCACAATGCACGGGGTGCCCGCGGCAAGCATATGCAGGGCTTTTGTGCGCGCGGCAACCACCGCTGCGGGCGCACACTCATCACTCCAGGGCATATCGCTTCTATTGGGGTAGGTGCACACGCACTCTGCCCCAAGCCAGCCGGCAAGCATCGACGCAGCACGTTCGCACGCTTCGTCACCTGCAACAACGTACAAATACGGTCGCGGCTGCAGCGCCCACAACGCCGCAAGTATGAGCGTGCGCGCACTTTGCGAAATTTCGAGCGTGCAATCCTCGCCGTGCGCAAGCGCCTCAAACGCCTGCTTAATTTCGGTACACGTGCATAATTGCTGTGCGAGGGTGGAAATAACCATTAGGCGTCTTTCTGACTGGTGTCCTTGTTGGTATCGGTGCTGGTAGATGTGGTTGTATTGGTGCTGGTAGCGGTGGTTGCCCAAGCACAAGCAGCTTCGTTATATGGGTGAATGCAACGCAGTGCATCGCAGTTTTTTGCTGCATACAGCACGCGCGCGCCAAGCGGCTCAACCTCGAGGTGAAGCATGTCGCCAGCCAGTGATACTTCGCGCTCACCGATCCATTCGTAGCAGTGCTGCTGAGCTGCAGCAGCTGCCGCAGCATCCGCACCGTCCGCGCCATCCGCCGCATCATCCGCCACGCCATCAGCGCCACCCGCAACATGCGCGAGCATCGACGCAGCTGGAATATCCACCGCTTGCGCCAGCGTGGGATGCGTGTTGATGAGCAGGCACATGGTGGCATCTTCGCTCGAACGCCATACACCAATTACGTCAAAACCAAAGGAGTGCACAACCAAATCGCCGCAGGTAAGCACACTAAGCGCACGTCGAAGCGCGAGTGCGGCCGTGTACGCCGCATACACGCGGTTGTTTTTTTCTTCCCAAACAAAAGGCGCGCGACAAAACGGGTCACTATAACCCTGCAGGCCCAGCTCATCGCCGTAATAAATGCAGGGAACACCAGGCAAGCTCATTTGCAACAGCGCAGAAAGCCACAAGCGCTTTTCAGCAAGCGTACGAGCAGCATCGCCCAAGCGATAACGATATTTGTCTTCTTCACTCAAATTTTCTTTTGCGGGAGCATCGCCGAGCAGCGTAAGTATACGCTCGCGGTCGTGACTGCTCAGCAAATTGAGCTCAGCATAAAAAATATCGCGCGGATAGTTTACCTGCAGAGATTCGATTGTTTGTGCCAAGTAATCGGCAGAACTTGCGCGCGTCATATACGCAATAATTGCCTGACGCAAAGGGTAGTTCATAGTTGCATCAAGCTCTTTACCCTGAAAATACCTGCGCAAACCGCCGTGTGAGTGCTTGTGCGAGGCATCTTCCCACACTTCGCCAATAACAACAGCATCGGGCTTTTCGGCAAGCGCCGCGCGTTTAATGTCTTCAACAAACTCGTCGCTAATCTCGTCTACAACATCAAGACGCCATGCGCGCGCGCCACGACGGAGCCAGGTGCGAACAACGCCATTCTCGCCACAAATAAGCTCGCGAAAACCGCGGCAACCGTCCTTAAGAGCAGGCAAATCGCTAATGCCCCACCAACTTTTGTAGCTGCCATCTTCGTAAAAATCAAACCAATCATGATAGAGGCTCTCGGAGTGCGAAGCCGGAAGTCCGGGGTAATTGCCGTACGCGTTAAAGTAGCGCGAATCGCGACCCACGTGGTTAAACACGCCGTCGAGCATAATAGAAATGCCGTGCTCACGCGCCCTATCGCACAGGGTAATAAAGTCCTCATCGCTTCCAAGCAGCGGGTCTACGTGCATGTAGTCGGCGGTGTCGTAGCGATGGCTTGAGCACGCCTTAAAAATGGGGTTCAAGTACAAGCAGCCAATGCCAAGCGATTCCAAATAATCGAGCTTGTCGATAATACCGCGCAAACTTCCGCCGTAAAAGTCCCACGCTTCCACGCTTCCATCAGCGGCGCGCGTGTACGATGGGTACGTGTTCCAGTTGTCTACCAGCACACGCGCAACGCCCTTATGCGGACGAGCAAGCGCTTCGCGGCAACGCTCTTCCCATTGCGCATCGCGGTTAAAGCGGTCGGGAAAAATTTGATACACGATGGAGCTTGTATACCAGCGTGGCTGCTGAGTGCGCTCGTTGTGATACACGGTTATTTGCCAGCCTGCAGGCTCGCCATACACAAAACAGCCCACGCCCGGCTTATCGGGCTGAGCTGCTCCGTAGCGCCACACATCGCCGTGCTCCGACGTTACCTGAAAGCTGTACCACATAATTTGCGGCTCATCAAACGAAAGCACAACCTCGTAGCGGCTGCCGCCCGAAAGCTCAGCCAACAGCGCGTCATCGGGCGTAACACGGTACATATCCAGCACTTCTTCTTTGGTGTCACTCCACAAACGCAGCGCCACGCGCGAGGGCGAATCGTCCCACACATCCAGGGCAATGCGCATCTGTTCGCCCATATCAATTGCCCCCGGACAGCTGCGGTAACGCCTATCTAAACTATTGTGTTGAGCTCTCATTATCTACCTCTTAGTGTGTTTACTCGTATAGTTGGTATATCATTCAAAACAAAACAGCATAACCCCGCGGTACAAACCTTGTGCAAGGGCTGTACAACACGGGTTTTGTATAGAGTTATATCTCATATATAGTACACGTACTTGCGGCAGATAACGAGCATGGTGCACACACGCACGCATAAAAGCACGTATAATGCATGATTGTGCAGGCGGCACGTGCGCAGGCATGGGTGCATGCAAGCGTGTAGGCATGGCTGCAGCAACTGTTGGTATAGCCATTATTGTTGCGCGCAGCATTAGTACAGCTGCTTATACACCTCAACATATTTGCGCGCCTGCGTTTTCCAGCTAAAGTCTACCTTCATTACGCGTTGCTGCAGCGTGTGCCACGCATCAGCATCGCTCGTATACAGCTCAAGTGCCCTGTCAACAGCGCCCACCATTTCGCCCGCATTAATATTGGCAAAACTAAAGCCTAAGCCCTCATGCGTAAACTTGTTGTAGGGCACCACGGTGTCGCGCAGGCCGCCCGTTTCGCGCACAATGCAAACGGCACCATACCGCATGGCAATCATTTGCGACAAACCACACGGCTCAAACACCGACGGCATCAAAAACATGTCCGCACCTGCATACATGCGGTGCGAAAGCGCGTTGTTAAACGCCAGCGTTGTGCTCACGCGGCCAGGATAGGTGGCCGCAAAATACCTAAATGCCTCTTCGTGGTTGGCGTCGCCATTGCCAAGCACGGCAATTTGCACATGGCGATGCATTAAATCGTTCATTGCATAGCGAACCAAACCCAGTCCTTTTTGGTCGGTAAGGCGTCCCACCATTACAATAAGCGCCGCTGTTGGATCGCAGGTAAGGTGCAGCTCTTCTTGCAGCCGCGCCTTGCAATAGGCTTTGCGCTCCAGCGTTTGCGGACTATACGTGCGCGGAATAAAGGTATCGTGGCGCGGATCCCACGCGTGAATATCAATGCCGTTAAGAATACCGCGGGTAATGCACGCGCGGCGGCGTATAAGCCAGTCGAGCCCTTCACCATAAAACGGAATTTGTATTTCGTTTGCATACGTGGGGCTCACCGTTAAAATTCTATCGGCATAGCACAACCCCGCCTGCAAAAAGTTAATCGCATGGTCGCAGCAGTGCAGCTGGCGCACGGCATCGGGCTTCGACGCAAGCCCCAGCACGTCGCCTATCATCTGATCGGTCATCTGACCTTGGAATTTTATGTTGTGAATCGACACCACCGTACGTATGGCACTCATGTGGGGAATTTCGTGGTAAAACTCGTGCAAAAATACGGGTATCAGCGCCGTTTGCCAATCGTTGCAGTGGATGAGGTTAACGTGCAGCTCAGGCACATAGTGAATGGCTTCGCACACCGCTTTTGAGAAAAACGCAAAACGCTCGCCGTCGTCAAACTGTCCATACAACCCGTTGCGCTTAAAATAGTGCTCGTTATCCAAAAAGTAGTAGGTAATACCCTCGTGTACCAGCTTTTCTACGCCACAATACTCGTAGCGCCAGGAAAGCGGCACATAAAATTCGGCAATGCGTACCATAGACGCAGCAAATTCAGGCGGAATGTCGGAATATTTTGGCAGCACCACCGCTATCTGCACACCCAGGCGCGCAAGTTGTGTCGGAAGCGAGCCTGCAACATCGGCTAACCCGCCCGTTTTAACAAAGGGAACGCACTCCGACGCTGCAAAAAGCACCCGTGGCTGCTGGCTGCGGCGCGCGGGCGCCTGCTGCTGTTTCGGTTGGCGTTTCGATTGCTGGTGCTGTTGTGGCTGCTGGGGCTTTGATTGCTGCGATTGCGCGTGTTGTTGCTCTTGTTTTGATTGTTGCTTTCGCGCGCGGGTGCGCGGGTGCGCCTTGCCCGATGGACGCGTCTTGCGCTCCAAGCGCGAAGGTGATGGTGTCATAAGCGTCCTTTCTTTTGTGCAACTACACGGCCTTCTATCTGCGCATATGCATACAGCTCTGCCAAGGCAAAGGCGAGCGCCAAAACAACACTGCAAACAACCTTGCAATTAACACTGCAAACAACGCTGCAGTGCAAC
This sequence comes from uncultured Atopobium sp., assembly GCA_946997485.1. Lineage (GTDB taxonomy): Bacteria > Actinomycetota > Coriobacteriia > Coriobacteriales > Atopobiaceae > Fannyhessea. The sequence goes on from CAMPVF010000005.1 coordinate 28,598, forward strand.
GCTGCGTGGCGCTCAATAAACCGTGCTTAGGTATTATTAGTGATGAGGTGGTAATACACCGTGCTAATAATCTTTCTTTTCTTTTACAAAAATTGCATCGGGTGTTCCCCTCAGTTCAACCGACGCAGGTACGTGCACATTTCTGTCCACAATAGCGTGCTCAACACGCGCTCCTTGTTCAATTATACACGACTGCATAATAATGGCATCGTTTACCGTGGCGCCGTGTTTTACGATAACGCCCCTGCCCAAAATGGAGTTGGTAACCGTACCATAAATGCGGCACGACCCCGCAATGCGCGAATTGCACACACGCGAGCCGCTTTCAAACTTGGCGGGTGCATTATCGTGCGCTTTTGTGCGCACCGGCCAATCAACCGGAAAGAGCTCTTTAATAATTTCGGGATTAAGCAAATCCATATTCGACTGAAAATAACTGCGCTTATTAAATACAGCCGAAACATAGCCGTCAAAATCGTATGCGTGCACATGAATGTGGTGGTAGTCGTCGGCCATTGCTTCAAATAAATCGAGGTAGTCGCTTTGCGCATACCAGTCGAGCATGTCGAGCAGAAGGCTGCGTGCCATCACAAAACAGTCCAAAAACGCACAATCGCCAAACTCAATACCATGAACAACGCCGCGCACGCGGTGGTTTTCTACCGTAAAGCCAACTACGTCGGCGTCCACCTTAGTTGCACGTTTGGTAATCACGGTAATGTCGGCGCCTGCAGCCTCGTGAGCTGCAATAATGTCGTTGTAGTTAATGGTCATTACAAAGTTTGAGCTCGAAAGCACCACGTACTCGCTGTTCGTGCGCTCCAAAAACGCCCTATTTTGTGCAATGTCGCGCAGCAAAAAACGCGAACCGGTGCGGCTTGTACCAAACGCCGAGCCAGGCAGCACAAACAGACCGCCCTTTTTGCGGTCGAGATCCCAATCTCTACCCGAGCCAATGTGGTCGATAATCGACCGATAATTGTACGGCATAATCATGCCCACCGTACGTGCGCCGCTGTTTACCATGTTTGACAAGGCAAAATCGAGCACGCGGTAGCGCCCCAAAAAGGGCATCGACGCGATGGGGCGCGTTTGCGCCAAAATACCAGGGTGTTTTGTTGAATAATTAGCGGTAATTAACCCAATAAATTTCTGCATCTTATTGCTCACCCTTTCCAACCACTACATCGTTGCCAATAACAGCCGTGTCGCGCGCCTGATCGACGCTTCCAAGCACAACGTCTTCTTCGATAACGGAGTGCTCACCCAAAATGGCACGCACCACATGTGCGCCGGCTTTTACTGTTGCCCCAGGTAAGAGCACCGAATCCTCAATAATTGCGCGCTCACCCACATACGAATCAACCGAAATAATCGAATGCTTTACGCTGCCATAAATGGTGCAGCCGTTGCCCACCAAGCAATCGTCGATGGAGCCTTGCGGTCCCACATACGCAGGTGGACGCGTTGATGCGTTTGACATAATGGTGTACGCCGGGTCGTGTAAATCAAACTCGGGGTGCTCGCCAAGCAAATCCATGCTGGTATCGTGGTACGACGAAATGGTACCCACGTCGCGCCAAAAACCGCGGAATTCATAGGTGTAGAGCTTGGCATTGTCGCGCAGCAATTTTGGAATAATGTCGCTGCCAAAGTCGTGCGTTGAGGTTTGATTAACCATATCTTCGCGCAAGGCAGAAAGCAGCACGTCGCGGCTAAAAATGTAAATGCCCATCGACGCCAAATTCGACTCGGGCTTTTTGGGCTTTTCGGCAAAATGCACAATGCGGCTGTCGTCGTCCTGCGTAATAATGCCAAAACGCGACGCTTCTTCCCAGGCAACAGGCATAACCGCAATGGTAAGGTCGGCATTGTGTTTCTCGTGCGTGGCAAGCATTTCCTGGTAGTCCATGCTATACAGCTGGTCGCCCGAGAGTATAAGCACATAATCGGGGTTTGTTTGCTCGATAAAACCAATATTCTGCGTTACGGCATCGGCAGTGCCCGCATACCAGGATCCACCCGATTGCGTGGCGAACGGCGGCAAAATCGAAATACCACCGCCACTTTCGTTAAGGTTCCACGCCGCACCCGATCCAAGGTACGAATGCAGCAGATATGGCTGATATTGTGTGAGCACGCCAACCGTGGTGATACCAGAGTTTGCGCAGTTGGACAACGGAAAATCGATAATACGATACTTGCCGCCAAAGGATACAGCAGGCTTTGCAATCTCTTTTGTAAGCGCCTCAAGTCTGCTTCCCTGACCTCCGGCAAGAAGCATGGCAATGCATTTTCTGTTGCTCATGATTAATCCTTTCTCGCCAGGTACATGGAATGCTGCGCGCGGGCTTTGCATCCATGCCTAAGACCCTATATGCCAAATGTCACGAGCGTATTCGCGTATGGTACGATCGCTCGAGAAATACCCCGATTGTGCCGTGTTGTGTACCGCTTCGCTGTTCCACGCGTGCGCGTCGGTGTAGTGCTCGGTAAGGTTTTTCCACGCTTCAACGTAGGAATAAAAGTCGGCGAGCACCAAATCGTGGTCGTTGTTGGTAAACAACTCGTCTTTTATACTTTCAAAATTGCCCGAGAGGTGCGCTAAGCTGCCATCGGTAAGGCTGTCGACAATGCGTCCCAAACGCAAACGGTCGCGGTTGTAGCGATCCCACGCCCAGTACGAACCAGACGCGCGCAAGTCTTCAACCTCTTTTGCATTAAGACCAAAGAGCTGGATGGCGTCCTCGCCCACAAGCTGTGCAATTTCGATGTTGGCGCCGTCGCGTGTGCCCAGCGTATGTGCACCATTCATCATGAGTTTCATGTTCGACGTGCCCGAAGCCTCCGAGCCCGCCCAAGAAATTTGCTCCGAAATGTCGCACGCCGGGTAAATGTACTGCGCGTTTGACACAGCAAAATTGGGAACAAACGCCACTTTGATGAGGTCGGACACCTCAGGGTCGTTGTTTACTACATCGGCAACCGAATTAATAAGGCGAATAACTTCTTTTGCGTAGGTGTAGCTTTGCGCCGCCTTACCCGAGAAAATAAACGCCGTGGGCTCAATGTGCAGCCCGGTGTGATGTTTAAGACGCGCGTAAATATCCAATATTTTGAACACGCTTAACAGCTGACGTTTGTAGGCATGGAACCTCTTTACATGCACGTCAAATATCATAGAAGGATCGAGCTTAATGCCGCAGGCGCGCTCAATGTACGTGCTTAACCGTGCCTTATTTATGCGTTTTGATTGAGCAAATCCCTCAAGGAAGGCGGCATCGTGCTCAAACGCCGAAAGTTTTGCAAGCTCGCGCGCATCTTGCAACCAGCCCGTGCCAATTGCGTTCGAGATAAGTGCCGCATAACTCGGGTTTGCATTTGCCAAAAAGCGGCGATGCGAAATGCCGTTTGTTTTGTTGGTAAACTTTTCGGGCCACAGTTCATAAAACCCGTTAAGCGTTTCACGCTCAAGAATCTTTGTGTGAAGCTCGCTTACGCCGTTAACGGAGTGCGAAAACACCATCGATACGCAGGCCATACGCACCTTGTCGTCCCACAGCATAGCCGTTTTTGCAAGCAAATCTTGGCGATTAGCGCACTTTTCGTTAATAAGCTCATGAAAACGCTTATCCATTTCATCAATAATCATATATGTGCGCGGAAGCAGCTGCCTAAACACCGAAATTGGCCAGCACTCAAGCGCTTCAGGCATAACCGTGTGGTTGGTGTACGACACACACGCGCGCGCAATCTCAAACGCATCGCTAAACTCAACGTCTTTCTCGTCCACCAAAATGCGCATAAGCTCAGGACCACACAGTGCTGGGTGCGTATCGTTTGTGTGAATAGCAACATACTGCGGCAGACTGTCCCACGCGCTGCCGTGCTCTTTTTCGAACGTGTCCAAAATTGAGTGAATACCAGCGCATACAAACAGGTACTCCTGCTTAAGACGCAAGAGCCTGCCGTGCTCGCCCGAATCGTTTGGATATAAAATTTGCGAAATGGCTTCTACGTCATCGCGAAAACGCATAGCTTCAGCGTAGTTGCCCGCGTTAAATGCTGCAAGATTAAAGTTTTGTTCTGCTGGCTGTGCACTCCATAAGCGCAGGTTATTAATGGTTTCTCCGCCAAAGCCAACGATAGGTACGTCGTAGGGAACTGCCTTTACATAAGCGGCGTCTTCTTGCGTAAACCAAAAACGACCGTCTTTGTCGTGGCGCTCAACATGACCGCCAAACGGCACGAGCACCGCGTCCGACGTGCGCTTACGCTCCCAAGGAAAGCCGCGCTCAAGCCAGTTGTCCATATGTTCAACCTGACGGCCACCCTCAATTACCTGGCGAAACAAGCCGTAGTGATAACGCATGCCCATACCGTGCATGCGAATACCGCACGCCGCCGCCGAATCCAAAAAGCAGGCCGCAAGCCTCCCCAAACCGCCGTTACCTAAACCCGGGTCCACCTCAAGCGATACAAGCTCGTCTAAATTAAGACCGAGCTTTTCGCAGCTTTCTTTAACCACATCGCGACAGCCAAAGTTAAGCAGGTAGTTGTCGAGCAGAGGCCCAATAAGGAACTCGAGCGAAAAGTAGTATACATCCTTAACTTTATGAGCGTCGTGGTGCGCCAGGATAGCCGCCTGCTGCGTTTTTGCTTTTTGCGCAATAAGGCTGGCAAGTGCGTAAAAGCACTCTTGGTGAGTAAGGTGCGAAATCTTCCGTGCATACAGCGATTCTGCCATAGTAGTAAATTCGTTTATGCATTCTTCTGTACTGCTAAATAACGGTGACATACACTGCCTTTCTGATAATGGTTACGTCGCGTGCTTACGCGCTACGTGCTACATGCTGCGTGCTACTACGGGAGCGTGTTGCTACGTGCTACGTGCTGCTGCGTGCTGCTACGCGCCCTTAAGCGCCAAGCCGGGCGCGCATTTCGTCCTGCATAGCTTTAAGCGTTGCTTGAGAAAATCTTCTCTTAAATTGTACAATAACGCCTGCTAGAGGAGGAATATCCATCACAAGCGACTGCGGCTGGCCGTGCGCGGGCTCAAGATCGGTTTTAAGCCACGCCGAACCGTGAACCACGCCCGAACCGCCAAACGCCAGCTCATCGGAGGAAAACGCCTCTTGCCAATAGCCTGCATGAGGTACACCAATTCTAAAGTTGTGATACACCTCAACGCTAAAGTTAATAAGTACCAGCACGTCGTCGGTTGATTTGTGACCAAGGCGCATAAACGAAATTATCGACTGACCGTTATTATCGGCATCAATCCAGCTAAAGCCCTTCGAGCTAAACGCCTCAATCCACAATGCTGCATGCTTGTTATAGAAGTTGTTAAGCTCCTGAATGTAGTGCTGATACGCGCGGTGCGATTCGTAGTGCTCGGGCAAAAAGTACTGAATGCCCTCGTAGTAGCGCCACTCAATAAACTGGGCAATTTCGTTACCCATAAAGTTGAGCTTGCCGCCCGCGTGCGTCATTTGGTAGAGCGCAAGCGCGCGCATGCCCGCAAACTGACGCCAGTAATCACCCGGCTGCCTGCGGATAAGCGAGCATTTGCCGTGCACTACCTCGTCATGCGAAAGCGGCAAAATAAAGTTTTCGTCAAACTGATACATCGTGGTAAACGTAAGCAAATTATGCGCACCACAACGGAAGGGAAAGTCGCACTGAATGTAATGCAGTGTGTCGTTCATCCAGCCCATATCCCACTTAAAGTGGAAGCCCAAACCGCCAACCTCAGGCGGATAGCTCACGAGCGGCCACGCCGTTGATTCCTCAGCGATGAGCAGCACGTATGGGAACTTGCGTGAAAGTGCCGTGTTGCACTGACGCAAAAATGCAACCGCTGTGTCGTTTTCCTCGGTGCCGCGCGCGTTGTATTTCTTTTGCGCGGGGTCGTCAATGCCAAAGTTAAGGTACAGCATGCTGCTCACGCCATCTACGCGAATGCCATCCACGTGGTATTCGTCGAGCCAAAATGACGCGTTCGAAATAAGAAAACTGCGCACTTCTCCGCGACCAAAATCAAACATGTACGTGCCCCAATTGGGGTGTTCGCCCAGCTCATAAAGGCGCTCGCCGTTAAAGCGACCAAGGCCATGCGCATCTTTACAAAAGCCGCCAGGCACCCAGTCGAGAATAACGCCAATGCCCTCCTGGTGGCAGGTGTCAATAAAATGCTTAAACTCATCAGGCGTGCCAAAACGCGACGTAGGCGCATAATATCCCGTTATTTGATAGCCCCACGAGCCATCAAATGGGTGCTCCATGATGGGCATAATTTCGATGTGCGAGTAACCCATCTTTTTTACATATGGCACCAGCTCGCGCGTAAGGTCGTTATAGCTGTAGTAATCGCCGCGGCACGTCCACTCCCAGTTTTGGTTTTCGCCCTGCTGTTCGGCCTGCTGTCTATCGGCATCTGAGGGCTTGCGCTTCCAGCTGCCCAAATGGCATTCAAAAATGTTAAGTGGCTTGTGCAGCGCATCAAAACGCGCATGCGACCTGCGGTACGCTGCGTCACTCCATGTATACGTGGACGGTGCCTGCAAAATTGAGGCCGTTTTTGGGCGAACTTCGCAAAATCGCGCATAGGGGTCGGCTTTATAAAACGACAGCCCGCTATGTGTTTCGATAAAGAATTTATATGCCTGACCTGCGTGTGCACCAGCAACAAAGCATTCCCATACGCCGTTACACACATGGTGCAGCTCGTGCGCACCTATATGCCAGTCGTTAAAATCGCCCACGACGTATACCGCGCGAACGCCGGGAGCCCATACCGAGAAGAAAAAGCCCTTCTCGCCATTAAGTTCAATTTCGTGCGCGCCAAGTTTGTTATAGCTTTCGTACCAGGTGCCTTCTGCAAATAAAAACGCGTCATCGCTGGTAATGTGCACGCTTTGTTCGGTTGCAAGCGACATAGTGTACTCCTTAGTGCATCGGTTAGTGCATTGGTTAGTGCAACAGTTTTCATAGGGCTTGTATGCAAACCCCCATACACCTACGCGAAAATTGCGTACGTACTCTTATAATGAATGCAAAATGCCATGTAACATACGTTACATCCGTGAGCGGACGAATTTTGGCTTTAAGCGCAGCATACCACTTGCAAACGGAGCGAATTTTGAGCCGTCGCACATGTTTGTAAACCGTAACATTACGCGCGTGCGTGGCGGATGCTGCTACTGGGGCTGTTGCGCGGGCGCAAACGATGAACACGCGAGGTGATGAGGGTTTTCTCAACAATAAAACAAAACGCAGCATAAATGGGTACCATAGCTACAGATAGGAAAGGCAAAAACAGGTGAAAGAAACAAAACGCCACATAACGGCCCGGGCGCTGGAGTTTTGCACGCGGATGCACGCGCGCTACCCCAGCGTGCAATCGGCGCTTAATTACACCGACGCGTTTACGCTTACCATTGCGGTGCTGCTATCTGCGCAAACAACGGACGCCGCCGTAAACAGCGTTACTGGCGAGCTGTTTTCGCGCTGGCCCACACCTCAGGCAATGGCCACGGCTCCTATTGATAGCGTTGAGCAGGTCATACGTCGCATTGGCTTTTGGAAAACTAAAGCGCGCCACTGCGTTGATACTGCGCGCATAATTGTGGACGATTTTGGAGGAACCGTTCCGCATACCATGGCCGAATTAACGCGCCTACCAGGCGTTGGACGCAAAACTGCCAACATAGTTATGAACAAAGCGTTTAATAATGCCGAGGGTATTGCAGTGGATACGCATGTGTTTCGTATAGCAACGCGGCTTGAGTTTACTCACGCTGCAACGCCGCTTGCCGCTGAACAAGATTTGCTTGCCATTATTCCGCGTGAACTGTGGTGCAACGTAAATGAAGAGTGGATTCATTTTGGACGAGAGATTTGTCCTGCGCGAAAACCGCACTGCGATACCTGTTTTGAACGCGATTTGTGCCCCTTTGCTGCGCGTATGCAACAACGGTAGGGTTACGGATGTGCGCTTCTCAAAGCTCCCCGCGCGCTCTTACAAAGCCTCTTACAAAAAAGTTGAGCGATATTAGAAAAAAGTTTTGTAGGCACGACGCGGCACCACTAGCGCGCACGGTCGCGCAGCTTTTCGTAGTGCGCAATAAAGCCTGTACTCATGCTGCCTTCAAAACCATCGGCAACAACTACGCCATGCTCGTCGCTCACTAAAAATATTTCCTGTGGCACATCTTTTTTTGCCTGAAGGTTATGCAGCAGCTCGGGGTCTTTTACCACGGTTATACCAAGCGTGCAAGCCAGGTCAAAAATGAGCGAATTGGCACCTGACGCAGCCTGCTGCTGCTCGCAGCCCCACACAAGCGTGTTACCTGTACACGCCCACAGCTGCTCGGGCGCAACGCCGCAATATTGCCATTCCGCAAACGACTGCGCAGCGCGCGCACATAGGGCAGAAAGACGCGTGGATGCCAGCGGTTTATACGGTCCTAATGTCATCGCCGCCTTGCCCGCCTCATCAACAACCAGCATAAGCACGCCATCAGGAAACTCAGCAGAGCCATCGTAGAGCGTCCACTCGATGTGCTGCTTTGCCCAGGCAACAAGGTGCTTGCTTACTGCCTCGCCATTGCAGGTGCGCCGCAAAAGCGCACGCAGATGCCTATGTTGAAGGGGTAATGTGCGATTTGCAAGACGCCAGCGACACACAATGGCGGGCTTACCAATGCTAAAGCCATCAACGTGCATTGATGCTGCGGCATCGTTAGCTGCGTTTGGTGTAAACCCCTTGGCGTATGGTGATGGAGAATCGTGAAGCATAGTTGTTCGAAGCCTTAGGTTGAAGGTACGTTGCATGCGGTGCGGGTGGTGCGCGCGGCTGCATTTGGTGCGTGCGGTGCGTGCATTGCGCGCATTGCGCGGACGACTTGCGCGAGCAAACCATATGAAAAACCCTGCTTTAACACGGGTTAAAACAGGGGAAATTACAACTGGCGGAGAGCTGGGGATTCGAACCCCAGATAGAGTTTGCACCCTATACTCGCTTAGCAGGCGAGCACCTTCGGCCACTCGGTCAGCTCTCCATGTGTGCTCTTCATAGTAGCATATCGGCGCGCATTATAGTCCGCAAAAAATGCAATTGCAAAACTCACTCACTAAAAAGCCGTATTTCTCGCCGCGCAGGCGCTACCGCGGGCGCGCAGGCGCGCGTTTGGTTCCATGCTGCACATGCAAACGATATGGGTGTTTATCAGCAGCTTTGATATATCCGTATGCCATCATGCAAAAATTTTTTTATTTTTGAACAAATCGCTCTTGACATCTTGCTAGACAAGTGCGATCCTAGTATCAGTTGCGGCGTTACCTCAGCTGGATAGAGGGTCTGACTACGAATCAGAACGTCACAGGTTCGAATCCTGTACGCCGCACCATTTGAATTTCCGCTCCCTCTTGGGAGCTTTTTTATTAACAATCTACCAAACTTTGGTTTGACATTCTAAATTAATGACGTACAATTGTTCTATACAGAAAGGAGCATCATGTATAACACGCCACCGCCCATCCCGCACTTCAGCGAGCAGCTCATCCACAACCGCAACAACATTCTCTTGCAGCTCACGCTCCCCGCTAGCAGCACAAGCTCTTATGTGTATGTGTATTTTCCTGCTCGGGCACGCAAGCTCATCTATAAGCAATTGCAGATTGAGCTTGCTCATTTCTTGCGCACGCACCCCCAGTATTTTCAGCCAAATATACGGGGCTTTTTGCATCGCTATACGGCAGCGTCGTCGCTCAGCTCCTTGTGTGCCGTGTGCTCGTCGCACAACCTGCTCACGCTTTCTGTGCTGGGCGATTGCTTTAGGCGTGTAGGTGTTCCATACACGCGTGCAATGGTTAACGATGGCGTGGTACAGCTTCGGGTGTTTCGTCACTAATACGCGCGAGAAGCCATACAAAAACCCCGCATGCTGCACAACAGCACACGGGGCAAAGTTTCACGGATGTGTTCGAGCGCGCATAGTAGATACACGTGCACCTGCACGGGCGCCTACACGAGCACGCATGCGGGCATCTAGCTGCGCGCCAGCTCGTTTAAGACGTTGGTTGCAAGCGAGTTTAAGGCGTTAGTCGCCGCTTAGTTGCTGCAAGGTGGAATTACTTCGAGCCCGCGCATGTAGGGACGCAGCGCCTCAGGCACAACAATTGAGCCATCGGCCTGTTGATAGTTTTCCATAATGGCAGCCATCGTACGTCCAACAGCCAAGCCAGAACCGTTGAGCGTGTGAACATAGCGAGTGCCCTTAAACGAAGCTGCATCGCGATAACGAATGTTTGCACGGCGCGCCTGGAAATCCCAGCAGTTAGAGCACGACGAAATCTCTTTGTAGTTGTTATAGCTCGGCAGCCACACTTCAAGGTCGTAGCACTTGCACGCAGAAAAACCAATGTCGCCGGTGCACAGCGATACCACACGGTAGGGCAAGCCAAGTGTTTGCAAGCAGGCTTCCGCCTCACCCACCATCGATTCAAGTTCGTTCATTGAGTTTTCGGGGGTTGCAAATTTTACCATTTCTACCTTGTCAAACTCGTGAACACGAATAATACCGCGCGTGTCACGACCAGCCGAGCCCGCTTCTTCTCTAAAGCACGGAGTAAACGCGGTATAAAGCAGCGGCAACTGCGCAACATCAAGCACCTCATCGCGGTGCAAGTTGGTGAGCATCACCTCTGCCGTTGGAATAAGATACAAATCGTTGCTCACATGGAACAGGTCTTCGTCAAACTTTGGCAGCTGACCAGTACCAAACAGTGAGTCGTAATTCGTAAGAACAGGAGGCCACCACTCTTTAAACCCTGCTTTTGCATGCATATCAATAAAGAAGTTAATGAGCGCGCGCTCCATTTGCGCACCATAACCACCCAGCACGTAAAAGCGCGAACCCGCAAGTTTTACGCCTCTATCAAAGTCGATCATCTTGTTAGCAGTTCCCAAATCCCAGTGAGCGCTCGGCTCAAAATCGAAGCTCGTTGGGGTGCCCCACCTGCGAACCTCTACATTTTCGCTATCGTCTTTGCCGTAGGGAACACTTGCGTCGGGAATGTTTGGAATGGCGCTTACCAAATCGTGCAGCTTTTGTTCGCATTCGGTGCGCGTACGCTCAAGCTCGGCTATGCGCTCCTTGTTGTGTGCAACTTCTTGCTTGGCGTCTTGCGCTTCTTGCGTTTTGCCCGCTGCCATCAGCTTGCCTATCTGCTTCGATACGGCATTGCGGTGTGCCTGCAGCTTTTCAACTTCTACAATGGTTGAACGACGCTGTTCATCCAGGGCAAAAAATGCATCCCTATCCCAGTGAGCGTTTTGGCGAGAAGCGCACGCCTTGTCAACACAATCGGGATTTTCTCTTACAAACTTAATGTCGAGCATCTTCTCTCCTTACCTGGGATTTGTTGCTATGTATGCAAGCGCACGCGTGTGCGTGTGAGCAACGGGTGAGTTCTACCAGCAACTCACGCATGTAACCATTACAAAATCAGCTAACTTATGATGTAGTATAACAGGCTCACGATATGTACACATGGCGGGCAGGAAGTTTATACATAAACTTAAAATGACGTGCAGTAAAAAGGCTCATAGCGGTGCATACACAACGCATATAATGCAATGCGCGACGCACGCAATGCGCGTAACGTATATACTTATACGCACGGTCGCGCGCGGACTTGCATACATGCGCACAAACATGCACCTACATGCAATAATGCTGCATGCAATGAGCGCGGCTGCACCATGCTCGTTTAGGCAAGACGTGCTCTTGCTGCTATGAACACGCGTAAAAGGAGCTCACATGGATACTGTTGCACAACTGTTTGAGCAGCTCGGACAATTCTTTAACTGGCTTTTTGGCACCCGGTTGGGCGTAATGTGGCTGGTTATTGGTGGTATTTTGTTCTTTGTTGTTATTGCTATTGTGCTCGAAATTAAAACGCGTAAGCGCTACAAAAACCATGCCAAACAAGAGGGCGATTTTGATTTATTCGACTCTGACGACGAAAGTGGTTGGAGCGATTTTGAGGAAGATAATAAGTAGCAAGTAACATGCAAACCACGCACGCAGGCGCAGGTAATAAGAGAAATGGTGCGGGCGAAAGGACTTGAACCTTCACGAGGGAACCCTCATATGCACCTGAAGCATACGCGTCTGCCAATTCCGCCACGCCCGCATAGATGTTTATCTTACCGCAACAAGCCGCATGTGTGCAAGCTCCCATGCAACACACATCAAAATGTACAAAACGAACGCATAAACGGATATTAATAGATATAAACACGAGATGTAAGCACATACCACGCGTAACGCAAGAACATAACGCATGAAAAACGAAGGGTCACATATATACGCACATCGGCACACGCGCGCAACCGCACACACGCACAAGCTGCACGCAAGCACCACTGCGCACAACTGCACCGCCTGCAACACAGCCACCCACACCCACAAGAAAGCACCCCTATGTTTCAACCTAACCAGCAACAACCACAACGCCCCCTGTATGCGCCACCAGGCATGATGCCGCAAGGCGCAGCTCCAACCGACATGGTACTCGGTCGCTGGCGCATTATGGACGTGTGCACCACGGGCGGCTTTGGCGACGTGCTTATTTGTTGGGACACACGCTTGCAGCGCCGTGTTGCCATAAAGCGCATCGCGCTTGGTGATTATGCCGCACAAGGCATCAATGGCGAAGATGCAGGTTATGGCACCTACCAGCCCAATTACACACCACAACAGCCGTTGCAGCAGGCTCAGATGCAGCAACAATTTCAACAACCGTTTCAGCAACAAGCGCCCGTGCAAAGCGCTATGAGCGAGGCGCTTGCCGAAGCCCGCATGGCGTCGATGCTTTCTCACCCAAACATAGTAACTATGTACGATTTTGAAACCGACGGCGCATATGCCTACCTGGTAATGGAGTACATCGACGGCATTACCCTTTCTGAGCTGCTCTCCCGCGTAGAAAACGGCTGTCTTACCGGCGATGAAGCGTGTTACGTTACCGATGCAATTTGCTCGGCGGTGGTCTGCGCGCACGAAAATAGGGTGCTTCACCTCGACATTAAGCCTGCTAACATCATGTTCGACCACACTGGACGCGTAAAGTTGTGCGACTTTGGTATGGCAACGTTGGCGTCGGCCGCCGGGTATGGCGATGCACGCGGAGGCACCGTGGGCTACATGCCGCTGGAACAAATTGAGGGCGATTTGGTGGACGAACGCAGCGATATTTTTTCGCTGGCCTGTGTTATTTGGCAGGCGCTTACGTCGGTAAGTCCGTTTGCTGCCCAAGATGCCGAACACTCCCTAAAGCTCATCGAAAAAGGTCCAAAGCCGCCGTTGTCGTCTTATCACCTTGATATACCTGCGGTTTCGCAAACACTGGTTGAGCAAACCCTTACCCGCGCACTTGCGCCATATCCTCAAACGCGCTTGGCACACGTAGACGAGCTCAAAGGCGCGCTGTGCTCGGTGTTGGGCGATGCTCAAGCGGGCAAGCGTTCCATTCAGCATTTGGTTGAGCAGGCACTTGCCGATGATAACCCCGACGACGAAACCATAAAAGAAAAGCTCCCCATAACATTTCGCTATCCGTGGCTGGGCGGGGTGCTGAGCCGGGCTATTACCTGCGCACTTTCGCTCCCCTTAGTGGTAGTACTGTGTCTTACGCTCAATCTGAACGGCTGGGTATGCGCCCTGTTGTGCGCCGCCTGCATTGCCGCAGGTATATGGTGGCAAGCGGGCTGCAGCCTTATTGGCATCGCACTTGGCGCCTTTGCACTTATTTCAAGCTCAAGTATTCTTAGCCTCCCTGGCATTGCACTTCTGCTTCTGTACCTCATATGTGCTGGTGGATGGTGGTATATAGCGGGGTGCACCAGCGAACATTCAACCATATATGCCTATGCGCCCACCATAAGCGGCGCACGGTTTATAAGCTGCATTCTTACGCCGCACGCAAGCACGCCTATAGCAAGCGTGGTGCACCTTGTGTGGAGTACGCTGTGGTCGATGTGTATTCATGCACTCCTGGTTTGCACAGTAAACGGCGCTGCGGGTGTAACAGGCGCTGCCGGTACGGTTGGTGCAACAGGCGTAAACGCCGAGGCCGCAGGCCTATTTCTTGCGCGCTGCATAACGCCCAGCTTTGTGTACGCACTTGCTTGGTGTGCAGCCGCCTGCGCGCTTAGCACATATATCTATCAACATAAATACACAAAAGCGTGGCGCATAACCGCGCAACTTATAGCTACCTGCGGTTTTATCGCCAGCTATGCCTGCTGCGGCACAGCATCACTCCATGAAGCTTTCGGTGTTTGGCAGGGTTTTGGTATATGGAGCATGATAATTGCGGTATGCTTAAGTGTACTTATGCTCATTTTTACCAGTAACACATCCACTCATCTAACACATGAGGAGGTAGACAGTGGCAGTGAACTTAATTAAAACGTTTGAGCAGCGCATGAACAGCGTGTTTGGTGCCGGACAACAAGGTATCCGTGCACCGTTTTCCATACGCAAGCTGGCAAAACATGCCGCACGCGAAATGGAAGCGCAAACGTACGAAATCGACGGCATTAACACCGCACCTGCCCTGTACACCATTTTAGTTTCGAGCGCAGACGACGTTATTATGCGGTCGCTGTACGGCAAGTTTGCGCAGGAAGTAGCTAGTTTTATCGAAGCAAAAGCGCAGTCACGCGCCTATGTATTTTGTGGCAAACCGCTCGTGCGCTTTATGGTAGATCCCGCACTGAAAAGTGGTAAGTTTGCCGTGTTTGCCGACAATATTGATACGCGCACCCTCGAAAAATTGCGTTGCGAAGAAGACGCGTTTTTGTCGGGGTCGCTTGGTTTAGGCGGCGCCGCAAGTGAGCAGCTTTCGGGCGAAGTGCGCATTATAAATCCTAAGCCGGCCGCACCCGCTGTAGCTGCTGCACCAGCAGCACCCGCGCCTGCACCGATGTCCGCGGCAACGCCCGGACCCGCAGCAGTGCCAGCACCAGTAGCACCTGCACCTGCAGCAACGCCTACGCCAGAAGCCACACGCAAGCCAACGCCGCGTAGTGCATCCGCGCCCGAAAACCAAGCGTCTGCACCTGCAGCAAACGGCGCTATGCCCGCCATGGAGCCCATCATCCCTATCACCCCCACGCTCGACGAAACAGCAGCGGGCGATTTTGCGCCGCTGGTGGGTCGCGATTTGGACGAATCGGCTGGTCTCAACGTTATTCCCCAAAATTATGCAAATTACGCTTCGGCAAACATTAACATGGCGCCCGTAAGCGTAAGCCCGCAGCGCGTGTCCGCAGCAATGCCAGCTGCCACGCCGGCTGCAGTAACACCAGGTGCAGTGCCCTATACACCGCAATCGAACTACTCACCAAACGTACCGTTAGTAAATATGCGCAGGCACATGACTAACGCCGCCGCCTATAGCACACAAGGCGTACAAGCCGCAGGCGCAGCTGCTGGCGTAGCTGGCGCGGCTGGGGCAGCAGCCATGCCGGCAGAACCGCTACAAGCGCAGGTACAAATACCAGCGCAAGCAGCGCCAACGCAACGTCGCACACCAGCACAAAACCCCTATGCACCGCGTGCAACCTTCCTTCTCATCAACCGTCAAACAGGTGAAACGTATGAAGGTAGCGCTCCCTCTTGTACTATTGGGCGCGAAAAAGCAAGCAGTCAAATTGTGCTGCGCGATCCAAACATTTCGCGCTGTCATGCCGAAATTACCTACAACCAGGGCGCTTGGTACATTCGCGACTGCGGCTCTACCAACGGCACGCTGGTAAACGATGTTGCAACCGAAGCATGTCAGCTCAATGATGGCGACATTATTACCCTCGCGCTAACAAACCTAGAGTTTAGAGGTAATTAGTATGGTTGACCTTTTACTCTTTGCGGGGCGCATTGTATTAGTTGTCTTTTTGTACTTGTTTTTATTCCTGGCAATGAAAACCGGTATTGGACTTGTGCGTATGCAGCGCAAAGACGACGCAATTTGGTTTGTTGATGTTGAAAAAGGTGCAAAAAAGCTGCGCGGGCTGCACGTAGACGTGCTGGGTCCTGTGGTTATTGGTCGCTCGCCTTCCTCTGATATTGTGTTGGACGAGCCATTTGTGTCTTCTACCCATGCACGTTTTACCCTACAGGGGCCAGCGCTTGTGCTTGAAGACTTGCAATCAACGAACGGCACACTGGTAAACGGCTGTGGTATCGATCAGCCAGTAACACTCCGTGATGGCGACGAAGTACAGATTGGCGACACCATTATGAGGGTGAGCCGCCGATGAGCACGTTGCCGCATACCGATTCAACTGCATCACCTGCGGAAACTACGCCCGTTTCAGCTGCTGTGCCTGCAGCTGCTATGCCTGCAGCTTCGGCTCCTGTAGCCGCAGCTCCTGTAGCTGCGGCGCCCACAACAAGCCCCGACACAACAGCCGACCTTGCTGACGCGCGCCTTGCACAAGCAGCACAAGCTGCGCCTACGCCGCAGCCACCAGCGCAACCAGCGCAGGTACAGCAAACGCAGCAACCACCACAAACACATGATGCAGCGCACACACAGCCGCACCCGCGCACGGCGCCAGAAGGCATATCTCTAACAACTCCTGCAAGCGAAACGGTTACCACGCGCGCATACACACCCGAGCCAACAGACACGCAAAATGCCTACGCCGCCTTTGCCCATGCCGTGCTAAGCTGGGCAAACCGCACGGCGCGCGCAGCACTTACACGCATCATCCCCAAAAAGGGCGCAAACGGCCACTTTTTTGCTGCGCCGCAGCACAATATTGATAATATGATGCCCGCCACAAGCCCGGGTCACAATTCAATCGACGTACACAAGCGCCGCGGTACCGACGCGAGGCGTGGCGCAGATGCCCAGCTCATATGGGGTGCGCGCAGCGACGTTGGTTTGGTTCGCGAACACAACGAAGATTCATTTTTGGTTCAGCCACCCGTCTTTGCCGTATGCGACGGTATGGGCGGCCACGAAGCGGGCGAGGTCGCAAGCTTTATTGCTGTAGACACCATTGGAAAAAACGCTCCTCTGCAGGCAAACGACGTGCTGTTGGGTGCTGCCGTTGAATCAGCAAATACCGAAATTATCACCCAAGCGCAGCACGGCGTGGGAAGGCCGGGCATGGGCTGCACAGCATCGGCAGTAGTTATCGAGAACAACAAACTTGCCGTTGCACACGTGGGCGACTCGCGCGTGTACCTTTTGCACCACGGCTGTTTGGTGCGCCTTACGCACGACCATTCGTTTGTAGAAGAGCTGGTAGATGCCGGTGAAATTACTGCCGACGAGGCACGCGTGCACCCAAAGCGCTCCTACATTACCCGCGCGCTTGGCTCCGACCCCAACATGTATGCCGACCACTTTACGATTGACGTTACCATCCAAGATCGCGTTATTATTTGTTCAGACGGTCTTTCGTCGATGATTGAAGATTCGCAGATAGAAGCTCTTGCGGTATCGAGTGCTCACCCGCAAAACTGCGCCGACAACCTTGTAGCGGCTGCGCTGCAAGCAGGCGGCTATGACAACGTAAGCGTAGTTGTTATCGATATCAAAGATGACGGCATGCTTGAGCAGGGCAAAAAACTTCACCGCAAGCGTTTTGCTATATTTGGCGCCCTTGCCGGCATTACGCTCGTTATCCTGTTTTTGGCGGGCATTTTGCTTGTTAACAGCTCGTGGTACCTTGCAAGTAGCAACGGCAAAGTGTGCATCTACCAGGGCATTAACGCAAAATTCCTGGGGCTTCCCCTCTCTCATCTTTCAAGCACTACCTCAATTACTGTAACCGACCTTCCTGCCATGGTGCAGGAGTCGCTTGAACGCGGACTTCGTGTAGATTCCGAAGCTGAAGCACGTACGGTTGTCGAAAATTATCGCGATCAAATTAATGAAGAAAAATCGGCGGCGGCAGTGGCTGCAAATAGAGCAGCTAACGGCACGCAAACATCGCCTGCAAATCCTGCCGAGCCGCAAGACACGGGCGACGCAGCAGCAGACACAAGCGGCGCGACAAACACGGGCGACACAGCAAGCACGAACGGTGCAAGTTTTTCGGCCGAAACAGGCAGCTACGCAGCGTGCGATACGCTGTACGCTGACAACTGCGCTAACGAGCGCACCAACGAGTGCGCCAACGCGATCAACAACACTGCAGCAACACTCACTGCGCGCGAGGTGACGTACCATGAATAGCATTTCCAACACCCGCCGCGCCCTTGAGCTCGGGCTTTTGTGCGCAAGCGCCATTCCAACAACCCTGCTGTATGTGCTGTACATGGTAAACGCGCACATCCCGCTTACCATCGCTACGCTCGCTGTTCCCATCGGGCTTTTTGTGGCGTTTGCTATCTGCCACATTGCCGTGCGCATCTACGCGCCCGCGGCCGACCCCGTTATTTTGCCGCTTGTGTTTTTGCTCAGCGGCGTGGGCATCGCGTTTGTCACGCGCCTTGCGCCGTCAGCGGCCATTAACCAAATTATCTGGTTATTTATATCGGTAGCTGTCCTTGTTTGCACGCTTATTTTTGTGCCAAGCATTCACGATCTTGCAAACTACAAGTTTACGCTTGGCGTGGCGGGCATATTACTGCTGGTAGCGCCCATGATAATCGGCACCGAGCTTGGTGGCTCCAAACTGTGGATCACCTTTGGCGGCTTCTCATTCCAACCAGGCGAGCTTGCCAAAATTCTCATCATTCTTTTCCTGGCGTTTTTCCTGGCCGAAAACCGCGAAATTCTCTCTGCTACGGCCATTTCCTGGGGCCCCATTCAACTACCGCGTCCGCGCATGCTGGCACCACTGCTCATCATGTGGTGTCTGAGCCTGCTTGTGGTTGTGTTCGAACGCGACCTTGGTAGCGCGTTGTTGTTCTTCTCGTTTTTTGTGGTTATGCTCTATGTATGCACCGGCAAGGTGTCGTACGTTGTTATTTCGTGCGCGCTGCTCATCGCGGGCGGTGTGCTGTGTTATCACCTGTTTTCGCACGTACAAGTGCGTGTTGACATGTGGCTTAACCCCTTTAGCGATCCCAGCAATAAGGGCTTGCAAATTGTGCAATCGCTCTATTCACTTGCCGATGGCGGCATGGTTGGTGCAGGTATTGGGCGCGGACTTCCTACCCTCATTCCTGTTGTTGCATCCGACTTTATTTTCTCAGCCATAGGCGAAGAGCTGGGCTTTTTGGGTGCGTCGAGCATTTTGCTTTGCTTTGTGCTCCTTGCGGTTCGCGGCTTTACCACCGCCGCACGCGCAAAAAGCGACGTTGCGGCTTTTGCAGCTGCAGGCTTATGTGCTGCCCTTGTTATTCAGGCATTTATCATCGTTGCAGGCACCACCAAGCTCTTACCGCTTACCGGCGTTACGCTGCCTTTTATGAGCCAAGGCGGCTCGTCTCTTCTCGCAAGCTTTATTACCGTTGGTTTGCTCCTTAAAGCGGGCGACGAAGGCACAGGCAGAAGCACACAAATCGATATGACTAACCAAGGTCAAAGCATGCTCAAAAGCTTTGGCAGCAAACTCATTAACAGTAAACTTGCTAACAACCCGCATGTTCGCGCACACTTTGCGCTCGACACACCCGAATCGGGCGTGCTGGGTCGTGTTGCGCTCGGGCGCAGGCTCGTGCATCTGTTGGGCGCGTGCTGTGTGCTTTTTGCCCTGCTTATCACCAACCTTACCTACGTACAAATTGTTGACGCGCAGCGCTTGCAGTCGCTTCCAAGCAACAATCACACCATTAAGAAAAACTCCCACATAAAACGCGGAGCCATTATTAGCTCCGATGGCGTAACGCTTGCCGAATCGGTACAACAAGAAGACGGCCACTACGAGCGCTCCTATCCAAACGGCAATCTAGCTGCGCATACACTGGGCTACGTGTCGCTGCGCTATGGCACCTCGGGCATCGAAGCGCGCCTTAACGACACGCTCATTTCGCGCAAAAACTACTCGTCAATAGCCGATGTTGTGTACTCCATGGCCGGCATTGCAAAACCCGGCCCCTCGGCGGTGCTTACCATCAACTCGCAAATGCAAAAAGCGGCGCAGGCGGCGCTTAAGGGTTATACCGGCTCAATTGTTGCCATAAACCCAACAACAGGCGCTATTCTTGCCAAGGCGTCAAGCCCCTCCTACAACTTGCAGCATGTGGGCGAAGCACTCAAGGACGAATCGGGCACGGGCTCGCTTATCGACCGCTCAACACACGTGCTGTATGCACCGGGTTCAACCTTTAAGGTGGTAACACTTGCCGCGGCGCTCGAATCGGGTGCGGTTACGCTCAACAGTAAATTTAACGCACCCGCCAAACTCACTGTTGATGGTGCACAAATTACCAACTACAAAAACGAAGACTTTGGTACGATTAGCGTAAAAGATGCACTCAGCGTTTCTTCGAACACCGCATTTGCGCAGATAGGAGCCAAGGTTGGAGCCGATAAACTGGTAAGCTATGCACGTGCGTTTGGCTATGGCACCCCGCTTGGCATCGACTTTTCAACACGCGCGGCGCTCATGCCAAAACCCGAAGAAATGACGGGCTGGGAGCTTGCGTGGGCGGCGTGCGGACAGCCAGTTGGCATGCATGAAAGCCCTGCAGGTCCTCAATCGACCACCATGCAAAACGCTGTTGTAGCTGCAACAATTGCCAATTCGGGCATTGCCATGAATCCGTTTGTGGTAGATCATTTGCTAACCAGCGAAGGTGCAAGCATTGCAAAAACAACGCCACGCACCCTGCAACAGGTAATAAGCGCTCAAACCGCCGACACTCTAAAAGAGGCAATGCTCTATGTGGTTGAGAAGGGCACCGGGCAAGCTGCACGCATAAACGGCGTTAAAGTTGCAGGTAAAACGGGTACCGCCGAAGTTTCACCGGGCGTTGCTCACTCGCACTTTATTGGTTTTGCCCCCTTTGACCAGCCCACTGTTGCCATTGCGGTAACCATCGAAGGTGCTCCCGGTCGCGACGTACACGGTAAAGCAGCCGCCATTGCAGGTAAAGTACTTGCAGCCTGCCTTAACATTCAGGCATTGGGGGCGGCGAAATGACGATACCAACACACCCGCAGCTTATCCGCACCGCGCGCACTATGCATAAGCTGCATGAATACCCCGCACGAACCCGACGCGCCACGCTTGTGCGGCCTTCATTATACGAACCATTCTCTCGTAGCGTTAGGAGAGTCAATGCCAGATAGAATTCTTGGTGGACGATACATCATTCAAGACAAAATAGGCACCGGTGGCATGGCCGTTGTATATCGCGGACTTGATAACCGTTTAGGAAGACAAGTTGCCATCAAAACCATGCTGCCGCAATATGCAGCCGACCCCTCCTTTGCTGCACGATTTAAACAAGAAGCGCAGGCTGCAGCCGCACTTCAAAGCCCCTACATCGTTTCGGTGTACGACTGGGGTAAAGATAACGATACCTACTTTATCGCCATGGAATATTTGCGTGGCACCGACCTTAAAAGTGGCGTGCGCAAGCACGGCGCGCTCGACAGTAAAAAAGTGGCGCAAATTGGCTCGCAAATAGCGCAAGCACTCAGCGTAGCTCACAAGCACGACATCATTCACCGCGACATTAAGCCGCAAAACATCATGGTGCAGCCCGACGGCAACATCAAGGTGATGGACTTTGGTATTGCTCACGCAAAAAATAGTCACCTTACCACCGACAATTCCGTACTTGGCACGGCGCACTATGTGTCGCCCGAGCAAACACAAGGAAAGCCGCTTGGTCCTACCACCGACATTTACTCGCTGGGTATTGTAATGTACGAAGCTGCAACCGGCGTGGTGCCGTTTGATGGTGACGACGCCATTACTGTTGCATTAAAGCAGGTAAACGAGCAGCCTATTCCCCCATCACAGCGTAATCCGCGCGTAGATGCCGCGCTTGAGCAAATTATTTTGCGCTGCATGCAAAAAGATCCAGCCATGCGCTATCAGCATGCCGAAGATGTGTTTGCAGCATTGCGCGAATATCTAGCGGGTCGCATGCCGCAGCAGGTAGCCCCCGCAGGCGCCACACTGCCTGTGATGTCGGCAACACCGCTGGCAAGCCCCGTATCGTCGCCCAACAAAACAAAAACGCTCCCACGCATTGCAAACGCAAACATAAGTAGCCCTCGAAAGCCTCTTACAAGCGCCACGCAGCACGCGCAGCTTGCCGCTCAACAGGAGCGCAAAAGCCGCAAAGCAAAAACCATTGCCGCAGTTATTGTGGGTATTCTTGCAGCTATTGGCGTTGCAGTTGCACTTGTTACCATGCTTGGGCAATCGGCCGACGAAAAACCCGTCCCCAACCTTATAAACCTCACCCAACAAGAAGCGCTGTTTGCAATTGAAAACTCTGGCTACTTCCAAAAGGGCACCATAAAAGAGGAATATTCAGACACGGTAGAAAAAGGCCGCGTGCTTGACCAAGATCCAAACGCAGGTAGAATGGCAAAAAAGGGCACGCCGATTAATTTTTCGGTATCGAAAGGCGCAGCCCCCGCAGCCGATGTTGTAGTTCCCGACCTTAAAGGAAAGTCGCCATCTGAGGCAGATGCACTTCTTGCCAAGGCGGGACTCAAGAGCCAGGCAGGCGACTCGATTAATTCGACCGACGTAGAAATTGGCAAGATTGCCGCACAATCACCCGCGCCAAACGCGCAGGCAAAAGCTGGCGACACGGTTACCTACCAGCTCTCGAAAGGCCCCGAAGAGGTAGATGTGCCGTCGCAGGTAGGAAAAACTGAAAGCGCGGCCAGAAGCGCACTTGAGGGGCTTGAGCTTAAAGTAGCCACCAAGCAGGCAGAGTCGGACAAGCCGGAAGGTACAGTTCTTAAACAAGACGTTGTTGGAAAATCTACCAAGGGCTCAACCATCACACTTACCATTGCCAAGAAAGCGGAGCAGCAAGACCTCACGCAGTACGTGCAACCGGGCGACGACGCGCAAAGTGCCATTTCGAAGCTCGAAGGCGCAGGGTTCACGGTGAACGTGCGACACAAAACAGATAGCAATGCTGCAAAAGGCACCGTTATTTCTGCGCCAAGCAAAGCACGCGCCGGCGGAACGGTAACAATTACCGTGTCTGATGGCGCGCAGGCGCAGTCGAGCGATACGCAACAGTCGCAGTAGCGCGGGCGCCGGCAGCGCACGCAAGCGGGGCTGCGCTGCTAGCACCCTGCGCTGCTCACCTGTGCCGCCGGCATTACGCATCATAATTCACCCAATACAACAGTACCCCGTGGGGCATGATTGCCGCCCACGGGGTACTATTCGTGTTTATTGTAGCAAAGCGCACTGGCATATTAAAGCACAATGTGCATCTTTTTGAATATTTTGCCCAATTAGTTGGCTAATAGTTAATACCTACTCGCCACCCTATTCCAAAACGTCATCACCTTTCGCACGTAAAAGCCCGCGCATGTTGGCAAGCGTAAGCGCAAAGGTATATCCATTATGAATATACGCAGCGTGAATGGGCGACATTATACCAAGCAAGCCAAGCAGAATAAGCGAGCTGTTTACGCCCACAATCCCCACAAAGCCGTTGTGCACGCGCTGCATAAGCAGCTGCGACGCCGTACGCGCCACCACCAGTGAGTGAAGCTGCTGGTTGTGAATAGAAATATCCGCAACCGCGCGCGCAATATCGCTTGCGTCCGAAAGGGCAATTGACACGTTTGCCTGCGCTAATGCGGGTGAATCGTTAATACCATCGCCCACCATGGCAACCGTATACCCCTCGCGCTGTGCCTGCTTAATAAACGCAAGCTTGTCCTCGGGCAACACCTGCGCCTTGTACTCATCAATATGAAGCGCCGATGCAACCTGAGCAGCAATGTGCTCGCTATCGCCCGTAAGCATAACTACGCGCGAAAAACCCTGGTCTTTAAGTGCGCAAATAGTCGCGGCGGCGTCCGCACGCAGCGGGTCGTTAATGCACAACACACCCGCAAGCTGCTTGTCATACGACATATAAATGTAGCTTAAGTGCGCTTCATGCTTGTGTGCCACACGCGCAAGCTGCTCTTCCAAATTTGCAGGTTTAGCTGCGTGTTCAACGTCAAACACAAAACGGCTCGAACCAACACACACCACCTTGCCGTTCACGTGCGTTTTAATGCCGTGTGCCACCACATACTCAACCTTCGTGTGCACTTCTTTGGTGTGGTCGAGGTTCTGTGCTGCAGCGGCGCTGGTAATGGCACGCGCCACGCTGTGGGGGAAATGCTCCTCAATACACGCAGCAATACGCAAAATTTCCGACGCCGGAAGCTCGCAAAAACTTATTACGTCTACCAGCTCAGGCACGGCGCGTGTAAGCGTTCCCGTTTTGTCAAACACAATCATATCGGCCGCGGACATTGCTTCAAAAAACTTACCGCCTTTCACCACAATGCCGTTTTTCACCATTTCGTCCATCGCACTTGCAATGGCAATGGGCACCGAAAGCTTAATCGCGCACGAATAATCAACCATAAGCACGCTCAGTGCCTGGCGAATATTACGCGTGAGAAGCCCCACAACAAAAAAGCCAATAAAGCTGTATGGCACCAGGCCGTCGGCCAGGCGCTCTGCTTTCGACTGTGCCTGCGCTTTTAGTTGAGCCGATTCCTCAACCATTTCAACAATGCTGTCGATGCGCGAATTTCCCGCCTGCGCGGTAGTGCGCACAATAATGTCGCCCGATTCAAGAGCTGTACCTGCGTAAACACTATCTTCAGCATCTTTGTGCACCAAGCGCGACTCGCCCGTAAGCGACGCCTCGTTTACCTCGGCTGCGCCCTGCACCACCACGCCGTCTACCGGAATAGACGCACCGCTGAGTACGTGAATTTCGTCGCCCGGCACAATGCTCTCAAGCGCAACTTTTACGTCTTCACCCAACACGCGCTTCCACACCCACTGCGAGCGGCTCACAATGCCGCCCTTCAGCGACAGTTTGGTACGTGCTTGCACGTGCTGCTGTACGCAGTCGCTTAGGCTGAGCAAAAACATAATCGTTCCGGCGCTGGCAAGTTCACCGCGCCCAATCGAAATAGCAATAACGCAGGCGTCGAGCACCTCAACACGCAGCTCTTTTTGCGCCAAGCTTTCAATGCCCTTGCGAATAAAAAACCACGCCCGATACGCAATCCACGCAAAAAAGAGTGGCAGCGGCAAGGGAATGCTGTGGATAATTACGCGGTGGAACAGCAAGTGTGCCACGTTAAGCATAAACGTGTTGTGCTCGTGCAAACTTTCGTAGGCAAGCGCCTTCGAGTTAAGCGCAGGCTCGGACACCGCAGGCAAGCTAAAGGTTGTTGTATTGGCAAGATAGCTGCATACGACCTCGTAGACGGCCTGGTTGTGCAGCTGGTTATGCAGCTGGTTATGCGACAGGTTTTGTGCATCATCAAACTCAACAATAAGCGACATGTTAGCTGGGTGAACACTAGCGCGTGCAACGCCCTCGAGCGCCATAATGTCATACGCAAGCCCGCGCGCCTCTGCTGCAGAAATAAATCCCGCATCAAGCACAAATCTCACGCGCGTACTCGTGCGCGATTGTATGGTAAATTGCATGAGTATCTCTAAACACGCATGCGCGCACTAATGCGCAGCTTGAGGGGTTACTTCTGCGGCTGTTTGCGCACATGAAGCAGTGACTTCGTTGTTCGCAATGCCATATTTCGAAGCATGTTCTGCACGAATACCAGGTTCAAGTTCAGCCAAACGCGCACGAACAGCAGCGTCGAGTTTTGCTTGCTCGCGCGCTTCTGCGCGAACGTCGGAAGCTTCGTCGATAATCGTTTGCAGCTCGCGTGTGCACGCGTCGCTTACACGCATGCCAAGCACCGTGGTGCGAACAGCGGCTTTGCGCATCGACTCTTTTGTGGTAATTCCAGCAACAACGCCTGCTAGTACAACGCCTGCAGCAGCATAGAGTGCATGTACATATTTCATAACAATTCCTTCCCTGTAGGATGTATAAAAAACACGCTTGGATAAACCACGCGCAAAAGCGCGTGTCCTCTCGTTATCCAAGCTCGTGCTACTTTGAGCTTACCCACAATTACGCACGAAAACAAGGAGATTTTGTCTGAGTATTCTGTGTTTGTTAGTACAAGTTAACCGGACACTAACTTTACCTGCGCAAACCATGTTTACTGTTGGGAGCGGGCAACAAAAATAGTTGGCAAGTTATGGTGGAATTGTGTGTACAGGTGGCGAGAAAGGCTGCATCTCTCCCGCGTTTACGGGTAATGCGAGCCCCGTGTCAACATCGCGCACATGAAGGCGCATCAGCATCGCACACAAAAAAGGCGCCCAAAGGACGCCTGTTATAGGTGATGGTGACCCCGATTGGATTCGAACCAACGACACCAGGTTTAGGAAACCTGTGCTCTATCCCCTGAGCTACGAGGCCAAAACTGTGTGAGCTGTGTTTATTATGACACAAGCCCGCGGCAGGTGCACGCCTGCCACACTAACGCCTAAAAAATGCCTTAACCGATTGCAACAATCCGGGATTAGCTTGTTTTTCGGCTTCAACGCGTGCAGCCTCGTCATTCAAAATAGAAATGAGCTTTTTGGTAGTCATGCCCGCAACGCGATCGTCGGTAATGCGGCGAAGCGGACGCGTGGTGCGTATGTCATAAATAAACGAAATAATAACCAGAGCATATGCAACAACAATAAGCCCAATAACCACCATGCCTGCCGGCGACGTGGGCGCGTTGTACGCTTCCCTGTAGCACAAATTTACAATCCAGGAGCACACAATAGCAGCAAAGCCGGTACCCAACATCGACCAGGTAATGTGCTGGTGGTGACGGTACTCAGGATTGCGGTTGAGTAAAATACGCGACACCGTAAGACGCCTATCGCGATCATCGCGCTCTTGCGCACGGGCACGGCGGCGCTCAACCTTACTCATCTGCGACACAGGTGGTTTTTTCGATGCTTCGCGCACGCCGGCCGCCTTTTCGCGCGCAGGTTTTGCGCGTGCGCTCGACGATTTAAGCGCGCCTTTCTTTTCGCCTGCAGGTGCATTTGCGCTGGTTGCAGCTTCACCACGACCATCACGCGCGGCTGTATCTGTCTCAGCTTTGGCGTCGTTGCCAAACGGAAGAGTGCCTGCGCGTTTTGCTTCTTCTTTAGCTGCGTTAATGGTGTCTAACAGTGACATGCCTACTCCTTACCACCACGAAAACGCCTTATGCGCGGTGGTGTTCTTCATTGTTTGCGTATATGAGCGTATCACATACTACAGCACTTTCTCAACCAATTTTTGTGCTGCGCTACACACGTGTTGAAAAAAGAGCAGCTCACTCCACGTTCACCTTCATCCCCGCCCCGTGTTCAGTATGCATGAGCGTGCGGTTCACGTTCAGGTTCCATGCGCGCGCGGTTCAAGTTCAAGTTCAAGTTCAGTTCACCATAACAGCGGACACCTACATGCTTATAGCGTGCGTTTGTCCTTCTGCCACAGGCTGAACAAAGGGGATACTCAGCGTAAACGTGGTTCCCTTGCCCAGGGTTGATTCCACCGAAATACGGCCGTGGTGCTTATCGATAATTTCCTTCGTAAGCGCAAGACCAATGCCCAAACCGCCCGAAACACGTCCGCGGCTTGCGTCAGAGCGCCAAAAGCGCGCAAAGACGCGCGGAATATCCTCTTTTGCAATACCAATACCCGTGTCGCTCACAAAAATGTTCACTTCACTACGCGTTTTCGAAATACCCGCAACAACCCAGCCGTCGCTTGGTGTATAGCGCAGCGCGTTTGACAAAATGTTAGTAACCGCCTCACGAATAAGGTCGCTATCCATTTCTACCATGCATTCATGCTCGTTTGTTTTGTCGTCAAAGCGCAAACGTAAGCCCCGCTCAGAAAACATTTGCTGCTGCATGGCAACAAGGCTTTTTACCAGGTACACAGCGTCGGACGTTTCAATTTTAAGGGCACGCGTGCCATTTTCAATACGCGACAGGCGAAGCATGGCATCTACCAGGCGCGATAGGCGTCTTACCTCGGCTGCAACAGTTTCGTAGTGCTCGTTATCGGCGGGAAGCACACCGTCTTGCATACCTTCCACCGTTGCCAGCATCGCCATAAGCGGCGTGCGCAGCTCGTGAGCAACATCCGACGTAAGCCTATGTTCAAATTTAATGTCGCGCTCAAGTTCGCTTGCCATACTATCAAAGGTTTCAGCAAGCCGACCAATTTCGTCGTCGCCCGTAAGCCCCGTTCGCGCAGTTAAATCACCATTTCGTATTTGTGCGGCGGTAGACGTAATGCGCTTTATCGGCTTGGTAAATGCGTGCGATGCGCCATACGAAAGCGCACATGCAAGCAAAATAGCAATGGTTGCAGCTGCTAAAATTGCAGCGTACGAATTGCGACGAAACACATCGTCGCTTTTTGTTACGAGCGATTCAGAACCAAACGCCCACAAGCGCACCGCGCCCAAATATTCACCATCGCGTGACAAAATATCCGCGGATGCAGTAGCATTTTCGCTGATAGGCTGCCCGTCGTCGTTGGTAGGCACGGGAACCGAACGCGACGTTTGTGCATCGCGCGACGGCAGCGCCTCACCCACCTTAGAGCCAACAAGCACGTTGCCATACAGCACGTTGCCTTGTGCATCGGTAATTTCAATGCCTACATCACTTGGCAAGGCAAGCGATGCTGCACCCGTTATTACCGAATTTTCCCAACCTCCATAGCGTGAATACTGTTTGCCCAGCGTAGTGGCTATTTTTTGTGCCATGTGCTGCATGCCGCTGCGCGTGTACGACTGGAACTGGTCTTCCCATACAACAGCCAACACAATGCTTAAAATAACCGCGGTCATAAACGCCGTAAGTGCAAAATACGCGGTCATGCGCCCCGTAAACGTTTTTGCAGGACGCGTTGAGGCGTTGTGCCCCATGGTGTTAAACAGCACTTTTGCAGGGTCATCCACTTCACCGCGAAAATCGGCATACAGTGCATCCTGCATCGTTTCATACAGCTCTTTTTGAGGAGCTGGCGAGGATGCCTGCGCATTGTTATCGTTAGGTTGAGTGGGCAACTCATTGGTGGGTTGGGTCATATAATCACCTCGGATACCGTGAAGAATGTGCGCGGGTTATACACGTGCAAAAAACCCTGAACCCAAACAAGCGGGCGCAGGGTTTATACCTATCAACGGTGCAGCTACCATGCAGCTAATCGTGCAGCACCTCATGCAACACGCGTGCTACGACTGCGTAGAAGTCGATGCACCCGCAGGAGCTTCAAAACGATACCCAACGCCGTGCACGGTGTACAACCAGCGCGGATTGCGCGGATCGTCGCCCAACTTTGCGCGAAGATTCTTTACGTGACTATCAATCGTGCGCTCGTAGCCCTCAAAATCGTAACCGAGCACTTTCTCAACAAGCTCCATGCGCGTATACACGCGTCCCGGATAGCGAGCAAGGGTGGTGAGCAGCTTAAACTCCGATGCTGTAAGGTCGATTTCTTTGTTTTCAACAAGAACTTTATGACCCGAAATATCAATAACAAGCTGACCAAAGTCGAGCACCTCAAGCGCGGGCTCAGCTTCGCTATGAGCACGACGCAACAGCGCACGTACACGAGCAACCAGCTCACGCGGAGAGAACGGCTTAATGAGATAGTCGTCGGCGCCCAGCTCAAGACCAATAATCCTGTCTTCTACCTCGCCTTTTGCGGTAAGCATAATAATGGGAACGTTAGAAGTTTCGCGCACGGCACGACATACGCGCTCGCCCGAAAGTTTGGGCAGCATAAGGTCGAGGATAATAAGATCGAATGAATGCTTCTCAAATTCCTCAAGAGCGTTTTGACCATCGCCAACACCGCGAACGAAATAACCTTCACGCTCAAGATATGCACTCACTGCTTCGCGAATGGTTTTCTCGTCTTCTACTAAAAGTATGCGCTTTTCATCTGAAGCCATGGAGGCCTCCTTTACTATCGAGAAGATACATGTTTGCAATCAGAATTTTACATATATAGTTTAACATCAAAATTGGCGCGCAAGAGCGTAATATTACATGCTAAACAAACGTACCACCATATTTTTTGGATAGCCGGTGTCTTTGTCCTTAATGGTTGCATAGGTAACAAAGGTTTTCTGCTCGCCCGCACACGCAGGGTACTCACCAAAGTCGCTACACCGGTTTGCCGCAGGCAGCACCGAATAGCTCTTGGTAGCCGTGTTAATCACAAAGTACGACGTGCGATTGCGCACAATAAACGTGTCGCCACAGCCGCATACGGGCGCAGACGGCTCGCGCGAAAGCACGCACAGTCCATCGGTAGTGCCAATGTACGTGCCCATTTTGCCCAACAAACCACCCGATTGGTAATTTGCTGCAATCGAAAATGCAAATTTGTTCGAAATATATTGAACGTCAAGCGGTGCCACGCCGCTCGGTAGCGTAAGCGTAGCGATAGTCGAGCTAAATCCACTCGACAGCGTATACGCATTCATGCAATAAAGCTGACTTTTTTGCACCGTTAAGCGAGGAACTAGCACGCACGTGCCCTTTGAAATGCTCGGCGGACACGCAAACCTCCCGTTTGACTCAACTACCTGCTGCGCTTGCTCATCACCAAGCTTCCATATATATGCATACGAATGAGAACGCGCCTTTGACTTTTTTGGATGAGGACACACCTGCCACACCACACTCGACCCCGAAACCGCAAACTGCGCAGGCAAATAATCGCTGGTAGATTGCCACAATTCCAACACACTGCCGTGGGTGGCACCGTTTGCCATTGCTTGTGCATACAGCGACCAGTTGTGCGTTACCACATCAAGCTCAATCCATGCATACAACGCGTTTGAGCAGCGCACATCATAAATCACGTAATTTGCACTGTCTTTAGTGTACACATCGGCAATAACGTCGCTTATCGTGCCTTTTTCGAGCGACAACACGCAGCCCTTAACCATAGGCAGTGCCAGCGCCGAAGGACTAATGGCGGCAATCATGGTGCCGTCCGACGGGTAAAACGTGGTGCCGCGCGGAAACTCCCAGGCAGAGCCCGCTTTAAGCGGCATGTCAACCACGCTGTAATTGCTCTCGTTGGTTTGCGGGTCGATGATGTAGTCGGCGGGAATATCAGTTACCACGCCCGGTTGAGAAGGCGCACTCGCGCGCTTACATCCGCTGGTAGATACCGCAATTGCCGCAAGGGTGCCTGCTGCTGAGGTTGCACGCAAAAAACCTCGGCGGCTAAGACCCCACCTGCTGCGCGCCGCGGCCGGGTGGGCATGTGTGTTAGTATCCAATATGCGGGGTAACTTCATACTCAAACTTTCTTTATGCGCGGGAACGCCCAACTGCCGTGTGGCATGACTGATCAACCGCAAACACAGCAGCTCGGCCACCATAGCAACGCCCACGCGCGCTAAAACTCCAAGCCTTTCAACCTGTCAAATACCACATCAACGTGGTGCAAAAACGTATGCGGATCAAAAATTGCATCAAGCGTAGCCGCCGAAAGCGTGCAGCGCTCGTCCTTTTCAAGAAAATCACGCAACGTGTGCTGGCCTGTACAATGCTGAATTTCGTGCCACGTGCTCATCGAAGCCTTTTGCACCACAGCGTAGGCGTCTTCGCGCGTAATACCCGTGTCTACCAGCGCAAGCAGCACCTTTGACGAAAAAATAAGGCCGCGCGTTTGGTTCAAATTGTATTTCATGCGCTCCGGATACAGCACAAGCCCCTTCACAATGCGCAACAAACAGTGCAGCATGTGGTCGAGGGCAATAAAACTATCCGCCTGCGCCACGCGCTCAGCCGATGAGTGACTAATGTCGCGCTCGTGCCACAGCGCCACGTTATCATAGGCTACCTGCGCGTTTGCCTTCACGACGCGCGCAAGACCGCACACCTTTTCGCAGGTAATGGGGTTGCGTTTATGCGGCATGGCACTCGACCCCTTCTGACCTGCGCGAAATGGCTCTTCTGCTTCAAGCGTATCCGTTTTTTGCAGCGCGCGAATTTCAGTTGCAATACGCTCGCACGTTGCCGCGCAACATGCCAGCACGCTCGCAACAAACGCATGGTGATCGCGGCTAATTACCTGCGTAGACACCGGATCTACCGCAAGATGCAAGCGCTCGCACACAAACTGCTCAACACGTGGATCGATAGACGAATACGTGCCCACCGCACCAGAAATTGCACCATAAGCAATGTTCTGCCGCGCAAGCTGCAGTCGCTCGTAAGCACGCTTGAGCTCCCAGGCCCAGCTTGCAAACTTCAAGCCAAACACCATGGGCTCGGCGTGAATACCATGGGTTCTACCCACACACAAGGTGTCGCGTTCCTCAAACGCGCGCGTCTTGCACACCTCACCCAAGCTGCGCACTCGCTCAGATAAGCGGTCGATGGCCTGCGTTAAAATGTAGCACAGCGCCGTATCACCCAAATCGGTGCTCGTCATGCCATAATGCACCCAGCGGCTCGGCTTTGGCGCGCCCGGCTCCACATCGGCATCGATGTACTGAGCCATGTTCGTTAAAAACGCAATCACGTCGTGGTTGGTAACCTTTTCAATTTCGTCAATTTCATGGGCATCTACCTGCGCATGCGCACGTATCCACGCCGCCTCCTGCTTCGTTATGCCACTGTCGCCAATCTCCGCATGCGCCTCACACGCCAAAACTTCAACTTCCTGCCACACCTTATATTTATGAGCGAGCGAAAAAAGCTCCCCCATTTCGGGCTCTGTATACCTATCAATCATGCAAACCTCGCTTTAGCAACTCATCGTTGTGTTTATACCCGCACCGCGCTTCGTCAGCGGCTATTTTCCCTGCTTAATGGTAGAAAGCGGTGTAAGTTCCGCAACATCATATGCATCATCCCACGAAAGCTTTTGCCACTGGCTCGCCTCAAAATCGCCCGCGCCGTCGCCATCCTGATATGTTTTTTCGCTCACCTTTTTAAGCGTGTTGCTAAAAAATGCATACAGCTCCGACTGGCACACGCCGTCTTTTTTGCGCGTATACAGCAGCGTTTCGTGTTTTACATTGCGACTTAAATATGCCTCAACTTTGCCGCCTCTTTCCAGGTTAAATGTTGTTTTTGGATGAGTAAACGAGTCTTCATAACCGCCCGACATAAGCACAGCTGCGCTGTACGACGAAGGATTATCAGCGTTGCCGTCGGTGCCCAAAAGCACCACGTCGGCAATATTGTTTTTGTCGATGT
Organism: uncultured Atopobium sp.; assembly: GCA_946997485.1. Classification (GTDB taxonomy): domain Bacteria; phylum Actinomycetota; class Coriobacteriia; order Coriobacteriales; family Atopobiaceae; genus Fannyhessea. The sequence continues at coordinate 61,899 of CAMPVF010000005.1, forward strand.
CGCACATAAGATACTTGTATGTTTTAAATGCCGCGCCGTCCTTTTTCGCAAGGTACGTTTGCGGGTTCTTCAGCGCTTGTTCGTACTGCGTGTAGGCAACGTCAAGCTCTTTTTTACTGGTGTCGCCATTAGAATCGGCAGCACCGTTCTTGTCTTTTTTATTATCATCTACCTGCGGCTGCGTTTGCGTAGGCTGCGATTGAGCAACTTGCTGCGCGGTTTGATTTTGTTGGTGTGCCTGTTGCTGCGTTGCATACACGTATGCACCAAAGGCAACAATTCCCACAACTAACACGCCACAAACCCCGTAAAGCAACCACGGACGTTTGGGTTTTTGCGTGTCGATGTCGGTAAATTGCCCCGGCTGATTAGACTGCGCAGGCGTGGGGTTGTTACATGTAGCCATAATTCCTTCTAACGTCATAGGTTTGTAAGACGATACATCTATTGTATCTAAAATAGCGATCGAAGATGCCCGCAACATCGCTGCACCATGCCTGCAGCACGCATGCGCCTGGCGTTCAGCAGGTATACCAGCTGCTCTGTGTGCGCGGCGTGCGCGTAGCGTGGCCGCGTTTCACGCGCGTTTCACGCGCGGTTCATCCGCGATTCCCGCGCACAGCACAAGTCGTGGATTTCTCTTCACAAATGAACATTTTTTATTTTTTCGGGTGCATTTATTCTCGTTTTGTAGGAAAATAATCTAGCTTATTGAGCACACCGTGCGCATAAGCGCGTGAGATGTGGGTCGTTAGCTCAGTTGGTAGAGCAGGGGACTTTTAATCCCAAGGTCAAGGGTTCGACTCCCTTACGACCCACCACGTTTTTTTCTTTTTCTTACATATCTTCTTTCCTTGTCTTTAACAGGCTTAATGTAAAGCCATTAGTATATTCACCATAAACAAAAATTAGGACTTAAAGTTTGCAGAATTGCAAACAGAGATTAACGCGGAGTTCCAAAACCTTAAATTAACGGAAGGTAACAAATGTTACATGTTGATTTCAATTTGGGGCTAACTTCAAATAATGGTTGATATTCTTTACTTCTCGTACTTAAATAGTGGCAATCGAATACACCAAACCGTTGAAGCGGAGATAACGGCAGTGATGCCTCTACAGAGAGTCTGCGATGCTGAGAATCAGGCGAGAAACAAGCTGTCAAATGGACCGCTGAGGGCGCAGTCAAATGAAGCCGAGCGAAAGCACGCAACTTCAGAGTATTCTGCGACGTAAGACGCACGTTACGCGTCGGAAATGTGTTGGCATTTCTTAAGAGCACAAACAATGTTTGTGAATCAAGGTGGCACCGCGGATAGCACTTGCATTATGCATGCAGCATTCGTCCTTGATGGAGCATATCCATGAGGGGCGATTTTTGTTTGCTCGACATTTGCTCGACATTATTACCGCAGGTACAACGGTGTAACGCCACAGCTAATCGGCACATCACTCCTTATGATGCACATGCACAAAGGAGGCTACCATGTGCACTTACACCACAGATAACACACGTACCACCACCGGCACGCAACCCCACACTCAACACGCACCACGTGAAGTGTTCCCCACACTTGACACGCTTACGCATCTTGCGCGCGAGCAAACATACACAATAGCTCCAATTGCATGCGAGCTTGATTCACACTTTACAACACCGCTCGACGTGTTGCGCATGCTGCAAACGGTGTCGCACCACGTGTACCTGCTGGAATCGGCGCGCCAGGCGCACGCGCGCGGTCGTTATTCATTTTTGGGCTTTAATCCCAAGCTTACTATTTTTTGCGAGAATGAAACGCTGCATATCGGCGATGTAGAGCTTCCCGCCCGCAATCCAACCGAGGCAATTCGCCAGCTCTTGCGCAAATACAAAAGTCCGCACCTTCCCAATATGCCCTCATTTACCGGCGGGTTAGTAGGATACATTGCATTTGAGTACCTGCGCTACAAGGAGCCAACCCTGACGGCAGCACTCGGCGCAACAAATGCAGCAGCACCCGGCACAACCGCAACCGCAAACCCGCCCATACAGCAAACCCCTGCACGCGACCTCGACCTTATGCTTTTCGACAAGGTAATTGCCTTCGACAACAAAACACACAAACTTATCCTTATTGTAAATATCAAGCTCAACCACGTTGAGGAGCACTATCGCAAAGGCGTGTTCGAGCTTAATGAACTCGTCCACTTGCTCAACACGCCAGCGCCCCTGCGCAACGAAGAAGGGCACGTTACCAGCCCTATCACGGCGGCGTTTACCAAACAGGAATTTTGCAACACGGTGCGCCGCGTGCAAACACACATACAAAACGGCGACATATTTCAGCTTGTGCTCTCAAACCAAATGAGCGCACGCTTTACAGGAAGTTTGCTTGGCACCTATCGTGAGCTGCGGCGCATTAACCCAAGTCCTTACATGTTTTATTTTTGTGGCACCGATATTGAAGTTGCAGGAGCGTCGCCCGAAACACTTGTTGAGCTAAAAGAAGGTGTGCTGCACACCTACCCGCTTGCCGGCACGCGGCCGCGCGGCACTACGCCGCAAGAAGACGACGCCCGCGCAGCAGAGCTACTCGCCGATAAAAAAGAGTGCGCCGAACACAACATGCTTGTTGACCTCGGCAGAAACGACCTTGGCCGCATTTCAACGTTTGGCAGCGTAGTAGTAGAAAAATTCCACGCTATCGAAAAGTTTTCGCACGTTATGCACATTGGCTCAACGGTGCGCGGGCACATACAGCACGGCTTTGACGCGCTCGACGCCATTGCGGCGGTGATGCCTGCAGGCACACTAAGCGGCGCGCCAAAAATACGCGCCTGCGAGCTTATTGGCACGTTTGAAAAGGTAAAACGCGGTATCTACGGCGGCGCCCTTGGCTACATCGACTTTACCGGCAACATGGACATGTGCATTGGCATACGCCTCATCTACAAAAAAGCCGGCCGCGTTTTTGTGCACACGGGCGCAGGTATTGTGGCCGACTCTATTCCTGAGCACGAATTTAACGAGTGCATCCATAAAGCAAAGTCGTCGTTTGCTGCACTTGGATACACCGGGGAGGTTGAGTAGCATGACGCTGTTAATCGACAATTACGATAGCTTTACCTACAACCTGTATCAATACATTGGCAGCATAAACCCAAATATAACTACCGTACGCAACGATGAGCTGCGCATTGAGGACATTGCCACGCTGGCGCCTGACCGCATTGTTATTTCGCCCGGTCCTGGAGCTCCGTGCGATGCCGGCTGCATCGAAGCCGTTGTCCGCACATATGCAACCAGCGTGCCAATTCTTGGCGTGTGCCTTGGTCATCAAGCAATTTGCGAGGCATTTGGCGCGCGCATCGTGCACGCAAAAACTCTCATGCATGGCAAAACATCTACCGTTGCCATCAACAACCACGTGCCCATATTTGCAGGTTTACCAGGCCAAATAGAGGTTGCGCGCTATCATTCACTTGCGGTTGATGAACAAACGCTGCCAGCGCAGCTTCAGGTGTGTGCCCGCGCGCAGGATGGCGAGGTAATGGCAGTAGCACACGTGTCACAGCCCGTATATGGCGTGCAATTTCACCCCGAATCGATAATGACGCCGTGTGGCATGCAAATTCTTAAAAATTTTATGAAGTTACGGGGAACTATGACGCCAAACGCAGCTATGCAGACACCACAAGCAGCAGTGCAGCAAACGCGCACCTAACCTCACCACAGCACATATCAGCAGTACATATATCTACTAACCCATCACAGCAAGGAGTTTCTCATGATTAGCGAAGCAATTAAAAAAATCGTAAACAAAGAAGATCTCACATACGATGAGTCGTATATGGTTATGAACGAAATAATGGACGGCGCTACAACAGCCACGCAAAACGCGGCCTTTTTAGCTGCACTTTCAACAAAAAGCACGCGCGCCGAAACCATCGATGAAATTTGTGGCTGCGCGCAGGCGATGCGCGAGCACGCGCGCACGGTAACCCCTCACTGCAACGTAATGGAGCTTGTTGGCACGGGCGGCGACGGCTCAAACAGCTTTAACATATCAACTACCTCGGCATTTGTGGTGGCAGCAGCGGGCGTACCAGTTGCCAAACACGGCAATCGCGCTGCCTCGTCGGCAACGGGTGCCGCCGATTGCCTCGAAGCGCTCGGCGTTACCATTACGCAAAGCCCTGCCCTCTGCGAAGATCTCCTCAAAACTGTTGGCATGTGCTTTATGTTTGCTCAGGCGTATCACAGCTCCATGAAGTATGTGGCTCCCATCCGCAAAGAGCTGGGCGTGCGCACCGTGTTTAACATTTTGGGGCCGCTCACCAACCCCGCGCACCCAACAATGCAGCTACTTGGCGTGTATGACGAATACCTGGTTGAACCCTTGGCGCAGGTGCTCATAAAGTTGGGTGTTACACGCGGCATGGTGGTGTATGGCAAAGACGGCATGGATGAACTTTCAATAAGTGCGCCTTCGGTTGTATGCGAAATAACAAACGGCACCACGCGTACGTATGAAATTACCCCCGAGGAAGCCGGTCTCAAGCGTTACAACAAAAACGACATCCGCGGCGGAAATCCGCAGCGCAATGCACAAATTACCCGCGATGTACTGGCTGGCAAACCCGGTGCCTATCGCGATGCAACGCTGCTTAATGCGGGCGCGGCGCTTGTTATTGCAGGTAAAGCCGCCACAATGGCGCAGGGCGCGGAGCTTGCTGCCAAACTCATTGATACGCATAAAGCTCAGTATGTGTTAGATGAACTTATCGAGAAAAGCGCGGGTCACGTGGGTGAATAGTCACTAACTACAGCAGGTGCACGCAGGCGAGCCAGCTAAAACCGCAGGTAAAGCGACTAAGTACAGCATGTACCATCGGAAAGCACCGTCACTATCAACCACAGCATTACATGAAAGGAGCAATCGTGGAGTCTATTTTGTACGAATTAGCAAACGCTGCAAAACAGCGTGTAGCTGCGCAGCAGCGCATGTGTTCACGCAGCACCATGCGTCTGCGCGCAGAAGAAGCGCTTGCGCGTGAAAACGCACGCGACGTACACGATACCGCACGCGATGCACTCGGCAGCACTCGCGACACCGCGCACAACACAGTAAATCACACTCACTACCCCTTCGAAGCAGCGCTTGCGTGCGGCCGCCTTGCCGCCATTTGCGAATGCAAAAAAGCTAGCCCATCAAAAGGAATTATCGCATCCAATTTTCCCTATCTATCCATAGCGCAGAGTTATGAAAAGGCAGGTGCAGCCGCTATCTCGGTGTTAACTGAGCCAACCCAGTTTCAAGGGTCCATAACCTATTTGCATGAGATTGCAACGCAGGTATCCCTTCCCTGTCTGCGCAAAGATTTTATTGTAGACGACTACATGATTTACGAGGCAAAAGCCCAGGGCGCAGCTGCGGTGCTCCTCATTGTGAGCATTCTTAGCGACGCTGAACTTGCGTGCTTTATACGCGTATGCGACAGCCTAGCTCTCTCAGCATTGGTAGAAGTTCACAATGAGAACGAAGCTCAACGCGCCATTGCAGCAGGTGCGCGGGTTATTGGCATAAACAATCGCAATCTTCACGATTTTAGTGTTGATATTCACCAAACGGAGCGCGTACGCGCATGTATCCCCAGCTCAATATTGGTGGTTTCCGAAAGCGGCATACATACCGCACACGACATTGCATACCTTTACAGCTGCAACGTTAACGCGGTGCTTATTGGGGAAGCGCTGATGCGCGCGCGCGACAAAAAAGCTACGCTTGCGGCGCTCTTTTCAAAACTTCCTCAAGCTGCACGCAAAAGCAAAAACACGCAGGTAAACACATATGCAGCCAAAAATGCAAACCACACTGCGGACGAACCCACCGGCCCCAGCGCTATTGGCAGGAGCGCACTATGATTGGTACAAAATTGTGCGGCATCACAAACCCGGCAATTATTCCCTGCATTAACGCATGCATGCCCACCTACGTTGGGCTTATGTTTTATCGGCAAAGCAAACGTTTTATACCCCAGGATACAGCGCGGGCGCTTAAAGCGCAGCTCAACCCCCATATAACCTGTGTTGGCGTGTTTGTAAATGCCGAGCCTAATACGGTAGCCCAGGCGCTTGAACGTGGCGTGTGCGATGTGGCGCAACTTCATGGCACAGAGGACAACGCCTACATACGCGCGCTCACCCGCCTTACAAATAAGCCCATTATCCAGGCATTTTGCGTGAAGGACGAAAACACAATTCTCCGCGCTAACAACAGCATCGCGCCCATGGTACTCCTCGATGCGGGCGGTGGCAGCGGCACCTGCTTTGATTGGCGCTTGCTGTGCAACGTGAGGCGCCCCTATATTCTTGCAGGTGGACTTGCGCCGCACAACGTGTACCAGGCGCTTTGCACGGCAAGCAGCTACCGTGCGCCCATTGCTGTAGACGTAAGCAGTGGTATTGAAACAAACGGTGTAAAAGACGCCACCAAAATTACAGCATTTATGCATGAAGTTGCGCGGTTTAATCACGAACACACACACGTGCACACAGGCGGGCATGTAGAAACGCACGTAAACGCATGTGCAGACGAACACTAGCCGAAAGGACATCTCATGGAACAAAAATCACAGGTATACGCACAGGCCAACACGGCAGCGTGTAAAGCAGCAGGTACGGCAGGTACAGCAGCAGCCGCGCAAGTCCCGCAAGCAACCACACAAGCAACCATACAAGCAGCCGCACAAGCCCCGCAAGCAGCCTCGCAAGCAGCCACACCCCACAAAAAAGGCCGCTTTGGCGCATTTGGCGGCCAGTACATTCCCGAAACGCTCATGTATGCCGTCCAAGAGCTCGACAACGCCTACACAACATACAAAAACGACCCCGCATTCAACGCAGAATTGCACAACCTCCTCAACAATTACGCAGGTAGACCCTCGCTTTTGTATTACGCGCAAAAAATGACGGAAGATTTGGGCGGCGCAAAAATTTACCTTAAACGAGAAGACCTCAACCACACGGGCGCGCACAAAATTAACAACGTGCTTGGCCAGGCTCTTCTCGCGAAAAAAATGGGCAAAACACGCCTTATTGCCGAAACAGGCGCAGGTCAGCACGGTGTTGCCACGGCAACGGCGGCAGCGTTGTTTAACATGCAGTGCACCATTTTTATGGGGAAACACGACACCGAGCGCCAGGCACTTAACGTGTATAAAATGCGCCTGTTGGGTGCCGACGTGCGCGCGGTTTCGTCGGGCACAGCAACGCTTAAAGACGCAGTAAACGAGGCGCTGCGCGAGTGGACGCGTCGCATCGACGACACGCACTATTGCATAGGCTCGGTTATGGGGCCACACCCCTTCCCCACCATGGTTCGCGATTTTCAGGCTGTTATCTCAAAAGAAATTAAAGAGCAAATGCGTGCGGCCGAAGGAAAGCTGCCCGACGCTGTGTGCGCGTGCGTGGGCGGAGGCTCAAACGCTATAGGATCGTTTTATCACTTTATAAACGACCCACAGGTGGCGCTTTATGGCTGCGAAGCCGCAGGTAGAGGTACCGATAGCCCCGATACCGCAGCCACGCTCACCACGGGAAGCACGGGTATTTTTCATGGCATGAAGTCGATTTTTTGCCAGGACGCCTACGGCCAAATAGCGCCCGTCTACTCCATTTCGGCGGGCCTCGACTACCCGGGCATTGGCCCTGAGCACGCCTATTTGCACGAGATTGGCAGAGCACACTACGTTCCCATTACCGATACGCAAGCGGTTGAAGCCTTTGAATATCTTTCAAAAACAGAAGGCATTATCCCTGCTATTGAGTCGGCTCACGCGCTCGCATTTGCCATGCAGCTTGCTAAAACTATGGACAAAACGAAAACCATCGTGGTAACAATTTCTGGACGCGGCGATAAGGATTGCGCTGCTATTGCACGGTATAAAGGAGAAGATATTCATGACTAGTATTGCAGAAGCGTTTAACACACCAGCAAACACCGCCCGCGAAAACACTGCCACGCAAAACCACGCGGCAGAAAATAACGCGCCACACAAAGCCGCATTTATCCCCTTTGTTACCTGCGGCGATCCCAATATCGAAACCACCAAGCGCATCATTCTTGCTATGCAGGATGCAGGAGCCTCCCTCATTGAACTGGGCATTCCCTTTTCCGATCCCACGGCCGAAGGTCCCGTTATTCAGGCAGCCAACGTGCGCGCGCTTGCGGCTGGCACTACAACCGACGCCATTTTTACCATGGTAAGTGACATGCAGGATGACATTCATGTGCCGCTCGTCTTTATGACCTACGCCAACGTTGTGTTTTCGTACGGCAAAGAAAGGTTTATGCAGCGCTGCCACGAAGTTGGTATAGCAGGTATTATTCTTCCCGATGTGCCCTTCGAAGAAAAAGACGAGTTTGAAGCGGTGTGCGAACGCTACAACGTTGCTCTTATATCGCTCATTGCACCCACATCGCACGAGCGTATTGCCACAATTGCAAAAAACGCGCGCGGCTTTATCTACCTTGTTTCGAGCTTGGGCACCACAGGCGAGCGCAGCTACATTACCACCGACTTGGCGTCTATTGTGCGCACTATCCGCACGTACACAACCATTCCGTGCGCCATCGGCTTTGGCATCTCGCAGCCGCAGCAGGCAGCGCACATGGGGGCAATTGCCGATGGTGTTATTGTTGGCTCGGCCATAGTTAAGCTGGTAGAACGCTATAAAAACGATGCTCCGCAGTATGTTCATGAGTATATAACGTCGATGATAAAAGCAATGTAGGCCGCGCGCAGGCACGTCTAACGCCGCGTGCGGGCGCCCGGGTGCACGCGTGCGGTCGCGCGGCGGCTCCACAAAAACCCGCACAATCGCACACAGAATGCCCGCAACTTACGCCGTTTGTTTCGAGTTGTTTACGGATTCAGCCAATTTTAATATTCGGAACGTGTCCGCGTGCGGGCTGCCCTATCATTTTTATGAGCTGAAACCAGCTGCTGTATGCAAAGTAAGTTATACAACGTACGTTTTATGCATATTGCACACCTGAGCAGCGAGTCACATCGCGCGGCGCACAAGAGGTGTACAACGCTAAAACCTGTTTGCATAGCACTTTGCTCGCAGCACATGTATTCATTCGAATATGCACCGAGCATATTCAATACCCTAAGGAGGCGTTATGGCTCAGCAAACACATTCAGCAGATACTAACCAACCACAAAGTGTGCAGAACTCCATGCACACACAACAGAGCGCAGCCATGCGCCCCGATGCGAGTAGTTTATTCGACCAAGATATAAGCCAAGTGGTACGCACTAAGCGCACCTTGCCGCTTAAACTTATCGCGGTGGTTGCAGCCGTGCTGGTAGTTGCCTGTGTTGCCTGGTTTGCACAGCCGCACAAGGCAGACGTTGCTAAAAAAGGCACAAAAGACAACCCCGTTGTTGTTGGCGTGGTGGGTGCAAACGATCCGCAGTGGCGTACGTTTGTCGATGAAGCGCAAAAACAGGGAATTTATGTGGAGCTTAAAAACTTCACCGACTACACGTCCGAAAACCCCGCGCTGGCGCAAGGCTCGCTCGACCTCAACGAGTTTCAGCACATTTTGTATCTTGCAAACTACAACGTGAAAAACGACCAGGATTTGCAGCCTATTGGCGGTGTTGCCATTTACCCGCTTGGCCTGTATTCAAAGCAGTTTAAAGCAAAAGAGGAAATTCCTGCAAATACTACGGTTACCATTCCAAACGACGAAACCAACCAGGCGCGCGCCCTCGGCGTGCTCGAAAGCGCCGGTTTAATCAAAATTAAAAACGGTTGGACGCCGTTTGTAACTCCGCGCGACATCGACAAAGAGCACTCGCGTGTTCATGTTCAGCCAGTTGAAGCAGCAAAAGTTGCAAACTCACTGTCCGACCCTTCGGTAAGCGCCGCAGTTATCAACAACGACTACATTAAAGACGCAGGTATTAAAGCACAAGATGCCCTCTTCCGCGACAGTGCCGAAACCGACACAGCAAAACCCTACGTAAACGTGTGGGTGTCGCGCAAGGAAGACGCAAACAACGAAACTTACAAAAAGCTTGTAGAAATTTGGCATAGTGACGCTGTTTCGAAGGCGCTGTCCGACAAGCTCGACAACACGGGCGTGCTCAATAATGACAGCCCCGAAGTGCTGCAAGAAACGCTCGAAAAAACGCAGGAAGCGCTTAAAGCCTCCCTTGCATCCAAGTAAACACAATAGGTTATACTCAAAGAGTGCCCGGCGTAATGTCGGGCTCTCTTGCATACCGTGCACAGCTTATGCACCGTGCAAAATTTGTTTAACATGCACGCCTTATGCAACATACATACCATGCACATCGTGCACACCGTGTAAAACATGCACACCGTGCACATCTTTCAAAACATACCTTTCGCAAACGAGGTCACTATGATAACAACAGAAGAACAGCGCCTGTCGCAGGGCACAACAGATAGCGAGGCACAAACCTCACCACAAGACACCGCGCCTCTCATTTCGTTCAAACACGCTCATAAAGTGTTTACAACCGGCACGTTTTCAAACAAGCAGCAAAAAATCGCCCTCAACGACGTGTCGCTCGACATTTACGAAGGCGACATCTTTGGCATTATCGGCTTTTCGGGCGCGGGCAAATCCACGCTCTTACGCCTTATCAACGGGCTCGAAAAACCAACGTCGGGCAGCGTTACCGTGTTTGGAAACGACATCACCCACTACAGCGAGTCGCAGCTTCGCCCCATTCGCCAAAAAATTGGCATGATTTTCCAGCAGTTTAATCTGTTTTCATCCAAAACGGTGGCGCAAAATGTTGAGTACCCGCTCATCCAAGACAATTGGCGAAAAGATTTTCGTCAAAAGCGTGTTGATGCGCTGCTCGCCTACGTAGGGCTTTCCGATTTTGCAAACAGCTACCCCGACCAGCTCTCGGGCGGCCAAAAGCAGCGTGTGGGTATTGCCCGTGCGCTTGCGCTTCAACCAAAAATTTTGCTTGCAGACGAGGCAACAAGTGCACTCGACCCGCAAACCACCAACGAGGTGCTCAGCCTGCTTTTGCGGGTAAACCGCGAGCTCGGCATTACCGTTGTGCTTATCACCCACCAAATGAGCGTGGTGTCGAGCATTGCGCAGCGTGTGTGCGTTATGGAAACCGGTAAAGTGGTTGAGGCGGGCAACGTCTACTCAGTATTTGCTCGTCCGCAGCAGCCCATTACCCGCACGTTTGTAGCCTCGGCCATTCATACTATTCCAAGCGAGGAAACAATTGCCCAGCTGCGCAGCAAACACGCAGGTAGGCTCCTTACGGTTATTATGCGCGATGCCGATGCAACAAATGGCATTGCCGACTCGGGTACGCGCATCTCGGCCATGCTCACCCACCGCAACATCACCAACAACATTTTGTGCGGCGGCGTTGACCCCGTTGCCGGCAAGTCGCTCGGATCGTTTACCTATGAGCTGTATGGCGATGTAGACCAAATGGACAGCTACATAGCCCAGCTTGCGCAGGCAAACACCGTGGTCGATTTTGGCTCTGCCGATAACCCCGTTGCCTATGCGCAGGCGTGTGAAACAGCCATTGCGCTCGATAAGGCACGCTGCACGGCGTACATGCAAGCGCTTTCTACGCAGTAGACGTCAATACGCGTGCTCGCTTTACTATGCACGTTAAACACACCTGCTAGACGCATTTGCTAGACGCACCTGCTAGACGCATTCATCCACATGCTCACACGTCACAAACGAGGGCAAACACTCAAACGCTCAAACGCTCCAAACAAAGGACATGCACATGCTTAACACACTTCTCGGACCTACCACGCGGCTTGTTGCCGGCACAGCAAGCTGGAACGACTTTCTTGCCTACCTTAACGAAGGCTCCATTACCAGCGCAATTATCGAAACGCTCAACATTGTTGCTGTAACGCTTATTGCTGGTGGCATAATTGGCCTTGCCATCGGCGTTATTTTGTGGGGCACGCGCAAAGGCAGCCTGTTTGAAAACGCGCTGGTGTATCGCGTGCTCGATCTTATTATTAACCTTATTCGCCCCATTCCGTTTATCATTTTTCTTGCCGCTGCGCAGCCGCTCACCATTGCAATTATCGGCACGTCGATAGGTACGACTGCGGTGTTGTGCCCCATGATTGTGGTGTGTGGCGTGGCATCGTCGCGCCTGGTTGAGCAAAACCTGTTGTCGGTTGACCCCGGTATGATAGAAGCCGCCCGCGCGATGGGTGTTTCTCGCTGGAATATTATTACGTCGGTGCTTATTCCCGAAGCGCTCGCGCCGCTTATTTTGAGTTATGCATTTTTGTTTATTTCGGTGCTTGATATGAGCGCGATGGCCGGCTACATCGGCGGTGGCGGCCTGGGTAACTTTGCCATTGCGTACGGTTACCAAAAGTTTAACCCCTACGTTACCTGGTGCGCTGTTGTTATCATGATTGTGCTGGTGCAAATTGTGCAGCTGCTCGCTAACGCGTTTGCCACACACCTGCTGCGTCGTACGCATTAACGTTGTTGCACATAATTGCTGGTGCATAGCGATTACTGGCACATAGCGAGGTTTGTCTTTTTGTGGTTGAGTATGATGCTCCACGCAAAAGACACCTCGCTTTTTTGCGCAAAAAACAACAGTACTGTCACGCTTTGTTCCTTACATCACTATCCAATTTCCATTTCATTGACTGCAAAAGGCGAATCATTCCCACAGTTCCTTTCCAGCATAAAATTCCTAAGAAAAAGAAAATAGCCGCCGATAACAATCCCACCAAAAGAGCAGGAATCCCTGTTAATTCGTAGATGAAAAAAATAAATTGCATCTTATCAATAAGCGGAATATGCAGGAAGCCTTTAAGCAATCCCATTGCCCCGGCAAGAACGCTGACGCCACACGAAAAGAAAAACGAAGCCGAACATATAGCTAATGCAGGAATCAGCGAAACCCACGCTAATGAAGCAAAAGAGTAGAATCCTAAAGCCATCATAAAATGTCTGAATGAAAAATTTTTATTCTCGGCAATAGCCTTGCCAAGGTAGCTTAATGCGAAGTCCTTGGCCGGTCCCATTTCCGCAATAATATCGTTTTCTGTCTGCCCCTGTTCCATGCGCTCATAAAATGAACTCTTGAGCTCACTTAAAATGTCAGTCTTTTCGGAAACGGGCATATATTTTAAATGTTTGTCTACCTGCGACAAATATTTCTCTAATGCACTATTGTTTGACTTGTTTCCCATTGTTATAACTCCTTCCTTAGCTTAGAAATATCTTTCGTCAGTGTCTTCCAGTCACTGTTCAACTCATCAAGATAAGAACACCCTGATTCAGTTATTCGATAATACTTTCTCGGTGGCACACCGTCATCCGTGTTCCGCCAATACGATTCAAGATATCCATTTTTTAATAATCGTCGTAGCAATGGATAAACCGTGTTTTCTTTTGTTTTAAGCATAGGGTAATCATCTAATGTTTGTATCAAGTCGTATCCGTATCTATCTCCATCTTTAATCAGGAGAAGAATGGCATATTCAAGTGTTCCTCTTTTAATTTGCGAAATCCATTCTTCATTCATCAACTCCACCACCTTTCGTCAAATACAGTGCTACTGTGCCTTGACAAGTATAGTGTACCACACAGTATAGACGTTGTGAAATAGTATCATCTGCATAACAAAAAACACCCGCCCGTAGCCGAGTGCCTTGAACATTTGTATTCTGGTATGCCCGTATCTTCGCGCCGTCCCGGAAAGCAACCGTAATATAACTAGCTCAACCTAAAGTAGCCATTAGGTGCAAATTGGAGCATTTTGGTCAAAGATACTTGAGAACATACGGTAACTAGCTCATAATGAAGTAGCCATTAGATGCAATTCTGCATTGATGTGTTACTAACCATACGTTTCATGATGGAGGGCAGCGCCATGTCCGCACAAGACATAAAGAGGGATTACTACACCCAGAAGCTTATTGCGTCGCAAAATAATGGGCTTATCAAAGTTATCTCCGGCATGCGCAGATGCGGTAAAACGTATCTATTGATGAAACTCTTTTACAACCACCTCATTAACCATGGTGTTGGCGACAGCCACATTATCCGTGTGGCACTGGACGATAGAAGGAATAAGGAGCTGCGCAATCCGGACGCCATGCTCGCTTTTATAGATGCGCGTGTAACGGATAACAAAACTTATTATGTGTTTATTGACGAAGTTCAGATGCTGGACAGCTTTGTTGATGTCCTTAACAGCTTTTTACATATGGAACATCTTGATGTGTATGTGAGCGGCAGCAATTCAAAATTCCTTTCTTCGGATATTGTTACCGAGTTTAGAGGAAGAAGTGACCAAATTCGGATATATCCGCTTTCGTTTTCTGAGTTTATGTCTTTTTATGAGGGAGATAGGCGCGATGGTTGGGAAGAGTATTGGCGTTTTGGTGGCTTGCCGCAGGTAGTGCTCATGAAGCAGGAAGAGCAGAAACGCTCCTTTCTGCAAGCAGTGTTTGAAAACACGTATAAGCGAGATATATTAGACCGCCACAGCATACGAAAACAAACCGAGCTAAACGATGTAATCAAAGTGGTTGCATCATCCATTGGTGCGCTTACAAGCACCCGAAAGCTTGTTCAAACTTTTCAGTCGGTCTCACACGTTTCGATTACAAGAAACACACTCGAAAAGTATATTGGCTATCTTGCCGATTCGTTTCTTATAGAACAAGCACTCCGATATGACATAAAAGGGAAAAAATATATCGCAAGCCCAGTAAAGTATTATTTCACAGACGTTGGGGTAAGAAATGCCGTGCTTGGTTTTCGGCAGATGGAAGAAACTCACATTATGGAAAACGTCATATATAACGAGCTCAAACGGCTTGGCTTTCAGGTTGATGTGGGTAGGGTTCAGGTGTCGGAAACAAACAAAAACGGTAACTACATCCGCAAGCAAACCGAAGTGGACTTTGTGGTAAATAAGGCTGACCAGCGGTTTTATATTCAATCAGCATTGGCGCTTCCTACACGAGAAAAAACAATGCAAGAAGAAAAGTCGCTGTTAAACATTGGTGACGCGTTCCGAAAGATTATTCTTGTAGGCGGTAGCGTAAAGCCCTGGCATACCGAAGAGGGCGTTCTTGTTGCAGGGTTGCTTGACTTTCTTTTGGATCCGGAGATTATATATCGGTAGGAAAAACGCAGCTATTGATAGGTAATTACATACGCTCCGTTTGCATAAAGTAGGCGTAAGCAGTATTGCAAAGCCCACAAAACAGTTCGTTTTAGTTGGTGGTACTCAAACCAAATAGCCGCTTACAAAAAAGTTGAGCGATATTAGAACGCGCAGCACGAGTAAACCGCGCTGTGAAAAAAGCGCTGCTACGAGCATAAACTCGCATGCAACGCTTTTCTTTAATCGCAATTATGGAGCGGGCAACGGGATTCGAACCCGCGCATGATGGCTTGGGAAGCCATTGCCTTACCACTTGGCGATGCCCGCATAAAAGCTGGTTAGTGTCGGCGCAAACAACGCACGAATGACTCAAATAACTCAATGGCACACTGCGCTAACCACAACCCAACCACAACCGTATTGTACCATGCACGCGCGCCTGCGCACAACACGCGCACAACATCCGCGCGCGGCATAGCCGCATGCAGCACACGCACACGATACGCACGCCAAACGCGCAGCACTATGCCCTGCGAATAACCTCACTTACCAGCTGAGCAACCTGCTTTACCTGCTTATCGTCGATATTTTCAGCCACATCTTCGTTAGTGCCGCGGAATGCCGGCAGGCCATTTGCATCCAGTCCCATCAGCGTAAGCGAACGCACAGAGCCGCGCATCGCCTCAGTAGCGTCGGTTTGCGCATAGTCGTAGGGTGCCTCGTCGAGCTCAATGTGCAAATTCTCGGCAACGCGCTTGCACAAACGCGAAATACGCCTGTCGCACGCGCGCGTGTCGTCCAATCCCTCGCGCGAAAGAATCGAAAGTGAACCCGCGCCAACCGCGTCAAGGTTAATAAGGAAGCAGCCGCGAATGTCACGCTTGTGATCGCGCAAAAATGCATGCATACCCGCAGCTCCAAGCTCCGACGCGCCGGCAGCTACAAACCAAATGTCATGACAACGCAGCTCGTCGTTACCCATCGAAAGCACCGCATCCACTTCGTCTGTGTGGTCGCGCGCGTCTTTTGCCTTGGCATCAAGCTCCTTTTGCTCGGCAAAATTCTCCGGGTGATTATCAGCTGCCTCTTGCAGCACCTCAGCAGCATTAACAGGCGCCGTCGGCGTCGCAGCATCGCGCGCCCCAATACCCGTCGCGTTTGCTGCAGCTGGCGTTTGGAACAGCTCTACCACGCCGTCTTTTACAAAGGGATTATTTTTAAGCGAAAGCCCATCGCCAGTAGCAGGTGCTTTTGCATTGTGGCCGTTTTGTTCATTGGTTGATGCAAACGCGGTCCCACTACCATGCTCATCATCTGCGCCCGCGCCGCCTTCTACCACGCGAAATGCACCGCTGCGAGCAGCATCTACCGGAGCGTCTGCCGGAGCGTCAGCGCCGGGCATGCCAGGGTTATTGTTGTTGCTTAGCAACTCAGCATCCGCGTCGTGTTGCATAGCGCCAGGATTTTTACCACCTTCAATTACGCGCAAGCCTTTACGCGTGGTTGCGCCACCTTTCCAGGTTCCGCGCGTTGCAGCATCGGCATTGTCGGCTGCATCAACAGCATTGTCTACAGCGTCACCAGCGGCAGCATCATCGCCGCTAGAAAGGGGTTCACTTGCGCCGGTAGCAAATGGGTCCTGAGGCTTTTCCATCGGGTTTGGCAAATCAAACAACGCTGCGCGGCGTGCCATGGTGTTCGATTCATCCAATACCGTTTCACGCTCTTTATCAAACGCCGCTTGCACCGCGGCGGCAGATAGCCCCTCGTGGGTACTGTCGGTTACGCGTGCAGCAGTCTTGCCGCCGGCAGTGGCGGGTGCATCTACCTCAGCGGTTTTCGTTTCAATAATTTGTACGGGTGAATATGCCTGTGTTTTATCGGGCGAAGGCACAGCGGCAGCACCTAACGCTGCTTTGTCCTCACCTTTCGCAGCATGTGTACCATGAGCACCTGCCTGCGCACCTGCAGCAGCGTCTGCAACATCCGCAGTAGCGGCAATTTCAGCATCAGCACCAGCGGTGTCCGTAGCGGCAGTTTTAGCTGCAGCAGGCAATTCGCTTTCGTCGCACGGCTCCCACGCAGCTTCGGGGAACTGCTCTTCGTAGCTTGTCATCACCACTGCACGTGTGCGACGCGCGCGTGCAGCACGAAGCGTTTCAGAAATCTTCATGGCATCTGGGTCAATCGCTTCGTCCGATTGAGCGGTTTCCATAGCGTCCTTCGGCGTAAGAGTTGTAAGCGGCATGCGCTCTTCTGGCAGCGCAGGCTCCACAAACAGCTCGGGATGCAGCGGTTTTATGTCAACATCATACGAAACACTACAGGTTTCGGGCAAAAGACCAAGTGCAAGCAACTCATCTTTGCCGCGGCGCGTAGAGCCTTCAGCTACATCGTAGGTAAACTCATGCATGCGCGCTACATCGTGGGCGTTAAGGCACGTGGGCACATTATCAACAGCAGTAGGTACAGCGCTGCCAGCTTCGGGCACATCACCGTTGGTCACAGCCTCATCAGCCACAGCCTCTGTAGCAGCGGAGACATCAGCGTTTTCAGCGTCTGTTGCGGTTGAAACTTCTTGGTCGTTTGCAGTAGTAGCCAAAACAGCCGCGGCTGCATCGTCCCCACTTTCAACACGCTCAGCAACAGCAGCTCCAGCCACAGCTTCACCATCGACTTTAACCGCGGCAGCACCCTCAGCAGCGGCTGCGGCAGCACCTTCACCAGCACCTTCAACAGAGGCTTCACCAGAAGCGGCTTCAACCTCCACGCCAGCGGGCTTGCTACTCTCTGCAACCCCTTCATCTTTGCCAGCATCAGCAAATGCAACTTCCATGTCAGCGCCCGCTGTACCAGCAGCTCCACCAACGCCTGTTTGCCACTGCTTGGCGCTGTCGTTACCAGGCTTAAGTGTGTCGATAATGCTCAACATCGCTGCCAGCGACGCCTTATTGCTATTGGCGCCCTCGGTGCATACAGAGAACTTTTTATACACGGTGTTTACACCCACAGCAAGCATGGGGATAGCACACAGCACGCCTAGCAGCCAAAACACGCGGCGTACAGCGTCGGGAATAAATGCCAAAAAACTAATTTGCATAATTACGCATACGATAGCAACAATGCACGACATGGGAACAAGTTTTTTTAAGCGCGCAGCATATGGCGCCAGCTGCAGCTGCGTTAAAACTTCCTCGCGCGGTGTGTCGTAGTGCGCCACAATAACAATGGGACGCACGCCCTTTATGCACAATGGACCTGTGCCTTTATGAAAACCAATAATATTTTGACTTTGTGCCATCGGACCAAGCGTACTTACAACGTGAATACCAGCGCGTTCGCAAAAAATAATCACAGCGCACACAATGCACAGCAGCACGCCAATGTGACCAACCACCGTACCAACAAAGCCGCTGAGCAACACTGCCACAAACATAAGCAGCAGCAACGCGTCGTGGATAAGTGTACCCAACGCCGGAGTTGCAACGTCTTGCTGCGACACAGTAAGGTTGTGCTCGCTCATAAGCGTTTGAATCATGGTTGCAGCGTCAAGCTCTTCTTGGCTGTTAGCAGGTGCAATATCAATATGCTTAGTAATGTAGTTAAGGTAGGTGCGTGTGGCTGCCATATAGTCTTCCTTTTTAACTGTGCATACAATAGTGTTAGTTGTAGTATACGTCTTTATATGTATATTTGCAGGTGGCATTCTAGCATTACATGGCAATATAATGGGTTGTATCATAATTATTCAAGCAAATTTGCACGAATAAACGCAGTCGCTACAGCACGCACAGCAATGCATCCCACGCGCTCTTAGCCGCCGGGTGCACGCACGCACACGCAATCGAGGTACCATGCCACACAACACCGCATCAAACAGCAGGTCAAACACTACGTCAGCTGTAGCGAACGTGCAAGAACAAGTGGCACACACAAAGCAGCCCGCCAAACGCAAAACCGTACGCACACGCTTGGTTGAACTTGGCTACTATTTTATGAATGCCCAGGGCGCAATACCAACAGCCGACATTTATGCAAAATTTTATCCCAACACACCATCGCTCGCTTCACGCGAAAAAGCGTTTTCGCGTGACCGCAAAGCCCTGGAAGAGTTTGGTTTTTCAATCGAGCAAATAAAAGAGGGTAATAACGCCTACTATTGGCGCGTAAACCAGAGTAAGTCGTTTTTGTCGCAAACAATTACAGCGCTGCAGGCGCAATACCTCATAACCTTGCTGCAGCCGCTGGTAGACGACCCAAGTTTTGCGCGCAGTGCCGATTTGCACTATGCACTTATGCGGCTTGCGAGCATATCAACAAACGCGCACCAGGCGCTTGCAGCATGTACACCTACGAATAATGCCACAGATAGCAAGGACAACACAAGCAACATGCGCGCAGGCAATAAAACAGGCGAGCAAACCCTTCGCACACGTGAAAAGCAACTAATCAACACGCACATGCTCGAAGTAGTAACCGATGCGCAGCGCACAAAACACCTCGTAGATGCAACGTACACCACCTCAGATGGTACAACCAAAAAATACCTGCTTGCAGTCCTCGGCGTGTTTGGTGTGTATTCGCACTTGTATGTATCGGCAGAAAAGTACAACTATCCGCCAAACAACACGTCATCGCACAACGCTATTCCCACAGGCGCCATTCGCACGTTTCGTTTAAGCCGCTTTGTAAGCGGACACATAACTACTCTGCGGCAGGCAGCTACCAACATACCAAACAATCACAGCTCATCAAAACTCCCCATTCACCTGGGAAAACCTCAGCAAAAGGTAACACTTATTGTACAGCCTGCCGATTTTGAGCGCCTACACAGCTATATTAACAACAAAGACGTAACACCCATCACAAACAACGCCAAGGACACCACGCCCGTTGCATATCGCTGGCATACCACCATGAGATGCGCGGAAAGCACCTATCGCTGGCTTATTGAGCAGAGCATCATTCCCCTTGAGCCACGACATGTGCGAGATGCATGGTATGATCTGCTCACCCACGCTGAAAACACGATTGCACAGCGCAACAACGCTGACGCATATAAAGCGTGTATGCTGCAAAAAAACCATACCGATGCAATAGTGGGCGCCCAAACACAGTCACAAAACACTGCACTTACCCGCGCATATGACAAACTGCGGGCACCTAAACTTACGCGTAAATACGTGCCGCGCAAATCGATTGAAGAAGAAACGCGCATTATGCTCAGTTTGCTTTCGCGCCTCAAACATAATGGCGACAGCATTCAAAAAGATGAAATCGTTGCCCAGTACGCGTGCACGCCTCAAGAGGCGCAAACCTATCTTGAGCGATTGCTTGAGCTTTCAAACGTAACAAACGACATCTACCTGCCTATCACCTACTACGAAGCAGCAAAAACAACACAGCAAAGCGAAGATGGCGATAATACCACCAACGTCACGGATGTACGGAACGCTAAGGACACCAAGGACGATGAAAACGAGATTATTGAGGCTGTGGTGCTGCAAAACCAAACCGATGACGAGTGCATATATGCAGGTAAATCCCTTGCGTTTCCTGTACGCGAAATAGAAGCGCTGCAAGAGGGATTCCTTACGCTTGGCATCACAAACGCGCAGCAAGCGCAAGATGCGCAGGTTGAACAGGTTGCGCAAGACGCCAAGCACGCGCAGGATGCGCAAGATGCACAAGACGCGAAAGCACCCTTCCCCACCTGTGCAAACAACCACATAACCTCACCCATAACAGAGGCGCTTAAAACGATTGCTCACGCCATTGTGCACAGGCAGGCACTTGTGTTTTTGTATCCCACAAAAAACGCGGGCGCGGCGGCAGATCGCCTGGTTTGGCCGCTCTGCACCACGTATGCAAATCAAACGTGGTATATGCACGGATGGGATATGCGCGAAGGCGCGCACAAAACCTACGCGTGTAGTCGCATGCAGCAGGTGCACACACAAACGGCAGCGCAACCAGAAATACCACAGCTTCCCGAAGACACAACCGAGCCCGTGCGTTGCATTGTAAGCAAACGCTTGCTCGACAATTTGTGGTGGCCGCAAGAAAGCATTATTGAGCAGGAAAGTAGCGACAATGTGGTGCTGCGCGTAACGGCATTTAGCAGCATTTGGCTTACAAAACGCCTGGTAGCATATGCCGACGAGATTATTCCGCTCGAAACAACAAGTACCAGCAACTATATTAATTTGCTAGCGTGGATAAGCACGTGTAAAAAGTTGTTTGAACAATCGGCGGCGTGGGATGCATAGTGGGATGCATAGCGGGATGCGGCGTGGAAAACGGCGTCACAGGACGAGTAGCGAATCTCTCGCACACTACAACCCCGCACCACAACCCTACACCTCGTTATCACACGCCTGCGGCGACGCTGCCGGGTGCGACTGTTGCCAAAGCGCCATCACACTACCAATCGTTTCGCGCGTTACCTGCGTATAATGCTGAGTAGGAAGCGACCGCAAAAACACCTTACCGTAATTTTTATGACACACGCGCCCATCGGCAAGCACAATAAAACCCGCATCGTGCGACGTGCGAATAAGCCTGCCTGCCGCCTGTTTTACCTGCATAACCGCCTCGGGCAAACACACCGTCCACCACGCACGCGAATTGCGGCTCATGAGCTCCTGCATAACAGGTTCATCGGGCGGCGCAAACGGAAGCCGCGTAATAACCACGCAGCGCAACGTAGCACCAGGTGCATCGATGCCCTCCCAAAACGTTTTAAGCGCCATGAGCGACGCGTGCGGCGACTTACAAAAACGCGACAGCAAATAGCGCGCGCTTACCTTCGGCGCCTGATACAGCAGCTCAAGCCCCTCTTTTTCGAGGCGTGCCTGCAAACGTTTGTGCATATATTCCATATCGCGCCTATTGGTAAACAGCGTAAGCACCGAGCCCTGCATGCGCACATGTATGTCAAACAGCAAATCCTCAAGCTCGCGCCTATAGGCCTGCTCACCCGGAAGCGCCATATTCGAAGGCACCAGCACACACATGTTTTCATCGTAATGAAACACGGGCGGCACGCTGCAGCTATTCACGCGCTCGTCGGCAAGCAAGTCAAGACCAACCGCATGTTTAAAGTATGAAAACGACGAATCAATCGACAGTGTTGCCGAAGTAAACACCACGCTATCCATCTCGTTGTACCACAGCGAAGCCAGGCGCCCGCCCACATCCAAGCAGGTTGCGCTCACGCCGTAGCTGGTAGTATGCATAGCGGTTGAAATATCAAGCGTATACACGTATGAGTCGTCGCCCCCAACACAGATAAACTGCAGGGTTTGCTCAAAATCCTGAAGAGTGCTTGCGCACGATGCAATATCTTTTATAAAGTCGCTAGCAGGCGTTTGCTTGAGCTGCGCCGCAAGTTTACCAAGTGCGCGCGCAGCGTCATGCAGCTGCACCATCAGTTCCTGCGCCGCCGCACAAAACAGCTGCCAGGCATTATCGGCACGTATAGCTGCATCAATGCGCGCACTGCGGGTTTGTGCCGTGTCATAATACGCGTTTTGCGCGTCGGGAACGCGCACATCGGCAAGCCGTGCAAACGCCGCCTGCGCGCAGGTATCAAGCCCTTCTAGGGCATCAAACAGCGGATATACAATACTATGTATAAGCGCTTTTTGGTCGCTATGCGCAAACAGGTGCACAACACTAGCAAGCAGCCCCGCCCGTGCACTGCCAAGCGTGCGTATTGTTTCACGAATAATCCGCGGGTGCGCACTTTTTGCCCACATCGTGCGCGCCGTTTCCGAAAAGCCGTGCGACTCGTCCACAATCCAGTTAGTTATCTGCGGAAATATCGCAAAATCGTTTTGCATGTCAACAAGCAACAACGCATGATTCGTTACTACAATGTCGCATTGCTGCGCGCGAGCACGCAGCTCCTGCATAAGATAGTTTGAGTTTACAGCAATCTTCATCTGCGCTGCATTATCGCTGGTAGCATTCGAAATCATGCTGTGCGTAACATATTTCCAGCGAATGCCCAAATCGTCAATATCCAGCTCTGGCTTCTCGCATGCAGCGGCAAATACCAGCGCAAATGCCGTTAGCGTTTCGGCTGCGGCCAATAGCTCCGAGCCAAACTGCGTTTTAAGCTGCTTTTTATCAAACGGACGCGTTGCCCAGTACAAACAGGTTTCAAGCGACGGGTAATGCTGCGCGCCCTTAAGCGCCACATACCGCAAAGGCGCATCACAGCTGCTTGCCAACGCAGCTGCCAGCGCGGGCAAATCCTTATGCACAAGCTGGTCGGCAAGGGCGTTTGTTTTTGTGGCAATACCAATAGATACGTGCTCAAATAAGGCTTTTTTTATCGAGGGCACCAAATACGCCACGCTTTTACCTACGCCTGTTGGCGCCTCAATAATCGCGTGCTTGTGCATGTGCTGCGCTTTTCCAACCTCAAGTGCCATGGTTTTTTGGCTTGGTCGAGGTTCATAGCTGCATCCTGCGTGGCTGGTCGCGCCATGCGAGTGCGCGCCACTCCTGCCAGCGCCATTCGCACCATCGCCATGCGCATACACGCCAAACATTGCCTCTACACAACCACCTGGTTCAAACTCGCGCATAACATCAGCAGGCTCAAGTGGTTTGGGCGGGCGCGCAGCTTGCTCTACCTGCGTTTTTTGCAAATCGGCGAGCACATACGTTGCACGCGCATGCTTAATTGCCGAAAACACCCTACCATACGACACGCTCCTCTTGTCTTCGCTCGAATCTTCGCCCGAGCACACAAGCGCCTCTACGCCCGCAAACACATCCGCATACGTCCACTCGCTGCGCATACCATCATCCTCATGCATATGCGCAAACAAGTGCACAAGCGACTCCGGCAACTGACACAACGCACGCATCATATAGTGCCACACGTCAGCAAGCGCTTTGCAATCGTCGTCGGCACGGTGCGTAACACGCGCACAGCCAAAAAGCACCGCTAAGTCTTCGAGCTTATGGGTATTAAACGAAGGAAAAGCAATTTTCGAAAGTGCAAGCGAATCTATCCAGGTAGACGACACCGTTTGGTGCTGCAACACGCCTTCAACAAAGGTTTTATCAAACGCAGCATTGTGCGCCACGATTGGTGCGCCACCAACAAATTGCGCAAGCGCACCCACCGCCTCTTTAGGCTTGGGAGCTGCGGCAACGTCGGCATTATAAATGTTGGTAAGCTTGCTTATGTGCGCCGGTATTGGCTTTGGCGGGTGCACAAAGGTGCAAAATGTGTCAAACGTGCCATCTGCGTGGCGTTTTACGGCTGCAATTTGCGTAAGCGAATCGCCGGCAAACGAAAGCCCCGTAGTTTCGGTGTCGAGAAACACAAGACCCTGCTCCAAGGAAGCAGTATCCACATCCCACGCGTCTTGCATAAGCTGCTCGTAGCGCGCGACGACGCGCGCAGGCGTGTTGGCATACAGCACACCTCTAAGACGTGCGGCATAGTCTACCTGCGCGTTTGTTTGCGGGCGCGCGGGTGTTTCTGGTGTTATTGAACCTTCGCCCGTAGTAGTGCTGGCGGCGGCTGGCGCATTACGCGTTTGTTTCTCGCTTAAATCGGCCGAATCACTCATGATAGTGCAGATAGTCCTCGTGATCTTCGCAGGCACACTCAATTAAATAGGTGCACAGCTCACTAAACGACATGCCGTCATGGCGGGCAGCATCGGGAATAAGGCTATGCACCGTCATGCCCGGAATATTATTGGTTTCAAGAATATAGGGCTCGCCTGTAGCATCAACAATAAAATCGCTGCGTGAAACACCCGTGCAGCCAAGGGCACGGTGTGCTCGCACGGCAAGCTCCTGCGCGCGACTATATGCCGCGGGCGACAAATTCGCAGGTATCACATGATGAAGCGCGGCAGGCTCATTTTTTGCATCAAGGTCGTAAATGGGCGCCTCATACTTAATTTCAACCACGGGAAGCGCATGCGGATTTTTTGTACCAATCACAGGCACAGTAATTTCGGTGCCAACAATGCGCTCCTCAACAAGAACACCACTGTTTTTGCCGCGCGCAGACGCAATGGCCGAAGCCAGCGTTGCGGCATCGTTAACAAGGTGCACGCCAAAACTGGAGCCATTGTCCGTTGGTTTTACCACATACGGAAGTGTAAGCTCATGGGTAATATGCTGCACAAGCTCATCATCAATTACCTGGTGAGAAGGCACATATATATCGCGCGGCGCAGGGATATTTGCGCTGCGATATACAAATTTTGCCATGTTTTTATGCATTGACAATGCCGAAGCAAGCACGCCCGAGCCCGTATACGGGATATGCAGTGTTTCGAGCAGCCCCTGAATACAACCATCTTCGCCAAACTTACCATGCATAGCAACAAACACAACGTCAAATTCGCGGGCGGCAAGGCGGGAAACAAAGCTTAAGTCCTTAACGTCGAACAGTTCAACATGACGAAACCCAGCTTCTTGCAGCGCTTTTGTGCACTCGGTGCCCGATTGCATCGAAATGTCACGTTCGTCCGACCAGCCCCCTGCCAAAACAGCAACGGAATAATGTGTTACATCAGTATTCTGCATGTGAAATCCTTCCAACATGGTTGTTTTGCGCTACACTCAATCACATGTAAAGCAACACGTGACGTGGCTGCAAAGCACGTGTGCGCTTGTTAGTAGAATACCTAATACCACGCAATAAGTATATGGAGAGGCTTAAAATGTGCGATATAACCATTAAACAGAGCAACACGCCCGCGTGTGCGCCTACACCCGCGTGTGCTGAGGCACACGCACATACTGTGGGTGCGGGTATAGCAAACGATGCTGCGACCAATGCTGCAAACGAAAACGCATGCGAACACGCCAATGACCGTGAAACGCCGCGCACTAATCTGCGCCGACTTTCTCACGACGACCTTGTCTACCAGCTAAAACTCATGCATCTGCCCGCATTTCGCGCTAAGCAAATTGAAGACTGGCTGTGGCACTACAACATAGGTTCCTTTGACGACATGACCAACATCTCAAAAGCGCTGCGTGCGCAGCTTGCCAAGCAGTTTTACCTCTATGCGCCGCGTGCTATAAACAAGCATGTTTCTCAGGACGGCAGCCGCAAATACCTGCTTCTTCTTGAGGATGGTATTTCGGTTGAATGTGTTGGCATGCCCAATGGTGATAAACTCTCGGTTTGCGTATCGTCGCAGGCAGGATGCGCCATGGGCTGCGTGTTTTGTGCTACGGGTAAGGCGGGGTTGCGCCGCAATTTGTTTGCCGACGAAATTTATCAGCAGGCGCTGTTTATTCGCGACGATTTCGACGGTATGCGCATAAGCAACATTGTGTTAATGGGTCAGGGCGAGCCGCTCACCAACTACACGCAAGCGCTGCGCGCGCTGCGGCTTTTTAATAACCCGCTTGGTCTGGGTATTGGCGCCCGCCATCTTACACTTTCTACCTGCGGCATTATTCCAAATATTGCTAAATTTGCGCAAGAAGAAGAGCAGTTTACCTTGGCGGTATCGCTTCACTCCGCCGTACAAAAAACCCGCGACTACCTTATGCCGGGTGTAAAGAAGTTTTCACTTGTTAATTTATACAACATGATGCAAACCTATGTGCAAAAAACGAAGCGCCGCCCAAGCTACGAATACGCCCTGATAAAAGGGGTAAACGATACCCCCGAAGAGCTGCAAGCGCTGTGTGATTTTTGCCGCGGCACCCTCTGTCATGTTAACCTTATTCAGCTTAACGAAATAGACGATTCGCCCTTTAAGCCCACAAGCGAAAAACGCGCACAAGAATTTGTACGCGCACTTAATGCATGCGGTGTAGAAGCTACAATTCGCGTGTCACGCGGGCAAGACATCGATGCTGCCTGTGGCCAGCTTCAGCAGCGAAGCTGCCCGTTAAATAAACAAAAGCGCAGTTAATCATAGGTTTATACATAGTTTTGTATAACTATACCATAGAAGGATTAATAAGGAAAACGTACCGGCAGGCGTCGGTACGTTTTTATATAGATTGTTCTCTTCCCTATTTTTGCGAAGGCGCGCAGCTCGTAACAGCTACGTGCACGTGTGCGTTAATAACGCGAGCCGCACACCCGATCCCATTTTTCATACGTTTCTTGCGTATCTACACCCGTGTTCATAGCAGCACACATGGCGTCATACGCCACATTACGCACGTGAGATATGCGGCCGCACACGCGAGCTATCAGCGCGTTTTGTTCTTCTTGCGAACGAGTTGCAAACCACGCCGCAGCGGCAACAGCCGCGCCTAATAGCACTGCTTTTCCAGTCTTGCATTTCATACGTCATCCAATCTCTCTGTTATGCGTCACGCGAACAAGCGTCGTTACACGGGTAACACACGTGCGAAACTTCATTAAGCCTTATAACTCATTATTTTCGTCGTCATATCCCCGCTCAAGAGCACGTACCACGCGTGCAAGCATTGCGTCGGAGTCAAACTCAATCTCAATTTTATTCTTCTCGCCCACGCGCTTTACTTTTACCTTGGCATGCAAAATGCTGCGCAGGTGCTTTGCGGCGCGCTTATAACTTTGCGGCGTCACTGCACGCGGCTTTCTATCCTGTGTACTGCCAAGAAGCAACGATGCAAGGTTTTCTGTCTGACGTACGCTTAAATGCTCTGTTACTACCTTTTGCGCAAGCTGTTGTTGGGCAGCCGTATCGCTTACAGTAAGCAAGGCGCGCGCATGACCCGCTGTGATAACACCTTCAATCATCAGCTGCTGTATATCCTGCGGCAAATCAAGCAAACGCATCGTGTTAGCAATTGCTGAGCGCGATTTCGAAAGCGTAACTCCAAGCTCCTCCTGCGTAAGGGCAAGCTCATCAATTAATTGCTTATACGCGCGCGCTTCTTCAATTGGATTAAGGTCACTTCTCTGCAAATTCTCAATAAGGGCTAACTTAAGCGTTTGGTCGTCTTTAATGTCTTTAACGCATACCGGCACCTTTTTAAGACCCGCGCGTTTCGACGCTTGATAGCGGCGCTCCCCCGCTACAATCTCATACACAGCGCCCTTCTTACGTACTAAAATTGGCTGAAGTACACCATGCTCTTTAATAGACTGGGTAAGCTCCTCAAGCTCATGCTCATCAAAATGTTTACGCGGCTGACTTTTATTAACACGAATGCTCGAAAGCGGCAACTCAAGCTGCTGCTGCGAAATGCCAGTTTCAGCGTCCGCACCACTCATAAGCGATTCAAGCCCTTTTCCTAACCCCGTTTTTTTAGCCACGACGACTCACTTCCCTTGCTAATTTAAGGTAGGCCATTGAACCCGCACTAAAGCGTGCGTATTTATTTACCGGCACACCATGACTTGGTGCCTCAGAAAGCTTAACGCTGCGCGGAATAATTGTCTTAAACACTTTTGTACCAAAATACTTACGCACTTCGTTTGCAACATCCTTCGAGAGTGTGGTGCGCGAATCATACATGGTAAGCACAACGCCAAACACCTCTAGATTTGGATTTAAGCGCGTTTGAATCATTTTCATAGATTCAAGAAGCTTGCTAACACCTTCAAGCGCATAAAATTCGCATTGGATGGGAATTATAAGACTGTCAGCAGCAACAAGCGCATTAATCGTAAGTAAGCCAAGTGATGGCGGACAATCAATAAAAATATAGTCATAGTTATAACGGATAGGTTCTATAAGCCCTTTAAGTATATTTTCACGCGCTATGGTAGACACAAGCTCAATTTCCGCACCAGCAAGCTGAATAGTAGCAGGAACTACCTCTACCCTATCTTGTGTTGTAGGACAAATAACGTCCTCAAGTGGAACATTTTGCATTAAACAGTTATACACGTCCTGTTCAAGCTCGTTTTTATTAATGCCAAAACCCGAACTCGTATTGCCTTGTGGGTCAAGGTCAATTACAAGGACGCGCTTTTTCTGTTCACCCAAGCATGCTGCAAGGTTTATAGCGGTCGTGGACTTACCAACGCCGCCTTTTTGGTTGATAATGGGGATAACATTGCCCCTATATTTTTTTGTAGCGGTTTCCTCGGCCATGCTTCTCCTGTCAATGTTTCACGTGAAACAATCATAGTGGTTTGTGTACTGCCATTCCCACCTTACGCGGTAGCTTAATTGTAGCAGGCTTGCATTTTTGAAACACGACAATCTCACGATATCCAAACTCCAGTGGAAGTTCATATGTTTCACGTGAAACAAATTCAAAACCACAGAGTTTAGCTGCGGTTTTAGCGTCGAGAAGTTCCTGCTCACATTGTTGCGATTTAGAACAAAGGAGGATTCCATTACGAGTGAGCAGGGGAGCAGCATATTCCAATAGCGTACGAATTGGTGCAACTGCGCGCGCGATAATAAGGGGAGTTTTATATCCTTGTGAAGGTAAATCTTCAAAACGCATGCTAGAAGTGGTGACAGAAGAGCTCAAACCAAGCGCATCGATAAACGAAGACACACAAGCGATTTTCTTTTTTACTGAGTCAACCAAAAGCCCGCTTTTACCAGTAAGTAGAGCAAACGGAATACCAGGGAACCCCGCACCGGTACCTAAGTCAATAAAAGAAACCAGGCTACCGTGAGAAATCGGTTGCAGCGTAGAAGATGCATCAGAACCTGCAGTACCGCGAGCAATCATTCCTGTTGCGCATAGCGTATTGTAGGCATGCACCACCAATAACGAATCAACATAATGCAAAATAAGGGCAGCTAAAGGTTCAGTTATGCGCGTTAGATTAATGCTTTTATTAGTTTCTACCAGCAAGGAGTAGTGCTTATAAAGTGCAGTAATTTGAGCATCAGAAACAGGAGCATTAAATGGCTCTGTAAGCGCTAAAAACAGTTGCTTAAAATCATCCTCAGAAAAGATTTCACCGGCATACGTATACACACGACGCTCAGAAGAGCTACCATCACGCAAGGTAATACGCGCTTGCACATCGTCGGTTAGTAAAGAGAGTGATTGTGGAGGCACAGGCGCTGCATGTACCGTAGTAAAAGAAGATGTGCGCGAGGATCCTGTCGGTGATGGGGTAGAAAAGGCAACCATAAATACTCCTGTCTTTTGGTATATACAGCATACCATGGAGCAAAAATCACACTGCCAAAAAACCTCGTATCGAGAAGTTTTGACAAAAAAAGGGGGAATAAATCCCCCTTAAACTCATATATATCAATAATATACGTGGTAATCAGTACATAGCACGTATTGCCGCTCGAAGCGCTACTGTTCGCGATTGCCATGCTTTCTTCTGCGTACAGCAGTAACAACTACACGTCGATTTGGCTCATACCCCTCAGAATGCGTGGTTACTTCTGCATCGTTAATAAGAGCAATGTGGACAAGACGTCTATCTGCAGGGCTCATGGGCGCAAGCACCACACGGCAACCACGGCGTTTAGCGCGCGCAGCAGCCGAAAGCGCAATAGCTTGAATTTTTTCTTTTCTGCGCTCCTTATAGCCTTCAACATCAAGCGAAATAGGGTAGTAAAAATGCAGCGCATTGCTCAAAAATGCATTAATAATAGATTGCAGTGCATCAAGTGTGTGACCGTGATGACCAATAAGTACTGCTAAATCATCACCAAAAATATCAAAGATAAGGCAGTGGTCATCGGTTTCGTATTCATCAATACGAATGTTGCTCTCACCAAAAAACGACAGTGTTTCCTCAATTTTACGGGTCACAATGTCGCCAATAAAGTTCTTTTCTTCATCAGATAGTGGCTCATGAGCAACCATATGGTCGTGAATCGCGTTAATAGTGGGATTATCACAAGGCACATAGGTGTCAACATGCTCTTCTACCATCACGTCATCGTTTAAAAGCTCAGCAGGCACATCGGCATTATCCATCACAACATCACGCTCAGATGCCACAACGGTAAACGCTTCATCACTGCCGCCAGCATTACGCGCAGCTTTTTTACTACGTTTCGATGCACGTTCACTGCGCTCACTGCGCTCACTGCGCGCGGCAGATTCACCCTGCGCATTGCGCTCATCTTTACGGGCGCGCTTAAAACGCACACGATTAGATGAGCTAGTAAGTTCTCCCAGCTCACGCAAGGTGTTGTCTTTAGGCTCGTCATTTGTTACGTAGTGCGCAGAATCGGGCGAGGAGGGCGAGGTTTGCTCAATCTCGGTAAAAAAACCGCTCTCATGCTCCTGTGCTAAAAAGGCATCAAGCGACGCCTTAGTGGTTTCGTACATCGAAGAGTCGCTATATACATGCTCTGGCGTATCCTGCCAATCATCAAACGAATCGGGTGTGAATGTTGTTTTGTCACCCATCATAACCTCCTAAACACGCGCACCACGCAAACAAATGCACTAAACCGCAGGTACGCGCATATGTTATACCGTCAACTACTTATCTTTTTTGTGGGGACGCGCCACTTTTTCTTTGCGCACAACGTCAACACGCACACCCTCGCGGGCAAGTTGCTGCTCGGTTTCCTCTTTTACGCGCTTCATAACGCGGTCGGTAACAAGTTTTTGTTGAACAATTTGCCATAAACTCGAGGTGTTGTAGTACAAAAGCACGGCAGTTGGCACCGTCCAACCAAACCACAACATAAAGCAGCTCATCACAACACCCATAGTAATTGTTTGTGAACGCTGCTGCTCAGAGGTGTTTTTAAGGTTCATTACCATAGGGATAAACGTGGTAACAGCAAAAAGCACCACCAAAAAGATGTATATTGCAGCCGTTTGAATGCCCTGTTGCTGAAAAACATCAGCAGGGGAGAGGGAAATGGTTGGCAATAGTGAGAAAAAGCTTGCATTTTGAGGAATTTTACTTGCAACGGTAAACAATCCAAAGAACACGGGCATTTGCAGCACCATTGGCAAACAACCACCAAGCATATTAAACTTGTGCTCCGAGTAAAACTTTTGCATTTCCTCGTTCATGCGCGCGGGGTCGTCGGAATATTTATCCTTAATTGCCTGCATTTGCGGCTGCAACGCTTGCATGCGCGCGCTCGACTCAGTCGACTTTGTCATAAGCGGAATAAGAATAACGCGAATAATAAGCGTTAAAATGATAACTGCTAAACCCCAGTCACCACAAAACTGCTTAATACCTTCAAGCACCTGGGTAAGTAAGGTAATAAAAATGTCCCACATAGCCCCTCCGAAAGCAAATTAGTAGCTCACCTATGCTAAGCATGTACGCATGCTAGGCGTGTTAAACAAGCTAAACAAGCGGATCGTATCCACCGGCATGAAATGGATGACAGCGACACAAGCGTTTAAGTGCAAGCCATAAACCGCGCGCAATGCCATAACGCTCAAGCGCTAAGAGCGCATATTGCGAACACGTTGGCTCATAAATACAATGCGCACGTAAATACACCGAGCTAAAACGCTGGTAAAGATGGATACATGCACAAAGCATAGCAAGCACACGCGCACCCGCAGCGCGCGTTTGTGGCACGCGCGGGGCGTGTAACCCTGTTGTACCTGCACATTGTGTTTGTTGCGCCTGAGCCATATGTTGCTGCCTTTTATCTGTGTATACATGCGGCATATACACCGTACACGCTGCATGTATACGTAAAACCACCTTTAGCTATAAAGGTGGTTTTGTATCGCGAATTGTTCCTATAAGGCGAGTAAGTTCTTTAGCGATAGATGCCGGGTGAGCATATTGTGTTGCACTCGTAGCAAAAAACAAGAAGTTGTACCCTGCAGAAAATGTTGTAGGCACCATGTTGCGCACCGCTGCGCGCAGCAAGCGCTTACACCTATTGCGCAATGGAGCTGTGCCAATGCGCTTTCCTGCAGCAAAAGCAACACGTGCATACGGAAGCGTCCCGTTGGTATACACAACACGAACGTACTTACCGCGAAGCTGCCTTCCACACATGTAGACCTTATTAAAGTCGATTTTAGACTTTATGGTCTTCATATCTATCGAGCCTAAATACTTAGATGCTTACACACAAACGCTTGCGACCCTTGGCGCGACGACGTGCAAGCACCAGGCGGCCACCCTTAGTAGCCATGCGAGCACGAAAACCGTGTGACTTAGCACGCTTCGATTTATTTGGTTGATAAGTGCGTTTCATAATAAAACCCCTTTATAACAATAACCACAAGTAATTATCTATATTGCTCTGACAAGCTAAAAAAGTATAGGTGTTTGTGCAGGTGTAGTCAATTGTTTTCTTGTATAAACGCATATTTTTATATGTGCGTATCGTTTCATCCGTAGTGTTGTGGTTATTGTTTGAAGAAAACCCGTATCACTCATGCTATGCAACAGCCACGCACGTTATAGCAACCCAAATCCCATGTTTCACATGTTTATACAGGTGTCTATTCAGTGCATACCATCTGCAGGGTATACGCATACATCGTGAAATTTACAAGGTATTACCTGCATGTTTATTAATTCTCTTTCATGTTTTATTCACTATTAAATCCTGTTATTCACCATGTTATTAACATTTGTTCATCAATTGTTGAAAACTTTCATACGCGTTTATTTCAGCCTGAATACTTTTGAACAAATGTTGAACAATTGTTGAAAACTTTACCAAACACACGGCAACTATTCGTGTAAGATAAACATACACAAACAACCAATAACAACGCATAAAGGGGGATTATGGCGCATGCGTTTTATCCGTTTGTAGAAAACGACAACGACGAACAACAACATATCAGCTCAAAAGCTACACCACAGCCAAACGATGCACTTACCCCCACGTATGCAGCGCGTATTGCAGTTGTTGATACCCCGTACGCGCAGCCGCGGGTGGTTGTTATCAACCCGTGCAATACCCGTGAATACCTCGAAGAAATTACCGCAACGGTGGCAAAACTCGCCAGTGAGCAGGGAAGTTCTATTCCGTTCATGGTTATTCGCGAAATTGTTGAAAACTTTATTCATGCGTATTTTGTTGAACCAACAATAAGCATTCTTAACCATGGCAACACGATTCGCTTTGCCGACCAGGGGCCAGGTATAAAAGAAAAGGAAAAAGCCTTTGCGTTTGGAACTACCAGCGCAACCCAAGACATGAAAAAGTTTATACGCGGTGTGGGCTCGGGATTACCATATGTACGTGCATATATGGAACAAACGCACGGAAGTATTGTGGTAGAAGATAATATTGCAGGTGGCACCATTGTTACGCTTAACGCGCATACAAACGAGGATACAAACGGTAAAGAAAACCAATCTAACGCGCAGGTAGCAACGCTTCCGGCGCAACAAGTGCAACAAGTTCAGCAAGTACACCAGCAACCGTACACGCAGTACACAGCTCAAGAAACGCTTGCTGCACCTGCATATTCGCAGCAACCATATACGCAGCCCGTATATCCACAACCGGTATACGCGCAGCCCATATACCCAACCAATCCATACGCAAACACCGCAGCCGTAAACCAAACCTCTGTAAACCCTGCATACACAGGCCACCTACCTGCACCAATGCCAGCACCACAGCCCAACACACAGCCTAACATGCAGCCCACCGCACAACCTGCAACGCTAGGTTTGTCAGAGCGCGCAGTGTGCGTACTTCGTGCCGTGAGCACCTATGGCGCGATAGGCCCAAGCGAACTTGCGCGGATGTTTGGATTTTCTCAACCAACGTGGTCACGGGAGCTGCAAAGCCTTGAAACTATGGGTGTATTACATCGTGCGGCAAAAGAGCAAAAGCGCACGTTAACACAGCTTGGTCAGGAGTTTGTGCGCCAACATAACATTACACCGCTTTAAGCACCTATGCAGCTGGGTTTGTGCGTATAATGATAAACACTATACCGTTTAGCGCTTACTACAAACCATACAGTACAATAGCCAAACAGATATACGATATTCATAGTACAATATCAAAAACCAACAGGTATACGCACTAGGTAAAGGAGTTTGCCGTGAAGGATGCACCCAATAATGATGACATGCAGGCGTCATCAAACGAGTCTGACGTCACACTACAACCGGCGTTTATGCTGTGGGAAGATTGTGTTGAATTTTTAGATAATGATGGCTACCTTCCATCAATTCTTTCTATCCTTCGTAATTGCGGCGTGGGCAACCTTACTGATGATACGCTCACATTGTATACACCTTATACATTTACCCGCAAAAAAATACGGGAACACCGCGGTGTTATTGAGGGATATTTGCAAGAAGTTGCCGGGCGCCATATTCACATTACTATTGAGCTTGTTTCTACAGAAGAAGCCGCTAAGTTTCCAAAGTTGCAGGATTATGGCTATGGTTCTGATGTAGATGATGTTGATATTAATCAAGAAGATGCAAATGATGATGACGACGAGCGGGATTATCTTCAAGAAAACGCTGAGTTAGATGAAGAAGATAACGCAATAAGGCAGTCTTATGATGAATATTCATCTAGCACAAACAGCGAAAATACCACAAATGGTGGGAATCCTGACTTTTTTGCAGATTACCTGCATTTCCTTGAAACAATTAACATATTGCAACAAGGAACTACGCTTAACGCCGAAGAAGTAAACCAGCAATATTTGGCATATAGAGCACGCATGGAAGCGGAAGCAAAAAAACAGCAGCAAGCGCAGCAACAATCAGAAAAACGAGCGAGTGGCAAAACGACTGCACCTGCTAAAAAAGGTGTGCGTTTGTCTAAAAAAAAACCGACGGCTAAACTTATAAGCGTTGAAACTCGTGTAACAAAAGATGAGTTGTTGCGCGAAGAAAAACGGCACGCGAGCATAGATGCAGGTATAACTGCAGGTAATATGAGTAATGCAGATAATGCAGATGCCGCGCACACGAGCGCGCCTGCAAATTCTTATGCGCCCGCAAACTCTCAGGAGTCTGCGCAAACAACCTCTAAAACGCACGCAAACACGCATAAAAACCCATATCAAGAGGCAGTTCCAAATGTTGTTGGCTCAAAACTTACGTTTGATAGGTTTGTGCAGGGTGAAGAAAACATGTTTGCATTCCAAGCTGCGCAGCAGGTAGCGTGCGGTATTAATAGCCAGTCGTATAACCCGCTTTTTATTTATAGTAAAAGCGGGCTTGGTAAAACGCACTTGCTTCGTGCTATTCAAAATTACATTATTCAAAACGATCCTGAGCGTGTGTGTATATATAAAACAGCAACAGAGTTTGTGGATGAATACACGCGCGCATGGCAGTCGATAGAACATAAAGGGGCACTGTACGAGCGCTACAAGCATGTTGACGTGCTTATTATCGACGACATACAAAACATGCGCACAGCAGCAGGTACTATTAAGTTTTTCTTTGACACATTTAACACGTTGATGGCAAGTGGTAAACAAATTGTACTTGCTGCCGATAGAAGCCCGCAAGAGTTGCAAATGGGCGAGAGTAAGTTTGATGAGCGTGAAACAAGCCGTATGGATTCGGGTGTTACGGTAACTATTCAGGTGCCTAACTACGAGCTTAAATATAACCTTATTAACAGCTTTTACGATTACATGCACCACGATGCAGAAAATAATGCTGAAAAAGATATGCTTGGCACTATAACACCTGAACAGAGGGCATATATGGCGCGCTTGGCGGGCAGTAATATTCGTGTTATTGAAGGGTTTGTTCACACGTGTTTAATGCAAGCGGGTCGTCTTAAACACCTTAAAAAACAGCTTACCGATGCTGATATTTTGGCAATTGCTGAGAAAAAATGGCCAAAGCAACAAAAAACGGTAACAATGGAGCAGGTACAACACGTAATTGAAATGAGATATGGTGTAGATCATAAAGATCTTATTGGAAATAAGCGCAATAAGGAGCTTATGGAGCCGCGTCATGTGTGCATTTGGCTCATTCGCGAACTTACTGATAGTACACTTGCCGATATTGGTGATAAGTTTGGAAATCGCACGCATGCCACTATAAAACATAGTATTACCTGGGTAAATACTAAAAAGAAAGAAGATCGTTTGTTTTACGACAGGCTCGTTTCTATAAAACAAGAAATACAGGAGTAACAAGCGATTATAACCGGTGTACTGTAACAATAACCATGTTTAAAACTCTGTTAATAACATGATTATGTATGATGAAAACTGGCAATTTTGTTATGAAAGTTTTTTCCAAAGCGGTATGTACGTTGAAAATGATAAAAAGATGTTACATATTTGAAGTGTAATTTTTAAGCAATATGCTGCACAAATGTAAGTTATTAACATTTCAACAAAGCATATTATTACTTATCTTTTACGTAAGTATATAAATATAAATAAGAATAGGGGCGGCGCTGCAAAATTTACAAGCGACGCCGTTCTAGCTTGCAGTACGCATGCACGCTACAATAAACGAGCGTAAAACAAACACACAACCTCTCAACCATACAAACGCTGCAAGGCGTATACTACAACCAACACCAATCAAAGGAGACACCATGAAGTTTTCGGTTAGCCAAACATCGTTTAACCAAGCGCTTTCAATTGTTTGTAGGGGATTATCCTCGCAAAACACGATGGCAATCCTTGCAGGTGTGTATATTCATGCAAGTGAGGGCACCCTTACCCTGCAAACAACCGATCTTAAAGTTTCTATTAAGCATGCAATTTCTGCTGCCGTTGAAGAAGAAGGAAGTGTTGTGGTATCGGGTGCACTCCTGCTTAAAATTGTAAAAAACCTGCCCGACGCTGCAATTACGCTTACTTCAACCGATACTCAAGCACAGCTTACCTGCCAAAAAGCAAGCTTTACTCTAGCAACGCTTAACCCCGAGGATTTCCCAGAATTTCCTGTGCTTAACCCCAATCAAGTAGTTGAGCTTCCAACCAGCCTACTTACCTCAATGGTAGATAAAGTGTTCCGCGTTACAAAAGACGACATCGCAAACCCCATTTTATCAGGCATTACGCTGGTTGCACACGAAAATAAACTGTCGATGTATGCCACCGATTCACACCGGTTGGTAATTATCGACACAAGTACCGAAACATCAAGCTTAACCGAAGAATTTAACGCAATTATTCCCGCAACTGCATTTCACGAGCTGTTGTCACTACCGTCACTTACAGACACTATTACCTTGGGATTGTGCGATAACCAAATAGTGTTTAGCTGCGAAAACACCACCTTTGTTACTCTTAAAATTGAAGGTATGTTCCCCAATTTTAAAAACCTCTTTCTAACTACCTGCGCAACAAAACTTACCTGCAATCCAACTGAGCTTTCCGCAGTTATTCGCCGCGTTGCGCTTGTTACTACCAACAGCGATTTAGGCGTGGTGTTTGATATTAATCCGCAAACACAAACACTTACCCTTAAAGCCGATTCCGTTGAGTATGGCACCTCGCAAGAGGAGTTTGCCGTGCATATTGAGGGTGCACCCGTGCAATTCTCAATGAACTACCAGTTTATTACCGAATGTACTAAATCGTGCACCAACAAAGACGAAATTACGTTCGAAATTGTAGACAACATGCAGCCCATTGTTGTGAAATCGTTTGGCACCATTAACTACCAGTGCCTGCTCATTCCGCTGCGCACCAATTAACCCGCTCCATCACTGTTTGCGCGCAATCATGAGTTTGGTGTTACAACAGCTACAACTGTATAACTGGAAAAACATTGCTTCAGCAACACTTGAGTTTTCGCCAGCCGCAACCATTTTGTATGGTCCAAATGCTGCAGGCAAAACAAATATTATCGAAGCTATTCACCAGTGCACAACTGGGGTAAGTTTTAAACATACGCCCGCTGCAGCCTGCATATCACAAGGTGCATCACGTTGCAGCGCCACCGCAACGCTTATTGACGCCGCGCGTACTATTACCCTTGCGTGTAAAGTTGAAGCTCCTACACCTATAACTTCATCCGAGCATGTACCAATACCACGCGCTAAACGCACACTTTTTGCAAATGGTAAACCGGCGCGGCCATACACGCTCTCAGCATATGCGCCATCCATTGTGTTTACCCCCGACGACCTGCAGTGTATTAAACAATCAGCAAAAGCGCGCCGTGATGAGTTTGACATGTTTGCAAAAACAATCACCCGCGAGTACCAACACATATACACTACCTATACACATTGTGTTGAACAAAGAAATATCCTCCTTAAGCAGCTCATATCACATGATGTACGCGCGGCATGGGATGAGTCGTTTATGCGCGGCGCTGCGGCACTTATGTATGCGCGTATGCGACTTCTGGAGCGGCTTTACACACATATAACCGATGTATATCGCACGATTGCACCCAGCGAAACACTTACCTACCAGTATGTGCCATCGTGGCTGCGCTTGCCCGCGCACGTGACTCCAACCACATCTAAACTTGCTCACACGCCCTTTTTACCTGGGCAAACACCCACAAAAGATGAGCTGTACACCCTCTTTTCAGCACTTCAACCACAGGTGCAAAACCTAGAAGCGCAGCGACTGCAAACACTGTTAGGTCCGCAGCGCGACGACGTACAATTTTTTATTAACGGTATGGATGCCCGCACCTGTGCCTCACAAGGACAACAGCGCTCAATCATTCTTGCTATAAAAATTGCGCAGGTGCTGCTCACCCACGAAATCCACGGCATTTACCCTATTTTGCTGCTAGATGATGTTATGAGTGAGCTTGATGAGCTGCGCCGTAACACCATTTTTTCACTCATACATAATGGCATCCAAGCTATAATTACAACCACAAATCTTGGGTATTTTTTACCCGAAATACAAGCGCGTGCAAAGGTTGTTGATTTATATGACGCAAACACACCCATCAAACATATATCGTGAGCTGGGCGCACATCAGTATAAACCGCGCCGGCCGCAAAGTCTTAAAGATATTTTGCACGACACGTTGCAAAACCCGCAGGTAAATACCAAGCTTACCGAAGCTGCCCGCGCACACCATGCACTATTTAGCGTTCTTTCGAGCGCTGAGCGCGCACACGTGTGTGGTGTGTTTGTATTTAAACATGCGCCGAATACCCCCCGTAAGCTCGGTGTTTATATCGATTCTTCACCTATGCTTGCCGATTTTACTATTAATAAAGAGCTGTACATTGAGAAGCTTGCTGCGGTTGGGTTTGTGGTGTGCGATATTGAGTTTAAGCATTCAAAATACCCGCCGCGCCCCGCATAAAACGCGCGTCAAAGTACCTTGCGCGTGGATAGCGTGTATATCCTCACACCCAAACGCCTGCGCCCAAACACACTAAAATTTTTGCGTTAAGCGCGATTTTATACCGCACTGCCACTGCGATTTGTGCACAGCTCATAGTATTTTTACGCAAAACACCGCTAAAACCAAAACTGCAAAAAATCACCCGCAAAACTAGCGTAAAATACAACTATCTATCAAAAGGAGGAATGCGTGACTACACCATCAAACTCATATACCGGTAACGAAATTAAAGTACTCGAAGGCCTCGACCCTGTGCGTAAGCGTCCAGGTATGTACATTGGTACTACGTCTGCTGCCGGTTTGCATCACCTTGTATGGGAGATTGTTGATAACTCGGTGGACGAAGCTATGGCAGGCTTTTGTACATCTATCGAAGTTACCGTTCATCCCGATAATTCTATTTCAGTAAAAGACAACGGTCGCGGTATCCCCGTAGAAATTCACCCGCAAAAGAAAATTCCAACGCTCGAGGTAGTACTCACTATTTTGCACGCGGGCGGCAAGTTTGACAACGCAGCCTACAAAGTATCAGGCGGTCTTCACGGCGTTGGTGTTTCGGTAGTAAACGCACTTTCAAAGCGCCTTATTGCAACGGTTGAGCGCGACGGCGGCATTTTCCAAATGGAGTTTGAGCGCGGCAAAGTAACAAAAAAAATGCAGCAAATTGGCACCTCGTCAAAAACAGGTACTACCATTACATTTTGGCCCGACGACCTTATTTTTGAAACCACGGTATACAATTTTGAAACCTTGCAAAATCGCCTGCAAGAAACAGCATTTCTCAACAAAAACCTGCATATTCGCATAACCGATGAGCGCGAGGAAACCCCGCGCGTAGAAGAGTATTGCTACTCAGGTGGTATTGTTGACTTTGTTAAATTCTTAAACGAAGAAAAAACACCTCTACCTGGTCTTACCACACCAATTTATATTGAGGGGCAGTCGGATGAATCGGCGCCACTTACACAAAAAGGCGAGGTAGAAGTTGCAATTCAGTGGAATACCAGCTATTCAGAATATGTAATGTCGTTTGCAAACGATATTTACACCGATGAAGGCGGCATGCACCTTGAGGGGTTCCGCAGCGCGCTTACTAAAACCGTAAACGACTACGCACGTGCCCACAACCTGCTTAAAGAAAAAGATTCAAACCTTACAGGCGACGACATTCGTGAGGGGTTGTGTGCGGTTATTTCGGTAAAGCTGCCCGATCCGCAGTTTGAAGGCCAAACAAAAGCCAAGCTCGGAAGCTCCTACATGCGCTCGCTTACCAACAAAATTGTTGCGGCTGGGCTTACTGAATATTTTGAAGAGCACCCCAACCAAGCAAAAGAAATTTTCAAAAAAGCAGCGCAGGCGGCAAAGGGTCGTTTAGCTGCGCAAAAAGCGCGTCAAGTGGCACGCCGCAAAGGTTTGCTCGAAAGCGCCTCCCTGCCCGGTAAGCTTGCCGATTGCTCGGTGCGCGATGCCGAAATGACAGAGCTGTTTATTGTTGAGGGTGATTCCGCAGGTGGTTCCGCAAAAATGGCGCGTGACCGATCCATTCAGGCGGTGCTTCCGTTGCGTGGTAAAATTCTTAACGTGGAGCGCGTACAGCAGGATAGAGCACTTTCGTCCGAAACTATTACCTCGCTTATCACGGCAATTGGCACGGGTGTAGGCAACGAATTTAATATCGAAAAAGCGCGCTACCACAAAATTGTAATTATGACCGATGCTGATGTTGATGGCGCACACATTCGTATTTTGCTCCTTACCTTCTTCTATAGATATATGAAACCGCTGGTAGATGCTGGGTTTATTTACGTTGCGCAGCCGCCACTCTATCAAATAAAAGCAAAAGGCAAAAAGTATGGTAAGTACCTGTACACCGATGAAGAGCTTGCAATTGAAGCGCGCGAGTACGACGACCCCAGCAAATACACGGTTCAGCGCTATAAAGGTTTAGGTGAAATGGACCCCGAGCAGTTGTGGAGCACCACGATGGAGCCAAAAAACCGCATTATGTTGCGCGTTACTATCGAGGATGCCCGCGACGCTGAGCGCGCTGTTGCCAACCTTATGGGTTCTCAGGTAGAAAAGCGTAAAGACTTTATTCAAACACACGCAAAAGACGTACGTTTCTTGGATATTTAATGGAAGGTGCGTATTACACCTGTGTTTACCAGGCATTATGTATGTGCTGCTAAGTTTTAAACACGGGTTATACACCTTGTAATTAAGCGTTTTTTGTGAAACATGCGCTCACACCACATTGCAAGCGCAGGCAAAAGAAAGGTGCCACATTGGCAAACGATACACACAACAACCCATCATCTGTCAATCACGATGATGATGTAACGGGCGGTTTTACCGGCGATAGCGCTGGTAGCAATACCAGTGCAAACAACACTAATCCAGGCGACCAAAGCGGCCGCGCTGATAGCGACAGCCTCAACGATCTCTTACGCGACATGGATGCCAGCGACGACGCAGTAGATGACGCAGCGGATGACGCCGACGCCGCTACCAACACCGACGCAACAGACGATGACGACGTAGACGACGACACCGACACCGACGATCTCGACAACCTCGATGCCCCCAACCAGCAAGACGAGCTTCTTAACCTTGCCGGTGCAAACCTAAGCCACACGCTTACCGATGAGGCTGGTACGCGCCTTGATTTGTCGGACATTCACGGCGGCACGCTTAAGCCAACCGACCTTTCCGAAGAAATGAAAGCGTCGTTTTTGGAATACTCTATGTCGGTTATCGTTGCGCGCGCCCTGCCCGATGTGCGCGATGGCTTAAAGCCGGTGCACCGCCGCATTTTGTACGCCATGAACGAGGCACACATTGTGCCAAGTCGTCCTCACAAAAAGTCGGCATGGACCGTGGGTGAAGTAATGGGTAAGTACCACCCACACGGCGACTCATCCATCTACGAAGCAATGGTGCGTATGGCGCAAGACTTTTCAATGCGTCTGCCCCTTATCGACGGCCACGGTAACTTTGGTTCTATCGACGGCGACCCTGCTGCAGCTATGCGTTACACCGAGTCGCGTCTTACACATGCCGCTATGGATATGCTCCGCGATCTCGACAAAGAAACCGTCGATTTGCAACCTAACTACGACGAATCACTGCAAGAGCCCGCTGTGCTGCCCGCGCGTTTTCCAAACCTGCTGGTAAACGGCTCAAATGGTATTGCTGTTGGTATGGCAACCAACGTACCGCCCCACAACCTGCAAGAAGTTGCGCGCGCAGTGTGCTGCATGATTGACAACCCCAACTCCACGCTCGAGGACCTTATGGCATGTTTGCCTGGCCCCGATTTCCCAACAGGTGGCATTATCATGGGCACCGACGGCATTAAAGATGCCTATAAAACAGGCCGCGGCACCCTTACCATTCGCTCAAAAGTGCATATCGAAAACACGGGTCGCGCAGGCAGGCAGCGTCTTGTTATTACCGAAATTCCTTATCAGGTAAACAAATCCCTGCTTCAGGAGCGCATCGCGCAGCAGGTAAACGAAAAGAAAATCGAAGGCATCTCCGACATGCGCGACGAATCAAACCGCAAGGGTAT
This sequence comes from uncultured Atopobium sp., assembly GCA_946997485.1. Taxonomy (GTDB): domain Bacteria; phylum Actinomycetota; class Coriobacteriia; order Coriobacteriales; family Atopobiaceae; genus Fannyhessea. The sequence goes on from CAMPVF010000005.1 coordinate 105,767, forward strand.
GCGCATTGTTATCGACCTTAAGCAAGGTGCTGTGCCGCAGGTGGTGCTCAACAACCTCTACAAGCGCACACAGCTCCAAACGAGCTTTAGTGTTATTGACATTGCCCTGGTAGACGGTGTGCCACGCACGTTAAGCCTACACGACATGATTCGCTACTACATAAAGCACCAGCAAGACGTGGTTACTCGCCGCACCAAGTTCGACCTTGCCCGTGCACAAAAACGCGTGCACATTTTGGAAGGCCTACTTATTGCGGTTGATAATATCGACGAAGTGGTGCACATTATTCGCTCGTCAAAAGACGATGCCGAGGCAAAAAGCCGCATGAGCGAGCGTTTTGGTATCGACGACATTCAGGGTGAAGCAATTTTGCAAATGCGCTTGCGCCGTCTTACCGGTCTTGCCCGCGATGAGCTTGCTGCCCAAATTGACGAGCTATACAAACAAATTGCATATCTTACCGATTTGTTGCAAAATCCTGAAAAAATGCTCGAAGTTATTAAAGAAGAGCTCATGCAAATTGCCGAGCGCTACGCGTCGCCCCGCCGCACAAAAATTTCAACCAACGAAGCGCAAATCCTCGATGTTGAAGACCTTATCACCGAAGAGGACATGGTTATTACCGTTACGCACTCAAGTTACATTAAGCGCCTGCCGGTTGCCACCTACCGCGCGCAAAAGCGCGGCGGCAAGGGTGTGCAGGGCCTTTCGCTTAAAGACAATGACTTTGTAGAAGACTTGTTTGTGGCGTCTACCCACGATTACGTGCTGTTCTTTACCAACAAAGGTAAGGTGTACCGTCTCAAGGTACACGAGCTACCTGTTGGCTCGCGCACATCGCGCGGAAGTGCGCTGGTAAACGTGCTGCCGCTTGCCGAGGACGAGCACCCAACCGCCGTTATCACCACCCGCGATTTCCCAGACAACCAGTATTTGGTGTTTGCTACCAAGCAGGGTATGGTAAAGAAAACAGCCATTGCCGAGTACGACAAAAGTCGTCGCGACGGGCTTATCGCCATTAACCTTAAAGACGGCGATGAGCTGGTAAACGTGCGTCGTGTGTGCGAAGGAAACCGCATTATTTTGTGCACAAGCGCAGGTAAAGCCATTATGTTTAGTGAGGAAGACGTGCGCCCCACGAGCCGTAACACAAGCGGCGTGAAGGGCATTAGCCTTAAAAACAACGCGTACATGCTTGGCATGGAAATTTCCAACGGCAAGGGCGATTTGCTGGTAATTACCGAAAACGGCTACGGCAAACGTACGCCTATTAGCGAGTACTCGCTGCAGCACCGAGGCGGTCAAGGCGTAACTACCATTGCCATGACCAGCAAAAAAGGCGCGCTTGTTGCCTGCCGCGTGGTAGGTCCGCAGCACGAGCTTATGATTATGTCTGAAGAGGGCGTTATGATTCGCGTTAAGAGCATGGACATTTCAAGCTCTGGCCGCGCTACGCAAGGCGTAAAGATTATGAACCTCTCAAGCACCGACCACGTAAGTGCTATGGCGCGCATGGTAGCAAAAAAGAAGTCGTCGCACACGCAAGCTGCCGATAAAAACCAGCCAACGCTGCCGCTTGCCTTTGCCACAGCGCCCGCGTCTGATGCCGACCCCGCTGAAGCCGACGAGGTAAATATTGGTGGTGAAGAGGAGTTTGACGAAAATCTTATTGATGACGATGAGTAATCGCGCGCGCTAACCGCACAGCGCACATACACTGCTTAGTACTACTTAGCAAAACGCCTGCGTGTGACATGCATGCAGGCGTTGGTGTATACGGGGTACGCGAGTATGTATAACGAGTGGTTTCTTTGCACGTGGTATTCTTGCAACTACTACTCAAACTGCGGTTTTTCAATGTGTGCACGCTCAACAACCTGCGGCATTATCAAAAGCGGCCTATTAAAATAGAGTGCCATAACAATCGCGTCGCTTGCACGCAGCTCAAGCCATTGTTCCGCGTCCGCACCAGCAGCGCCGGTAGCACCAGCAGCTGCAGCATCACCCTTACGCGCTCGACCATCTTCAATCGCTTCTGCCGCTCGTGCCTGTGCAAACGCCGCTGCAAGACGCTCATGCATTGCGTTTGCAATCTCACTTCTACTTTGCACCTGTTCATGCTCTTTAGGCTCCGGCTCCTCGCGCACGAGGCTTGCGCCCGCAAAAAAGTGCGAACCTTCTACGTTATAAAGCAGACACTGCTTACAGGTAAGCTGCGCCATGTGTAATACCGAAAAAAGTGCGGAGTAGGGGCTTAATGCAATGTCATCAGCGTCCGATGCGTTAGCCCAGGAAAAATCATGATCGCGCGTTGCGGCTTCTTGCGCGCCGCTGTTTTGTGCCGCAGCCTGCCGTTTTGCGAGTACTTCCAAAAAATATCCAATAGTGCGCGCTTCAAATTCACCCACGTCAATGGGTACAAACTCACCCTTATCACCGCAAGAAAGCATTACAACCGAAGGCGCTTTACCACGGCACATAACCACGCTATACACGTACGCCCGCACGGGTGTGGTGGTGTCGTGTGCATCCGCAGTGTTGCACGAGCCCTGTTTGTTGTTATCGCTGCCATTGTTGCAACTGGTGTTATATTCACTAGTGTGTGCATCGTTTTTCATAAGCATCCAATCACGAAAAGTAAGCAAAAGGTAAAGCATTGATATGCGCATTGGTATGTGTATATAGTAGCGTATCTGCCCGCTTCCGCGCGCCGTCGCATTACTACCACCCACAACACTCCCAATATGCCGCCAGCGCAAACCACTCCAAAATCATAGTGGTTTTGTGAAGACACCCGCCTTCGCACAGCCTCGCAAAAAAGTGCTTGACGAGTGCGCGCGCATTGCGTAATATATTTTTTTGCCTTGGACTCGTAGCTCAGTTGGTCAGAGCGTCCGGCTGATAACCGGGAGGTCACAAGTTCGAGCCTTGTCGGGTCCACCACATTTTGAGATAGTCACCCCAGTGGCGGTTATCAAAACTCGCTGGGGTGGTTATAAAATGTGTGAAGCACCCATTTGGGGACGTAGCTCAGTTGGGAGAGCGCGGGCTTTGCAAGCCTGAGGTCGTGGGTTCGACCCCCATCGTCTCCACCATTTGCA